>JAIXSM010000047.1 GCA_027484655.1 Hyphomicrobiales bacterium | reverse complement strand
CCACATCCCCGGACGCGCAGCGATCCGGCAACTGTGTTTCATGCGGCTTTCGGCAGATAAGGGACGCGGTCTCGGATGATCGCATTGAGGATCGTGAGCATGCGTCTGGCGAGGGCTATGAGGGCGACCTTGGCGGGTTTTCCCCTGGCCCGCAGGCGCCGGAAGAATTCGCCGAGATCTCCACGGGTCCGGGCGGCGGAGATGGAGGCCATGTAGAGCTTGTCGCGGACCTCCTTGCGTCCGCCGCGGACGACGCGCAGTCCCCGAAAGCGGCCGCTGTCGACGGCGAAGGGCGCCAGGCCGGCAAGCGCGGCGACTTTCCTGGGTTGAGCGGCGCCCAGTTCCGGCAGCAGCGCGATCAGCGCAGCGGCGACCACGGGGCCGACGCCGGGCATCGAGCGCAAGAGCCGTTCGCAATTGCGCATGTCTTCGCTGGCGGCGATGGCTGCCGCCGTCTGGGCGGCGAGGGCGTCGATCTCCTCGTCGAGCCAGGCGATGTGACGTTGGATCCGCGCGCGCATCTGCTCGTCGTCGGTTTCGCTGCAACGGTTCTTCTCCTGCGCGCGCATCGCCACGAGCTGATCGCGCCGACGATGCAGCCTGGCCACCGCCTCGCGCTCGCTGTTGGAGGGCTCGCGCTGCGGCGGTTGCAGCCTCTCGCCGAACAGGGCGAGCATGCGCGCGTCGATCCTGTCGGTTTTGGCTTTCAGGCCGATGGCGCGGGCAAAATCGCGGGCGCGCTCAGGGTTGATGCGAGCATACTGGACGTTGGCTTCTTCAAGCGCCCGGCGCAGGCGGCCGTCGTAACATCCGGTAGCCTCCAGGATCACGAAGTGCGGCGCCTGCGCCAGTCGGGCGACCAGAGCCTGCGCAGCTTCAAGGGTATTAGGGATGGTCGCAGATCCCATATCGGCGGCGAAGATGTCGAGGGGGTCTTTGGAGACGTCGATTCCGACGTAAACAGGGGCTATAGTCATGGAGCCTTTCCCTGTGCTTCGAGGTCTGTTCGCGCAGCCTCATGCAACTGTTCAGGGTGGGTACGCGTGAACTGCGGGCGGGGACCGGGCCGGATCACGGCGTCCAGCGCCAGGGGTCCAACGGTCTACCGCCCGCAACTCAATATTACACGCTTCGAACACACAGGGGATCCATACACCCGGCTGCGAGGATGGATCCGCGGGACGGACGACGGTGATTTTGGCGCCTGCCTCAGTGGGCGACCCACTTGACCGCGCGCCACATTACGGGCGCCGCAGGCGATCCGGCCCCGCGCGCATTGTGCTGACTTGCGGGCGGGGACGCCCGCGGTCCAAGGAAGCGCCGCCTGGATCGCGCGCCACATTACGGGTGCCGCAAGCGATCCGGCCCCGCGCGCATTGTGCTGACTTGCGGGCGGGGACGCCCGCGGTCCAAGGAAGCGCCGACCCGGACCGCGCGCCACATCCCCGGGCGCGCAGCGACCCGGGGTCCAGGGGCCAAGGCCTCTGCGTCCGCTTGATGGGTCCCGGGTTCGGGCTGCGCCCGCCCCGGGAATGTGGCGCCCGCGTTTCAGCCTCTCGTCCGCCCCCTCGGCCGGCCGGTCTTGCTCGTGCGCGCGGTGCGGCGTTTTTCCGCTTCGGGATCGTCGAACTCGACGCGCTTCGCGTCGGGTCTCTTCGCATCAGCTTGATCCGAAAAGTCTGCAACTTTTCGGGCTGATGCATCTGGTCTCTTCGCATCAGCTTTGTCCGAAAAGTCTGCAACTTTTCGGGCTGATGCGAGGGGCCTTGCCTCGCCGCCGCCTAAATTGTGCGGGCCCATGTCCGCGTCGGTGGGCTTGCGCACCTTGGAGGAGGGAGCGGGGAGTTCTGAAGCGGCCTCGCCCTCATCCGTCTGGCTTCGCGGGCTGCCTTCTCCCGCCCTGCGCGAAAGAGACTTTCCCTTCGCCGGCAAGTTCGCCGCCGCGCCGTACTTGCGTTCGCCCGCGTAGGCGCCGGCGCTTCTCTCGACATCCTGCTGGCGGGCGAGGGGATCGTCCGCCAGCACGAGTTCGGTCGCCTGCAGGCGCTTGATCTCGTCGCGCATGCGCGCGGCTTCCTCGAAGTCGAGGTTGGCGGCCGCCTCGCGCATCCGCTTTTCGAGATCAGCCAGCGTCGCCTTGAAGTTGTGGCCGACGCTGGGCGCATCCCGCAGGCCCGTGTCCACCGTCACGTGATCCTGCTCGTACACGGAGCCCAGAATGTCCTGAATGCCGCGGCGAATGGTGGCCGGAGTGATGCCGTTCTCCTCGTTGTACTTCTGCTGCTTCTCCCGGCGGCGCGCAGTTTCCTCCATGGCGCGCTGCATGGAGCCCGTCACCACGTCGGCGTACAGAACCACCTTGCCGTCCACGTTGCGCGCGGCGCGGCCGATGGTCTGGATCAACGATGTCTCGCTGCGCAAAAAGCCTTCCTTGTCGGCGTCCAGAATGCCGACGAACGCGCACTCGGGAATGTCGAGGCCCTCGCGCAGCAGGTTGATGCCAATCAGCACGTCGAACGCGCCGAGGCGCAGATCGCGGATGATCTCGATGCGCTCCAGCGTGTCGATGTCGGAATGCATGTAGCGCACGCGCACGCCGTTTTCGTGCAGGTATTCGGTGAGATCCTCGGCCATGCGTTTGGTGAGCACGGTGACGAGGGAGCGATAGCCGTTGCGGGCGGTCTCGCGCACCTCGCCCAGAAGATCGTCGACCTGGCTGCGGGCCGAGCGCACCTCAACGGGCGGATCGATGAGGCCGGTGGGACGAATGACCTGCTCGACAAACACGCCGCCGGTCTGCTCCATCTCCCATTTGCCGGGCGTGGCGGACACATGCACGGTCTGCGGCCGCATCGCCTCCCATTCCTCGAAGCGCATCGGACGATTGTCCATGCACGAGGGAAGGCGGAACCCGTACTCGGCCAGCGTCGCCTTGCGGCGGAAGTCGCCCCGGTACATGCCGCCGATCTGCGGCACGGTGACGTGGCTCTCGTCGATGAAAACAAGCGCGTTGTCGGGCAGATATTCAAACAGCGTCGGCGGCGGCTCTCCGGGCCGGCGACCGGTGAGATAGCGCGAGTAGTTCTCGATGCCCTGGCAGGAGCCGGTTGCTTCCAGCATCTCGATGTCGAACAGCGTGCGCTGCTCAAGGCGTTGCGCCTCCAGCAGGCGCCCCTGCGCATAAAGCTCCTCGAGCCGCTGCTTGAGTTCCGTCTTGATGCCCTGAATGGACTGTATGAGGGTGGGGCGCGGCGTTACGTAATGCGAGTTCGCGTAGACTTTTACGAACTCCAGATCCTGCGTCTTCTTGCCGGTGAGCGGATCGAACTCGGCGATGCTCTCCACCTCGTCGCCGAAAAAGCCGATGCGCCAGGCGCGATCCTCATAGTGGGCCGGAAACAACTCGATGGTGTCGCCGCGCACGCGAAACACGCCGCGCGAGAAATCGCCGCCGGAGCGCTTATACTGAAGGGCCACAAGATCTGCGATGAGCTGGCGCTGGTCGATGCGCTCGCCGACCTTCACCGAGAACGTCATCGCGGTGTAGGTCTCCACCGAGCCGATGCCGTAGATGCAGGAGACGGAGGCGACGATGATGACGTCGTCGCGTTCGAGCAGCGCGCGGGTCGCCGCGTGGCGCATCCGGTCGATCTGTTCGTTGATAGAGGATTCTTTTTCGATGTAAGTATCTGTCCGCGGCACGTAGGCCTCGGGCTGGTAGTAATCGTAGTATGATACAAAGTACTCTACTGCGTTGTTCGGGAAAAAGCTCCTGAACTCGCCGTAAAGCTGCGCGGCGAGCGTCTTGTTGGGCGCCAGAATCAGCGCCGGCCTGTTGGTGCGCGCGATCACCTGAGCGGCCGTGAACGTCTTGCCCGATCCGGTGACGCCCAGCAGCACCTGATCGCGCTCGTGCGCCTCGACGCCCTTCACCAGTTCTGTGATGGCCGCCGGCTGGTCGCCGCGCGGCTCGAATTCCGACACCAGATCGAACCGGATGCCGCCTTCCGACTTTTCCGGCCGGGCCGGGCGGTGGGGAACCCACGGCTTGGTCTCGCGCAGGTTGGGGTCGCCCAGCTCCAGCAGCTCCTTCAGGGACTCGGCGGTGCTGCTCGCCCCGGTGATCCCCTGGGGGCGGGGGCGCGCGCGGGTCGGCTTGTCCAGACCGAGCCTGGCCGAGAGAGAGGGATCCACGGACACCGCGCCGGCCTCGAAGGGCGCCTGAGGCGCCTCGCCGAAGCCGGGGCCGCGCTCGTTCAGCTTGGGGTTGAGCAAGCCTGCGAGGTGCTGGTCGAGGGGCTGCACGTCGGGGCGCGACGCTTTGGAGCGTGGCGTGCGCGCGGCGGATTTGGGCGGACGGGACATACGGGGCAATATGGGGCGAGTCTGGCGCGGAAGGAAGTGAGGCGGACGTCGCGTCGCAGACGCCGCTTGCGCTCTCGCTCGGACGCCCCATCATGTAGCTTGGGGGCGGCGTCGCCGCGGAGGGGGAGACAAGGACGCATGACGATCGAGATGTGGAACCGGCGCGCAATGGTTTTCGGACTTGGCGCCGCAGCGGCGTCGCCGGCGCTCGCCCAGTTGCTGCCCGAACAGACGCCGCGGCCGCAGCTTGACGTGCCGTACGTGCCCACCCCGCAGGAGGTGGTCGAGCGGATGCTGGGCATGGCGCAGGTAACGGCCAAGGATTTTGTCATGGACCTTGGCTGCGGCGACGGGCGGATGCTCGTCACGGCGGCCACGCGATACGGCGCGCGCGGGTTCGGCGTCGACCTGAACCCGCAACGCATTCGGGAAGCGACTGAAAACGCGAAGGCCGCGCAGGTCTCGGACAAGGTGCGGTTTGAGGTGAAGAACCTCTTCGACACCTCGATCCGCGACGCCGACGTGCTCACGATGTACCTGCTGCCGAGCGTGAATTTGCAGCTCCGGCCGCGTATTCTCGACGAGATGAAGCCGGGCTCGCGCATCGTCTCCCACGCGTTCGACATGGGCGACTGGGAGCCGGACCAGCGCGACATGATCGATTACAGCCGCATCTGGTTCTGGTTCGTGCCCGCGAAAGTGGCCGGCGCATGGACCCTGACGGACGGGGGCGAGCGCGTGGAGCTGGCTGTCGAGCAGAGCTTCCAGAAGATCACGGGAGCCGCCCGCGCGGGCGCTGCGGCGGGTCGCATCGAAGGCCGCCTGAAGGGCGTGGATGTCGAGTTCACGCTCGATCTCGCCGGCCGGCAAAAGAAATACGCAGGGCGCGTCGCCGGCAACGCCGTGACGCCTGCCGCCGGGTCCGGCTGGACCCTCGCCCGCGTCTGAACGGGCCCGCCTCAACCGTTTCATTCAGGCGCCCCGCGCGCCGCAAAGGGACTTTGTCATGGGAATCGAGACCGCACATCCGAAAAAAATTCTGAGCGTCGCCGACGCCGTCGCCTTTTTTGTCGGCATCGTCATCGGCGTCGGCATTTTCAAGACGCCGAGCATCGTCGCAGCCACCACGGGCGACCCGTGGCTGTTCATTGGCGTCTGGGTCGCGGGCGGCGTCGCCACGATCATCGGCGCCCTCTGCTACGCCGAGCTTGCGGCCATGTATCCGGGCGCGGGCGGCGAGTATAACTTTCTGGCGCGCGCCTGGGGCACGCGCACGGCGGTGCTTTTCGCCTGGGCGCGCGGCGCCGTGATTCAGACGGGCGCCATCGCCCTTGTCGGCTTCGTGTTCGGCGACTACGCCACGCAACTGCTGCCGCTTGGACCCTACAGCTCGTCGATTTATGCGGCGCTTTGCGTGGTGGCGCTCACCGCGGTGAACATCATTGGCACGTTGCCGGGAACCCGCGTCCAGAAGACGCTGGAAACCGCCACGGTGCTCGCCATCGTCATCGTCATCATTGTCGGCTTCTCCGCGCCCTCGGAAGCCGCCAAGCCCGCCTCCCCGAGCATGGGCGGCGCGCTGGGCCTCGCCATGGTGCTCGTGCTCCTGAGCTATGGCGGATGGAACGAGATCGCCTATCTCTCCGGCGAAATGCGGGACGTGCGCCGCGACATGGTGCGCGCCATCGTGCTGGGCACGGCGGTCGTCACTGTGCTCTATGTCGCGTTCAACCTTGCGCTGCTGAAGGCGTTTGGCATCGGCGGCATCGCGGGCAGCAAGGCGATTGGCGCTGACCTGATGCGCTTGGCCGCTGGAGAGGCGGGCGCAATCCTGCTGGCGCTCACCGTCTGTCTCTCGTCCCTCTCGACGCTGAACGGCACCATCTTCACAGGGGCCCGGTCGTGGTACGCGCTGGCGCGCGATGTGCCGGTGATCGCGCGGTTCGGCGTGTGGGACGAGCGGCGCGGCAATCCGGCGAACGCGTTCCTGCTTCAGGGCGTTCTGTCGCTGGCCCTTGTGGGCCTGGGCGCCATGACCCGCGACGGGTTCTCGACCATGGTCGATTACACCGCGCCGGTGTTCTGGTTCTTCCTGCTGCTCGTGGGGCTTGCGCTGTTCATCTTCCGCTTCCGCGAGCCGGATCGGGAGCGTCCGTTCCGCGTACCGCTCTATCCCGTCACGCCGGCGATTTTCGTCGGCATCTGCGCCTACCTGCTGTACTCGAGCCTCGCGTACACGGGCTGGGGCGCGCTGGTGGGCGTCGGCGTGGTCGCGTTGGGCGTTCCGCTCGCGTTCCTGAGCAAGGGCGGAAAGGAGCCTGTTTGAGGCTTTTGCTTAGCATTTGGGCAAGGCCGGGCGGTGTAGGGTTCCGCAATCTCAACTGCGGGACCCCACGGCCAGCATGGCGGCAGACAGATCAAGCGAGACGCTCATTGCGCTTCACCGGTTCGGGTTTGGCGCGCGCAAGGGCGGAGCTGACGCCCGCGAGGCCGCGCGCGACCCGCGCGGCTTCGTGTTGGCGGAGTTCAATCGGGGGTTGGGGTCGCCCGCGCCGGGCCTCCCTGCCTCCGTCGATCTGCCGGCAGTAGCCGATCAGCAGGCCAAGCGCGATCAGGAGCTTCGGGCGGCGCCTCCCAACCCCGCCACCAAGGGACCCGCCCCGCCAAATCTGGTCAACGAGGCAATCCACGCGGAGGCCGCGTCGTGGCTGGGGTTTGGCCACGCGGCGCCATCCGGTGTATGCGAACGCCTCGTTAATTTCTGGGCCAATCACTTTACTGTCTCCGCAGCCCGGGGCGGCTTGCCGCGCATCATGGCCGGCGCCTACGTGCGCGAGGCGATACGGCCTCACGTGTTTGGCCGGTTCGCCGATATGGCTGCGGCGGTCGTCCGGCACCCGGCGATGCTGACGTATCTCGACAATCACATATCCATCGGGCCTGGTTCAAAATCAGCGCGCGCGGGTCGCGGGCTTAACGAGAACCTCGCCCGTGAGATCCTCGAACTCCACACCGTGGGGACCGGGCACTCGCAGGCCGACGTCAACGCGCTGGCGCGCATGCTCACCGGCTGGACCATGGCCGGCAGGGATGGGCGGCTGGGCCGCTATGGCTCCTTCGTGTTCGACGCCGCTGCGCACGAGCCCGGCGCGCAGGTTCTCATGGGGCGATCCTACGTGGACGCTGGTGAAAATCAGGCTGCACTGGCTGTCAGGGATCTGGCTGCACTTCCGGCGACGATGCAGCGCATCGCCTGGAAACTCGCGCGTCACTTCATCGCCGACCAGCCGCCCCGCGACGCGGTTGATGCGCTGTTCGCAACCTTGCGCGAAACCGGTGGCGACCTGAGGGCGGTGAGCAGAAGGCTGCTGACGCTTGATGCCTGCTGGCGCGCGCCGCTGACGAAAATTCGCACGCCGCAGGATCATCTGGTGGCCATCTGGCGCCTGCTCAACCAGGCGCCGGAGCCCGCGCCTCGCGCCCAGCAACTCATGGCGCGCATGGGTCAGCCGCTCTGGTCGCCGCCCTCGCCGGCGGGATACTCCGATCTTGACGCCGACTGGGCGACGCCCAACGCGGTCAAGGTCCGCTACGACGTGGTCGTGGAGATCGCCCGCAGCCGGCGCGATGATCCGCGGGGGCTGCTTCAGGATGCGTTCGGCCCTGCTGTTTCCGCCGCCACGCGCGATGCTGTCATGCGCGCGGAAAGCCGCGAGCAGGGGCTCGCGCTGCTTCTTCTCTCTCCGGAGTTCATGCGCAGATGACGCACCTTCTCTCGTCAACGATCACTCGGCGCGCGGCTCTTGCTTCAGGCGCGGCGCTGTTCGCGTGGTCCTTCATCCCCTCCTTCGTCGGCGGCGGGGGAAGCCGCGATCCGCGCCTCGTGGTGCTTGTCCTGCGCGGCGCGCTCGATGGCCTTATAGCGGCGCCGCCGGTCGGCGACCCGGACCATGAGGCCTTGCGCGGACGTCTCGCGCTCACACGTTCAGGCGAAAACACGGCCCCCATGCTGGATTCGTTCTTCGGCCTGCATCCATCAATGCCGCAGTTTGCGCGCCTGTGGAGCCAGGGCGAGGCGATGCTGGTGCATGCGGTTGCGACGCCCTACCGGGGCAGGTCGCATTTCGATGGGCAGGATGTGCTGGAGAGCGGGCAGGCTGGTCCAGGGCGTGTCGATTCCGGCTGGCTCAATCGCGCACTGACCACGCTGCCCGCCGGCGAGCGCATTGAAGGGCCCGCCCGCGGGCTGGCGGTCGGCGTGACGACGCCGCTCATCCTGCGTGGTTCGGCCTCCATCACCGGCTGGAGCCCAGCCGCTGTGGTTAACAGCTCTGACGACCTCGCGCAGCGACTGTCCACGCTTTATGGCGAGCGCGACCCGGCGCTCCAGGCAAACCTGCGACAGGCGCTGGCGCTGGACGCCGTCGCGCGGCGCGAGACTGGCGATTTGCCACGATCGGGCGCGGACGCGGCGATGCGATTGCCCGCGCGGGGCGCGGCGAAACTGCTTGCAGCCGATGACGGTCCCCGCATCGCGGCATTGTCGTTCAACGGCTGGGACACGCACGCGAACGCCGGCGCCGCGCGCGGGCGCGTCGCGGACCTGCTTGCCGGCCTTGATGCAGCGTTTCATGAGTTCGAGAAAGGTCTTGGCCCGCAATGGCGGAATACGGTCGTGGTCGCCTTGAGCGAGTTCGGCCGCACGGCCCGTGTGAACGGCACATCGGGCACCGACCACGGAGTCGGCGGCGTGTGCTTTATCGCCGGTGGAGCTGTGGCTGGCGGGCGTGTCATTGCTGACTGGCCTGGTCTCAGGCAGGCGAATCTTTTCGAAGGTAGAGACCTCGCGCCCACGACTGACTTGCGCGCCGTTCTCAAGGGCGTTCTCGCCGATCACCTCGGCATCTCGCCAGCCGCCCTTGCACGCATCGTGTTCCCTGGCTCGGACGCGGTGCGTCCGCTGGCGAACATCATCAGGACGGCGTGAAACCGCAGATCACCCCCGCTCTCGCGAAGCCTGTGGTGGCTTCAAACGCAAAGCGCGCGGCCCGGGAGGGGAGCCGCGCGCTCGCTCAGATCAGGATGTCATCATGAGCGCTGGCGCGCCACGATCTGGTCCTTCACGTCGTCATACACGTTCTTCGGCAGGATCTTCCTGTCGACCAGTTCATCCTTCGCCTTGTACGGGCGACCCTTGATGATCGCTTCGGCGCGCGCCTCTCCGACGCCCTTCAGCTTCTGCAAATCAGCGGCGCTCGCGGTGTTGATGTCCACGATTGCTGCGGGCGCGGCGCGGACGGCGGTGGCCGGCGCGGCGGTGGTGGCGGGCGCGGTCACTGGCGCGGCAGGGGCCGCGGCGGCCGGGGTAGCAGGCTTCGCTGGAGCCGGGTTCGTGGCCGGCGTCTGCGCGATGGCCGAGCCGGAGATGGCGGCGGCGAGAGCGATGGCGGCGAACAGACGGTTGTGCATTTGTCTCTCCATGACGGCGAAGAAGTCGCCGACAGGTTGGAGATTGCATTCTTCGGCCTGAACGTGGTCTGAACCGTTTGTTCAGCCGCCAGTCGGGGAGACGACGCGGTCCGCTTTGACGGGCCGCACGAACTGCGGTTGCTGGACCGTGGCGCGCGAAACGGCCGCGCCGGCGCTCCTGTCAGCGGGTCGCAGGGCGCCTGTCCCGAACATGGTGGCGATCGTTACGCCGACAGCGGCGATGAGCCCGAGAACCCCGAGCGACGCCTGCAACTGGCGGCGCGCCAGCTCCGGGCCCATGTGCTCCAGGCCGACGCCTTCATCCGGCGCGGGGAGGGCCTCCCGCACGCCGGCGGGGGGCGGTTCGATGGCGGCTCGCCCCATGCTCCCATACGTGCTCATAAGCCCGTAAACGCCTTCAGTTTCATACGGTTCCCGACAGGAGGGGCGCGAGGGCGACGGCGGCTGCGACCGCAAGCCCGAAGGCGACCGCTAGCGACACCCAGGTTTGCAGCCGCAATTCGTCGGGCTTCCCAGTCAGCGAGAAACCCTCCGCATCGAAGTTGTCGGCCGTATCCTGAGCGTTCATTGCATGCTCCCCTGGCGCGTTCTGCGCATGGCCCACAATCGCCGGGAGAAGTTACCGGAGCGGCGCCGGAGGGCTGCAATCGTTAGGGAAGGTTGAGGATTGGTTACCCAGCCGCGAACGCTTGCGTTTTGGCTGTTGCCGTTTGCGCTCGACCTGCCTATTTTCCGCGCCTTGCCGGGGCCGGGGGCCCCGCGTCCTGTCTCTATCAGTGGAGCAAGTCATGTCCTTTCTCGCAGGCGCCGTCACCCGGGTGAAGCCGTCCGCCACCATGGTGGCGACCCAGCGGGCCCGCGACCTGAAAAATCAGGGACGTGACATCATCTCGCTCTCCGTGGGAGAGCCCGACTTCGACACGCCCGACAACATCAAGAAGGCCGCCATCGCGGCGATCGAGCGTGGCGAGACGAAGTATCCGCCCGTGCTCGGCATCGTGCCGCTGCGCGAGGCCATCGCCGCCAAGTTCAAGCGTGAGAATGGCCTGGACTACAAGGCGTCCCAGACCATCGTCGGCACCGGCGGCAAGCAGATCCTGTTCAACACGTTCCTCGCCACCTGCGATCAGGGCGACGAGGTCATCATCCCGGCGCCCTACTGGGTGAGCTATCCGGACATGGTGATTATCGCCAATGGCAAGCCGGTGATCGTGAACACCAAGCTTGAGAACGGCTTCAAGTTGCAGCCGGAGGATCTGGAGCGCGCCATTACGCCGCGCACCAAGTGGCTGCTCCTGAACTCGCCGTCGAACCCCACCGGCGCCGCCTACACCTACGACGAGCTGAAGGCGCTCACCGACGTGCTGATGCAGCCGAAGAACCGCCACGTTTGGGTTCTGACCGACGACATCTACGAGCACCTGACCTACGGCGACTTCAAGTTCTTCACCCCCGTGCAGGTGGAGCCGAACCTCATGGACCGGACCCTGACGCTGAACGGCGTCTCGAAGTCCTACGCCATGACCGGCTGGCGCATCGGTTACGCGGCTGCGCCCGATTCCCTCATCAAGGCGCTGGACCTGCTGCAAGGCCAGCAGACGTCGGGCGCCTGCACCATCGCCCAGTGGGCGTCGGTGGAGGCCCTGAACGGGCCGCAGGATCACCTGCCGGTGTTCAAGAAGGCCTTCCAGGAGCGCCGCGATCTCGTGGTCTCGATGCTGAACCAGGCCAAGGACATCAACTGCCCCATGCCAGAGGGCGCGTTCTACGTCTATCCGGACTGCTCGGCGGCGCTGGGCAAGAAGACCCAGAAGGGCAAGGTGCTGAACACGGACGAGGATTTCATCTCCGAGCTGCTGGATCAGGAAGGCGTGGCGGTCGTCCACGGCTCCGCCTTCGGGCAGGGGCCGAACTTCCGCATCTCCTATGCGGCCTCGACCAAGCAGCTCATCGACGCCTGCGAGCGCATCCAGCGCTTCACCGCAAGCCTCGTCGGCTGACGCGACCGGATCGCCCTGATCCACATCAAGGCGATCCGTTTCACGCTTCTCCAATGTGGCGACCTTGCGTAGTCGCTACAGGAGAGGCGTGGGACCATGATCGAGAACGTTGGAACCATCGACCGGATCGCCCGCATCGTTGTCGGGCTGCTTCTTCTTTCCATTGTCTTCATCGGCCCGCAAACGTGGTGGGGTCTCATCGGCTTCGGCCCCCTTGTCACGGGGCTTGCGGGCAGATGCCCCGGCTACACGCTGCTGGGGATCAACACCTGCGGGAAATAGAAAACGCCCGGCGTTGCGGCCGGGCGTTTCATGTCTCTTGAAGACGAAGCCGCTTACTTGATGTTCAGCAGCGACTGGGCGTTCTTGTAGCAGAT
The DNA here is from genome assembly GCA_027484655.1 of Hyphomicrobiales bacterium. Taxonomy (GTDB): domain Bacteria; phylum Pseudomonadota; class Alphaproteobacteria; order Rhizobiales; family Beijerinckiaceae; genus Terripilifer. The sequence goes on along the minus strand of JAIXSM010000047.1, from coordinate 27,809 downwards.
CTTCTCGCGGTCTTCCTGGCTCAGGTTGAGACCCTCGAGAATGGCGATCGTCTCACGGATGTATCCGGGGCCCTTTTCAGGATCGAACGGGCAGTCGGAGGCGAACAGCACGCGGTCTGCGCCGTAGAAGGCGAGGCCGCATTCCGTCGCAGCCTTGGAGCCGAACACGGCGCTGTCGGCGTAGAAATCCTTGAAGTAGTCGAGGGGACGACGCTTCATGTTGGCGCGAAGCGTCTTGTAATCCTCGTCCGTGGTGCGGTTGCCGAGCTGGTCCCAGCCCGGGCCGACGCGGCCTTCAAAGAACGGCACCATGGCGCCCAGATGGTGAGCCAGAACCTTCAGGTTCGGGAACTGGTCCATTACGCCGCCGAACACGAGGCGGGCCATGGCGGCCGACGTCTCGTAGGGCCAGCCGAACGTCCACCAGATCTCGTACTTCGACTTGGACTCGGTCTTGTAGTCGGGCAGATCGAAGGCGCCGCGCGAGGGGTGCAGGAACACGGGGTTCTGCGCCTTCTCGGAAATGGCGAAGATCGGGCGGAACTGCTCGTCGTCGAGCGGCACGCCGTTGATGTTGGTGTGGATCTGCACGCCGTTGGCGCCCATGGCGATGGCGCGCTCGTATTCCTTCTCGCGTGCGGCCGAGTTCATCGGCAGCGCCGCCAGCCAGCCGCAGAAGTAATCCGGGTTCTTGGCGACCAACTCGGCCATGCCGTCGTTGGCGAGCTTGGCGAACTCCTCAACCTGTTCGGGCGTGCCGAGCGCCTCAAGCGGGGGCATGCCGAGCGAGATGACCTGCGTGTAGTTGTACTGGGTGCGGAACATGTCGACGACGCGCTTGCGCTCGTCGAGATTGTAGATGCACGGAATGCCGCGCATGCGCGCGCCGATGTCCGCCGCCGCGCCCGGCGTCGCGAGCATCTTGTCCCACAGGCTCTGGGGGAAGAAGTGATTGAAGCAGTCGATGTAACGCATCGGTTTCCTCCTGGCAGCGAGCCATGATCGCGTCTTGGCCCTGTCCGTCATTGCGCACACATAGCTTTCTTCGCCCGGCCGGGCCAAGCGCTTTTTCGCCTGACGGGGGCCCGCCCACCCGGATGCTGTGGGCGTGACATGGGGGAGGCGGGCGTGTATCAAGGGGCGATCCCGGCCGCTCGCCAAGAAGCGGCCCGTGACTCATTGCGGAGGAATTCCGATGAACGCCGATCCCCGAGTCCAGAAAGGCGGCGCCGCGCCGGCCGATGTGGGCCATAATTCGGCCGCGCTCGATGAGAAGCGCGCCACCATGTACCACAACAAGAAGGACCGCGTGTTCGTGCGCGGCATCCAGGGCGAGTACAACGTCAAGCAGGAGCTTGACCGCCTGCGCACCGTGCCGCGCGTGCGCAAGGCCAAGGAGCTCGCCTTCATCGACGGGCCGCTCTGCTTCAGCCGCCATTACGTTGAGCCGAAGGATGGCATCACCCAGACCTTCCACATGCATCTGGAAGAGTACGCGCCCGGCGCCGCCTCGCAGAAGCACGGCCACGTGAACGAGGCCGCCTTCTACATCCTCGACGGCAAGGGCTACGAGGTCCATGACGGCGTGCGCTACGACTGGGAAGCCGGCGACGTGGCCATCGTGCACAACAACTGCGTGCACCAGCACTTCAACGCCTCGACCGACAAGCCCGCTCGCGCGCTCGTCATCAAGACCAAGCCCATGTACCTCTTCCTCAACATGCTCTTCCAGAAGACCGTGCAGGAGCGCCCGGTGGAAGTGACGCCGGAAGCCGAAGGCTTCGTGGCCCGCGAGATCGAGGAAGACTACAACCATCCCAAGGGGGGCTACTGATATGGCGTGGGGCGAAACCGCCGCCTGGCTCGAAGGCAAGAACAACGAGCGCCTGTATCAGCGTCTGCTCGACGAGGCGCAGGACGCGCCCTCGCGCAATGCGCGCCGCAAGAAGATCGTCAAGCCGGCCGACATGCCGTGGGAAATGTCGCGGCAGGGGCTTCTCAAGCACCTCATGAACGAGTCGATGGGCACGCGCATCGAGACCGTCGACGCCTACATGCAGATCATTCCGCCGGGCTCGCGCTCGGGCAAGCACAGCCACCTTGCGGAAGAGTGCGTGTACGTGATCGAGGGTCGCGGCTACGACCTGCATCAGGACTGCGACGTCGAGATCACCGACACGTTTGAGTGGAAGCCCCAGGACGAGGTGAAGAAGCTCGAGTGGGAAGCCGGCGATTATATTTACATTCCGCCGAACACCATTCACCAGCACTTCAACGCCGATCCTGAGCGCCCCGTGCGCCTGATCTCATCGACCGCGCGCATCTTCCGCCAGATGGGGCTCAACAACCTCAACCAGATTGAGGACTGCCCCGAGTACGATCCCAAGGTGGTGCTCACCGCCGACATCGTGCGCGAGTACCTGCGCGGCGCGCGCAAGAAGTAAGCTGAACGCGCGGATCACGCGTTTTCGCTCCCTCCCGGCCAACGGGGGGGAGTTTTGCTTTTCAGGAGCCCGCGCTTATCTATCCTGCAGAGAGACGATAGGGCCATGGCGGAAGAACCCGAGCGCAAAACCTCCCACACCCTCGCGGATCATGCGTTTGGCGCGTTCTCAATCCACGCCCATACGCCTGGCGAGGAGGCGGACCACGACCACGACGCCGACGACAATCTTGTGCTCGACCCCAGCGAGAACGAGGAGGTTCCGCTCGTCAGCATCGGCGTTGATATCGGCTCGTCTGGCACGCAGGTGGTGTTCTCACGGCTTCTGATGCGCGGTCCCGGCGAGCCGCTGGCCATGCGTCGGCAGGCGAAGGCGCGCGAGACGCTGTTCATGTCGCCTGTGTCGCTCACGCCCTTCAACGACGAAAACACCATCAACGGCCCGCGTCTGCGCGCTATCATTGATCGCGCATACGTTATGGCCGGCCTTACGCCGGATGACATCGAGACTGGTGTCGTTGTTATGACTGGCGCCGCCGCGCGACGCGACAACGCAGCCGCCATCCTGGAGGCGCTGACCGAGGAGAGCGGGGAACTCGTAGCCGCCGCCGCCGGCGACCATCTGGAGGCGCTGCTCGCCGCCTACGGGTCCGGCGCCGTGGAGGCGTCGCGACGGGATATGACGCGCATCCTCAATATCGACATCGGCGGCGCCACCACGAAGTTCGCGCTGATCGACCAAGGCCGCGCGCTCGCGACCGCCGCCCTGCGTGTGGGTGGCCGGCAGGTTGCATTCGACCTCGACAACCGCATCAATCGTCTTGACCCTGACGGCGCGGAACACGCCGCGCGCGCAGGCGTTCTGTGGCGCATGGGCGATGTGGCGGACAAGGCTGACATGCAGGCGGTGGCGGACGCCATGGCTGAGATGGTCGTTGCCGCGTTGATCCAAAAGCCCTTGCCCGAGAGTGTCCGCGAGGCTTTTCTCACCGATCCCATCGACGATCTTGGCGCGCTCGACGGCGTGATGTTTTCCGGCGGCGTGGCCGAGTATGTGTATCTGCGGGAGAAGCGCGATTTCGGCGATCTCGGCTGGCGGCTGGGCCGCGCCTTGCGGCGGCGCTTCGACGCTGGCGATATTGCCTGGCCGCTGTTGCCGCCTGGCGAATGCATGCGCGCAACTGCGCTGGGCGCCTCGCAGTTCAGCGTGCAGATGAGCGGCGCCACGTCGTGCATCACCAACCATGCCGCGCTGCTGCCCCGCCGCAGTTTGCCGGTGCTCATGCCGCCGTTTGATTTTCGCGGCCCGGTCGATCCCGATCAGCTGGCGCAGGCGATCCGCGCGCATCGCGCCATGTTTGACGACGACGATCCGGCCCGCGAAGTCGCGCTGGCGTTTCGTTGGCGCGGGGAGCCTGCCTATGGGCGCGTGCGCGCGCTGGCGCAGGGCATAGCCCAAGGCCTTGCGGACAGAATTGCGGCGGGAACCAACCTTTACATCATGCTGGAGGGGGACGCCGCTCTCACGTTGGGCGCGATCCTCAAGCAGGAGTTGAGACTGCCCAACGAGATCCTCGTGATCGACGGCATTACGCTGCGCGACTTTGATTATGTTGATATCGGCCGCATCCGTATGCCCTCAGGGATGGTTCCCGTGACCGTGAAGAGCCTCGTGTTTGGCGGGCAAGGCGCGGCGAAGCCGCAGGATGCCGCGCGCGGCGACTAAGCCCTCTTGCGGTCGTCGCGCTTTTGCTCTTTCGTCATGCGACGACAAACGGCGGGAAGGGACTATGGCAGGGCGCGCTGGCGAGAGCTTCGATGTGCAGGAGGCCGAGCGTATCGCTCTCGCCGAGGTCGCTCACGCGCGGGCCTTCTACGGCGAGGACGGGGCGGGCGCAACGCCGCTGCTGCCGATCCTCCACGCGTTGCAGGAGGCCTTTGGTTACATCGATCCTGCGGCTCAGCCGATGATCGCGCGCTTGCTCAACATCTCGCAAGCCGAGGTGCGCGGCGTCATTTCGTTCTATCATGACTTCCGCACCGAACCGGGCGCGTGCGCAACGCTGAAGTTATGCATGGCGGAAGCCTGTCAGGCGCGCGGTTCCAGCCGGATCGTTGATTACATGAAGGCGCGCCACGATCTGCGACTCGGCGAGGATGCGCCCGATGGCAAGCTCGCAGTGGAGGCCGTTTACTGCCTCGGCAATTGCGCATTGGGCCCGGCCGCGTTGCTGGGCGACGCGCTGATCGGCGCGCTGGATGAAGCGCGCGTGGATGAACTGGTGACGGAGGCGCGGCGATGAGTGTGCGCGTGTTCATGTCCGCCGACGCCGCAGCTGCTTCTGTCGGCGCTGACGCGGTTGCGCGCGCGGTGTCTAACGAGGCCGCGCGTCGCGGCGTAGCCATCGACATTGTGCGCACCGGATCGCGCGGGCTGTTGTGGCTTGAGCCGCTGGTTGAAGTTGAAACTGCGCAGGGCCGCGTGGCGTATGGGCCGGTGCGCCCTGGCGATGTTGCGAGCCTGTTCGATGCGGGTTTTCTCAACGGCGCGCCCCATGCGCTGGCTCATGGCCGCGTTGACGACCTGCCGCTGTTCGCGCGCCAACGTCGCCTTACGTTCGCACGTGTGGGTGTATGCGATCCGCTGTCGTTCAATGACTATTTGGAAACCGGGGGATTGCGCGGGCTTGATCGCGCGCGTGCGATGGGCGCCGATGCGGTGATTGAAGAGATTTCGGCGTCTGGACTACGCGGGCGCGGGGGTGCGGGCTTTCCAGCAGCGATCAAATGGCGCACGGCGCGTGACGCGCAAGCCTCGCGCAAGTATGTCGTTCTCAACGCGGATGAAGGCGACAGCGGCACGTTCGCCGACCGCATGGTGATGGAGGGCGATCCCTTCCTCATCATCGAGGGTATCGCGATCTGTGCGTTCGCCATCGGCGCTGACCGCGGCGTTATTTACATCCGCTCTGAATATCCGCGCGCCATTGGGGTGATGAACGAGGCGCTGCGCATCGCCCGGCGCGAGAAGTTGCTGAGCGCAGCATTCGACATTGAGGTGCGCGTGGGCGCGGGCGCCTACGTGTGCGGCGAGGAAACGGCGCTGCTGGAGAGCATCGAAGGCAAGCGCGGGCAGGTGCGCGCCAAACCGCCGCTGCCGGCGGTGCAGGGACTTTTTGGCAAGCCGACCATCATTCACAACGTGCTCACCATCGCGGCTGCGCCTACGATCCTGCGTGACGGCGGCGCCGCTTACGCCAGCCATGGCATGGGCCGTTCACGCGGCTCCATGCCATTTCAACTTGCTGGCAATGTGAAGCGCGGCGGGCTCTATGAGCTTCCCTTCGGCGTCACCATTCGCGAACTTGTGTTTGACATCGGCGGCGGTACGGCCTCGGGCCGGCCCGTGCGCGCGGTGCAGGTCGGCGGTCCGCTGGGCGCCTACTTTCCTGAAAGTTTGTTCGATACGCCGCTCGACTATGAGTCGATGGCGCAAGCGGGCGGCCTGCTAGGCCATGGCGGCGTGGTTGTCTTTGACGACACCGTGGACATGGCGGCACAGGCGCGCTTCGCGTTCGAGTTCTGCGCGGTGGAGAGTTGCGGCAAGTGCACGCCCTGCCGCATCGGCTCTACGCGCGGCGTCGAGCTGATCGACAAAATCACTGCAGGCGTCGAGCGCGAGAAAAACCTGGCGTTGGCGGATGATCTGCTCACGCTGATGACGGACGCGTCCCTGTGCGCGCTGGGGGGGCTCACGCCCATGCCCGTGGGCAGCGCGCTGAAGCATTTTCCCGAAGATTTCACCGGACGCGCGATGCGCTCCGCTGCTGAATAGGAGAACGATCCATGTCGCTCTCGCGTGAAAAGGACTACGGCACGCCGCTTCGTGGCGACGGGCCGATTGTGACGCTCACCGTCGATGGCGTCCGCGTCAGCGTGCCGGCCGGAACGTCAGTCATGGCGGCGGCGTCAACCATGGGAACGCAAATCCCCAAACTCTGCGCCACGGACATGCTGGAGGCGTTTGGCTCCTGTCGCCTCTGCCTTGTCGAGATTGAAGGCCGTCGCGGAACGCCCGCCTCGTGCACCACGCCGGTGGAAGAGGGCATGGTGGTGCGCACGCAGACGCAGCGCCTCGCGGATCTTCGGCGCGGCGTGATGGAGCTTTACATCTCCGATCATCCCCTCGATTGCCTTACTTGCTCCGCGAATGGCGATTGCGAATTGCAGGATATGGCGGGCGCTGTTGGCCTGCGCGAGGTGCGCTATGGCCACGATGGCGAACGTCATCGCACGGTCGCCAAAGATGAAAGTAATCCCTACTTCACCTTCGATTCCTCCAAGTGCATCGTCTGTTCGCGTTGCGTGCGCGCGTGCGAAGACGTGCAGGGCACATTCGCGCTCACCATCGACGGGCGCGGTCTCGGTTCGCTCGTGGCGACGGGCGGGCCTGATTTTCTGGGCTCAGAGTGCGTGTCCTGCGGCGCCTGCGTGCAGGCGTGTCCCACCGCAACGCTCAACGAGAAAAGCGTCATTGAAATGGGCGCGCCCACCCGCGCGGTGAACACAACGTGCGCTTATTGCGGTGTCGGATGCAGCTTCCGCGCGGAGATGCAGGGCGACAAGGTTGTTCGTATGGTTCCTTCAAAGGACGGCAAGGCCAACGAGGGCCATTCATGCGTCAAGGGCCGCTTTGCGTGGGGTTACGCCACGCATAAGGATCGCATCACTAAGCCGATGATCCGTGCGAAGATCACAGATCCATGGCGCGAGGTGAGCTGGGACGAAGCGTTCGCGCACGCAGCGTCCGAATTCCGGCGCATCCAGAAGACCTACGGCCGCGATGCTGTGGGCGGCATCACCTCCTCACGCTGCACCAACGAGGAAACGTTTCTTGTCCAGAAGGTCGTTCGCGCGGGCTTCGGCAACAACAACGTCGACACCTGCGCCCGTGTGTGCCATTCGCCCACGGGCTACGGCCTGAAGACTGCCTTCGGCACGTCCGCCGGCACGCAGGACTTCAAGTCCGTGGCCAAGGCCGATGTCATCATGGTCATCGGCGCCAACCCCACCGATGCGCATCCGGTTTTCGCCTCGCGCATGAAGAGGCGCCTGCGTCAGGGCGCGAAGCTTATCGTGATTGATCCACGCCGCATCGACCTCGTGCGCACGGCGCACATCGAGGCGGATCATCATCTGGCGCTCAAGCCCGGCACGAATGTGGCGATCATCAACGCGCTGGCGCACGTTGTGGTCACGGAAGGGCTCGTCAACGAAGCGTATGTGCGCGAGCGCTGCGACCTTGCCGACTTCGAGTCGTGGGCGCGCTTTGTGGCGCAGGAGAGCAATGCGCCGGAGGGGGTGGAGGCTTTCACCGGCGTGCCCGCGGCGGACGTGCGCGCAGCAGCCCGCCTTTACGCTACCGGTGGCGACGGCGCTATTTACTACGGCCTTGGCGTCACCGAGCATTCGCAAGGTTCGACCATGGTGATGGGCATGGCCAACCTCGCCATGGCCACTGGCAACATTGGACGTGATGGCGTGGGCGTTAATCCGCTGCGCGGGCAAAACAACGTGCAGGGCTCGTGCGACATGGGCTCTTTCCCCCATGAGTTCTCCGGCTATCGTCATGTGTCCGACGACGCCACGCGCGACATGTTCGAGAATCTGTGGGGCGTCACGCTGTCCGCCGAGCCGGGCCTGCGCATTCCAAATATGCTCGATGAAGCTGTCGATGGCCGGTTCAAGGGGCTTTACATCCAGGGCGAGGATATTGCGCAGTCTGATCCTGACACGAAGCATGTGACGCTTGGTTTGCGCAACATGGAGTGCGTGATCGTGCAGGATTTGTTCCTCAACGAGACCGCGAAGTATGCGCATGTGTTCTTTCCTGGCGCGTCGTTTCTTGAGAAAGATGGCACCTTCACCAACGCCGAGCGGCGCATCAACCGCGTGCGCAAGACCATGGCGCCGCTCGCCGGCCTTGCTGACTGGGAGGTGACGCTTGGTTTCGCGAGCGCTCTGGGATGCGACTTCTCTTATGACCACCCATCCCAAATTATGGATGAAATTGCAGCGCTGACGCCAACTTTCGCCGGTGTGAGCTATGCGAAGCTCGACGAACTGGGCTCCGTGCAGTGGCCCTGCAACGCGCAGGCGCCTGAGGGGACGCCGATCATGCACATGGATCGTTTCGTGCGCGGCAAGGGCAAGTTCATGATTACGGAGTTTGTACCTACGGACGAGCGCACGACGCAGCGTTTCCCGCTTATTCTCACAACAGGGCGCATTCTCTCACAGTACAATGTCGGCGTGCAGACTGCGCGAACGCGGAACAACGTTTGGCACGACGAGGATGTTCTGGAAATACACCCGTTTGATGCCGAGCAGCGAGGCGTCCGTGATGGAGACCTCGTGGCAATCTCCAGCCGCTCCGGCGAGGTCGCGCTCCACGCGCGCATCTCCGAGCGCATGCAGCCGGGCGTTGTCTACACCACGTTTCACCATGCTACGAGCGGAGCCAACGTTATTACCACCGACTATTCGGACTGGGCGACGAACTGCCCCGAGTACAAGGTCACCGCTGTTCAGGTGCAGCGCACGAACCGCTGGTCTGACTGGCAGGCGGAAGATCGCGCCAGCGCTGATCTGATGCGCAGGGTCGAGGGCAGGGCCGATGCCGCTGAATGACGTCAAGCCGTCGGTTTCCGTTGCTGTGGAGCGCATTGGCTTGCGCAACGGCGTGCGCGAAGCCTCCGTGCGCGAGGCTGCGGCTGAGACGCCGGTGAACATTGTTTATGCGCCGATTCCGTTCGCGGTGATGATGTGCTCGCCGCAGGATCTCGAGGATTTTGCCGTCGGGTTTTCGTTCACCGAAGGCATTATCGATGGCATCGCCGACATTCGCGGCGTCATTGTTGAAGAGGACGAGGAACAGCGCGGCTTGCGGCTCGTCGTCTCGCTCGCGTCCGACAAGATGCAGCGACATCTCGCCCGCGCGCGCAATATTTCGGGTCGCACCGGCTGCGGCGTGTGCGGCATCGACGATCTCAACGCCATGCCCTGCGCGCGGGCGATTACCGCCCCGGCGTTTGAACTCACAACCCGCGCCATGGATCGCGCGTTGAGCGAACTTGTAGGCCTTCAAAAGCTCAATGAAGCCACCGGGGCTGTGCATGCGGCCGCGTGGTGCGATCCTGTGGGTGAGGTTCTCGCTATCCGCGAGGATGTGGGCCGCCATAACGCGCTCGACAAGCTGATCGGGCATCTGCTGCGCACAGGCGTCGATCCGGGATCTGGTTACTTTACAATAACGAGCCGCTGCTCATTCGAGATGCTGGAGAAGGTGGCCGCATTCGGCGCCCGCGCCGTCGTGGCGATTTCTGCGCCGACCGCGCTGGCGGTGGAGCGCGCGCGGATGCATGGCGTCACCCTTGTGGCTCTTGCCCGTAATGAGCGCGCGTTAGTCTTCAACGGCGGCGAGCATGTGCGCGTGGAGGCGTCGGCATGAAGGCTGATAAACTCGTCTACATGGCGAACCAGATCGCCGCGTTCTTCCGCGCGCAGCCTGCGGCGGAGGCGCAAACGGCGGTGGCCGAGCATGTGCGCAGCTTCTGGAGTCCGGCCATGCGGCGGGACATGTACGAGCACCTGCGCGCCGGGGGTGAGGGACTTGATCCTGTCGCCCGCGCCGGGCTTGAGACGCTCATGGAGCGAGAGGCTCCCGCCGGCAGAACGTCTGGGGCCTCGGGCTGACAGCTTCACCATTCGCCTTGACGGCCGCCTTGGGCTCATGTTTCTTAGGACACGAAGAAAAATATCGGGAGGCGTGCGTGGGTGGTTTGGCCCAAGACGAGATGCTGGCGCCGATCCCCGGCGGCGCGGTCGCTGTGCGTCCGCTCAATGACGCGATCGGCGTCGAGGCGGTCGGCCTTGATCTGCGCGAGGAGATTCCTGACAGCGTATTCGAGGCGATCCGCGACGCCTGGCATCGCAACTGCGTGATTTTGTTTCGCGGCCAGAACCTGGATGAGGGCGCGCAGGTGAACTTTGCGCGTCGCTTTGGCGAGCTGGGCAAGGTGTTGCATCAGCACAATGGCCGAACCAGCCTTCCCGGCGTGATGTACATCTCGAACATCCGGGAGAATGGGCAGCTCATCGGAGCGCTGCCGGACGGTGAAATGTATTTTCACTCCGACCAGTGCTACATTGAGAGCCCCAGCGTGGCCACGATGCTGTACGCGATGGAGGTGCCTTCCAAGGGCGGCGACACCATCTTCGCAAACATGTTCGCCGCCTATGATGCGCTCTCCGATGAGATGAAGGTGCGTCTGGAAGGGCTCAGGGCGCTGAACGTTTACGATTACCAGAATGCGGCGACAGTTCGCGGCTCCGAGCCGCGGGAGGGTGTTCCTGCGTGGGCGCATCCCGTCGTGAGAACGCATTCAGCGACGGGACGCAAGGCGCTGTATCTCAACCGGCTGATGACGCACCACATCGTCGGCATGGATCGCGCGGAAAGCGACGCCTTGCTCGATGAGTTGTTTGCGCATCAGGAACAGGAGCGCTTCATCTATGCGCACGTCTGGAAGCCCGGCGACCTGATTATGTGGGATAATCGCAGCTCGCTGCACGCGCGCTCCGATTTCGACGCCTCCGAACGACGCCTGATGCGCCGCACCGTCGTTGTGCGCGAGAACTGACGAGCGTACTGAAATACAAGCAACGGGCCGTCGCCAAGAACGCCGCCCGCACAGGGGAGAGAAGCATGATCCGAGCATTTGCACGCGTTGGTCTGTTGGCCGGTCTGGGGATGCTGTCGACGGCCGCCGTTGCGCAGTTCAATGACAACAAGCCGATCAGCTATTCGGTCGATGGCGCCACGGCGACGGGGTACTTCAAGGTCGTCACCGAATCCATCAACGGCATTGTGCGCGAGGCGTATCCGGGCACGGACGCAACCTACAAGCCGGGGTCTCCTGCAGGCGGCATTCTCAACCTGGGGATGGGTCGCTCCGATTTCGCGTTCAACGCGTCGCCTGTGGAGATCGCCTACGCCAACGAGGGGCGGGCGCCGTTCAAGGAGCCGCTGAAGGGCAAGTTCCACTTCGTCATGATGCTGCACGAGGGGCTGATCGTGCACAACCTGATGACGAAAGAGTGGGCGGATCGCCACGGTATTGCGTCGTTCGATGATATCGCGATGAAGAAGCCGCCGATGCGCATCACGGTGAATCTCGCCGCCAATCTGCAATCCACCGTCACGATGTATCAGTTGATGTTCAACTCTTTCGGCATCAACGAGGCGCAGGCGACTGACAACGGCCGCAGCATGATCCGCGGCAACTCGGCCACGGGCTTCGACGCGCTGCGCGACGGCAAGGTGGACGTTTTCATCAACGGTGGCTTTATCCCCACCGCTGAAGTGACGGATGTGGCGCGCGGGCGCGCGTTGCAGTGGATCTCGGCGGATCAGCGCAAGCTCGAGGCCGAGGCGAAGAGGTGGGGTCTGAAGACCGTCACGATCCCGAAGGGCGCGTATCCGTTCATCACGAAGGATGAGACCACCGTGGCGATCTGGAACGCCATTGTGGCGGGCGATCACGTCAGCGAGGAGACGGTTTACAAGTTCACGAAGGCGCTGATGGAGAATGAGCCGCGCATGCGCGCCATCCATCCATCGTTGGGCTCGTTCTCACGCGCCGAAGCCGCACGCAACACAACGGGCCTTGCGACGCACAAAGGGGCTGAGCGGTACTATCGCGAAGCTGGCCTTACTAAGTGACCCGGGCATAGCAGGGCGCCATGAACAACGAACACAGCGCCGCGGCGCGGCCGGAGCCGCGCGGCCCGGTAGGACGCATCCTCGAGCTGCTGGATGAAACGCAGCGCGTCCACGCGCGTGGCTGGCTCGCCGCTTTTATCGCGAGCCTTTCGGTCACCGCGACCTTCGTGATCACCTACTATGCGATGTTCGCCCACGCGACGCAGCATTTTCAGGTGTCGCTGTTCCTTGTGCTCCTGCTGCCCATCTGCTTTCTCACGACCACGATCCACCCACGGGTGTATCGGCTCACGCCATTCGATTGGGCGTGCGCGCTCGCTGGCAGCATCGCGGCGGCGTGGTTCGCTTACAGCGGCCAGCGCGTTTCCGACTGGATGTCGGGCTTTTCCGAGCTTGAGACGGGAGACTTTGTCGCTGGCACCATTCTGATGGCGCTGACGGTTGAACTCTGTCGGCGAACGGTCGGGTTCGGCCTGACGTCCGTTGTGTTCCTGCTCCTCGCCTATGTGGCCTGGGGTAATCTGCTCACAGGCAGTTTCCGGCATCAGGGGATCACGTATCCCTACTTCCTTGAGATGCAGGTTATCGGAACCGACGGGATTTTCGGATCGCCCCTTTATGTGGCGGCGAGTTACGCGTTCCTGTTTATCCTTTTTGGCAATCTGTTCGTGCGCAGCGGCGGCGGACAGTTGTTCTTCGATCTTGGCGCGGCCATCACGGGCAGAATGGTGGGTGGCCCAGCCAAGGCCTGCATCATGTCCAGCGGCCTTTATGGGTCCATCTCGGGAAGCCCCGTTGCTGACGTGGCGACCACGGGGCCGGTGAGCATCCCGATCATGAAGAAGCTCGGCATCTCACCCGAGCGCGCCGCTGCGATTGAAGCAACGTCCTCCACGGGCGGATCCATGTTGCCGCCCGTCATGGGGGCGGTTGCGTTCATGATGGCCGACTTCACTGGCATCAGTTACGCCCAAATCTGCGTGTATGCGACGCTGCCGGCGCTCGGCTATTACTTTGGCATCTACCTGCTGGTGCATTTCGAAGCTGTGCGTCTCAATCTGCCGCGGCTCGCGGAAGATCAGATTGTCGGCCTCAAGGTTGCGCTCATGCGCAACTGGACGAGCCTGCTTCCCATCGGGGTGATGATCTGGCTGCTGTCAAAAGGGTACTCGCCCGCCTACGTGGCGGGTGGATCCGCTTTGTCGGTGATTGCCGCAAGCTGGTTCTCCAAGGCCGAGAATCGCATTGGCCCCAAGCGTTTTGTCGAATGCTGCGCAGAAACGTGCCTGTCCTCTGTGCCGCTGACCGCGTCTGTTGCGGCGGCAGGCGTTGTCATCGGTTGCATCGAGCTGACGGGGCTTTCGGGCAAGTTCACGTTGCTGCTGTTTCAGCTCTCGGGCGGAATGCTCGTTCCCTCGCTGATCCTGTCGGGCATTATTCTGATCCTGCTGGGCCTGGGAATGCCGACGACCGGCGTCTACATCATGGGCGTTGCTTTGCTTGCCCCCGTGCTGGTGGGCAAGTTTGGCTTGCCGGTGATGCCGGTTCACATGTTCCTGCTGTTTTATGCTTGCCTGTCCGCGATCAGCCCACCTGTGGCGGTCGCGAACTTCGCAGCCGCCTCCATTGCGGGGGCCAACCCGGCCGCCATCGGCGGTTACGCCATGAAGCTGGCGGTGGCGGGAATCCTGCTGCCCTTCTTCTTTATGTTCAACACAGGGATTCTGTACATCGGCTCGTGGGGTGATGTGGTCTGGCACACAGTGCTGGGCGGTGTGCTGGTCTTTGCCGCGTGCGTCGCGCTTCACGGCTATGTCCGCCGCGCGCCGCTTCACTTGCTGCTGCGGCTCATCTTCGCCGCGCTCGCCATTGCGATGATCTATCCCGATGTGCGGGTGCAGGTTGCCTGCGTCGTCGTATCTGGACTGATCTTCGCCGTGCTCCATCGAGCAGCGCGGGCCAAGGAGCAGGGGCTCAAAGCCGCGTGAGCCATCAGGGCTGACCCGTTGGGGGGGCGGGATGCCCCCCATCTCATGCAAGCGCGTGCGCTGGCTGACGTTACGCCGGTCCGGCGAATCACTTCGCGTACGGCGACAGGGCGCCAAGCATTACCGGCCATTGAATCTGTTAATGCATCAACAGGTTGATTTTACGCTTACATTGCACTTTTGATGATGTATGTATCATGAAATGCAGGATTCGGAGCCAATACCCCCAAAAGGGGAGTTATCCACAAAATAGGCGCTGTCGCCGGCGACAGCAAAGCTATGCTTCGTAGACATGAAACACTCGGCATCCTAGTAATTTACCACCTTCGCTGCGGAGGTCCCCCGCAGCAGCCGCACGCGTATCTGTGCGCTGGAGGTACGAAGCTCGATCAGCCGCCGCATTCACCGGTCGAGTAACGCTCAGTCCCTGCCGCATGGGACTGAGCGTTTTCGTTTCTGGCGCCTGTTTCCCGACAATCAGGTCTTACTTCCGGACTTTGCGCTTTGTCGCGGGGGCCTTGCGGAGGCCGGTGGCCGGCTTTTTGACCGCGCGGGCGCCCTTGGTGGCGGTCTTGGTGGCGGACTTCTTGGCCGCACCTTTCACAGACGTCGTTTTCGCCTCGCCTTTCGTCAACTCCTCAAGGAGAGACGATGCCGCCTTGATGATCGTTTGCAGGCGAGCGATGTCTTTTTTACTGGGCGCCATTGTAACTCTCTGTTTTTCTGAAGTGCGCGCAGCGATGGGCGATGTGCGCACAACTGTCAAGGTTGAAGCGCCCGTACCCTTATGGGATTGAAGTCCAAGAGTGATCGAGAGGTCGACACATCATTGATCGCCGGCACGATGCGGGCGCGCCCGGCGACGAGCAAAAGCGCCAGGACCGTGGTGATCACGGGCGGGGCGCTTCTCATTTTTTCGGGATCAGGGTTGCGCTGGCGTCAGGCGCAGGGTGGTAGCGGAGGAGGGACTCGAACCCCCGACACAAGGATTATGATTCCTCTGCTCTAGCCGGCTGAGCTACTCCGCCCCGCACGCGCATTTGGCGCGAGACGAGGCGGATATAGGGGCCTGCGGCGTGACCTGTCAAGCAAATGACGCCGCTTTTTCGCAGCCTTACGCGACCGGCGATTTCCGGATGCGCGCAAGGGTGAAAAGCCCCAGCGGATTGAGCTTCCGGCGCTCCAGCAGCTCCAGATCCGGCCGCGACGCGATCCAGTCGCCGATGATTTCCCACGGGAACTGTGGTCGCCAGCCAAGCTTTTCGGCGCGCTTGCCCATAAAGCGCTCGATGGCCGCGATGGGTCCATGCTCCGCACCGATGTGATTGACGATAATGATCTCGCCGCCCGGCCGCACCACCCGCGCCATTTCGTTCATGGTGCGAACCGGATCGGGGACCGTGGTGATGACGTAAGGGGCGACCGCGCCGTCGAAGCTGTCGTCCTCGAACGTCAGTTCCATGGCGTCCATCACGCGCAGATCCTCGACGTTCGTCAGGCCGAGATCCTGCACGCGCTTGCGCGCGATCTCCAGCATCGGATCCGACAGGTCGATGCCGACGATCCGGACAGCCTGCGAGAACATGGGCAATTCGAGACCCGTGCCGACCCCCACGTCCAGAACCCGCCCCCCCAGCCGGTTCACAGCCTGCGCGGCCGCCGTCCGACCCGGCTTCATCACCAGCCTGAAAACCTTGTCATAGACAGGAGCCCAGCGGGCGTAGGCCGCTTCCACGTTTTCATTCGTGATTGCGGCCAGCCCCGGTCCGCTTCCCTTCTGATCGCTCATCGCCCCTCCTGGCCTTTGTTGCGGCCTTTATTGTCTCAGCGATCCGCGGCCGTCCCTCCGACAGCCTCAGTCGCGCGTATAAATCCTCCGCCCAGCACCCGCGCGCGGGGACCAGCGTTTTCGTAGAACACACACCCCTGACCCGGCGAAACCCCGTCCTCGCCGTTCATCAGCTCCACCACGGCGCCGTCCTCGACGGCGAACAACAGGGCGGGCGCGGGCGGGCGTGTGGAGCGCAGCCGCACGCACACTTCAAGGCCGGACGCGGGCAGGTCGGCGAACTCGCCGTCGCCGATCCAGTTAACGTCCCGCAGGCGCACCAGCCGCGTGGCCAGCGCCGCGCGGGGGCCGACGATCACCCGGCGCGCTGCAGCGTCGAGGCGCACGACATAAAGCGGCTCGCCGCCGGTCATGGCCGCGTCGGTGAGTCCGAGGCCGCGGCGCTGGCCGATGGTGTAGCGCATGATGCCCGTGTGACGGCCGAGCACGCGGCCGTCCACGTGTACGATCTCGCCTGGCTCGGCCGCGTCGGGGCGCAGCTTCTCGATGACCTCTGTGTACTTGCCCTGAGGCACGAAACAGATGTCCTGGCTGTCCGCCTTTTCAGCGACGGCAAGGCCGCACTCGCGGGCGATCTCGCGCACCTGCGCCTTGGGCAGGTCGCCGAGGGGAAAGCGCAGCAGTTCAAGCTGCGAGCGGGTTGTGGCGAACAGGAAGTAGCTTTGGTCCCTGTCCGCGTCCGCCGCGCGGAACAGGCCGCGGCCCCCATCCGCCAGCGCAGCGGAGGAAATGTAATGTCCTGTGGCCAGGGCGTCGGCGCCGAGATCCCGGGCCGTTTCAAACAGGTCCGCGAACTTGATGTGCTGGTTGCAGGCCACGCAGGGGATGGGCGTCTCGCCAGCGGCGTAGGAGCGCGCGAACGGGTCGATCACCTTCTCCCGGAACCGGCTTTCATAATCGAGCACGTAGTGGGGGAACCCCACCCGCTCCGCCACCCGGCGGGCGTCAAGGATGTCCTGCCCGGCGCAGCAGGCGCCTTTGCGCTTCACCGCCGAGCCGTGGTCGTACAACTGCAGGGTCACCCCGACCACGTCATAGCCCTCGCGGGCGAGCAGGGTCGCGACCACCGACGAATCGACGCCGCCGGACATGGCCACGACCACGCGGGTGTCCCTCGGGGCGCGCGCGAACCCGAGGCTGTTCAGGCCGGCGCCAACCGGTAGGGGCGCTGCGCCTGTATGAAGTGCGTCCGTCGTCACGATGAAAAACTCGGCCAGGCATGGCCCGGGGCGGCACGATCGCTCGTCCGGGGCGGGGTGAAGAAAAGCACGAAGCCGGCAAAAAGCAACCTCAACCCCGAGAATGGCGGATTTTTGACGCAACCCCCTTTGGACTTCGTCCTCCGGAGCGCTTTGGCCAGCTATGGTTAATCGCTTGTCACCAAATCCCGCTGGAGTGGCGCGAATTGGGCCAGCTTTCCTAACCGCGCAGTAATAAACGGCTTATCTGTAGGGATTTTCAACATTTTTCGCCAGTTTGGGCTTAGGCGTTTTTTAAACCGCCGGGCTTACCGTCATCGTCGAGTTTGGTCGTACTGGAGTTGAGTGGATCAATGACCGAGCCCTATCGCGCACGGGCCAAATACGTCATCGGACCGGACGGGAGTCCCCTGACGATTGCCGATCTTCCCCCCGCCGATACCAAGAGGTGGGTGATCCGGCGCAAGGCTGAGGTCGTCGCGGCGGTTCGTGGCGGACTGCTATCCCTTGAGGAGGCCTGTAACCGTTACACCCTCACGGTGGACGAGTTTCTGAGCTGGCAGATGTCCATCGACCAACACGGCCTTGCCGGATTGCGCACCACGCGCATTCAGCAGTATCGCCAGTAGCCGCGGCGTCGAACAGCAAAAACTCAGAAGGCCGGTCCATGGACCGGCCTTTGTCGTTTCAGCCTTAGTTCGGCGAACCGGTACCCGGTTGGCCCGAAAACACTCTAGTGACCGCGCATTTCCGGCGGAAGCTGGAGGTCTTTCGTCGCCCGCCCGAGTTGCGACCGTTCAAAGAGGAGCACGATCGGGATGGAGATGACCAACGGCAGGATGAGGTAGAACAGCCGCCAAACCAGTAGAGCGGCGACCACTGCCGTGGGCGCCACCTGGGGCATGACGGCCAGAAACACCGCCTCCATCACTCCGACGCCACCCGGAACCTGCGAGAGCAGGCCGGCGGAGAACGAGAGCAAGAACGCGCCAAGCACGAGCATGAACGTCACTTCCGAGCCGGGCGGCAGCGCGAAATAGATGATGCCCGCAGCCCCGATCAACTCCATCGGCGCTGCGACAAGCTGGCGGGCGACGATGGGCATCCGGGGATAGACGATTTCAAAGCCGCCGATCTTCAGGGGCGGAAAGTTCAGCCATGAGCCAAGCACGTAAAGCGCGCAGAATGCGAGCAGGGCCGCGCCCACCGCAATCGTCGCTCCGTGGCCAATCTTGAACCAATCGGAGACGCTGTCGAGGGGCGTGAGGATCTCGGGCTCGATCACCAGCACGGCCCCAATGAGAATAATGGTGCCGAACGCGAAGGTGAAGGAGCACAGCGCCACCAGCACAGCCACCTCGGCTGTCGCCAAGCCCTTGGCGGTGTACGCCCGAAGACGGACCATCCCGCCCGACAGCACCGACGCGCCGATATTGTGGGAGAGCGCGTATGTGACGAACGAGCAGACGGAGATGTATATCCAGGAGATGCCGCGTTGCCGGTTCAGATGGATCAGGGCGATCCGGTCGTACCAGGCGAGGGCGCCATAGGCGAGCAGCGTGGAGAGCCCGGCGAGCAGATATCCGCTCGCGGGGATGCCCACGAGGCGGTCCGCGATGACGGACGCGATGATCTTGATATCGGTCCACAAGCCGCCGGCGGCGAGCAATTCCTTGATCTGTGGATCGGTCGCGACCTCCGCCTGCAGCTTGAAGTACAGAAGGCGGACGGACCAAACGACGGCGATCAGGCCGATGGCGGGCCAAAAGTAATCTTTGAGACGCTTCACGTTCCCCTCGTAGCCGGTCGCTGTGTTCCGCACCCTCCGCACGGACCCGGCTTCGCGCCGGCTTTGCTCGGTCGCCGGATTTGCGTCGGGAGCGCTCATCGCGCCCCGGACATCCCATCCGTGCACGGCCACCGCCGCGATTCAAGCCCACAATGGGCTTTAATTCGCATTATCCGCGGCGAGTGACCGGCGTGTGACCGAAGGGCGAGCGTTCAGCCGACCGCGCCGCGAGCCATGTCGCGGATCTGCTCGGTCCGCTCCGTGCTCTTGTCGCGTCCCTCAAGCGTTTGGGCGCGCGATACTTCCTCGAGCGCTTCCTCGTGGGCCGCCCGCGCCTGATCCAGCTGCTGCCGAAGCTCGTCAGCGGACTGGTCGAGGTTGTCGCGGCGCCCGCGCGCCGACCGGGCATAGGTTGAATAGGCGAAATGGGCCGGGTCGCCGATGCCTGAGCGCTGCTCCTCGGCGGCGATTTCACGGTCGAGTTCCCCTGACATGCGGGCGAACTCGGCGATCATCGCCTCGATCTGGATTACGCGGCGGCGTCTTTCTTCGGCCTGGAACTTCTTGAGGCGGACGAGGCTATCCCGCGACTTCATTACGCAACACTCCGAACTCTACGCATCTTACGGCGGAGACCGCCGCTGTGGGCCCGCGAGACATCAAGATCATGACCGCTCAAAGTTGCTCTTTGGTTACTGGCGTCTGTGGATTACGCAATTTGCAGACGCCCGGTAGAGGCCGCCAGGCGGGCTGGTAACCGGCTGTTAACCGGATGGGTTAACAATGCAGCGTCGTCTCCGGCCTCGGCGAGCCGCCGTTTTTGCGGCGATCCGCGTCGGGAGCGACCCGATGCCGGGCCTTGCAGTCGTCTGTTTTCATTTCCCTTGGGAAGAGTGCAGGCGCGGATTTGCGGGGGGCGGGACGGAGCTCACAATTTGGCGCTTGCCACGCGGAATCACTGTTTGTTAACCAACACGCGTTAACCTCACGAAGTGGTGTCAGCAGATTCGTTCTGCCCGCACCTTGTGTCATTCGTGATTGGCGCGTGCCTGGCCGACAGTCGATTTTTGGGGCAAGGGTGGGGACCTGACATGCGCGTATTACTCATCGAGGACGACAGCGCCACCGCACAAAGCATCGAGTTGATGCTGAAGTCCGAGAATTTCAATGTTTATGCTACCGATCTCGGGGAAGAGGGCATCGACCTCGGGAAGCTTTACGATTACGACATTATTCTGCTTGATCTCAACCTGCCCGATATGTCCGGATATGAGGTGTTGCGCACGCTGCGCGTCGCCAAGGTCAAAACGCCGATCCTGATCCTGTCAGGCCTTGCCGGCATTGAGGACAAGGTGAAGGGCCTCGGCTTCGGAGCCGACGACTACCTCACCAAGCCGTTTCACAAGGATGAGCTTGTCGCCCGCATTCACGCGATCGTGCGGCGCTCGAAGGGTCACGCCCAGTCCATCATCGTCACCGGCGATCTTGTGGTGAACCTTGACCAGAAAACTGTCGAGGTGGGCGGCAACCGCGTGCATCTGACGGGCAAGGAATACCAGATGCTGGAGCTGCTCTCCCTGCGCAAGGGGACCACGCTCACGAAAGAGATGTTCCTTAATCATCTCTACGGCGGCATGGACGAGCCCGAACTGAAGATCATCGACGTGTTCATCTGCAAGTTGCGCAAGAAGCTCGCCAATGCGAGCCAGGGCCGCAACTACATCGAAACGGTTTGGGGCCGTGGCTATGTGCTGCGCGAACCCAACGATTCAGACGAGCGCATCACCGCCTGAGCGAACACTGCGGATCCGCAAGCAAAGACCCGGTGCATGCCGGGTCTTTCCTTTTTGGGGCAATTCACGCGCTGAGGGCGCGGGCGAGTTTCTCTCGAATGACGTCGAGGTGGAACGGCTTCACGAGGTAATCATTGACGCCGTGCCGCATCGACATGGCCATGTAAATCGGATCGTTCTCGATGGAGCAGTAGATCACCTTCGGGTGGTCCGCCCCATACGCTTCGCGCAGCTTCGCGACGAAATCAACGGTCTGTCCGCCGTCTATGGCGCGATCAAGCAGGATCACGTCCGGCAGCTCCTGGTCGCAAACCTGCGCCGCCTCGGCGCAGGACTCGGCCTCGGTCACGCGCAGCCCGTCAGCTTCTCCAACCCGGCGGGCGATTTTTCTGATGATTGCGGAATCGTCGATGACAAGCAAATGCTTCATGGCCCCGCCTCTGTTGCAAGCGAAGCCGAAGCTAAAGCACGAAAGTTAAAGTCAGGTTTGAGCTGCGGGCGACGCGACGATCCGCACGCCCTCGACGCTGGCCTCCGCCTTGATCTCGAGGTCGGACGCGCGCGCCACCATTCCCGTATAAAACGCCTGGATGCCATGGGCATCCACCGATCCGCCCTCGGGCTCGCCCTGCAACAGCAAGGGTATCCCGCTGGCGAGACGCATATTGGGACCATTCGCGAAGACCACGAGGGACGCGTCGTCCCCCTCGCCGAGCACCTCGACCTTCAGCAGTCCGCCGCGTGGGATCGCTGCTGCGCCAATCAGGCACATGTTGAGGATAAGCTTGACCTTGTTTTTTGGCATGAGCGCGCGCGGCGCAGTCCACTCCAGCCGCGTGCGATCATCGGCGAGGAGGTTGCGCGCCACCTGCTCTGCGTCGCCGGTGTCTATGAGCGCCCCTGCGGAGCCGGCCGAGCCAAACGCCAGGCGGCAAAACTGCAGTTTAGCCGAAGCCGTCCGGGCGCTTTTCTTGATGAGATCGGTTGCGATCGCCCGCATCTCGGCGTCTTTTTCCTCTTCGAGGACTTCGAGGCCGTTCACGATGGCGCCCACGGGGCTGATAACGTCATGACAAACGCGCGAGCAGAGCAGGGCGGCGAGATCGAGAGCATCGAGGCTGATAGCGGGCATCATTCCGTCCGAGGTTGGCGCGACTGGCGCAAGCGTCAGAAGTCGTTGCCGGGCCTATACACAGCCCGCGCGGTGCGGCGCGCGAATCGCGCAGGCCGCAAGCGAAGCACTAGGCTCATACCCCCGTGCGGGTGTGTTGGCCAGAGTCGTTGTAACGCCCACAAGAACACTCCCATTGGCAAGGACGGAAGATGAAGCTTGTCGCTGACCGGTTAGCCGCTTTGGCCGAACGTGGGCTCATGCAGATCATGGTCAGTGCGGCGGTCGCCGCCGGGGCCGAGATCCTCGATGCGCGCGCGCGGGGGGCAGCTATGCGGCTGAAGTCCGACGCGTCTCCGGTCACCGAGGCGGACGAGCGCGCCGAGCGAGTTATTCTTGACGCGCTCGCCGCCCAATTCCCCGACGTTCCAGCTGTTGGCGAGGAAGCGGTCTCAGCCGGGCAGGCGCCGGCGCAGTCCGGGATGTTCTTTCTGGTGGATCCGCTTGATGGGACGCGCGAATTCGTGGCTGGGCGTGACGAGTTCACCGTCAACATCGCGCTCGTCAGTGATGGCGCCCCGGTCGCTGGCGTGGTCTATGTGCCCGCGGACGGCCGATTGTGGCTGGGCGACCTGATGACGGGTCAGCCGGTCGCGCGCGCAGGCGTTGTGCCCGCCCATGCGGCTGCGCCGGAGGTAGCCTCGCTGACGCCGGTCTGCCGGCCGGCCCTCGGAACGCGCTTGCCCGTTGCGCTCGTGAGTCGCTCCCATGGCGACCCGAGGGTGGACGACTATCTCGCCCGGGCGGGCGTCGCCGAGACCCGTCCGATGGGCTCGTCGGTCAAATTCTGTTTGTTGGCGGAGGGCGTTGCGGACCTATACCCGCGATTTGGACGAACCATGGAATGGGACACCGCAGCGGGCGACGCCGTGCTGCGCGCTGCGGGTGGCGTGACGCTGGATTCAGCTGGCGCGCCGCTCGCCTACGGAAAGGCCGGCTACGAGAACGGGAACTTCGTGGCGTGGGCGCAGACGCCGCCGGCCTGATCCGCCAACGGTTGGCCCCTGAACGGGAAACCGCGCCAAAACCCGTCGTGAAAAGAAATTGTTAACCCTGGCCGCGCATTGTCGTCACAAAGTTCCGGCGCAGAGACTTCGCCACGGGAGGGACAAAGTTTGTCCCTGTATTCGCCGGGAGCCGGGATCAGCTTCGCGGCTTCGAGCGCACCCGACGCGCACGTTCGACCACCGGTTCAACGGCCGCCTTGGGCGGCCTCCACGGAGTGACAAACATGCGCTCGCATTCGCGCAGGGACATTGTGGGCATGCTGGGGGCCGCCGCTGCGGTCGGCGTTCTAACGCCTGGGCAGGCCTCCGCGCAGGCGGCGCGGCCGCAGCGCTTCACCTCCCGGGAGTTGCTGGACAACGGTCATCAGTTCTTCGGTACGGTGTCCCGCGGGCTCGCTTCCGTTGTCGAGGAGGCGACGAAACGCTGGGGACAACCAAACGCCTACATCCTTGGGCAGGAAGCTTCGGGCGCGTTCATCGCAGGCGCCCGCTTTGGCGAAGGCGTCATGTACACCCGCAACGCGGGCGACCATCGCGTCTACTGGCAGGGGCCGTCGCTGGGCTTTGACGCCGGGGCGGATGGCGCGCGAACAATGATGCTCGTCTACAATCTGCCGTCCACAAATGCGATCTTCCGTCGCTTCGGGGGCATTGACGGGTCGGCCTACCTGGTGGGCGGTTTCGGCTTCACGGCTCTTGTGGCGGATGAAGTGGTTCTGGTGCCGATCCGCTCCGGCGTCGGGGCGCGTCTTGGCGTGAATCTGGGCTATCTGAAGTTCACCCCGCGGTCGACTTGGAACCCCTTCTGAGCGCGAGTAGGTTCATGGCGCCGCTCGCGTTTTGCTTTCCAACGCCGTGCGTGCCATGGTCGCACTCTGGCTGAACAAACGTTGCTGCGCGCGTGATCGAACAGCTCATGATCTTTTCGCTGGGGTTCCTGCTTGCGGGGCTTCTGGCGCTTTTGTTTCTCCCGGCGGTCTGGCGGCGGGCCCTTCGGCTATCTGCGAGCCGCCTTGAGCGCCGTCTGCCACTTTCCCTTGCGGAGATTGCGGCGGAACGCGACCGTTTGCGTGCGGAGTTCGCGACCGAGCATCGACGGATCGAGCAATCGGCGGAGGCGTTGGCTGACTCCCGCGCACGGGATAGGGCGGAGATAGGTCGGCAGGCCACCCGCGCCGCGGAATTGGCGCTTGCGCTGGACGGGCGACAGAAGCGTGTCGCGGAGCTGGAGACTGACCTCGCGCGTCTGCGTCGCGAGGCGGACGAAAGCGCGGGGATCGCCGCGGCGACCGAGAAGGAATTGCACGACGCGCTCGCGCTGACCCATCGCCGGTTCGACCAGTTGGCTGAAACGGGGCGGCGTCTGCGCGCCGCCGCTGATCTTGCCGAGGAGCGCCGCGTTTTGATCGCCAGCCTTGAGACGCGGCTCGAGAGCCTGGAGATCCGGCTTGAGGAGACAGGCCGGGAGCTTGCAGTCGCCCGTGACGTCGCCGTGGACAAGACGTCAATCGCCGATCTCGCCGAGCAAGAGCGGAAGACCATGGCGAAGAGCCTCGCCGCGGTCACACGGCGGCGCGAGACTGCGCAAAAGACTATCGACGACCTGCGGATACGGCTGAAGGAGCAAGAAAAGATCGCCCGTGAGGCGCAACGCGCCCGCACGCGCCTCGCCGCCGAAGCTGCAGCTCAGGCCCGCTCCCTTGAGGTGCTGCGTGAAAACCCGGGTCAAGCTGGCTCTCGCTCTGGCGGCAAACGCCAGGATGCGCGCCGGCTCGCCAACCAGCAACGAGCGCTCGAGGCGGAGCGTGATCTGTTGGCCGGGGCTCTGGAGGTCGCGCGCAGTGAAGCCGAGTCGCTCCACGAAAGGCTGGCCCGGGCGCAGGCGCCCGATCCGGAGGGGGACGCCGAACTGCGCCGCGCGATCTCGGAACTGGGCGCCGATGTTCTGCGCCTCACCCGTGCGCTGGCGCAGCAGCCCCATGACCGCCAGCCTCCCGCAATCGCGAGCTTTGATGGCCTGAAAGAGCCGGCCCGGGAAAGCGTTGCGTGAGAGGCGCGCCGCTCAGCTCGTGTGCCGCCGTAAGCGCAGAAAAATGCGTGGCGCCGAAGACTTCCGCTTGCCCATGGCGGCCGGCGCGGCTATAGAACTCGCCTCGCTGGCGACAGCGAGCCGCTCCCTTCGTCTAGCGGTCTAGGACGTCGCCCTCTCACGGCGAAAACAGGGGTTCGAGTCCCCTAGGGAGCGCCAAAATCCCGCGCTAAGTTGCTGAATACGCTCTGAACGCTGTCTTAAGACGGGCGGGGCGTAGAACATGTCGTATAACATTTCGGCGCGGTTCGTTTTCTGTAACGCTGGAGTCTTCTACTTTGTGCGCCGGGCGCCGCGTGATCTCGTGTCCCATTACACATCGTCCCGCATCTTCTTTTCACTACGAACAAGATCGGCAAGCGTCGCTGCTGCGCGGGCCGCCGTAGCTGCTGAGCGTTTGGAGCGTCACTGGCGCTTCTTGCGCGCGCTGAGGGTGGACCTGCCGGGCAAGCATCTCCTGCGGTCTCCTGATGCCATCGCAGGCTTCTCCACACCGTCGATGATGCTGGAGCGACCCGTCGCCTACGCTTTTGGAGGCTACGGCCACCTACAAGCGTCTCAAGGCCGCCCAGAAAGCAGCGGTCTTCGAACGCACCACGGACCGAGCCGTCGCATATCTGGTCGAGGTCTGCGGTGATGCGCCGATCTGGGCGATCACGCGCAAAGAAGCGAACGCGTTTCGGGACCATCTGCTGCGCAGAGGTCTCACAGGCAGCAGCATCGCTCGCATGGTCTCGTGCGTGCGCGCTGTGATCAATCTGGCGGCCAGTGAAGCGGGCATAGATGCTCCCAAAGCGTTTTCAAGCCTCAACTATGATCGCCATGCAGGCGTAAGGGAGAGGCTTCCGATACCGCTCCCGGCGCTCCGTACTGTCCAATGTGCGCGCCGGGAACTTATGGAAGCGTCCTGATCGCCGCACGCGACCGTCAGAACCCGCCCGTTGATCATGTGCGTAAGAGTGCTAGCAACCTTCGCGCCCAAGCTCTCCGCAAGAGCCGATCAGCAGCGCAACCCTGACCAACTCCGCAGATCTACTATTGCTCCGCCTGCGACAATCGGTACAAGATCCGTCGAGGCTTTAATCGCTGCTGAATGAATAGTCAGTGGCAGGTCACAAGGTATGACGATGCCTGATAAAGCTAATATCAAATTTGCAGCAACCAAACAGGATCGGTCAAACCAAACGCTCGAAGATATATTGGAAGCAGCAAGCAATTTGCTTGAACAAGCTGATCCAGAGCTTCTTACAAGCAGATTATTGGCGGCAAAATCCGGCTATTCGCTCGGCACGCTCAACAAGCGACTGATTTCTGTCGAGAATGTTTTCATCTGGCTCATTGAACAGGGTCAGAAAAAGTATATCAAGGAAGCTACCCAAATCATTGAAGATTTTGACCTAGAAGCGCCTCTGCACGTTCTTGTTGAGACTCTTATTGATAAATTCTTCACGGTCATGGAAAAGATAAATCCGAAAGTCATTCGATATTATGAGCACCGGATGGCTCTGAAAATCGGCTTTTATGAGGACTACGACCGAGCCGATGCGATGGTGAAGCCCTTCCTGGCAGCTGCACGGAAGAATTTAACCAACACTTTTCGTGAACTCAATGAATCGGAAATGCAATTGATATTACGCTCGGCATTATGTTTCGTAGAGCGGCCGTTCATCTATGACAATCCGATTGCGGGCACAATGGAGCACCGCAGAATCGCAGTAGAAAACATCGTTCGGATGCTAGGGCGATAAGATCCCTCTTTCCGTCCCGGCTTCCTTCGATTTGGTGTACCTATCCGCCCGAGGCCGCAGGCAAGCCGTCTGACTTTGATAGGATACCAGGCTTTTTTGCCTGTGCTCTCCAGGAGGCTTGAGCGGTGATGGTTGCGGCTTCCAGTTCCACGGGAGCAGTTCATCGAAGCGATGCGCGGGGCGCCGGCAATGCGCGAGAGGATGTCCTTAAGCTAGGCTTGCGGATCAATGCCATTCATATTCGGCGTGACAATAAGGCTGGGCAGCCACATAGACCAAATGCGCCGCAGATATCGACAACGCGCCACCAGCCGCCGAGGACCAGATGAGCTTTCCCCGGTCCAGTTGTTTGGCGTTATACCAACGGCTTGTCCCCCTGACTCATGGGGGATTCCTTTCAAGGTCAAGTTCTGATTCGCTTTGCGCGAGGAGACTCGCGCCATGTCTTCCGTCCTTCCTCTTCGGACTGACTATTCCTAAGCCGATTTGCGTCGACTTGCCCGCAAGGCCAAGGACAACAATCAAAGTCGATGCCTCCTGTCGCTGGCTGCCGTTCTGGATGGCATGAACCGAACAGATGCCGCCCGTATAGGCGGAATGGACCGTCAAACCCTTCGAGACTGGGTTCACCGGTTTAACAATCAGGGGCCTGATGGTTTGCGCGACGTGCATGCGGGCGGCGTTCAGGCCCGGCTGAGCGCTGCGAAACTTTCAGAACTTGCGGCTATCGTTGAGGCGGGGCCTGATCGGGAAAAGGATGGCGTCGTGCGCTGGCGGCGGGTCACCGCTACCTCATGATCGACCACCCGCCAGACCGGAAGGCCGAGCGAACCGCCGAGCGGCTCATCGCGATGCTCGCTCAGGTTCCCGCTCCCCTGCGCAAGACCCTGGCCTTCGACAACGGAACCGAATTCGCCATGCATTACAGGCTCCAGGAGAAACTCGGCAT
>JAIXSM010000033.1 GCA_027484655.1 Hyphomicrobiales bacterium | reverse complement strand
CTGTCGTGGATGCCGACCTTCGTCGGCATGACGCGGTGGGAAGTTGGCGCCTCTCTCGCCGTCCTCCCGGCGAAGGCCGGGATCCACGGTAGGCCGCAGGGCCGAAGCGTTGGCCTGTGGTGGATCCATGGGGCGCTTCTTGCCGTCGCCGGCATGCCGCTGCGGAGTTAAGGCGTGCGCCAGAAATGCCCGCAGGAAACGAGCGCGCGGGGCCCCGGATCGCCTTCGGCGTCCGGGGAGGTGGCGAACTGAATGAACGTTGCGCGCGTGGCCTGTCGTGGATGCCGACCTTCGTCGGCATGACGCGGTGGGAAGTTGGCGCCTCTCTCGCCGTCCTCCCGGCGAAGGCCGGGATCCACGGTAGGCCGCAGGGCCGAAGCGTTGGCCTGTCGTGGATGCCGACTTTCGTCGGCATGACGCTGCGAAAATGCGGACCGCGGGCGTCCTCGCCCGCAGGAAACAAGCGCACACGTCCCCGCGCCGTCCAGTCTGGCGCCTCTCTGCCCACATTCCCGGGGCGCGGCGCAAGCCGCGAACCCGGGATCCAGCACTGTAACCGAGACCGCTGGACCCCGGATCGCTTCGCGTCCGGGGATGTGGCGCCTGATTGGCCGGCGGGTTTCCCAACTGCCCGGTTTCCCGGGGCCCGCGGTCCAAAGCCCACCTCAATCCCCCCAGTTCGCCGCCAGCATGTCGCGAAAGCGCTGGGCGGCAGGCGAAAGCCGCGCATGACGACGCTCGACGATGCCGATGGTGCGGGTGATGACCGGATCCTTGATCCGCTTCGTCACGATGATCGGATGCTCGTCCTGGGGCGTGGCGAGGCGCGGCAGCACGGAGGCGCCGAGCCCTGTTTCGACGAGGCCAAGCGATGTGGACAGGTGGTTCACCTCGCAGAGCCATTGCAGCTGGATGTTGCTCTTGGAGAGCGCCGTGTCGAGCAGGATGCGATTGCCGCTGGCCCGGCTCACGCCAATCAGCGGCATGCCCTGCAACTCAGCCCAGCTGATCTCATCCACCGCCGCCAGCGGATGATCGCGCCGGCAGGCGAGCACGAAGGGATCGTCGGCCAGCGGCGTGAACGTGAGGTCGGGGTCGGACGCGCCCATGAGGTTGAGGCCGAACTCCACCTCGCCGCGCGCCACGCTGGCGAGACATTCGGCGGCGCCTTCATCGACGATGCGAAAGCGGATCTTTGGGTAGAGCGCGTTGAACGCCTGCACCACCTTGGGCAGGAAGTAGAACGCGGCCGTGGGAATGCAGGCGATGTTGACAACGCCATGCTGGGCGCGGCCGACCTCGCCCAGCGACAGGATCGACGTTTCAAACTCGTCGATCATGCGGCGCACAAGCGGCTCAAGCTGCCGGCCCACCGCCGTCAGCGTCACGCGCCGGGTTGAGCGCTCGAAAAGCTGCGCGCCAAACGCCTGCTCAAGCCCCTGAATGCGCCGCGACAGCGCAGGCTGGGAAATGGCCAGGTGGTCGGCCGCCTTGTGAAACCCGCCGAGATCGATGATCGCGATGAACGCCCGCAGGTCCAGAAGTTCGAAATTGATGCGCATGGCGCATCGATAGCAAAAAAAGCGCCGCCCGTCAGGGCGGCGCAGGGTCCAGTGGCCGGACAGCCGGCCACACGGGAGGAAACAGCCTCACTGAATGGACAGGTTGGCGGACTTCACCACCTCGGCCCAGCGCCTGGATTCCGCCTGCATCATCTGGCGGAATTCTTCCGGTGTGGAGCCGATCGGAACCGCGCCCTCGTTGGCGAACCGGGACTTCACGAGGTCGCTGTTGATCGCCTCGATGGTGGCGGCGCGCAGGCGCTCGATGATGGCGCCCGGCGTTCCCTTCGGCACGACGAAGCCGTACCAGGCGCCGGTCTCGTACTCCTTCGCGCCGGCCTCCGCGAGCGTGGGCGTGTTGGGCAGCATGCGCGTGCGCTCCGTGGTAGTGACAGCCAGGGCGCGGACAGTGCCGGCCTCGATGAGGCCCGCGACGGAAGGCATGGTGGTCACCATGAAGTCGGTCTGGCCGCTCACGAGATCATTCAGCGCGGGCCCCGCGCCGCGATAAGGCACGTGCACGAAGTCCACCCTGCTCACCTGCGCCAGAAGCACCGTGGCCAGATGGCTGGCGGAGCCGTTGCCGGCGCTGCCGTAAGACAGCTTGCCGGGGTTCTTGCGCGCGAACTCGAAGAAGTCGCCGACCGTTTTCTTCGGGGACTTGGCGGGAACCACGAGCGCGAGCGGCGCGGACGTAATCAGCGTCACCGGCTCGAACGCGGTGAGCGGGTCCACCTTCATATGCTTGAAGAGGTGCGGGTTGACGACCATCGGCCCCTGGTTGGCCATCAGCACGGTGTAGCCGTCGGCGGGCGCCGACGCCGCCGTCTGGGTCGCCACGTTGCCGCCGGCCGCCGGCATGTTTTCAACCACCATCGTCTGGCCCAGCCGCTCGCTCACAGCCTGCGCGACGAGGCGGGCGATGGCGTCCGTGCCGCCGCCGGCCGCGTAGGGCACGATGAGCTTCACAGGCCGGTTTGGATAGGCGGCCTGCGCATGCGCTGCGTCCGGCGCGCCTGCAAGACCGACGGCTGCGAGCGCGAGCGCGCTCATGAGAACATGCTTGTTGATCATGGCGATCCCCTCCTCGTTAACTTTGCACGTCAAACAGGCGGGCAGGAACCACCACCGCGCCTTCAAAAATACGCCGCGCCGTTCGCACGAACGCCGCGCCGCGCACGCTGTCGCCATCGGCGTCGAGCGCGATGGTGATCTTGCCGCCCGGGTGCTCCACCGCGACGGGTCCAAAGCCCTGCGCGCCAATGGGATGGGCGATTGTGCCGGGCAGCCGGGTCGCGGCGGCCACGCACAGGGCGCCGGTCGCCGAATGGCTGCGATGGCAGGAATCCGGCACCAGATATCGCGAGGTGAGCGTGCCGCCGTTGCGGGCAGGCGAGAGCAGTCCAATTTTCGGGATCACGCTGCCGGTGACGTCGCCGAGCCCCATGCGGGCGCCGGCTTCGCGACGCATCGCCTCAAGCCGCTCGAACAGGGCCGCGTTCGCGTCGATCTGCTCCGGCGTCTCATCGCCGCGCAGGCCCACTTCGGCGGCGGCGAGGAGCATCATCGGCATGGCGTAGTCGATGAGCGTCGTCTCGACGCCCTGAATGGTTTCGCGGCGCGCGCCGGTGGGAAACAGGGCGCCAGTCTTGCCGCCGGCGGCGTCGCCAAAGCTCAGCCGGATGGGCGCGGCGGCGCCGTTCACGCCGTCAATCACCGCGTCGCCCTCGTAGGCGACGGCGCCGTCGGGCGTCTGCACCACCGCCTCCACGAGGCTCGCCGTGTTTTGATTGAAGATGCGCACGACGGTTTCGCCGTGCTGCGCGGCGACAAGGCCGGCCTCAATGGCGAACGGCCCCACGGCGGAGAGCATGTTGCCGCAGTTGGGGCCGGTGTCGACAGCCGGCTTCTGCACGCCAACTTGCGCGAACAGATACTCGACATCAGCGTCCGGCCGCCGGGAGGGAGAGACGATCGCGACCTTGCTGGTCAGCGGATTGGCGCCCCCCAGCCCGTCCACCTGCAACGGATGGGGAGAGCCCATGACGGTGAGCAGGAACGCATCCCGCGCCGCCGGGTCGGTCGGTAGGTCGCTCGCAAGAAAGAACGGGCCCCGCGAGGTGCCGCCGCGCATGAGAACGCATGGCACGCGCGCCATTCGGCCCTCATGTTTCGCTCTGCGGATCGCATTTGATGCGTTTTTAGGATTAATGTAGTTCATACATATTATTTAGCGGAACAATCTTCATGCGTTAAATGCAAAGAATCGTAGATTTGATGCAAGAAACACATCGAACGATGCGAGCGCGCGAAGCCCCGCCAGCATCAGGGATAGACGTGCGCGATCAGGGCGATGTGGGGCCTGCGTCGCGCCGGGGCGCACGCTCGCGCGCAAGCGCGGCGAAGATCGCAAGGCTCAAAAATGGGACGCGCGGATCAGTCCTGTGCGGGCGTCACGTATCCATCCGCCTCGTCCTGGGCGCGGGCGGCGGGATCGCGCAGCGCAGGATCGCCGAACCCGCCGCCGCCAGCGGCTTCGATGCGGAAACGCTGGCCGGGTTTCAACTCCACGCGGCAGTTCGGCGGCATCGACGTTTCGCCCGGCCCATCGGGATCGACGAGGAAGCGGCTGTGACGTCCATCCTGTCCACCGGCGTAACCGCGCGCGGGGTTGAGCGCCTTGTCGCCGCGATAGAGCACGGTGGCCGGCTGCTCCACCACATATTCGCGGCGGAAGCTCAAGCCGCCGCGCCAGCGCCCGTCGCCGCCTGAATCCGGGATGAGTTCGAACCGCAGCACGCGGGTGGGAAACTCGGTTTCGACGATTTCGATGGGCGTGACGTAGATGTTGGACAGATGCACCGTCGTGCCGGAGGCGCCGTCGCCGCCCTGCCCGCCGCCGTAAGCCGAGCCGAAAATCTCGTGCTGGTTGTGATGCACGGCGCGAGGCCCCGGCCCCCACGCCACAACGATAGAGCCGCCGCTGCCGCCCGCGTGCGCGGCGGCGCGACCGGGGCAGAAAGGATTGAGCGCATCGATCAAAACATCAATGAGCCGCTGGCAGCTTTTCATATAGCTGGAGCACGGCGCGGGCGGCTGCGCGTTCACCGCGCTGCCAGCGGGTGCGATGATCTCAACCAGGGCCCGCGCGCTGTCTGAATAGCGCAAGGCGGGATCGATCAGGCCGATCAACGCATGGAAGCAGCACGCCTCCACCAAGGCGGGACGCAGGTTGATGGGGGCGCGCGTCTGCGGGCTTGTGCCGGAGAAGTCGAAGGAAACGCGGCCCTGCTTCACGCGCGCACGCACATGCAGGCGCACCGGCGCAATCCCGCCCTCCGTGTCCAGCCAGCCTTCCGCTTCGCTTTCGCCATCGGGCAGCTTCGCGAACGCCGCCGCGATCTCGCGGCCCGCCGCCTCGATCATGGCGTCGAGCGCGTCCGCCAACGTGCGTGCGCCGTGCTCGCGGGCCAGCGCCTGCATGCGCTCGCGCCCGGCGCGCACCGCCCCCGCCTGGCTGCGCAGATCGCCAAGCACGAGGCGCGGCTGGCGGCTGTTCGCCGCAATAATGCGCTCGATGTCGGCGTTGAGCACGCCGCCGTCATAAAGACGCATCGGCGGAATGTGCAGCCCTTCCTGATACAACTCCACCGCCTGCCCCCATGAAGAGCCCGGCACGGTCCCGCCGATATCGGCCTTGTGCGCGATAGCGGCCGAGAATCCCACGAGCACGCCATCGACGATGATCGGCGCCATCAACGCCATGTCCGGCGCATGGGGCGTGGACGCCTCGTAAGGGTGGTTGGCGACAAACATGTCGCCGTCGCGCAGGCCTTCGGCGCCGTAGAGCGAGATGATCTTCTGCGCCAGATAGTAATACGCGGTCGCGTGGTAAAACATCGGCGGCGAGGCGATGAGGCGGCCCTGCGCATCGATAATGACGCACGAGAAGTCGCGCGACTCGCGCACGATCGTCGAGTAGCCCGAGCGGAAGAACTGGTGCGCCATTTCCTCCATGAGGCCGGCGATGCGGTTGCGCAGAATCTGCACGGTGACGGGATCAACCTGCCGCGCGCTCATCTCAGGCCTGCCTTTCCAGCACGAGATTGCCCCATTCATCGCACCGCGCCGCCCAGCCATCGGGCGCAAGCGTGGTTGAATCACGTTGCTCGACGATCAGCGGGCCTTTCGAAAACCAGCCAGAGTGCAGATCCTCGCGCCGCCAAACAACGGCATCGAACGCGCGCTCCGGCCCCAGCGTCACGCGACGCGCGCCCCGCGGCTGCGGATCGGCCACAGCATGAACAGGCTCGGGCGCGGGGGTGTACTTTCGCATGGGCGCGATGGCGCGCAGGCGATAGCTCACCACCTCAACGTCCGCGTCTTCGGCGCTGTGACCGTGAACGGCCGCATGTTGCGTGTGGAACCTGCGCGCAATCTCGCCAAGCGCGGCGGCGTCAAGAGGCTGCGGCAAGCCGCGCAACGCCACGCGCAACTCATAGCCCTGCCCCGCGTAGCGCAGATCCATTTCCCGCTCGAGGGCGGCGGATTCAGCGTCCAGCCCCTCGTGGGCGAGTTCGGCGCGCGCCTGCGCTTCCAACGCTGCGAAACAGGCCTCCGCATGGGCGGGATCAAGCGCGGCGAGGCTCGCCATTTCCGAGCGCAGATAATCATGGCGCACATCGGTGCACAGCAGCCCCAGCGCTGAGAACGCGCCGGGATTGCGCGGCACGAGCACGCGCGCGATCCCCAGATCCTCCGCGACAAGCGCCGCATGCGCCGGCCCGGCGCCGCCAAACGGAACCAGCGTGTGGCCTGCGAGATCGAGGCCTTTCTTCGCAGCCTGGATGCGAATGGCGTCGGACATATGCGCGTTGACGATGCGCAGAACGCCAGCCGCCGCCGTCTCCTCGTCAACGCCCATGGGCTCCGCGAGGCGCGTGCGAATGGCCTCGCGCGCGGCGGCGAGATCGAGCTTCATCTCGCCGCCGAGAAAGTAATCAGGGTTCAGCGCGCCGCACACAAGGTTCGCGTCTGTTGTCGTGGGCTCGACGCCGCCGCGCCCGTAGCACGCTGGCCCGGGCGCAGCGCCGGCGCTGCGCGGGCCCACCTGCGGCATGCCGGCGGCGTCGAGCCGCGCGATGGAGCCGCCGCCGGCTGCGACCGTCGTCACATCAAGCGCAGGCACGCCAACAACGCGCCCGTCAATCACGCTGTCCGCCTGCTCCAGCGGCTCGCCGGATTGAATGAAGGCGATGTCGCAACTGGTGCCGCCGATGTCCATGGTCACAAGGTTGCGCCAGCCCTGCACTTGGCCCAGCAGCCAGCTCGCGCCGCGCACGCCCGCCGCAGGCCCCGACAGCAGCGTGCGCACCGCGTGGACTTCCGCATCCGCCGCCAACGGCATCACGCCGCCGTTCGATTGCATAAGAAAGCGCTGGCGCGTAAGCACGCCCGCCGCATCGAGCCCTTCGCCGATCTCGCGGCAGTAGCGCGCCAGCACCGGCGCGAGCCACGCGTTGAGCAGCGTCGTGGAGAACCGCGGCCACTCGCGCACACGCGGCAGCACGGCGCTGGAGAGCGAAACGAGCACGCCGGGTGCCTCCTCGCGCACAATCTGCGCAACGCGCTTCTCGTGCGCGTCGTTCATGAACGAGAAGACAAAGCACACCGCGATGGACTCGACCCCAAGTCCCGCGAGATCGTGCACGGCGGCGCGCACGCCGTCTTCATCCAGAGGTTCAATTTCCTGGCCGCGATAATTGATGCGCCCCTTGACGCCGCGCATGAAGCGCGGACGCGCCAGCGGCTCCGGGCGGCGGAAGAAATGGTCGAACGGGCTCCAGCCGTCGCGCCCCTGGCTCTGCACCTCGAACACGCCCGAAAGCCCCTCATTGATGAGAACGCCCGTGCGCGCGCCATTCATCTCCAGCAACGCGTTGGTGGTGGCGGTGGTGCCGTGGGCGAAGTACGCGATTTCATCAGCAGAGACGCCGGAGTCGATCAGCCGCCGCACCCCCGCGAGCACCGCAATCGCGGGATTGTGCGGGGTGGAGGGCACTTTCTCGATGCGGTAGGCGCGGGCCTCGTCGTCGGTGAGCACGAGGTCCGTATGGGTTCCGCCCACGTCCACGCCGATGCGATACCGCGCCAAGGAGTCCTCCCGTTTGTTGCGGGAGCTTGATGGGCCGGCGCCGCGCGCAGTGTCAAGCAGGCGTGGCTCAGACTGCGGCCTCCCCGGAGCCATCCGGCGCCGAGCCTCCCCCATTTCATGAAAGGGGGGTCGCCAATGATCATTCATGGAAGCTGAATGATCGTGCGCGGCTCCCTCCACCGCTTGCGGGGGAGGGTGGGCGCCGGATGGCGCCCGGGAGGGGTCTTGTCCCTGCTTCCATTGTCGCCGCCACTCCCCGAGCACCGGCGTCTGGTCCAAAAAAGTGGGCTCCAGCCCTACACATAAAGAAATCTTTATGTGCGCATTGCGCGGGGGCGGCGGCCCTGCTATAGGAGCGCCTGGACGCAAAGATCCGACACTCCAGATGGAATGCCTATGACCGCTCATACCGATTACGCCGTCGCCGACATCAAGCTCGCCGACTGGGGCCGCAAGGAGCTCGACATCGCCGAGACCGAGATGCCCGGCCTCATGGCCGTGCGCGCTGAGTACGGCCCGAAGCAGCCCCTGAAGGGCGCCCGCATCGCCGGCTCGCTGCACATGACCATCCAGACGGGCGTGCTCATCGAGACGCTCAAGGCGCTGGGCGCCGACGTGCGCTGGGCCTCGTGCAACATCTATTCGACGCAGGATCACGCCGCCTCCGCCATCGCCGCCGCCGGCACGCCGGTGTTCGCCATCAAGGGCGAGAGCCTTGAGGATTACTGGGATTACACCCACAAGATCTTCGAGTGGGCTGACGGCGGCACGCCGAACATGATCCTCGACGACGGCGGCGACGCCACCATGCTGATCCACCTTGGCATGCGCGCCGAAAAGGGCGACGTCGCGTTCCTCGAAAAGGCCACCAACGAGGAAGAGGAAATCCTCTTCGCCTCGATCAAGAAGCGCATGAAGTCGAACCCCGGCTGGTACACGCGCAACGGAACCGCCATCAAGGGCGTGTCCGAAGAGACCACCACGGGCGTGCATCGCCTCTACAACATGGAGAAGGACGGCACGCTGCTGTGGCCGGCCATCAACGTGAACGACTCGGTCACGAAGTCGAAGTTCGACAACCTCTACGGCTGCAAGGAGTCCCTCGTTGACGGCATCCGTCGCGGCACGGACGTCATGATGGCCGGCAAGGTCGCCATGGTCGCCGGCTTCGGCGACGTGGGCAAGGGCTCGGCCGCCTCGCTGCGCAACGCGGGTTGCCGCGTGATCGTGTCCGAGATCGATCCGATCTGCGCCCTGCAGGCGGCGATGGAAGGCTATGAGGTGACCACGATGGAGGACGCCGCTCCGCGCGCCGACATCTTCGTCACGGCGACGGGCAACGTGGACGTCATCACCGTCGACCACATGCGCGCCATGAAGGACCGCGCCATCGTCTGCAACATCGGCCACTTCGACTCGGAGATTCAGGTCGCCGGCCTGAAGAACTTCAAGTGGAACAACGTGAAGCCGCAGGTGGACGAGATCGAGTTCCCCAGCGGCAAGCGCATCATCCTGCTCTCGGAAGGCCGCCTTGTGAACCTGGGCAACGCCACGGGCCACCCGTCGTTCGTCATGTCCGCGTCGTTCACGAACCAGACGCTGGCGCAGATCGAGCTGTGGACCAAGCAGGGTCAGTACGAAAAGAAAGTCTACACCCTGCCCAAGCACCTCGACGAGAAGGTCGCGGCGCTGCACCTCGAGAAGATCGGCGTGAAGCTCACCAAGCTTGAGCCGCACCAGGCGACCTACCTCGGCTTGCCGTCGGAAGGCCCCTATAAGCCCGAGCACTACCGTTACTGAGCCTGTTATCAAAGGCTTGCGACAACAGCCCTCCGGACGCATCGTCCGGAGGGTTTTTTCGTATGGTTAACGCAATTCTAATTCCTGACGCGTAAGGCTACATTGGAGCGATTCGGCGCGCGGACGAGGCCCAAGGTCCGACGCCGGAGGCACGTAGAACAGGACCTGATGCATGGAATTGCGGCGCCGCTCAGGCTGCGCTCCGAAAGGAGCGCCTATGACTTCTCGCGCCCGACGATGGGCGGGCGCGATCTCGCTTCCCGGCCTCGCCGCAGCCGCCTCTGCCGCTGTCCCCGCACCTGCCCGCGCGCAGGGCTTCGGCGTGGACGCGCTTGATCGCCTCGCGCTGTCCCACAGCGCCGCCAGCGCCACCCTGATCGCCGCGCTGGCGGTGGTGAGCTGCGCCAGCGTCCTCCTCCACATCGCCCACCGCCGCCGCGCCGACGGCCGCGAGCGGGCGTTCGCCGCCGAACTCGCCTCAGCCCGCGCCGATCTGGACCGCGCCAACGCATTTCTGGCCGCCGAACCGCAGATCCTGGTCGCCTGGCGCGGCGCCGACACGGAGCCGGACGTGTGGGGCGACACCGCCCTTGTCGGCGACACGGGCGCGGGGCGTCGCGTGCTCGCCTTCGGCGCATGGCTGGCGCCTGAACCCGCCCGCGAGATGGAAGCCTGCGTCGAGCGCCTGCGCGCCACGGGCGAGAGCTTCCGCATGTCCCTTGTCACCACCGCGGACCGCCATCTGGAAGCCCAGGGCCGCGCGGTCGGCGGCCGCGCCGTGCTGCGCATCCGCGACGTTGCGGGCGAACGCCTCGAACTCACCAAGCTGCGGGAGCGCCACAGCCGCGCGATGCTGGACAGCGTCGCCCTGCGCGCGATGCTCGACGCGCTGCCGAACCCTGTGTGGATGCGCGACGCCGACGGGCGGCTTTCCTGGGTGAACGACGCCTACGTGCGCGCCGTGGAGGCGAGCGACGCCGCGGACGCCGTCGCCCGGCAGATCGAACTTCTTGAACAGCCCGCCCGGGACGCGGCAGCGCAAGCGCGGGCCGAGGGCGCCGTGTGGCGCGCCCGCGCCCCGGCGGTGGTGGCCGGCCAGCGGCGGATGCTCAATGTGACGGACGCCCCATCCCCCGGCGGCGCTGTCGGCATGGCGATGGACCAGACCGATCTGGAGACCGCCCGCGCCGACCTGACCCGCCAGATGGAGGCGCACGGACGCACGCTGGACCAGTTGTCCACCGCGGTTGTGATCTTCGACCGGGCCAAGCGGCTCGTGTTCAACAACGCGGCCTACCGGCAACTGTGGTCTCTTGATGCGGGCTGGCTGGACGCCAACCCCACGGATTCGGAGATCCTGGATCGGCTGCGCGCCGAGAAGCGCCTGCCGGAGCAGGCGGATTTCCGGCTCTGGAAATCCTCCCTGCTTGAAGCCTACCAATCGACCGAAACCCTTGAGCAGGTCTGGTATCTGCCAGACCGGCGCACGCTGCGCGTCGTCATCACGCCCAACAGCCAGGGCGGCGTCACGTACCTGTTCGACGACGTCACCGACAGCTACCAGTTGCAGACGCAATACCGCGCGCTGCTGACGGTGCAGGGCGAGACGCTCGACACCCTGCGCGAGGGCGTCGCCGTGTTCGGCGCGGACGGGCGCCTCAAGCTCGCCAACGTCGCCTTCTCGCAGATGTGGGCGCTCGATCACGAGGCGACCAAGCGCGCGCTGGAGGAGGCCGAGACCGTGCGCGCCGCCGCCCCGCACGTGGACGAGATCCAGCGCGTATGCACGCCCCAGTGCGGCGAGGACGACCTGTGGTCGCGGCTGCGGACCATGGTGGCCGGCCTTCATGAGACCCGCCTGAGCTTCACGCGGCGCGTGCGGCGGCTCGACCAGCGCGTGCTGGACTG
Source organism: Hyphomicrobiales bacterium (assembly GCA_027484655.1). Taxonomy (GTDB): domain Bacteria; phylum Pseudomonadota; class Alphaproteobacteria; order Rhizobiales; family Beijerinckiaceae; genus Terripilifer. Next base: position 10,753 of record JAIXSM010000033.1, on the reverse strand, counting down.
CGCCGCGATGCCGCTTCCCGACGGCTCGACGCTTGTCACCTTCTCGGACGTGACGCCGGCTGCGAACTTCGAGCGGGCGCTGACCGAGCGCAACGAGGCGCTGCTTGCGGCGCAGAAGCTGCGCGAGGAGTTCGTCCATCACGTCTCCTACGAGCTGCGCTCGCCGCTCACCAACATCATCGGCTACATTCACCTGCTCAGCGACGAGACCAGCGGCAAGCTCAACGACAAGCAGCGCGAGTACGTGGGCCACATCCTCGACTCGTCCGACGCCCTGCTGGCCATCATCAACGACATTCTCGACCTCGCCACCATTGACGCTGACGCGCTGGAGCTGACGCTGGAGGACGTGGACGTGGCGCAAACCATGCGCGCGGCCGTGGAGGGCGTGCAGGACAGGCTGACGGAACATTCCATCGCCCTGAACATCGTCGCACTGGATGGCGTGGGCAACTTCCGCGCCGACGCAAAGCGGGTGCGCCAGGTGCTCTTCAACCTTCTCTCCAACGCCATCGGCTTCTCGGCGCCCGGCCAGTCCGTGACGCTGGCGGCCATGCGGCGCGGCGACAGCGTGGTCTTCAAGGTCACAGATCAGGGCCGCGGCATTCCCGCGGATGTCCTTGACAGCGTGTTCGAGCGGTTCCGCTCGCACACCGTCGGCTCCCGCCACCGCGGCGTGGGGCTGGGGCTATCGATTGTGCGCGCGCTGGTCGAACTGCACGGCGGCGAGGTGCAGATTGAATCCGCGCCCGGCGAGGGCACCGTCGTGACATGCATCTTCCCCGACCGGGCCGCGCCGGCGGGAGCGCAGGAGCCGGCCCGCCATGCCGGCTGACCAAAGACCCGCTGAACCGATAGCGCCCGCAGCCTGGCGCCTCGACATCGAGAACGAGGAGGGAGCGGAGGCGCTGGCCAGCCTGCTCGCAACGTTCGTCGGTCCTGGCGATCTCGTCACGCTCTCCGGCGATCTGGGCGCGGGCAAGACGACACTGGCGCGGGCCCTCATCCGGCGCCTGTGCAACGACCCGGATCTTGAGGCGCCGAGCCCCACCTTCACCCTCATGCAAGTGTACGACGGTGAACGGTTTCCCATCGTCCACGCGGATTTGTACCGCGTCCGCTCCCCCGACGAACTCACCGAGCTCGGCTGGGACGAGGCGGCGGACGGCGCGCTTGTGCTGGTGGAATGGGCGGATCGCATGGGCGACGCCATATCGCCCGACCGTCTGGATGTGGCGCTGGCCCTCGACCCGAGCCGCGGTGAAACCTTCCGCTCGGCCACGCTCACCGGCTACGGCGCCTTCGTCGAGCGATTGAACCGCGCGCAGGCGATTGCGGAGCTTTTCGACCAGGCCGGCTGGTCGGGCGCAAGCCGCGAATACATGCTGGGCGACGCCTCCGTGCGCGCCTACGAGCGGCTGCGCAGACCGGACGGCGAAACCGCCATCCTGATGATTTCCCCGCCGCGCCCCGACGGGCCGCCTGTGCGGGGCGGGCGCCCCTACAGCGCCATCGCGCGGCTGGCGGAGAACATCGATCCCTTCATCGCCATGGCGCAGGCGCTCGCTGAACGGGGCCTCTCAGCGCCACGCATCTACGCCTGCGACCCGGCGGCCGGCCTCGCCGTCATCGAGGATCTTGGCGCCGAGCCGGTGGTCGAGGACGGGGCGCCCATCCCCGAGCGATACAAGGAAGCCGTCAGCGTTCTCGCCTGTCTGCACTCGACGCAGACGCCGCCTGTGATCGAGAGGCCCGACGGGCCGGCGTACAATATCCCGCCCTATGACCTCGACGCCCTGCTCATCGAAGTGGAGCTGCTGCCGGACTGGTACGCGCCCCATCACTACGGCGCGCGCCTCTCCTCCGCCTCCAGGGCGATCTTCCAGTCCCTTTGGCGCAGCACGCTGGCCGAGATCGCCGACGCGCGCGACACATGGGTGCTGCGCGACTACCATTCGCCCAACCTGATCTGGCTTCCCCAGCGCAAGGGGCTTGGGCGCGTGGGCGTCATCGACTTCCAGGACTGCGTCATGGGGCATCCGGCCTACGATGTGGCGTCGCTCCTGCAAGACGCGCGGGTAAGCGTGCCCGACGACCTGGAGCTGCGACTTCTCAGCCACTACGCGCTGACGCGCACGCAGGCCGATGCGACATTCTCCATGCCGCAATTCGCAGCCGCCTACGCGATTCTCGGCGCCCAGCGCGCGACGAAGGTGCTGGGCATCTTCACGCGCCTCGACCGCCGCGACGGCAAGCCCGCTTACCTCGCCCACATCCCGCGCGTGGAACGGTATCTGGCGCGCAATCTGGAGCACCCCGCGCTTGCGGCGCTCAAGGGCTGGTATAAAACTCATCTGCCGCGACTCGTCGCAAGCTGATTGATTTCCCGGGTTTCAGGATGTCGATGATTCGTGGGGACGCTTTTGCGCCCGCCTCCGCCATGGTTTTCGCCGCCGGTCTTGGCACGCGGATGCGGCCGATCACCGATACGACGCCCAAGCCGCTGGTGCAGGTGGCGGACCGCGCACTGATCGACCATGCGCTCGACCGGCTTGCGCAAGCCGGCGTCGAGCGCGCCGTCGTGAACGTGCACTGGCTCGCCGACCAGATCGAGCGCCATGTGAAGACGCGCAGCGCCCCGCGCATCATCGTTTCGGACGAGCGCGCGAAGCTTCTGGACCAGGGCGGCGGCGTCGCCAAAGCCCTGCCGCATCTGGGCTCCGGGCCGTTCTACATCTGCAACACGGACGCCATCTGGCTTGAAGGCCCGCGCTCGAACCTGCGCCGCCTCGCGCAGGCGTGGGATCCGGAGAAGATGGACGCGCTGCTTCTTGTCGCGGCCACCGCGACGAGCGTGGGCGTCGACTGGCCCGGCGATTTCGACATGCACGCGGACGGCCGCCTCACGAAGCGTCAGGAGCGCATGGTGGCGCCGTTCGTCTACTCCGGCTTCGGCATCATCAAGCCCGACGCGTTCGCCAGCGATGAGCGCGACGTCTTCCCGCTGGGGCCGATCCTGTTCGAGGCGGCGGCGCGCGGTCGTCTGTATGGTCTTCGTCTTGAAGGCGTGTGGCTGCACGTGGGCACGCCGGACGCCATCGAGGACGCGGAACGAACGTTCCAACGTTCGGTGCTCTGACATGACCGGCGCGCGCGGCCCCAACGTCTGCACCGTCGCGCCGGGCGCGCCCTTCCTCAAGACGTTCGCGCGCGCGCTGGTGAACGGCGAGGTGATCGCCGGTTTTCCCGATGCGCACGATCCCATGTCGCTCGCCGGGGCGACACTGTATGTGCCGACGCGCCGCGCCGCCCGCGCCCTGGCGCTGGAAATCGCGCGGCTGTCGCCCGCCCGCGCGCAGATCCTGCCGCGCATCATTCCGCTGGGCGTCATGGAGGGCGTCGAGAACGACCTGCTGTTCGACGTCGCCAATCCTGATCCTGCGATCATGCGCCCGTTCTCTGCGGACTTGCCGGAAGCCATCGGCGAGTTGCGGCGCCGGCTGATCCTGACGCAATTGATCCTGAAGTGGAGCAACGCCCTGCGCGGCGCGCTCACCTCCGTGGGGCCGGACGGGCGCCTTGTGGAGAACGAGGACGAGCCGGCGCTGGTGGCCAGCAGCCCTGCGCAGGCGTTTCATCTGGCGGGCGACCTCGCCGCTCTCATGGACGAGATGATCGTTGAGGGCGTGGACTGGGACCGGATGCGGACCCTCGCGCCGGAAAACCTCGCCAAGTACTGGGACATCACGCTCACGTTCCTGAAAATCGCCACGAGCTGGTGGCCCGAGCATCTGCAATCGCTCGGCCTCGTCGAGCAGTCGCGGCGGCAGGTCGAACTGGTGGGCCGGCGGGTGGAGCAGATCCGCGCTGGCGGATCAGGCGTCGAGATCGTCGCCGGATCCACCGGCGCGAACGTCTCCACCGCGCGCCTGATCGCCGCCATCGCGAGATCGCCAAACGGCGCAGTGGCGTTGCCCGGTCTCGACATTCGCATGGATGACGCCGCATGGAGCGCCATCGCCGGCGAAGGCTCGGACCCCGCCGCAACCCATGCGCAAGCCGCCTTTCGCCGCCTCCTGCCGCTCATTGGAATCGACCGCGCCGACGTGCGGGAACTCGGCGAGGGCGACCCCGCCATCGCGGCGCGTCTGGCCTTCGTGCGCGAGGCCATGCGCCCGGCGGAGACCACCCACGCGTGGACCGGCTGGCGCGCCGCGCGCGGGCCTGCGCAGATCGCCGAAGCCCTCTCCGGGCTCGAAATCATCCAGGCCGCCGACGAGCGCGAAGAGGCGCTGGCCATCGCCATCGCCCTGCGCTCCGCCATCGAGACGCCGGAGCTGACCGCAGCGCTCATCACGCCCGACCGCACGCTGGCCCGCCGCGTGCGCGCGGAGTTGCAGCGCTGGAACATCGAGCTGGACGATTCCGGCGGCGATCCGCTCTCCGGCGCCCCGCTGGGCGTGCTCGCGCGGCTGGCTCTCGATTGCGCGCAACCCTCCTGCGCGTCGGCGCCCATTCTGGGGCTGCTGCGCCACCCGCTCACGCGCCTTGGCCTGCGCGCCGACGAGATCGGCCGGCGCGTCAGCGACGCGGAGATCGGCGTGCTGCGCGGGGGACGGCCCGATATGAACGACCCCGCGCCTGCGGTGGCCGCCGCCCGCGCGCGGGTGAAGACGGACCCGCACGCCCACCGCGCCGTCGCCTCGATCACCGAAGACGATTGGGACGCGCTGGGCGACCTGCTTGTGCGCCTGCGCGACGCGCTCGCCCCATTGCGCGCGCTCGCCGCCGGTCCGCGCCCCCAGACGTCCGACTGGGTCAAGGCTCATGTCAGCGCGGTCGAGGCGATCATCGCGGTGGCGGCGGGCGAGGAATCGCGCGGCATTGAGGATCTGGGCGTGCTGCGTGAACTGCTCGCGGGGCTCGGCGACGCCGGGATCATCGAGGGCGGGCTTGCAGCGCAGGATTACGCCGTGTTCTTCGACACCGCCGCCCGCGACACCGCCGTGCGCCGGCAACGGGCCCACCATCCGCGCATCAAGAGCCTTGGGCTGCTGGAGGCGCGCCTGATGACGGCGGATCTTGTGATTGTCGCCGGCCTCGACGAGACGGTGTGGCCGCCGGCCGCGCGCACCGACGCGTTCCTCAGCCGGCCCATGCGCGCTGAGCTTGGCCTGAGCGCGCCGGAGCGGCGCATCGGCCAGACCGCCCATGACTTCATGCAGGCCATCGGCGCGCCCCGCGTCATGCTCACGCGCGCCCTCAAGCGCGGCGGCTCCCCCACCACGCCGTCCCGTTTCCTGCAGCGCATCCGCGCGCTGGCGGGCGAAGGCTGGGACGCGCGCCGCGACGCCGGCGGCCGCTGGCTCGCCCTCGCCCGCGCCCTCGACACCCGGCCCGGAGAGGCTCCTGTCCGCCGGCCGGAACCGACCCCCGCGGTAGAGTTGCGTCCGGTCCGCCTCAGCGTCACCCGCATCGAGACCCTGCGGCGCGATCCGTATTCGATCTACGCCGAGCACGTGCTGAAGCTGCGGCCCCTGGATGGCCTCGATGAGGACGAAGGCGCGGCGGGCTTCGGCACACGGATGCACGCGGCGCTCGCCGCCTTCCAGACACAGCCCGCAGACGTTGACGCGCGGGATCTGCTCGACATCGCCCGCGACGCCTTCGCCGACCAGTTCGGCGATCCAGAGTTCGTCGCCTTCCAGTGGCCGCGGGTGCAGGCCATCTGCGCGGCTTTCCTCCAGTGGCAGGAGAACCGCCGCGAGGATGTGGACGCATTGCTCATTGAGCAAAAAGGCGCCCTCGACATTCACCTCCCGGACGGATCGACCTTCACTCTGAGCGCCGAAGCCGATCGCATCGAGCGCCGCGCGGACGGCTCCTACGTCGCCATCGATTTCAAGACAGGCAATCCGCCCAGCGCGAAAACGGTGGCGGTCGGCTTCGCGCCGCAACTCACGCTGGAGGCGGAGATGATCGCGCGCGGCGCGTTCCCCGGCGTGGGGGCGGGCGCGCAGGTCAGCGACATTCTGTACGTGAAGCTCGGCGGCCCGGACGGACTCGCGGAGAAAACCGCCCTTGAGAAAAACACAACCGCCGCCGATCTCGGCCGCGAGCACTACGAGGGCCTTGTGAAGCTGCTTGCGCAGTTCCGCAATCGCGCCACGCCCTACGTGCCCCGCCCTTACCCGCAGTTTGAAGCCGCCTACAACCGCTACGACCACCTCTCGCGCTATCGCGAGTGGTCGGCGGGGGGAGGAGACGGGGCATGAGCGCCTGGATTGTTCCCGCCGAGGCCGTCTCTCACCAGAGAGCGGCGTCCGACCCCGCCACATCCGCGTGGGTTTCGGCGCACGCGGGCTCGGGCAAGACGCATGTTCTCTCCCAGCGCGTCGTGCGCCTGTTGCTGGAGGGCGTGGCGCCCGCGCGCATCCTGTGCCTCACGTTCACGAAGGCGGCGGCTGCGAACATGTCGCTGCGCGTGTTCGACACGCTGGCCGCATGGACGCGCCTGAACGACGACGACCTGCGCCGCGAGATCGCAAAGACCGGCGCGGCGGCTGGCGACCTCGACGAGGCGCGCCGCCTGTTCGCCCGCGCGGTGGAAACGCCGGGCGGTCTCAAAATCCAGACGATCCACGCCTTCTGCGAGCGGCTGCTGCACCTCTTCCCGTTCGAGGCCAACGTCGCCGCAAGTTTTGAGGTTCTGACCGACGAACTGCGTCAGGAGCTGCTGGAGCGCGCCCGGGAGGAGACGCTGGGCGAGGCGATGAGCGCGCCGGACACGCGGCTTGCCCGCGCCCTGCGGCTGGTGGCCTCCCTCACCACCGCGTCCACCTTCGGCGACCTGCTGAACGCCGCGCTGCGCGAACGGGAGGCCATTCTCGCCACCGCGCGCCGGCAGGAGGGCGAAACCCTTGACGCGCTGCGCACGACGCTGGGCGCGCCGGCGCTGAGCGCCGCGCAGATCGAGGCGAGCATCGCCGGCGGCGGCATCCCCGAAAGCGAGTGGGAGACGCTGGCGAACCTCATCGCCACCGGCTCGGCCAACGACGTCAAATGCGCCGCGCGCATCCGCAAGGCGATGGCGGCGCCAGCCGACCGCAAGGGCGCCGAGTGGCTGCGCGTGTTTTTCACGAAGAAAAACGAGCCCTACAAGAACGTCGTCACGAAGAAGCTTCAGGACGCCACCAGCATCGGCCCGCTGCTCGCCGCCGAGCAGGAGCGCCTCGTGGCAGCGCAGGCGCAACACCGCGCCGCGCTAGCGGCCGAGCGCTCGGACGCGCTGGCCACGCTGGCCTGCGAGATCATTGGCCGTTACGCGCGCATGAAGCAGGCGCGCGGGCTGCTTGACTTCGACGACCTGATCGAGCGTGCGAAATCGCTGCTGTCGCGCTCGGACGCCGCACAATGGGTGCTCTACAAGCTGGATGCGGGCTTCGACCACATTCTGGTGGACGAGGCGCAGGACACCTCCCAGGACCAGTGGACGATTCTGGAGCAGCTCACCGACGAGTTCTTCGCCGGCGACGGCGCCAGCCGGCGTGCGCGCACGTTCTTCGCGGTGGGCGACGAGAAGCAGTCGATCTTCTCGTTTCAGGGCGCCGACGTGGATCTGTTCTCGGCCAAGCGCCGCGCGTTCGAGAACCGGGCGCATAGCGCCGGCGCGCCCTTCAAGCCGGTGCGGCTCAAAATGTCGTTTCGCTCGGCCAAGGGGCTACTGGCGGAGGTGGATCGCATCTTCGAACATGCGGGCCACGCGCGCGGCGTCATTGACATGCATGAGCGCTGGATGCCCCACGAGGCGTGGAAATCCACGCTGCCCGGCCTTGTGGAGGTGTGGGATCCTGTTGCGCCCACAAAGCGGGAGGATCCCAAGGACTGGACCCTTCCGCTCGACCGCGCGGACGACAGCGCGCCGCCCGTGACGCTGGCGCGGCGCATCGCGAAGGTGGTCGCGGGATGGATTGCGCCGGGCTCGCGCGAGGCGGTGCACGGCAAGACCGGCGCAATGCGCCCCGTGCGCCCGGGCGATGTGCTGGTGCTGGTGCGCAAGCGCGGGCCGTTCTTCGACGCCGTGATCCGCGCGCTGAAAGACGCGGGCGTGCCCGTGGCCGGCGCCGACCGGCTCGAACTCACCACGCACCTCGCCGTGCTCGACCTGATCGCGGCCGGGCGCGCCGCCCTGCTGCCGCGCGATGACCTGACGCTCGCCTGTGTGCTGAAGTCGCCGCTGATCGGCCTGACGGAGAACGATATTCTCGACCTCGCCCCGGGCCGGCGCGGCTCCCTGTGGCAGGCGCTGCGCGACTCGGCGGATCCGCGCCATCAGGCCGCCGTGACGCGCGTGATCGGCTGGCGCAAGCACGCCGGCGACACGCCGTTCCGGTTCTACGCGCGCATTCTGGGCGCGCAGGGCGGACGAGCCGCGCTGCTCTCCCGCCTTGGCCCGGAAGCGGCTGACGCGGCGGACGAATTCTTGAAGCAGGCGCTCGACGCGGAGGCCATGGGGCCGCCCTCGCTGGTGGGTTTCCTGCACGCCATGGAGAACTCGCAGCAATCGATCAAGCGCGACATGGAGGCCGCCAGCGACGCCGTGCGCGTGATGACCGTACACGCCTCCAAGGGCCTTGAGGCGCCTATCGTTTTCCTGCCCGACACCTGCGGCGCGCCGTCCGGGCGCCATGATCCCGAGATCGTCGACGTCACGGACCCGCGCGGCGAGCGCCTGCTGGTGTGGCGCAAGGGCAAGGCCGGCGATCCCGAATGCGTGGCCAAGCGCATCGAGGACGAGCGCACGCAGGAGGAGAACGAACACCGCCGCCTGCTATACGTCGCCCTGACCCGGGCGGAGGAGCGGCTGTACGTGTGCGGCTACCACGGCGTGCAGAAGCCGAAGGAGGGCTGCTGGCACGCCATGGTGGAGGCGGGCCTCGCCGACGTGGTGGAGGACGCCCCGGCGCCCTGGGGCGGCGACGAGCGCGTGCGCCGGCGCGGACAGCCCGCACTGCTGGACGCGCCCGCCGGATCCGCGACGCGCGCCCACGCGGCGGACGCCCTGCCCGCGTGGCTGCTGGCGCCTGCGCCGTTCGAGCGCCCGCCCGAGCCGCCGATCACGCCCTCCACCGCGCTGGCCGCCGCCGACCAGGCGGACGAGGCCGGAGAGCACGGGCGCGACCCGCTGGCCCAGGCGGGCGAGGGCCTGCGCATCGGCGCCCTCACCCACACGCTGCTGCAGCATCTGCCGGAGATAGCGCCAGAAGGCCGTGCGGAGGCCGCACACCGCTTTCTCGCCGCCCGGTCTGGTGACCTAGCGCCCGAGCGTCAGAGGGCTCTGGCGGCCCGCGCAATGGCCGTAGTGAACGATCCAGCCCTCGCGCCCCTGTTCGGCCCCGACTCCCGCGCCGAGGCGACGATTTCAGCCCGCGTCCGGGCGGGCGGGGTCGAGATCCCCATCATCGGCCAGATCGACCGGCTGGCGGTGAGCGCGGACGCCGTGACCATCGCCGATTTCAAAAGCGGCGCCCCGCGCGATCTCGACGCCACGCCCGAGGCCTACATCGGCCAGCTTGCGCTCTACGCCGCCGCCGCCGCGCTGCTGTGGCCTGACCGGCCCGTGCGCGCCCTGCTGGTGTGGACGGCTGGGCCGCGGGTGCTGGAGATTCCTCCCGAAACGCTTGCATTTGCGCTGGCGAAAGTTGCGGGCAAGCTGGCCGGCGCCGCCCCCGCGCCTTGACTGGCGCGGAGGCCATTCATACGTTCCGGCGAATCCCCGGGTATCCTCCCGTCAGTTCAGAGGTCGCCATGGCCACCGTGAAAGTCACCGACGCCACGTTCGAAGCAGAAGTCATCAATTCCTCCGAGCCGGTCGTCGTCGACTTCTGGGCCGAGTGGTGCGGCCCCTGCAAGATGATCGGCCCCTCGCTGGAGGAAATCTCCGACGAGATGGCGGGCAAGGTGAAGATCGCCAAGATCAACGTGGACGAGAACCCGGCTATCGCCGCCAAGATGGGCATCCGCTCCATCCCCTCGCTGTTCCTGTTCAAGGATGGCAAGGCCGCATCGCAGAAGGTGGGCGCCGCGCCGAAGGGCGAACTGGTGAAGTGGATCAACGGCGCGATCTGAAGCGCCCCTGACCGCGCGCCGTTTATGTGGACCGCGCGCGTCCTCGCGCGCATGGATTGAAAGGTCGCCTGCGGGCGGCCTTTTTTGTTGGGCAATGGCGCGCGGGGCCCCGGATCGCCTTCGGCGTCCGGGGAGGTGGCGCGCGGTCCGGGTCGGCGCGACGCCGTCATCCCGGCGACGGCCGGGATCCACGACAGGCCGCAGGGCCGAAGCGTTTGCCTGCCGTGGATGCAAGGGCGTTCTTGCCTTCGTCGGCATGACGCTGTGGGACGATAGGCGCCCACTTGGCCGTCATGGCCGGGCTTGACCCGGCCACCCACACAAGCGGCTGCGGTGTTGGATCCCCGGGTCAATCCCCGGGTCAAGCCCGGGGACGGGGATGACGCTGTGGGGAGATGGGCGCCTCTCCTTCCATCATTCCGGACCGCGCGCGGTCCGGGTTGGCGGGGCGCCGTCATCCCGGCGACGGCCGGGATCCACGACAGGCCGCAGGGTCGCAGCGTTTACCTGCCGTGGATGCAAGGATGTTCTTGCCTTCGTCGGCATGACGCTGTGGGACGATAGGCGCCCACTTGGCCGTCATGGCCGGGCTTGACCCGGCCACCCACACAAGCGGCTGCGGTGT
>JAIXSM010000055.1 GCA_027484655.1 Hyphomicrobiales bacterium | reverse complement strand
GGTCAAGTCGTCGGCAGGCACGTAGATCGCCTGCACGCTGGTGATGGCGCCCTGGCGCGTCGAGGTGATGCGCTCCTGCAGCTGGCCCATCTCGGTGCTTAGCGTGGGCTGGTAGCCCACGGCGCTCGGCATGCGGCCGAGCAGCGCGCTCACTTCGGAGCCGGCCTGCGTGAAGCGGAAGATGTTGTCCACGAAGAACAGCACGTCCTGGCCCTTGTCGCGGAAGTCCTCGGCGACGGTCAGGCCGGTCAGCGCGACGCGGGCGCGGGCGCCCGGCGGCTCGTTCATCTGGCCGTACACGAGAGCGCACTTGGAGCCTTCGCCGCCGCCGTGCTTGTTGACGCCGCCCTCGATCATCTCGTGATAGAGGTCGTTGCCCTCACGGGTGCGCTCGCCCACGCCGGCGAACACGGAGTAACCGCCGTGCGCCTTCGCGATGTTGTTGATCAGCTCCATGATGAGCACGGTCTTGCCCACGCCCGCGCCGCCGAACAGGCCGATCTTGCCGCCCTTGGCGTAGGGAGCGAGCAGGTCCACCACCTTGATGCCCGTCTCGAGGATCTGGGCGTCGGTGGACTGCTCGGAGTAGCTCGGCGCCGGCTGGTGAATGGCGCGCGTGGCGGTCGCCTTCACGGGACCGGCCTCGTCAACGGGCTCGCCGATGACGTTGATGATGCGGCCGAGGCAGCCTTCGCCGACCGGCACCATGATCGGGGCGCCGGTGTCGAACACTTCCTGCCCGCGCACGAGACCTTCCGAAGTGTCCATGGCGATGCAGCGCACGGAGTTTTCGCCCAGATGCTGGGCGACTTCGAGAACAAGGCGAGCGCCCTGGTTGGTGGTTTCGAGAGCGTTCAGAATCTCGGGCAGATGGCCGTCAAACTTCACGTCCACGACGGCGCCGATGACCTGCGTGATGCGGCCCTTGGACTGGGTAGCGGTAGCCATGGTTCGTCCTCACTCCTGATCGGGTCAGAGCGCTTCGGCGCCCGAAATGATTTCGATGAGTTCCTTGGTGATCATCGCCTGACGCGAGCGGTTGTAGATGATCGTTTGCTTCTTGATCATCTCGCCGGCGTTGCGGGTGGCGTTGTCCATGGAAGACATGCGCGCGCCCTGTTCCGAGGCGGCGTTTTCGAGAAGCGCGCGGAAAATCTGCACGGAGATGTTGCGCGGCAGCAGCGTCGAAAGGATCTCGCCCTCGTCGGGCTCGTAGTCGTAGGTGGCGCGGGCGCCGGCGGCCCGTGTCTCGGGGATCTGCGCCGGAATCAGCGGCTGGGCTGTCGGGATCTGGGCGATCACCGAGCGGAACTTCGAGAAGAACAGCGTCGCCACATCGAACTCGCCGGCCTCGAACAGCGCGAGCACCTTCTTGCCGATGACGTCAGCGTTCTCAAAACCGATCTGCCGCACGGACCGCAGCTCGATCAGCTCGATGATGTGCTTCTCGTACTGGCGGCGGAGCTGGTCGTAGCCCTTCTTGCCGACGCACAGGATCTTCACCGTCTTGCCCTGGGCGAGCAACGCGTTGATGCGTTCGCGGGCGAGGCGAACGATGGAGGAGTTGAAGGCGCCGCACAGGCCGCGCTCGGCCGTGCAGACCACCAGCAGGTGGACGTTGTCGCGGCCGTTGCCTGCCAGCAGCGCGGGGCCGCCGTCGGTCAGGCCGGATGCGACGTTCGCGAGGACCGCCTCCATCCGCTCCGCATAGGGGCGGGCGGCTTCAGCGGCGGCCTGCGCGCGCCGCAGCTTGGCGGCGGCGACCATCTGCATCGCCTTGGTGATCTTCTGCGTCGCCTTGACGGAGGAGATCCTGTTTCGCAGGTCCTTCAACGAGGGCATCGGGGTCTCTCTGCTCCCTCGTCACGCGCGCAGGTTGCGCGCGGGAGGAGGGCGTGGTGGCGAATGTGGCTCGCCCTCTCCCGCGTGCGGGAAGGGGCCGCGCATCATGCTTGTCAGGCGAAGTTCTTGGAGAACTCCACAACAAGGGCCTTCAGCTTCGCCTCATCGGCGCTGGAGAGGTCCTTCGAATCGCGGATCGAGTTCAGAAGGTCAACGTGCTTACTGCGCAGGAGAGCCAGCAGGCCATCCTCGTAGGCGCGCACGCGGGCGACCGGCAGCGGGTCGAGATAGCCGTTCACGCCGGCGTAGATCACGGCAACCTGCTCTTCCATCTTCAGCGGCGAGAACTGCGGCTGCTTCAGAAGCTCGGTGAGGCGGGCGCCGCGGTTCAGCAGGCGCTGCGTCACCGCGTCGAGGTCGGAGCCGAACTGGGCGAACGCCGCCATTTCGCGGTACTGGGCCAGCTCGCCCTTGATCTTGCCGGCGACCTTCTTCGTCGCCTTGGTCTGCGCGGAAGAACCCACGCGGGACACGGACAGGCCGACGTTCACCGCCGGGCGGACGCCCTGGTAGAACAGGTCCGTCTCAAGGAAGATCTGGCCGTCGGTGACCGAGATCACGTTCGTCGGGATATAGGCCGACACGTCGTTGGCCTGTGTCTCGATGACCGGGAGAGCGGTGAGCGAGCCGGCGCCGTTGTCGTCGTTCAGCTTGGCCGCGCGCTCCAGCAGGCGGGAGTGCAGGTAGAACACGTCGCCGGGATAGGCTTCGCGGCCCGGCGGGCGGCGCAGCAGCAGCGACATCTGACGGTAGGCGACGGCCTGCTTCGACAGGTCGTCATAGATGATGACGGCATGCATGCCGTTGTCGCGGAAGAACTCGCCCATGGCGCAGCCGGCGAAGGGCGCCAGGAACTGCATCGGCGCAGGGTCCGACGCCGTGGCGGCCACGACGATGGAGTACTCCAGCGCGCCCTGCTCCTCGAGCACCTTCACGAACTGGGCGACGGTGGAGCGCTTTTGGCCGACGGCCACGTAGACGCAGTACAGCTTCTGGCTCTCGGGAGCGCCGGCGCCGTTCAGCGACTTCTGGTTGAGGATCGTGTCGAGCGCGATGGCGGTCTTGCCGGTCTGGCGGTCGCCGATGATCAGCTCGCGCTGGCCGCGGCCGATCGGGATCAGCGCATCCACGGACTTGAGGCCGGTCGCCATGGGCTCATGCACCGACTTGCGGGGGATGATGCCGGGGGCCTTCACGTCCACGCGGGAGCGCTTGTCGGCGACGATGGGGCCCTTGCCGTCGATGGGGTTGCCCAGCGCGTCAACGACGCGGCCGAGCAGGCCCTTGCCGACCGGCACGTCGACGATGGCGCCGGTGCGCTTGACCGTCTGGCCTTCCTTGATGTCGCGGTCGGAGCCGAAGATCACGATGCCGACGTTGTCCTGCTCGAGGTTCAGCGCCATGCCGCGGACGCCGTTCTCGAACTCGACCATTTCACCGGCCTGGACGTTGTCGAGGCCATAGACGCGGGCGATGCCGTCGCCCACGGACAGAACCTGCCCGACCTCGGTGACCTGGGCTTCGTTGCCGAAGTTGGCGATCTCGTTCTTGAGGATCGCGGAAATTTCAGCGGCGCGGATATCCATCAGCCGACCTCTTTCATACGAGTGCGAATTGAGTTGAGCTTGGTGCGGAGTGAGCCATCGACCATGCGCGACCCGAGCCTGACGACGAGACCGCCGATGATCGAGGGATCAACCTTGACGGTGAGCTCCACGGACTTGCCCCCGGACGCCTCCCGCAGGGCCTCCTTGAGGGTTTCGAGGTGAGCGTCCGACAGAGCCTCAGCCGCCGTGATCTCGGCGCGCTTCACGCCGCGGCTCACGTCCACCAGCGTCGCAAAGTCGCGGATCATGTCGCCGATGGCGAACAGTCGCCGCTTGGAGGCGACGAGTTTCAGGAAGTTGGCGGCGAGCCCACCGATCCCCGCCTTGGCGAGAACAGCGCCCAGCGCGCGGGTCTGTTCCTCGGCGGTGAACGCCGGGCTGCGCACGAGACGTGCAAGGTCGGCGCTTTCCGCGACGAGCCGGTCGAAGGACTGGAGATCGGCCGCGACCTGGTCGACGGCGTTCTGCTCCTGCGCGAGGGCGAAAAGAGCCGAGGCGTACCGCCCAGCCATGCCCGTTACGATAGTTTCCTCTTGAGCCAAGGTCGGCCTCTATGGCGTCGGAGAGCGCGTGCGGCCCGCGCACTCCCAACCGTGGCTCGCGCCACAGCCGCACGGGCTGGATGAGATTGAAAACGGGCCAGAACCGCGCGAGCGTGATCCTGCCCCGAAAGGCGACGCGGAACTAACATATGGTCCAGCGAGGCGCAACCGCAGAACCACGGGGGCGACCTTAAGCTTTTGGCGGCCAGGGGTCGCTTGTGGCGTAGCCGGGCGTTTCGGCGGAACGTCCGCGGCGATGGCGGGCCTCGCGCAAGTGTGTCGTTCCCGCGACATGTTCACGCAGACGGCGCCGGCGGGACGGGCGAGGGGCGTTTTTCGTGGTCCGCTCACTGGCGCGCCGCCGCAGAATGCCCTTACGATGAGGTGGTCAAGGATCGCCTCTGGAGATGGGGATGAGCGCTGAACCTCGCCGAAAGGGCGGCGTCTTCTTGCTTGGCGCAGCCGTGCTGTCGATGCTTCTGCCTGGCCGCGCGCGACGACAGGAGCGCCCGGTCGAGACGGCCCCGGTCGCGCCGGCCGCCGCTCCGCCTCGCGCTTCGCGCCGGATGTGGGCGCTTGTGCAGACGGATCCTGCGGTGATGATTCTCGCCGTGAGCGCCTCCCGGGCTGAACTCGAGCGCGAGCTTGCCGAGATCAACGAGACGTGGAACCACTGGGAGCTGCGCTCGGAAACCCGGCGCTACGCCATCCAGCCCGCGCCGGTCTTGTTCCCCGCTCAGCCTGAGCCCGGCGCGCCGGCGCCGCCGGTTCGCCCGGTGGGCAACGAGGCGGGCTGAGGCGCAGCCTCACAAAAAGCTCATCGGATCCACGTCGATATCGACCCGCACGCCGCCGCGGGCGGGCGGCGCCGCTGCCAGCGTCGCGCGCAACAGGCCTTGCAGATCGGCGGCGCGCGGGGCGCGCACCAGCAGCCGGAACCGGTGGCGTCCGCGCACCACGGCGATGGGCGCTTCCGCCGGTCCCAGAATGGCGACGTCGCCGTTTTCCGGCAGCGCGCCGGGGCGGGTGAGCTTCCAGCGCTCGCTCTCCGGCAGGCTGTGGGCTGCGCGCACGATGGCGCGGGCGTGGGTTTCCGCGCCGGCGCGATCGGGGCCCGACACGATAAGCGCCGCGAGGCGTCCGAACGGGGGCAGGCCAGCCCGCTCGCGCTGCTCCGTCTCCTCCGCGTAGAAGCGCTCGGCGTCGCCGCAAACCAGCGCCCGGATGACAGGGTGGTCGGGCTGGAAGGTTTGCAGCACGCCGACGCCCGGCCGGTCGCCGCGCCCGGCGCGTCCCGTCACCTGCTGCAGGGTCTGGAACGTGCGTTCCGCCGCGCGCGGGTCGCCGCTTGCGAGCCCCAGATCGCCGTCGATCACGCCCACCAGCGTGAGCTGCGGAAAATTGTGCCCCTTGGCCACGAGCTGCGTGCCGATGACAATGTCGAAGGCGCCGCGCGCCACCTCCTCCAGCTCTTGCTTCAACCGCTCTGTTCCGCCGGGAAAGTCGGAGGAGAGAACCAGCACGCGCTTGTCGGGAAAGCGCGCGGCCGCTTCGTCCGCGAGGCGCTCCACGCCGGGGCCGCAGGCCATGAGCGATTCGGTCGCCTCGCACTCGGGGCAGGCGTCCGGCCTGCGCTCCACGTGGCCGCAGTGGTGGCACACCAGCGCCTTGCGGAATCGATGCTCCACCAGCCATGCGGTGCAGTTTGGGCACTGGAAGCGATGGCCGCAGGATTTGCACAGCGTGAGTGGCGCATACCCGCGCCGGTTCAGGAAAAGCAGCGCCTGCTCGCCGCGCTCAAGGGTCTGGTCCACCAGCGCGCCCAGACGCGGTGAAATCCACTTGCCCTTTTCGGGTCCGCCCTTGCGCATATCGACCACGTCGAGCTGCGGCAATGTGCGCCCGCCGTAGCGGTTGAGAAGCCGCAGCTTGCGGTAGCGACCCTGTTCGGCGTTGACGCGCGTCTCGATGGAGGGCGTCGCAGAGGCGAGCACGGCCGCGCACCCCTCCAGCCGCGCGCGCACCACCGCCATGTCACGGGCGTTGTAGGAAACGCCGTCCTCCTGCTTGTAGGCGCCCTCGTGCTCCTCATCGACGATCACCGCGCCGAGATTCGCAAAGGGCAGGAACAGGGCGGAGCGGGCGCCCGCGACCACCTTCACCTCGCCGCTGGCGACGCCAAGCCATGCGCGGGCGCGCCGGCGCGGACTGACGCCGGAATGCCACTCCGCCGGGCGAACGCCGAACCGTTTGGCGAAGCGGTCGAGAAACTGGCCGGTGAGCGCGATTTCCGGCATGAGAATCAGCGCTTGCCGGCCCTGACGCACGGCCTCGGCGACCGCCTCGAAGTACACCTCCGTCTTGCCCGAGCCGGTGACGCCTTCCAGCAGCGTGCAGGAGTAGGCGTTCTCGCGCACACGCGCCGCCAGTTCGGTCGCCGCCTGCGCCTGATCGGGTTCGAAAACAGCCTTCAGGAAATCCAGTTGCGGCGGCAAGGCGATGGGCTGCGGCGGCAACACCACGGCCTCCAGCGCGCCTTCGTCCACAAGCCCGTCAATCACGCTCGCCGAGCAGCCCGCGGCCTCCGCCAGCATCGCTTTCGTGAAGTTGAGACCGCCTTGCGCTGCGGCCAGCGCGCGTGCGCGGGCGGGGGTCATGCGCATGTCGGCCGGGGGCGCCGCCGCCAGCCGCACGCCGGCGCGGGTTGGCTCCGGCCCGGCGCTGTCGGGCGCGCGGATCGCCATGCGCAGGACCATGCCGCGCGGGCTCATCGTCCAGCGCGCCACCCAGTCGATGAAGTCGCGCAGCTCCTGCCGCAGGGGCGGCAGGTCGCGTTTCGCGATGATTGACTTGAGATTGCCGCCAGACGCCTCGCGCACGCTCCACACGACGCCGGTGGTCTCGCGGTTTCCGAGGGGCGCCGAAACGAAATCGCCGGGGGCCAGAACCATTCCGCGCGGCACGCGGTAGGAATAGGCGGTGTCCACGGCCACGGGCGCGAGAACGTCGGCGACGAGATCCGTCGCCGACGTCTCAAACAGCAATGTCCGGTCGCGCCCGCTCATGGACGCATCCATAGCACTCTTCGCGCGCGGGCGCCGTCGTCCCGTTCAGCGGGAAGACAGGATCGCCTGCACGCGCTTCTTCTGCTCGGGCGTGATGTCGCCGATGGCCTTGCGAACCGCCTTCATGGTTTCCTGCGCGTCGATGTAATCGATGTAGCGCTGGGATTTCTCGCCTTCGGCCATGAGTTGCGGATCGGCGAGCGTCTCCTTCACGATCGAGCGCAGGAACTCCATGCGCGCCTGGGGCACCTTCGGCGGCGTGATAAGGATGCGTCCCAGATCCTGCACGGTTCCGTGGAAGTCCATGAGCCACTCGTCTTCCGGCGTCATCTTCACCGCCTCATAGATCGTGGGCAGGTCGGGGAAGAAGCGCGAGCGCTTGCGTGACATGTTCGCGACCGCAAACAGGTCCGTCGAGCGCACGTAGTTGTTGGCGGAGGTGTCGGACACGAACACCGCGTCCATCTCCCTGCGGGTGACGGCGAGCGCGGCGTCGTTCGATCCCTTGTAGCCCATCACCACCTTGCAGTTGAGGCGCGCCACCGTGCAGGTGATCTGGGCGCCGTCCGACAGCCCGTCGATGGGGCCTGTCGCCGACCAGTTGATGGTGCGGCCGGATTTGATGAAGTCCGCCGGGGTCTTGTCGGCGGAGTCCTTGTGGACGAGCCAGACCCACGGCGAGGCGCTGACCGTGCCCAGATGGCCCATGGTGTTAAGATCGAAGCGCACGCCCTGCGTGTCCATGATCTGGGCGAGGCCCGCCGCTGTGCCGTTGGCCAGCATCATGCGCAGACCATCCGGGTCCGCGACGTTCACCGCGTTCATGGCGGTCAGGCTGCCCGCGCCGGGCATGTTCTCGACGATCACGTTGGCGCCGAGGCGCTGCCCGAGATAGGGCGCAATCAGGCGCGCGTAGGCGTCATAACCGCCGCCGGCGCTGAAGCCGACGACGATGCGCACGGTCTTGCCCTTGAAGAAGGCGGCCTCGTCGGCCTGCGCCTGCGGCGCTGCAAGCCCCGCTATCGCGGCGAGTCCCGCAACAGCGATCGCGATCATGCTGCGTCTTTTCATCGTTTCCCTCCTCGCCGCCGGCTGCCGCCGCGCGGGTCCACCCTAGACTTGCCGCGCGTCTCTGCGGACGCGGCCGCGGCAGCCTAGCGGAAACTGGAGGCCCGGAACAGTGTCAGAGCAGGGCGAGGAGGCTCGCCTCATCCGGGGCGGAGGCGACCTCAACGCCATGGAGGGCGAGGTCAGCGAGCCCCGCCGCAGCGTCCCGGGATATGGCCAGATGCCGCGCTGCGCGGGCGTGGTCCATCAATCCGGCGGCGGCGCACAGGGCGCAGAACACCTCGGCGCTGCGCCGCGAAAAATGCAAGCCGGCATCGACGCTTCCGCTGGCGAGCGCCTGCGCGGCCGCCTCCGGCAAGGCGTTGACGGCGCGCGCCTCGTAGACCTCCCAAGGCGTCACCGCCGCCCCCGCCGCCCGCAGATCGGCCTCAAGGGCGGGTTTGCGATCCCGTCCGGCCAGATAGAGATAGCGTGTCCGCCGGGCGCCTCCGGCGAGGGCCTGCACGAGGGTGGCCGCGTCGGGCGCTTGCGCGAGAACGGCGTCGAAACCGGCCGCCGTGGCCGCCCGGACGGTGCGCTCACCCACGCACGCCAGCGGGAGCTTGCGCAGCGACGCGAGAGCGCCCGCAGGCGCCAGGGAGAAAGCCTGCGCGCTTGTGGCGAGAATGGCGTCGAATGCGCCCCCTGGCGCCGGAAGGCCCGTCGCTGCGGGCTCGAGCAGCGGCGCGAGGATGGGCTTATGCCCCAGCTCTGCCAGCCGCGCGGCGGTGCGCTTGGCTCCGTCCGCCGGCCGCAGAACCAGAACGCGCATCAGGCGTGGGGGCCTTCAGTTGGCAAAAAGTCCGGCGGCGTGATCGCGCGCAGCGCGTGGCCGGCGCGCTCGCCCATGGCGAGAGCCTCAGACCGGGCGCTTTCGTCGCTGATCTCGCGCCATTCGGAGCCGTCCGGGCGCAGGATCATGCCCTTGAAGCTCACCCGGTCGCCATGCACGCGGGCGAGGCCGGCGATGGGCGTGCGGCAGGAGCCCTCCAGAATGCGCAGGAACGCGCGCTCGGCGACCACCGCGTCGCCGGTGTCCGCGTCCAGAATCGGAGCCAGCGCGACGAGCGTGCGCGCGTCGTGTGTGCGCGCTGTGATGCCCACGGCGCCCTGACCGACGGCTGGAAGAAAATCATCCTCGTTGAGCACGCAAGCCGCCTTGTCGGCGAGGCCGAGCCGGCGCAGGCCCGCGAAGGCGAGAAGGCTCGCGTCGTACTCGCCCGCCTGCACTTTGCGCAGGCGCGTCTCGACGTTGCCGCGCAGCAGGCTGATTCGCACGTCCGGGCGCAGGCGTTTCACCTGCGCGCCGCGCCGCAGCGAGGCGGTGCCCACGTTCGCGCCGTGCGGCAACTCGGCCAGCGAGGTCGGCCCGGCGGTGATGAGCACGTCGCGCACGTCCTCGCGCGGCAGGAAGCCCGCGACGCAGATCCCGTCCGGCATGGCCGTGGGCAAGTCCTTCGACGAATGGACGGCGATGTCGATGCGGCCTTCCAGCATCGCATTATCAAGCTCAAGGGTGAAAAGGCCCTTGCCGCCGGCCAGCGACAGCGCCCGATCCTGGATCATGTCGCCTGTGGTGCGAATCACCACAACCTCGACAGTTTCCTCCGGCACGCCATGCGCCTTCGCCAGAAGGCGACGTGTTTCATAGGTTTGCGCCAGCGCCAGCGGGCTGCCGCGCGTTCCGATCCTCAACCAATGCGACGCGGCCATGAGTCCCCCTGCAATTCCGGGCGGGACTATAGGGTTTCGCGCCCCCTTGAGAAAGTCTACAACTGCCCCATGCGCATGCTTGGAATCGAAACGACCTGCGACGAGACCGCCGCCGCCGTGGTCGAGCTGCCGCCCGGCGGGCGCGCCCGCATCCTGTCGAACGAGGTCTACAGCCAGATTTCCGAGCACGCCCCCTTCGGCGGCGTCGTGCCCGAGATCGCCGCGCGCGCCCACGTGGAGACCATCGACGGCCTTGTCCGCCGCGCCATGGATACGGCCGGGCTCGGCTTTTCCGATCTCGACGGCATCGCGGCGGCGGCCGGCCCGGGGCTCATCGGCGGCGTGATGGTCGGGCTGATGACCGGCAAGGCGCTGGCGCTGGCCACGGGCAAGCCGTTTGTGGCGGTGAACCATCTGGAAGCGCATGCGCTCACAGCCCGCCTCACCGACGATATCGAGTTTCCGTATCTGCTCCTGCTGGTGTCGGGCGGGCATACCCAGCTCATCGCCGTGCGCGGGGTTGGCGAGTACACGCGGCTCGGCTCCACCGTGGACGACGCGGTGGGCGAGGCGTTCGACAAGGTGGCCAAGATGCTGGGGCTGCCGTACCCCGGCGGGCCGCATGTGGAGCGACGCGCTGTCGAGGGCGATCCGGAGCGATTCCAGCTGCCGCGCCCGATGCAGGGCCGCCCCTCGCCGGATTTCTCGCTCTCAGGGCTCAAGACCGCCGTTCGGCTGGCGGCGGAAGCTGTGGCGCCCCTCAACACCGTGGATGTCGCGGACCTGTGCGCCTCGTTTCAGGCGGCGATTGTGGATGTGATCGTGGATCGCGTGCGCGTCGCCATGCGCCTGTTCCGCGAGCAGTTTGGCGCCCCGAGCGCGCTGGTGGTGGCCGGCGGCGTCGCCGCCAACGACGCGATTCGCCGCGGGCTCGCCCGCTACGCGTCCGGCGCCGGCCTGAAGCTCGTCACGCCCCCGCAGGCGCTATGCACCGACAACGGCGCTATGATCGCCTGGACCGGGATCGAGCGGTTGCGACTCGGGCTGACGGATGGGCTCGACTTCGCGCCGCGTCCGCGCTGGCCGCTGGACCGGCAGGCTGCGCCCCGGCACCACGGCAAGGCGTAATGCCGCTTCCGGCGGCCTTGCGCTTCTCGCCCGCGCGCCGCGCGATCCTGCGGGCCGTCGTGGCGTGCGCCGCCATCGGCTGGGTTCCGGGACAGGCGCGGGGGCCGCTCGACGGGGATCGCATGATCGCCGGACTGCGCACGTTCTACCACCCGCGCGACAATCTGCAGGCGATCGACGTGGCGCTGCTTGGGGGCGCCCGCGAAAGCATCGATCTTGCGGCCTTCATCCTCACCAACCGGGCTGTGATTGAGGCGCTGGCGTCCGCCGCTGTCCGGGGTGTGCGGGTGCGGGTGTACCTCGACCCCGATCAAGCGTCGCTGCGCAGCGGGCGCAGCTTCGAGGCGCTCACGACCCTTGCGCGGACGCCGGGCGTGGAGATTCGCGTGAAGACAGGCGAGACGCTCATGCATCTCAAGGCGTATCAGATCGACCGGCGCGTGCTGCGCACCGGCTCCGCCAACTTCTCCCACACGGGCCTGACCCGGCAGGACAATGATATTCTGGTGATTGAAAGTCAGGAGGCGGTGGCGCGCTTCCTGCGCGAGTTCGAGGACTATTGGCGCAGGCCTGACAATCTGGTCTATCGCGGCGGCGCGCCAATCGCGGCCATACCCGGCCGCGCGGCGCCCGCTGCCCAGGGAGCCCCGGCAAATGACTGATTCAGTCCCGTTTCAGCGCATTGGCGTGGTGGGCGCCGGCGCATGGGGCACGGCGCTCGCCAACGCGGCGGCCCGTGCTGGACGGGATGTGATCCTCTGGGCGCGCGATCCCGAGCACGCCGCGCAGATGTCCGCGACCCGGGCCAACGAGCGCCGCCTCGCTGGCGTTCCGCTTGAGCCAGCCGTGCGCCCGACGGCTGATCTCGCCGACCTTGGCGACGCCGACGCCATCCTGCTGGTCGCGCCCGCACAGGCCGTTCGCAGCGTCGCAGGCGCGCTGGCCCCTGCGCTGGGCGCTGGCGTTCCCGTCGTCAATTGCGCCAAGGGCATCGAGCGCGACACCCGCGCTTTCCTGAGCGACGCCATCGCGGCCGTCCTGCCCGGTCGGCCCGCTGCGGTTTTGTCCGGCCCGTCATTCGCGGAGGACGTGGCCAGGGGCCTGCCGACGGCCGTCACAATCGCCGCTTTGGATGAGGATTTGGCCCAGCGGCTCTGCGCTGCGCTCTCGGGTGGCGCGTTCCGGCTTTATCATTCCACGGATGTGCGCGGGGTCGAGATTGGCGGCGCCGCGAAGAACGTTCTCGCCATCGCCGCCGGCGTATGCGTCGGCATGGGGCTCGGCGCGAGCGCCCAGGCGGCGCTTGTGGCGCGCGGATTCGCCGAATTGCGCCGCTTCGCCCGCGCCTGGGGCGGGCGCGACGACACGCTTATGGGCCTGTCCGGGCTTGGCGATCTCGTGCTGACCTGCGGTTCGGCCCAGTCGCGCAATTTCGCGCTCGGGCTGGCTCTCGGGCGAGGGGAGCAGCCCCCCGCCAAGCTCGCCGAGGGCGCGTTCACCGCATCCGCTCTCGTCGCCATGGCCCGCGAGCGCGGGGTCGAGATGCCCATCAGCGAGGCCGTGGAGGCGGTGGTTGAGGGGCGGGTCTCCGCGTCGCAGGCGGTGGACGCCCTGCTCGCGCGCCCCAGAAAGCCGGAAGCGTGAGTCTTAGCCGCGGCGCCCGCTTCCGCCCGGGCGTAAATTGAACTAGACATTTCCTATGCTGCGATACGCGAACCCCGCCAACTTCCTGCGTCTGGCCGCCGTGGTCATCCCCTGGACCGGCGCGCTCGCCGCCATCTTGATCGGCGCCGGGCTGTACCTTGGCTTTTTCGGCTCTCCGGCCGATTATCAGCAGGGCCAGACCGTCCGCATCATGTACGTGCACGTCCCAGCGGCGTGGCTCGCCATGTTCTGCTACGCGACCATGGCGCTGTCGGCGCTGGGCACGCTGGTGTGGCGCCATCCGCTCGCCGACGCCGCCCAGAAGGCCGCCGCGCCGCTGGGGGCCGCCTTCACGTTCATCTGCCTCGTCACAGGCTCCCTGTGGGGCAAGCCCATGTGGGGCACGTGGTGGGTGTGGGACGCCCGCCTCACTTCCGTGCTGGTGCTGTTTATCATCTACCTCGGCCTGATCGCGCTCTGGCGCACCATCGAGGAGCCCGCCAAGGCCGCCAAGGCCGCCGCGATCCTGACGCTGGTGGGCGTCGTCAACCTGCCGATCATCAAGTTCTCGGTGGACTGGTGGAACACGCTGCACCAGCCGGCGTCCGTGCTCCGGCTGGGCGGCCCCACCATTCATCCCAGCATGTTGTGGCCGCTGCTTCTCATGGCTCTGGGCATGACGTTCTTGTTCCTCACGCTGCACCTGATGGGCACGCGCAACGAGGTTCTGCGGCGCAGGCTGCGTCGGCTGTCCATTCTCGCGACCGAGGACGGCGAAGCGCGGCCCGCGGCGAAGATGATAAGGCACGGCGCATGAACGATCCGCATTTCGCTTTCATCTTCGCGTCTTACGCCATCAGCGGCGCGGTGATCGGCCTGCTGGTCGCCTGGACCGTCCTCGACTATCGCCAGCTCAGGGCTGCGCTGTCGCGTCTGCCTCCGCGCGACGAGGGCTGATCGTGGACGCCCCGCAGACCGCTCCGGACGCCGGGCGCGAGCGCCGCAAAAAGCTGCTCTTCGCGCTGATCCCGCTGGCGGCGTTTCTGGCGCTCGCGGGCCTGTTTTATTCGCGGCTGGGCGCGGACTCCGGTCGCTTGCCCTCGGCGCTGGTGGGGCGACCCGCCCCCCAGTTCGCCCTGCCGCCGCTGCCCGGCGCCAACAAGCCAGCCTTTTCGGACGCGGACCTGCGCACGGGCTCTGTGACCATCGTCAACGTGTTCGCCAGCTGGTGCGGCCCCTGCCGGGATGAGCATCCCTATCTGATGAAACTCGCCGCCGACGAGCGTCTGAAAGCGCGCGGCGTGCGCATCGCCGGGCTCGCCTACAAGGACGAGCCTGACCAGTCGCTGCGCTTCCTGCGGGCGCTGGGCGACCCGTACGCGCTGATTGGCGTGGATCGCTCCGGCCGCGTGGGCGTTGAATGGGGCGTTTACGGCGTGCCGGAGACCTTCGTCGTGAAGGGGGACGGCTCCATCGCCTACAAATATGTGGGCCCCATTGACGAGCGCGGCCTGCGCGAACGACTCATGCCGGCCATCGAGCAGGCGCTGAAATAACCAGCGCCGCAAACGCCGCGTTCAAGCCGCCTTGACGCGGCATGGCGCGGCGCCCATGTCCCCGCCATGAATCGCCGCCGCGCTCTCCTTCTGTCGATCCTCGGTCTCCCGCTCGCCGCGTGGGCGTCGGTCAGTCACCGCAGCCGCGAAAATCCTTATTATCAAGGCCCCGAGAGCGCGCACTTCGACGGACTGCGTTTTCACCTCGGTCCCCTCACCCGCGACAAGAGCCGCAGCGATTTGATCGCGTGGCGCTTTGGCGGCGAACGCGCCGCCTGGCCCGCCAGCTTTCCCTCGCCCCACAGGGACACGCCGCCGCAGCGGGTTGAGGGCGAGGCCCTGCGTGTTTCCTACATCGGCCATGCGAGCGTGCTCATCCAGACCCATGGCGTGAACCTGCTGGTGGACCCCGTGTGGTCCGAGCGCGCAAGCCCTGTCAGCTTTGCGGGGCCAAAGCGCGTCAACGACCCTGGAATCGCCTTTGAGGATCTGCCGCCCATCGACGCGGTGCTGGTGTCGCACAATCACTACGACCATCTCGATCTGGCGACGCTCACCCGCCTCGGCGGGAACGCGGGAACACGCTTTATCGCGCCGCTGGGCAACGACGCGATCATGGGTGAGGGCGTTGGCGTCCAGCGCGCCGAGTCGTACGACTGGGGCGCCCGCGTGGAGGTGGGCCGGGGCGTGTTCGTCCACTTCGAGCCGGCCTACCATTGGTCGGCGCGCGGCGTGCTCGACCGGCGCATGGCGTTGTGGTGCGCCTTCGTGATCGAAACGCCGTCCGGCTCGATCTACCACGTCGCCGACACGGGCTTTGGCGACGGGGCGATCTTCCAGCGGATGCGCGAGAAGCACGGCGGTTTCAAGCTCGCGATCCTCCCCATCGGCGCTTACGCGCCGCGCTGGTTCATGCGCGACCAGCATGTGGACCCTGAGGAGGCGGTCAGGATCATGCAAATCTGCGGCGCGGAGCGCGCGCTGGCCCACCACTGGGGCACGTTCCAGTTGACGGACGAGCCCATCGAAGAGCCGCCGCAGAAACTGGCCGAGGCGCTCGCGCGCGAAAACATCCCGCAGGAGCGGTTCGCCGCGCTGCGACCCGGCGCCGTGCTGGTGGTCTAGACCGGGGCCGACCCTGCTATCGGCGGGCGGCCTACTTCACAAACACGTACACGTCCACCGCCGCGTCGATGTCGTTGGCGCTGGAGCCTGCTTTCAGCCACTCCTCCACGAAGAAGTCGTGGGCGACCAGATCGCGGTCGTCGAGCCATGCGGTGACCGCGTCGTAGGTGGCGTCGATCTCGTCGTACGCGCCGCGGTGCTCGAATTTTACCGCACGGCCTCCCGGCGTCTTGCCGAGGCTGAATTCGTCTCCGAGAGCGGGCGCAGCGGCGGGCTCCTCAATGGGCAACATGCCCTGGAACCGGAAACCCATGTCATCGGTGAAAACAAACACCGCCACAGGTACGCCGTTCGCCTTCAGCCCAACTCGCGCGGTCTCCGCCCGCAGCCGCAGGAACGCGTTCTCAATGGCGGTGTAGCCGTCGGCCCATTCGGATGTCCCCTGCACTATGAGAGCCGGACGGACAGGGATGTTGAGGATATTCTCGCTCGACCGGCCGGGCGTTCCCGCCGCCTGCGCCAGCGCGCCGCCCGCGCTTGCGGCGATAGCGATGGTCGCCGCCACGAGCCCGGCGAACAGCCGCCGGGTGAGGCCCCGTGTCTGAGCTGAAGCTGAGTGTGCGGTCCGCGCCATGTGCGTCTCCTGACATCGCCGCGCTCGAATCACGAGCATGAACTTCACCCTGCATCTACGAAAATGGCGGCGGCGTGAAGGCGCCGTCGCACACGGCCAAGCCTGTTTTGGCTGCGACGGCCGCTTCCGGTATATAGGGGCAAGCAAAGGCCATACCCATGAGCGCGCTGGCGGACCTGGAATTCATCAAGATGAACGGAATCGGGAACGAGATCATCGTTCTCGACCTGCGTGGCGCCGGCGTGGCCGTGCGCCCGGAAGACGCGCGCGCCATCGCGCGTGCGCCGGGCCTCGCCTACGACCAGCTCATGGTGCTGTCGGAGCCGCGGACCGCGTCGACCGACGCGTTCATGACCATTTTCAACAACGATGGCTCGCTGTCTGGCGCCTGCGGCAACGGCACGCGGTGCGTCGCGTGGGCGCTGATGCGCGGCGCCGGGCCCGATCATGTGCGGCTGGAAACCTCCGCCGGGCTGCTGGAGGCCAGCCGCGCCGGCGACATGCGGTTCACGGTCGATATGGGCGCGCCGCGGCTTGGCTGGAGCGAAATTCCGCTGGCGCATGCGGTTGCGGACACCAGCGCCGTGGCCCTGCCTGCGGCGCAGGCCGCGGGATTGGGCGTCTTCTGCGCGGTCAACATGGGCAACCCCCACGCGGTGTTCTTCGTTCCGGACGCCGCGGCTGTGGATCTGCCGGCGATTGGGCCTGTGCTGGAGCATGATTCGATGTTCCCGCAACGCGCCAACATCTCCATCGCGCAGGCGCTGGGGCCGTCTCTCGGGGGTGACCGCATCCTGTTGCGCGTGTGGGAGCGCGGCGCCGGAATCACCCGGGCGTGCGGCTCAGCCGCGTGCGCCACCCTTGTGGCGGGCGCGCGCACAGGCCGGACAGGGCGCGCGGCCCACGTGGAGTTGCCCGGCGGCGTGCTGTTCATCGAATGGCGCGAAAGCGATTCCCACGTGCTGATGACCGGCGATGTGGAGCACGAGTTTTCTGGCCGCTTCGATCCGGCGATTTTCAGCGGGGCGGCGGATTGAGCGGGCCGCACGCCCGGCCTCCCGTCGAGGTCGTCACCTTCGGCTGCCGCCTCAACGCGGTCGAGTCCGAGGCCGTGCGCCGGTCGGCTGAGGCGGCGGGCTGCGAAAACACCATTGTCTTCAACACCTGCGCCGTCACCGAAGAAGCTGTCCGGCAGGCCCGTCAGGCGATCCGGCGCGCCGCCCGCGAGACGCCGGACGCGCGTATCGTCGTCACCGGTTGCGCGGCGCAGATCGATCCCGCGTCCTTCGCGCAGATGCCGGAGGTGGCCGCCGTTATCGGCAACGCCGACAAGGCGAAGCCCGATGTATGGCGCACGGCGCGGTTTCATGACGGCGCGCGCGTGAACGACATCTTCGCGCTGCCGGAGACGGCGCATCACTTCGTCGCCGGCGCGGTCGATTCCATCGAGGGGCACACCCGCGCCTTCGTCGAGGTCCAGAACGGCTGCGATCATCGCTGCACCTTTTGCATCATTCCCTATGGGCGCGGACCGTCGCGCTCGGCGCCCGCCGGCGATGTGGTCGCGCAGATCCGCAAACTGGTGGCCAACGGCTATCGCGAGGCGGTGCTCACCGGCGTCGACATGACGTCGTGGGGTCATGACCTGCCTGGCCAGCCGACGCTGGGCCGCCTCGTGAAGCAGATCCTGAAGCTTGTCCCCGAGCTGGATCGCCTGCGGCTGTCCTCCATCGACTGCATCGAGGCCGATGACGATCTCGTGGAGGCGTTCGCGACCGAACAGCGGCTGATGCCGCATCTGCATCTGTCACTGCAGGCCGGCGACGACATGATCCTCAAGCGCATGAAGCGGCGCCACTCACGCGACGATGCGATTCGTTTCTGCGCCATGTTGCGGTCGGTGCGGCCTGACATTGTGTTCGGGGCCGATCTGATCGCAGGCTTTCCCACCGAGAGCGAGGAGATGTTCGCGGGCACGCTCGCCCTCGCTGACGAGTGCGGCCTCACGCATCTTCACGTGTTTCCGTTCTCGCCGCGCCCGGGCACGCCTGCCGCGCGGATGCCGCAGACAGCGCGCGAGGTGGTGAAGGATCGCGCAAGGCGATTGCGGGAGAAGGGCGCGCAGCGGTTGCGCCTGCATCTGGAGGCGCAGCAAGGACGCATCCTTGAGGTGTTGACCGAGCGTGGGGGAATCGCCCGCGCCCGCGACTTCACAATGGTGAAGGTTGGAGATGTGGCGCCGGGCCAGTTGCGTTCGGCAAAGATCGTATCTCAAGAACGAGAGCGACTTATCGGAATGCTGGACATCGCGTAAGCGTTGTCGTTGTTTTCAATGCCGGCGTCATGATAGGCTGAGGCTGCGCTTTGGAGCGCCGGGGTGGAAGGGCCCCGCCAGAGGAGGAGAACTTGATGAGTTGGAAGACACTTGCGGCGACGGGATTGCTCGTCTCGCTCGCAGCGGCGCCCGTCTCGGCGCAGGACTATCCGACAAAGCCCGTCACCGTGATCGTCCCCTTCGCTGCGGGCGGCCCCACGGACGTTGCGGCCCGCATCTACGGCGAGTTTTTCTCGCGCACGCTGGGACAGCAGTTCGTCGTCGAGAATGCGGCCGGCGCCGGCGGCACCACAGGCGCGCTGCGCGCGTCGCGCGCCACGCCGGACGGCTACACAATCTTCGTGCACAACGTGGCGCCCCACGTCGCCGGCCCGGCGCTGTATCCCAGCGCGACCTATGACCCGGTGAAGAATTTCGAGCCCATCGGCACGCTTGCGTTCGCCGCGCACTACATCGTCGTCAACAAGAACTTCAAGGCGAACAACCTGAAGGAGTTCATCGACTTCGCGAAGGCCAATCCGGGCAAGATCAACTACGGCTCCGCCGGCGGCGGCTCCGCGACCCATCTCGCCTGCGTTCTGTTCGGGCAGCAGGCCGGCATCGAGCTCACCCACGTGCCTTATCGGGGCACGGGTCCGGCGCTGAACGACCTCGTCGCCGGCACGCTCGATCTCATGTGTGATCAGGGCCTCAACATGATGGGGCAGGCGACCGCTGGGACCGTGAAGGTGCTCGCCGTGGCGCAGAAGACGCGCTTCCCGGGTCTGCCGAATGTGCCCACCTCCGCCGAGGCCGGCCTGCCGGGCTTCGAGGTGTCCGCCGCCACCGCCATGTACGCCATCGCGGGCACCCCCGCGCCAGTGGTCGCTAGGCTCGCGCAGACCATGGCCGCCGCCTACAAGGATCCGGGCGTGCGCAAGCGCATCGAGGATCTCGCCTCCGAGCTGCCGGGTCCGGGACAGGACACTCCGCAGGCGCTGGGCCAGTTCACCCGCTCGGAGATGGAGCGCCTGGGCGCGGCCATCAAGAAAGGCAACGTCAAGGCGCAGTGATCTGCGCCGCGCCTGCGGCGGGCGAGTCGCCCGCAAAGCCGCAGGCGCGCAGGCGTTGGAGCATATGAACCGGAGCCGGGGCGGTCGCACGCACCGGCTCCTTGTTTTTTTGGATGGGCACCACGACCTCGCGCGCGTGCAGCTGAAGGCCCGGGCCTCCGTGCGGCCCGCCGGGGCCGTAGATCGGATCGCCGACGATAGGCCAGCCCATCGCCGAGCAGTGCACGCGCAACTGGTGCGTGCGCCCGGTGAGCGGCTCCAGCGCGAGCCACGCAATGGGGGCGCCGTCGAATGTCGCGCGCCCGAGCACGCGCCAGCGGGTGCTGGAGGGCTGGCCCAGGGGATCGACCTTCATCCACCAGCCGCGCGTCGCGTCCTTGCGCCCGAGCGGCAGATCGATAAGTCCCTCCGTCTCGCCGGGACCATCCTCCACGATGGCCCAGTAGGTCTTCTGCACGAGCCCTTGCTTGAAGCAGTCGCCCAGCCGCTCCAGCGCCTTGTGGTGGCGCCCCAGCACGAGGCAGCCGGAGGTGTCCCGGTCGAGGCGATGGGCGAGAGCAGGGGGCTTCGGCAAACCAAAGCGGAGCGCGTCGAAATGCGCTTCCAGATTGTCGCCGGTCTTGTCATGCAGGTTGCGCGGCCCACGGTGCACGGGGATGCCGGCCGGCTTGTCGATGACGAGCATGAGCCCGTCGCGGTGGAGGAGGCGGGCGAGAAGCTCTTCCTGCGTCATGGATAACAGGCTATCGATGCGCCCGGGCGCTGCGTCAAGCGAGGATCGGCGGATAGATGGCGGACAACGAGAACAAGGGCGGTTTGTTCGGACGCTGGTTCGGCCGTCGCGGCGCCGAGCCGCAGCCGGCGGACACGCAAAAGCCTGAGCAAGAGTCTGGGCAGGAGCCTGAGCAAGCGCCTGCTCAAGAGCCTGCGTCCGCCGAAGCTTCTGTTGCCGAAACTCCTGTCGCCGAGCCCGTCGCGGAAGCTCCTCGCACGTCCTGGTGGGCGCGGCTGAAGCAGGGGCTCGCCCGCTCGTCCTCGTCCATCGGTCAGGGCATTTCTGACATCTTCACCAAGCGCAAGCTCGATGCGGCCGCGCTGGAAGATCTTGAGGATGTGCTGATCCGCGCTGATCTCGGCGTGGCGACCGCCAGCCGCATCACGGAAGCGGTGGGGCAAGGCCGCTACGACAAGTCCATCGATCCCGCCGAGGTGCGCGCGATCCTCGCCTCCGAAGTCGAGAAGGTGCTTGTCCCCGTGGCGCGCCCGCTGGAGATCGACGCAACCAAAAAGCCTTACGTGATCCTTGTCGTCGGCGTGAACGGTTCTGGCAAGACCACCACCATCGGCAAGCTCGCCGCCAAACTCGCGGGCGAGGGCCACAAGGTGATGCTGGCCGCTGGCGACACGTTTCGCGCTGCGGCCATCGAGCAGTTGCAAATCTGGGGCGCGCGCATCGGCGCGAGCGTCATCTCGCGCCAGCAGGGGGCTGATGCGGCGGGGCTCGCCTTCGACGCCATCAACGAGGCGCGCCGCGAAGGCGCGGACGTGCTCATCATGGACACCGCCGGGCGTTTGCAGAACCGCACGGAACTTATGGCCGAACTTGAGAAGATCCTGCGCGTCATGCGCAAGGTTGATCCTGAGGCGCCCCACGCGAGCCTTCTCGTCATCGACGCGACCGTTGGCCAGAACGCGCTGTCTCAGGTGGAGATCTTTGGCCGGGTCGCCGGCGTCACCGGCCTCGTGATGACAAAGCTCGACGGCACCGCCCGTGGCGGCATTCTCGTCGCCATTTCCGAAAAGCACAAACTGCCGGTTCATTTCATCGGCGTTGGCGAAGGCGCGGATGATCTTGAGCCTTTCGAGGCCCGCGACTTCGCCCGCGCCATCGCCGGGCTCGATGAAGGCGCGCACGGAGCAAACTGATGAGCGAGTCCCAGAACAAGCCGGCCGCGCCCGAAAACCCCGGCCTCAAGCTCATCCTCGAAATGGGGCCGCTTGCAGCGTTCTTCATCACAAACTGGAAGTTCGGCATCTTCCCCGCCACGGGCGTGCTGATGGCGTGCGTGATCGTCACGCTCGCGATCTCGTGGTCGCTCACGCGACGCTTGCCCGTTATGCCGATGGTGACGTGCGTCGCGGTGGTGTTCTTTGGCGCGCTCACGTTCCTGTTTCACGATGAACTGTTCATCAAACTCAAGCCCACCATTGTGAACTCCATCTTCGGTACGATTTTGCTCGGGGCGCTTGCCTTCGGCAAACCGCTGCTGCCCATCGTGCTCGACAGCGTGCTGAAGCTGACCGACGAAGGTTGGCGCAAGCTCACCATGCGCTGGGGCGTGTTTTTCTTTGTGCTTGCGGCGCTGAACGAAGTTGTGTGGCGTACGCAGACGACGGACTTCTGGGTGAGTTTCAAGGCGTTCGGCGTGATGCCGATCACCATCGCCTTCGCGCTCGCGCAGGCGCCGCTCATCATGCGCCATGAACTGAAAGACGACGCGCAGCAGAAAGAGCATTGGTGAGGGGCGTCGTGTAAGCCCCCACCCGGGCGCCATCCGGCGCCCACCCTCCCCCAACTGTCGTTGGGAGAGGGACGCAAACCCCAATCATTCATGCGCAAATCAACGTGAGCGAATCCCTCTCCCATGCAATGGGGGAGGGTCGGCGCCGGATGGCGCCGGGGAGGGGGAAATGATTCACCCCTCACATCGCCATGGCCAGCGGCGCAATCCGGCCTACCGCAGCAACCGGCCCGCTTTTCCTGTTTCCTGCTTGGGTATAAACTTACCGCAGGAACTGCAATCGGCCGCACGAAGCCGGGGCGAGGAAACATGAAAGTTGGGCTTTTCGACCACGTCGAGCATTCAGACCGCGCGCTTGCGACGGTCTTTGACGAACGCATCGCCTTCGCGCAGGAGGCGGACGAGGCGGGCTTCTGGTGTTTGCATGTGGCGGAGCATCATTGTTCGCCGCTCAACATGGTCCCGGTTCCGGGCCTCTACATGAGCGCGGTGGCGCGGGCCACGAAGCGCCTGCGCGTTGGGCCTATGGTGTACCTGCTGCCGCTGTATTCGCCGCTGCGGCTGGCGGAAGAAATCTGCATGCTCGATCACCTGAGCAAGGGCCGCCTCGAAGTTGGCGTCGGGCGCGGCGTGTCGCCGTTTGAGCTCGGCTATCACAAGGTGAAGCACGAGGACTCCCGCGACATCTTCAAGGACGCGTACGAGTGCCTGAAGGCCGCGTTGTCGAACGATCCGTTCAGCTATGAGAGCGGACTGTTCTCTTACCAGAACGTGCCGATGCCGCTGCGCCCCTTGCAGAACCCCATGCCTCCGTTCTGGTACGCATCCTCCAACGATACGGGTTCGCAGTGGGCCGGCGAGCACGGTCTGCATTTCGTCACCAACGGCCCAACGACGCGGGCGCGGGCCAACATCGATGTGTTTCGCGCAGCGCTCGCCGCGCGCGGCGGCCCGGCCCATCCGCGCGCAGAATTTTCAGGCGGGCTCGCGGTGGGCGTGAGCCGTCAGATTGTGGTTGCGGATACGGATGAAGAGGCGCGCCGCATCGCGGAGCCTGCGGCCGCGCATCATCACGCCAATCTCACCTGGCTCATGCGCCGCAACGCCAACAGCGATCTGACGAAGCGCCTCAACATTCCCGCTGCCGCGAGCTTTGAAGACGCGGTGCGCGAGGGCACGCTGATTTGCGGTAGTCCGCAGACGGTGCTGCGCCAGATCGAGGCGCAAGTGGGGGCGCTGGGAATCAACTATCTCGTGGCGTACATGTTCTTTGGCACGATGAGCCTGCCGGATGCGCTTCGCTCGCTCAATCTATTCCGCAGCGAGGTGATGCCGAAGCTGGAGGGGATGTAATTATATAAACTCGCCGCGCCACTTTCCCGGACGCGGAACGCGATCCGGGATCCAGTCTTGCATGAAGCGCTGGATCCCGGGTTCGCGGCTGGCGCCGCGTCCCGGGAATGTGGGGAGATTCGGTCTCGCAATCCTTCTTCTGGCCATGTCGAAGCTCGAGGGGATGTAAATAACCCCCTGCCGGTTTGCTCCTCAAACCACCCTCCCCCGCAAGCGGGAGAGGGAGTCGCGCACGTTATTCGGCGCTTCAATGCAATGTCATTAGCGGATCCCTCTCCCGCTTTAGCGGGGGAGGGTGGGCGCCGGATGGCGCCCGGGAGGGGGTGCGCTATTTACCCCTTCTTCTGGCCTTCTTCCTGATACACGGCCTTTTTCTGCTCGGTTTCAAACGCGCGCACCTGCGGCGCCTTGCCGGGCAGGCCCAGTTCTTCCCAACGCGCGGCCACCTTGTCGTAGGTGGACTTGCGCAGGGTCGTGCGGGCGGAGAACACCGACAGATAGCGGTGATCCTTGCACGCGTTGATGAGCACCTTTGAGCCGTAGGGCCGCTTCTCAGGCGGGTTCTGGCAGGGGTCGAGCGGGGTGCTCCACGTGTTGCGCAGAATGTCCATATCATCGACCGGGTTGCAGCGGCTGCCCATGGCCCACAACACCTGATCCATGTCGGTGGGATCAACGTCCTCGTCCACGGCGATGACGAACTTGGTGTAGTAGGCGCCGCCGGGCATCTGCGCCGCGAGCCCGAGCACCTGCGCCGCATGGCCCGCATAGCGCTGCTGCAGCGAGATGATCGTCATGCCGAAGCCGCCAGCCGCCGCCGGGTGCGAGTACACGCCCTGAATGCCAAGCACGCCGAGCTTGTCGAAATCATCCCATATTTTGGCGCCGCGCAGGATCGAGAAGAACCCGCTCTGCTCGCAGGAGGGATAATCCGCCATCAGCGCGTTGGTGAGGATGGGGTTGGTGCGATAGTGGATCGCGGTGATCTCAACCAGCGGGCAGGCGTCCTCCGGCTTGCCGTAGTATCCGGTGAACTCGCCGAAGGGGCCTTCCGGCGCGAGGGCGTTGGGGCGGATCACGCCTTCCACGACGATCTCCGCGTTGGCGGGAATCATCAGGTTCGTGGTTTTGCCCTTCACCACCGGGATCGGCTGGCCCTTGATGCCGCCGGCGTATTCGTACTCCGAGACGGTCTTGGGGAAGCTTTGCGAGCCCACCAGCATGAAGAGGGGATCGATGCCCCAAGCGGCCGCGACTTCCAGCGACTCGCCGCGCTCCCACGCCTTCTGGATGTGCAGGCGCGCGTCCTTGCCCGGCGACAGGTACAGGCCCGTGTGGTTCCTGTCCTGCTGCATCATGCGGTAGGTGCCGACGTTGAAGTAGCCGGTTTCCGGATCCTTCGTGATCACCGCATCGCACGTGCCCGCATAGCGGCCGCCGTCGCGCGGCCAGTGCTTTGGGATCGGCAGCAGGTCGAGGTTGATGTCGTCGCCGTAAAGCGAGTTCTCATAGATGGGCGCTTCGGACGCGGAGACCTCGCGCGGGGGCGTGCGCTGCTTGAGTTTGTCCTTGGTGCGGCGGATCAACTCGACGGTCGGCGTGTCGGGATCTTCCTCCAGCGACACCGCGATGCGCCGCACGCTGGGGCCGAACGGCGACCAGAGATGGCGCGCGCCGATCTTGCTGTTCTCGAAGCCCGCGGCGTTGTTGAAGATCACGGCTGGCGAGGGCTTCTGCTTGGCGAGCAGATAGGAGATGGCGCTCATCTCCTCGTCGCGATCCACGGGCGCGTCGATGCGCACCAGTTCGCCGATCTCCTCGACGCGCGCCAGCCATTCGCGAAGATCCTGGACGGGCTTCTTCACGACGTTCGGGGATTTATCGGTCATCTGCGTTTCCTTCCGCCCGGGCGGTTCGTTGATCTTGCGCGCCGTAACGGCGCGTCCGCGCAGGTGGTAGAACCGCGGCGGCATTGTTCGCCATTTAGGACCAGCGTCGTCGGGGGTGCAAGCGCCCGTCGGGACGGCGCGCATCGGGTGCGCTATAAAGGGGCGACGCCCACGTCGAGACCATCATGCCAGACGACACCAGCGCCGGCGCCTCGCCCAAGCCCGATCAATCCGCGGGTTCGCAACAGATGCGCGAGGTTGAGATCAAGCTCTCAGGCCCGGCAGGCCTGCTGCGCAAGGTGTTTACGCTCGCTCCCTTCGCGGGCGTCCGCGCTGGCCGGGGACGCGCGTTCGAGACGACCTATTTCGATACGCCGGACGGGGCTCTGGGCCGCGCCGGCATGGCGCTGCGCACCCGTCGCATCGGCGCCCGGCGCCTCATCACCCTGAAATGGACCGTTGCGGGCGAGAGCGGCTTGTTCTCCCGTGGGGAGCAGGAAGCCCCCCTCGAAAGCGATGATCTGCGGCTGGCCGCGCTTGGCGTCGCTGCTCAGGAGATGATCGAGGCCGCCACGCGCGGCGCTGCGCTCGCGCCGTGTTCGGCGACGCGGTTCACGCGGCGCGTCGCGATGGTGGAAAGCGAGGGCGCTCGTATCGAGGTTGCCCTGGACCGGGGGGAGATCATCGTCGGCGACAGAACCGCGCCAATCTCTGAACTCGAGCTTGAACTGAAAAGCGGTCCACCTGCGGCCCTCTATGGTTTCGCCGCGTCTCTCGTGGACGAGGGCTTGCGCATCGCGCCGGCGCCCAAGGGTCTGCGCGGGCGCTGGTTGGCCACGGGCGAGCAGCC
Source organism: Hyphomicrobiales bacterium (assembly GCA_027484655.1). GTDB lineage: Bacteria > Pseudomonadota > Alphaproteobacteria > Rhizobiales > Beijerinckiaceae > Terripilifer. Next base: position 2,391 of record JAIXSM010000055.1, on the reverse strand, counting down.
CCGTGAGGTCAGGGTGACGCTGCCGGACTTTTCGCCCGACGAACCGCTGGACGACGTCATCGGCGCCGTTATCGAAGCCAACGTGGCGGCGTTCGTCGCCAACTGGCCTGCGCTGTCGCCTGACTGTCCCGAGGCTGTCCACCAGATGCGAGTGGCGTTGCGGCGACTGCGCGCGGCGCTTGCGCTGTTTCACCGTGCAATGCCGCACGACGGGTTCCAGCGGCTGCGCGCGGAAGCGAAACGGATTGCATCCGCTCTCGGGCCGGCGCGCGATCAGGATGTGCTTCAGACCCTCGTCGAGGAAGGCCCCGTCGCCGCGCTGGGCCGGGACGCGAGTTTTGATGCGTTGCTGGCCGCATCGGCGGCGCGGCGCGAAAAGGCTTACGCGGACGCCCGCGCGCTGATCGAGGCGCCGGCGACCTCGCGGTTCGTGCTCGACGCCTATGCGTTCAGCGCCGCGCGTGGCTGGCGACCGGCTGCGCCCGACGACGGCGAGCGGATTGCGGCGTCCGCCTTCGCGGAACGCGCTCTCGACCGTCTGGACAAGCGGGCGCGCAAGCGTGGCAAAGGTCTCGTCGATCTGGCGCCCGAGGAGCGCCACGAGGCCCGCATCGCGCTCAAGAACCTGCGTTACGGCGCGGATTTCTTCGCGCCCCTGTTCGAGGGCGGCCGGGCGGCGAAGAAATTCCTGCGCACCATCGCCGCGTTGCAGGATGCGCTCGGCGCCTACAACGACTCCATCGTCGCACGCCAGATCGTCGCCGATCTGGAGGCTCAGGCTGGGCCGGGCGTCGCGCGCGCGGGCGGGGCCGTGGCGGGGTGGACGGCGCGGGGCGCGGTTGATGCGGACGAGCGCCTCGCCGACGCATGGAAAGCCTTTCGTAAGGCGCCGCGCTTCTGGCGTTGAGCGCCGGTATCTTTTGACGGCGCCCTCGCGCTGCGCTACGGGCGAGCGCGGAGGAAACGATGGCAGCCGATATCGACACCGACGTGCTCGTCGTGGGCGCAGGCCCCTGCGGACTGATGCTTGCGAACGAATTGGGGCCGCGCGGCGTGCGCGCCCTCATCATCGACGCGAAAACAGGCACCGCCTACAACCCGCAGGCCAACGCCACCCAGGCGCGCACCATGGAGCATTACCGGCGCCTTGGCTTCGCCGACGAGATCCGGGCGCTGGGTCTGCCGGTCGATTACCCCACGGATATCGCGTATTTCACCCGCTTCGCGACGCAGGAGCTGGCGCGCTTCAGCCTGCCGGCTTCGCGCGACGCCCGCCAGCTCATCCGCGGGTTGTCAGGCTCATGGAGCGCCGCCGAACTGCCCCACCGCGTGTCGCAGAAGTACGTGGAGCCCGTGCTGCTGAAGCACGCGCGCAAGCACGCCAGCGTGGACATTCGCTTCCGCACGCGCCTCCTCGATTTCGAGGATCACGGAACCCACGTCAGCGCTCGGGCGGAAGGCGAGGATGGTCCGTTCTCGATCCGCGCGCGCTACCTCGTGGGCGCGGACGGCGCCCGCAGCATGATCCGGCGCAAGCTCGGGTTCGACTGGGTGGGCGAGGCCGCGATCCAGCGCGACTTCATGGGCGGCCGCATGTTCGCGATCTACATGCGCTCGCCGCAGTTTTATGAAATGTCCCCGCACGGCAAGGCGTGGATGTATGTCGCGTTCAATCCGGAACGGCGCGCCTACATGGCGGCGGTGGATGGGCGCGGCGAGTTCGCGTTCCACACGCAACTGCGTCCCGACGAGCGCGAGGACCAGATGACGAAGGCGGATGCGCTGGCGATCTTCCGCAAGGCTGTCGGGCGCGATGTGGACGGTGAGGCGCTCGAGATGAACGGCTGGACGGCGGGCCATGCGCTGGTCGCCGCCAAGATGCAGCACGGCCGCGTGTTTCTGGGCGGCGATGCGGCGCATCTGTTCACGCCCGCAGGCGGCATGGGCTACAACACGGCCATCGAGGACGCGGTCAATCTCGGCTGGAAGCTCGCCATGGCCGTGCGCGGCGCGGCGGGGCCGCGACTGCTGGAAAGTTATGGCGTCGAGCGCTGGGCGGTGGCGCGGCGCAACACCGGCTACGCGCGGGCGCTGGCGGATTCGCTGGGCAACTTCCGGCCTGTTCCCCACATCGAGGACGACACGCCAGAGGGGGCCGCCGCGCGCGCTGAAGCGGGCGAGCACTACAACCGCCATGCCCGCGCCGAGTTCAACATCCCCGGTTTCACGCTGGGCGCCCGTTACGATGGGTCGCTCGTGATCGTGAGCGACGGCACGCAGCCCCCGCCGGACGGGCCCAACGTCTATCACCCCACCGCCTGCCCGGGCGGCCGCGCGCCCCACGTTTGGTTCGACGAGGTGTCTCTCTACGACCGGTTCAACTTTGAATGG
>JAIXSM010000017.1 GCA_027484655.1 Hyphomicrobiales bacterium | reverse complement strand
GCAATCCGACCGGAGCGAAGCGAGGATCGGGCAGATTGCGCGTCATCGCAAAATCCATGCAATCCGACCGGAGCGAAGCGAGGATCGGGCAGATTGCGCGGCGGTGCAGGCGGTTAAAGCAGGTTCAGGCCGCGAAAACTCGCATGTCCCTTACGTCCCACGATGATGTGATCGTGCAGCGCAAGCCCCAGCGCCTTGCCTATGCTCGCCAGATCGTTGGTCATGCGAATGTCGGCCGACGACGGGGTAGGATCACCTGACGGATGGTTATGGACAAGGATCAACGCCGAAGCCGACAACTCCAGCGCGCGCCTCACAACCTCGCGCGGATAAACGGGCGTATGGTCAACAGTTCCCGAACTTTGAACCTCGTCGGCGATAAGGCAGTTGCGCTTGTCGAGGAAGAGAATGCGGAAGTGCTCGCGATCCTCGAAGGCCATGGCTGTTCGGCAATAATCAAGCACGTCTTTCCAGGATCCCAGCACCGGCCGTTCGCGAATGGCGCCGCGCGTGATGCGACGGGCGGACGCCTCCACGATCTTGATGTCGAGGGCGGTCGCTTCCCCCACGCCCTCGACCTCCATCAGCCGTTCAAGGCGCGCGCCCATCACCTCCGCGAACGAGCCGAACCGGCCAATGAGCGCCTTGGCGAGAGGCTTCACATCGCGCTGCGGGATCGAGCGAAACAGCACAAGTTCCAGAAGCTCGTAATCGGGCAGCGGTTGCTCGCCAACCTCCAGAAAGCGCTCACGCAAGCGCGTGCGGTGCCCCTTATAGTGAGGCTCGGCCGCCTCTCGCTCAATCTCTGGTTGTATTCTCTTCGCTGGTCGTCCGGCGTCGGTCTCAGGGGAAGGACGCCGGGGATCTTTCATCGCAGCGATTGCCCTTCAATGTAGGGGGGGCGATGCAGCCCGCGGGGAGAGAGCGTGAAGATCTCGCAGCCGGTCTCCGTCACGCCGACGGTGTGCTCAAACTGGGCCGAGAGCGAGCGGTCTCGCGTCACCGCAGTCCACCCGTCCGGCAAAATCTTCACCTGCGGGCGGCCAAGATTGATCATCGGCTCGATGGTGAAGAACATACCGGGCGTCAGCGCCACGCCCTCGCCGGGGCGGCCGTAGTGCAGGATGTTCGGCTCATCATGGAAAAGCTGGCCCAGTCCGTGGCCGCAGAAATCGCGCACCACCGAGCAGCGCTCGGCTTCCGCGTACTCCTGGATCGCCCAGCCGATGTCGCCGGTGGTCGCGCCCGGGCGCACCGCGTCAATGCCACGCATCAGCGCCTCGTACGTCACCTCGATCAGCCGTTCGGCCCGGCGCGGCGCTTCGCCCACGCAATACATGCGGCTCGAATCGCCATGCCAACCATCGACGATCAGCGTCACGTCGATGTTGACGATATCACCCTCGCGCAGCGGCTTGGGGTCCGGAATGCCGTGGCAGACCACATGATTGATCGAGGTGCAGACCGACTTGCGATAGCCGCGATAGCCCAGCGGCGCGGGATAAGCCTTGTGATCCATGGCGAAATCGAAGGCGAGCCGATCAATTTGATCGGTCGTGACGCCGGGCTTCACGTAGCCCGTGAGCATGTCCAGGGCCTCGGCCGTCAGCCGGCCGGCCTTGCGCATGCCCTCGAAGGCCTCCGGGCCGTGAAGTTTGATCTGGCCGGTCTTGCGGGCGGGCGCGTGCTGCGCGTCAACAAAAGTCATGTGGGGTCCAATGAGATCAAAGGAAACTTAGGCGAAAAGCCCGCCAGCGCAAGTGCGAGTTCTGGACCCGGGCGAGCAACGGCGCGGGCGAAGTAGCGCACGGCGGAGCGGACATGGTATGAATCCGCCTCCGCACGGCGGCTAACCAAGCCCTGCCAAGCCCAAGCAACCGTTGCGATCCTCCAGCCAGCGAGCGCGAATGTCCAGAACGCCCGTCAACGATCTCACGCCGTTCGGTCGCCATGCGCCCGGAGCAGCGCTGCGACGGGCTCTGGCGATGACTCGCAGCGCCGGCCAATCGTGGCTGGCGCGCCGAATCGCCTTCCTCGCGCGGGGTATGTGCGTGAAACTCATGGCGGGACGGCCTGTGGACGTGGAGTCGCTGGGCGCGCGCATGCGCCTGTACCCCTTCAACAACGTCTGCGAGAAGCGCATCCTCTTCACGCCGCAGTATTTCGACGAGGCTGAGCGCGACCTGCTGAAAAGTCGCATCACCGCAGACTTCGTGTTTATCGATGTTGGCGCCAACATCGGCGGCTATGCGCTGTTCGTTGCGGCCAATGCTGGCCCGCTGGCCCGTGTCCTCGCCATTGAACCGCAACCCGAGATTTTCGAACGCTTGATCTACAATATCCGGCAGAATCCGTTCGCTAGCGTCAAGGCGATGGATTGCGCGCTGGCGGACGAGGATGGGGAGATCACGCTGTTCTTGCCGTCCCACAACAGGGGGGAAAGCTCCGTGCGAATCGTGAGTGCGGAGGCGGACGGCGCCCGCGTGCGCGTTCCCGCGCGCACGCTGCATGGTGTGGTGGACAGCGAAGGCTATACCCGCATCGACGCCATAAAGATCGATGTGGAGGGCGCCGAGGATCTTGTGCTCGAACCCTTCTTCCGCACGGCGCCGGACTCTCTTTGGCCGAAGCTGCTCGTCATGGGCCACATCAACGCGCGCTGGACGGTTGACCTGCCAGGCATCATCGCCCAGAGCGGCTACCGTGAAATCATGCGCTGCCGGACCAATGTGGTCTACGAGCGGGACTGAGCGCGTGACTGCAAGGCTGGACCGCGCGCGCATTGAGGCGGACACGTGCGGGCGAGGACGCCCGCGGTCCACGAAGGCGCCTGGCGCTCAGCCTCCCATGCCGTCATGGCCGGACTTGATCCGGCCACCCATCCACATCGTCGGGCCACTGGAGTGCGGGTCAGGGCAGCGGATGACGGCGACGTTGGACCGCGCGCGTCCTCGCGCGCATTGAGGCGGGACATGCGGGCGAGGACGCCCGCGGTCCACAAAGGCGCCTGGCGCGTCCTCGCGCGCATTGAGGCGGGACACGTGCGGGCGAGGACGCCCGCGGTCCACGAAGGCGTCCTCGCCCGTTCACATGAGCTTCGCGCGTCCAACCGGCTCGATCCCCTGCGGCGTGACCGAGCACACCACTGGGATCGCCTCGACGCCGGTGGCCATCGCCTCATCGAACGCACGCGCGTAAGCGGGATCGATGTCGCGAGCGATCGTGAACCGGTCAGCGTTCATCTGGATGAGGAACACCACGCAGGCCCGGGCCCCCGCGCGCACCATGTCGGCCAGTTCGCGCATGTGCTTGGCGCCCCGGGCCGTGGAAGAATCGGGAAACTCGGCCAGCCCGAGCTGGCGCATGAGGTGGACGTTCTTCACCTCCACGTAGCAGGGCGGGCGTCCCTCCCCTTCCAGCAGGAAATCGACACGGCTCGCAGCGCCGTACTTCACCTCGCGGCGCACGTTGGTCCAACCGGCGAACTCCTCGAACCAACCGGCCCGCAGGGCGTCGCCGACCAGCAGGTTCGGCAAAGCGGTGCTGACCCCCACAAACTCCGGGCCGCGGCCGAAATCCGCCTCCACAACCTCCCACGAATAGCGCAGCTTGCGCGCCGGATTGTCCGATTCCGAGAGGAAAACGCGAGCGTTGGGGGCCAGCAGACCAAGCATGGCGCCGGGGTTGGCGCAGTGAGCGGTGACCTGCGAGCCGTCCGGCAGCAGCACATCGGCGAGAAACCGCTTGTAGCGGCGCAGGAGACGACCTTCGACAAGCGGTTTTTCGAAGCGCATGGAGACTGATCCGGGAGGCCCAGCGGGACGGGACGCCTTCTTAGGCGAGGGCGCGACCGGCGTCGAGGCTGCGCGGCGTGGCGCGGAATTTCCTTGCCAACCGGCGCCCCGGGTCCATAAACGACCGTGAAAAGCCGAGGCCCGGGCCAACACATGACAGAGCATAACACCACGATCACCGCCGCGATCCTCGTCATCGGCGACGAGATCCTATCGGGGCGCACCAAGGACCAGAACATCGGTTTCATCGCCGAGTATCTGACGGACATCGGCATCGAGCTGCGCGAGGTGCGCGTCGTCCCTGACGAGGAGGCCGAGATCGTCGCAGCCGTGAACGCCCTGCGCGCGCGCTACACCTACGTGTTCACCACCGGCGGCATCGGCCCGACCCACGACGACATCACGGCCGAGTGCGTCGCCAAGGCGCTGGGCGTCGAAATCGCGGTGGACGAGCGCGCTGTGGACCTGCTGCTCACCCGTATGAAGCGGGAAGATCTGAACGAGATGCGCCTGCGCATGTGCCGCATCCCCAAGGGCGCGGACCTCATTCTCAATCCCATCTCCGCTGCGCCCGGCTTCCGGATCGAAAACGTCATGGTGATGGCCGGCGTGCCGCGCATCATGCAGGCGATGCTCGACAACGTGGCCCCCACGCTGGCGACCGGAGTAAAGATCAAGTCGGAAAGCATCGACGTTGAATTGCCCGAGGGCGTTTACGCCGCTGGTCTCAAGGAGATCGCCGAGCGCTACGCGGACGTGTCCATCGGCTCCTATCCCTCGTTCGGAACGGCGGGACGGAGCAATCAGGTCGTGCTTCGGTCAAAGGATGAAGAGCGTCTCGCGAAGGCGTCGGACGAGGTGCGCGCGCTGGTCGCCCGCCTGATCGCCGCCCGCGCCACCCACTGAGGAGAACCATATGAGCGACGGGCAGAAGGCGTTTCCTGTTTCCTGGGATCAGTTTCATCGCGACGCGCGCGCCCTTGCGTGGCGGCTCAACGCGGCCGGGCCGTTCACCGCAATGGTAACCGTGACCCGCGGCGGCCTTGTGCCCGCGGCCATCGTCGCCCGCGAACTCGGCGTCCGCGTCATCGAAACTGTGTGCATCGAGAGCTACGACGACGAGAAGCGCCAGGGCGAGTTGCGCGTGCTGAAGGGCATCGCCGAGCAGGTGATGCAGGCCGGCGACGGCGGCAAGAGCGTGCTCGTGGTGGATGACCTCGTTGATACCGGCGCGACCGCCAAACTCGTGCGGGAGATGCTGCCGAACGCCCACTTCGCGACGGTGTACGCCAAACCGCTTGGCCGCCCGCTGGTGGACACGTTCATCACCGAGGTCTCGCAGGACACCTGGATCTATTTCCCCTGGGACACCGGGCTTTCATTCGTCCCGCCGATCGCGAAGTCGACCGTCAAGGGGTAGTGCGGAGCGGCGCCGGAGGGCAAATGCACCTGCAGAAACAGGCTCCGACTCTGCCGTCATTCCGGCGAAGGCCGGAATCCCCGATAGGCCGCAGGGCCGAAGTATTGGCCTGTCGTGGATGCCGACCTTCGTCGGCATGACGCTGCGGAAATGTGGACCGCGGGCGTCCTCGCCCGCACATGAAGAGCGCGCGCAGTCCAGTTTGGCGCCTGCCTCGCCGTCTTTCCGGCGAAGGCCGGAATCCCCGAAACGCCGCAGGGCCGAAGCGTTTGCCTGCCGTGGATGCCGACCTTCGTCGGCATGACGCTGCGGAAACATGGACCGCGGGCGTCCTCGCCCGCACATGAAGAGCGCGCGCAGTCCAGTTTGGCGCCCGCCTCGCCGTCATCCGCGGGCTTGACCCGCGGACCCAACACCGCAGCCGCTTGTCTGGGTGGCCGGATCAAGTCCGGCCATGACGCTGTGGGGAGATGGGCGCCTGCCTCGCCGTCATTCCGGCGAAGGCCGGAAACCCCGATAGGCCAAGGGCCGAAGCGTTTGCCTATCGTGGATGCCGACCTTCGTCGGCATGACGCTGCGGACATTGGACCGCGGGCGTCCTCGCCCGCAAGGAACAGGCGCGCGCGGTCCCGTTTGGCGCCCCTTACCGCGAGATCGCCTTCTGCACCGCGCGCCGGGTCATCACCGTGATGAGGTGGGCGCGGTACTCCGCGTCCGCATGCATATCGGTGTTCAGCCCGTCAGCGGAGAACGTGAGCCCGTCGAGGCCCTTGGGACGGAAGTTGGCGGTCAGCGCCGCCTCGAACTTAGCCGCCCGGAACACGCCGTTGGAGCCCGCGCCCGTCACCGCCACGCGCACGTCGCGGCCTTTCTTGGCCACGAAAACGCCGACGATGGCGTAGCGCGACGCCGGGTTGCGAAACTTCTCGTAGGCCGCCTTCGCCGGGATCGGGAACGAGATCTTCGTGATCAGCTCGCCCTCTTCCAGCGCCGTCTCGAACAGGCCCTTGAAGTAGTCGTCAGCGGCGATCTTGCGCTTGTTGGTGATGATGGTGGCGCCCAACGCCAGAACGGCCGACGGATAGTCGGCGGCGGGATCATTGTTGGCGACGGAGCCGCCAATGGTGCCGCGATGGCGGACGGCGGGATCGCCGATCATGCCCGCGAGTTCGGCGAGCGCGGGGATCTTCTCGCGCACCAGCTCGGAGTTCGCCACGTCGAAGTGGCGCGTCATCGCGCCGATGACCACGTTGCGGCCCTTCAATTCGATGCCGCGCATGTCGTCGCAGCGCGACAGGTCGATCAGGCCGGCCGGCGCCGCAAGACGTTGCTTCATGGTGGGCAGCAGCGTCATGCCGCCGGCCAGGAACTTGACGTCCTCGGCCTTCGTGGCGGTGTTGACGGCTTTGCGCGCGGTGTCGGGGCGGTGGTAGGTGAAAGCGTACATCTCTCGTCTCCCTCTCGCCTTTACTCGGCTGCCGGCGCCATGGCAGCGGCGCCAGCGGCGATCGCCTTCACGATGTTGTGGTAGCCGGTGCACCGGCAGATGTTGCCCTCAAGCTCATGGCGGATGGTCTTCTCGTCCAGATCGCCGCCACTGCGGCGGACCATGTCGACGGCCGTCATGATCATGCCCGGCGTGCAGAAGCCGCACTGCAGGCCATGGTTCTCGCGGAAAGCCTCCTGCATGGGATGGAGCTTGCCGTCCTGGGCCAGCCCCTCGATGGTCGTCACCTGGGCGCCCTCGAGCGAAATCGCCAGCGCGGTGCAGGATTTCAGCGCCTCGCCGTTCACGTGCACAACGCAGCAGCCGCACTGGCTCGTGTCGCAGCCGACATGGGTGCCGGTGAGGCTGAGATTCTCGCGCAGGAACTGGACGAGCAGCGTGCGCGGGTCGACGTTCGCCGACACGGGCTGGCCGTTGACCGTCATCGAGACCTTGGGCATTCGCTATTCCCTCCTGAAGTGGACGCGGCGCGCGAGCTTCCCCCGCTGCGGCCGCTGGCGTTCCGGCGGCGGAAACGCCTCTCATATCAATGATCAGACGCCCGAAAGCGCCTGATGTCGCGCACAATGTGCGGTCGCGGGCTGGACCGGTCAAGCCTGACCGGAGCAGACTCAGCCCTGCGCCACGACTTCCACGAACTTGGCGAAAAACGCGTCAGCGTTCTTCTTGGCGACGCCGTCGATCAGGCGACCGCCCAACTGGGCGATCTTGCCGCCCACGTTCGCCTCGACGTCGTAGCTGAGAATCGTGCCGCCCTCGGGACCGTCAGTCAGACTCACGCGGGCGCCGCCCTTGGCGAAGCCGGCCACGCCGCCCTCGCCCTGCCCGCTGATGCGGTAGCCGTTCGGCGGGTCGAGATCGGACAGTTCGACGTTGCCCTTGAAGGTGGCGCCAACCGGGCCGACCTTGATTTTTGCGGTGGCCTTGAAGGAGGTTTCCGACGTCTTTTCAAGCTCCTGACAGCCGGGGATGCACTGCTTCAGCACCTCCGGATCATTCAGCTTGTTCCACACGGTCTGACGGTCCGCCGGGAGATGAATCTCCCCCTTCATGGTCATGGCCATTTTCGTTTCCTCACGTTTGCTGGCGCTCTTATGTCTTGGAGTGGGCGCTCAAGTCCAGTGGTTGCGCGCGGGCGTATTGCGCGGCGGCGCAGCGAAGGATAGCAGAGTCTGGCGACGTGCGACCCTGAGCGCGCGACGGCGGAGGGCTGACCATGGCTGAAATGATGATCGACGGCGTGGCGTTCAACGTGGTGGTGGAGGGGCAGGACGACGCGCCGGCAATCCTCGTCGCTCACTCACTGGGCGCGGACCTGACCCAGTGGGATCCGCAGATGGACTCGCTGGCGCGCCGCTTCCGCGTGATCCGCTACGACTCCCGCGGCCACGGCCACACAGAGGCCACGCCCGGCCCCTACAGCGTGGAGCAACTGGGCCGCGATGCGCTGGCGGTGCTCGACGCGCTGGGCGTCAAGAAAACTCACTATATGGGCCTGTCGCTGGGCGGCATCGTCGGCATGTGGCTGCTGGCGAACGCGCCGGAGCGAATCGACCGGGCGATCCTCGCCAACACGAGCGCCTGTTTCGGACATGCTGACCTGTGGAATGGCCGCATTCGCCACGCGCTGAGCGAGGGCATGGACTCGCTGGCCGGCCCCACCATGGACCGCTGGTTCACGCGCGACTTCCACGAGAGCGACCCAGGCGCCATCGAGCGCATCGCCGCCCGCTTCCGCGCAACCTCGCCGGAAGGGTACGCGGCCACCGCCGCAGCGCTGCGCGACGCCGACCTGCGGGAAGCGATTCGCGGCGTCCAGAACCGCGTTCTGGTGATCGTCGGCACGCAGGATCCCGCCGCCACGCCAGCTGCGGGGGGGCTGATCGCTGACAGCATTCGCGGCTCGCGCCTTGTCGCGCTCGACGCCGCGCACCTCTCCAACATCGAGGCCGCGAACGCTTTCAATCGCGCCATGGTCTCGTTCCTCACCGCGCCGGAGGCCGCCCCCGCCCGCGCGCCGGCCAAAAAGGCGGGCAAGAAGGCTGCTGCAAAGAAGCCCGCCAAGAAGGCGGGCGCCAAAAAGGCTGCGAAGACGGCCACCAAGAAGACTTCGAAAAAGACTGCGGCGAAGAAAACTTCGAAGAAGGTCGCCAAGAAAACAGCCGGCAAAAAGTCGGTAAAGACGTCAGCCAAGAAGGCTGGCAAGAAGACTGCCAAGAAAGTCGCCAAAAAGGCTGCGAAGACGACGAGCAAGAAGACGGCGAAAAAGGCCACGTCCGCCAAACCCGCGAAGAAGATGGCGAAAAAGGCGGTGAAAGCCACGAGGCAGACAGCGAAGAAAACCGCGAAGAAGCCCGCCCGCAAGTCCGCCAAGAAGGCTCGCCGTTGATGGACGACGAGGCGCGCCGGCAGGCCGGAGAAAAAACCCGGCGCGCCGTCCTCGGCGACCAATGGGTGGACCGCTCCAAGGCCAACCGCACGGACTTCAACGCGGATTGGGTGGATTACATCACCCGCACCGCGTGGGGCGACGTGTGGCAGCGGCCGGGGCTCGATCTGCGCACGCGGTCGGTCATTGTGCTCAGCGTCTGCGTGGCAACGGGGCAGTGGGACGAGTTCCGCCTGCATCTGCGCGGCGCGCTCAACAACGGTCTGAGCAAGGAGGAGATCAAGGAGATCCTCCTGCAATGCGCCGTATATGCGAGCGTGCCGGCGGCCAACCACGCCTTCAAGGAGGCCGGGGCTTTCTTCGCCGAAAACGGCTTATGACGCGGACGCCGCATTGCCGCGCCGCAGCCGGGTTGCTAGCCTGCGAGTCCATCTGCCGCGATGAAGGCGGCCTCGAACCCCGGCGGAGCGCATGGAGACTTTCCTCCAGCAACTCATCAACGGCGTCACGCTAGGCTCGATCTACGGCCTTATCGCCATTGGCTACACCATGGTGTTCGGCATCATCGGCATGGTGAACTTCGCCCACGGCGACGTGTTCATGGTGTCGACGTTCATCGCGCTGATCGCGTTTCTGGCGCTCACCACGCTCCTGGGGATTCCCTCGATCTTCCTCGCCCTGCTGCTTGTGATGATCATCGCCATGGTGATGACCTCCGTCTGGAGTTGGGCGATCGAGCGCATCGCCTACCGGCCGCTGCGCGGCTCGTTCCGCCTCGCGCCGCTGATTTCGGCCATCGGCATGTCCATCTTCCTGATGAACTTCGTGCAGGTGGCGCAGGGTCCGCGCAACAAACCGTTGCCTCCCATGCTCAACGAGGTGATCTACCTCATGGGCGAACCGGGCGCGGCCAACGCGGTCACCATCGCGTGGCGGCAGATCATTATCATCGCGGCGACGGCAATTCTGTTGGCGATTTTCTGGTACGTGGTCCAAAAGACCTCGCTCGGCCGCGCCCAGCGCGCGGTGGAGCAGGACCGCAAGATGGCGGCTCTGCTCGGCGTTGATGTGGACCGCACCGTGTCGATCACGTTCGTCATCGGCGCCATGCTCGCGGCGGTCGCCGGCACGCTCTACCTGCTCCAGTACGGCGTCGTGCGCTTCGACGACGGGTTCATCCCGGGCGTGAAGGCGTTCACGGCAGCCGTGCTCGGCGGCATCGGTTCCATCCCCGGCGCAGTGCTGGGCGGGCTGCTCATTGGCCTCATCGAGGTTATGTGGGCGGCCTACGTGTCCAGCGACTACAAGAACGTGGCGGCGTTCTCGGTCCTTGTTGTTGTGCTCATCTTCATGCCCTCCGGCCTGCTCGGTCGTCCGGAAGTCGAGAAGGTTTGAGCCGCATGGCGCCCGCCGCCGCACCTTCCCGGCTGCAACAGGCGCTGCGGGACGCAGCGTTCGCAGGCCTCGTCACCGCTGCGCTGTCGTTTCCGATGCTGGCCATTCGCGTCGAGTCCGACATGAACAACCGGCTGGTGCTGGAGGAGCGCTGGCCGCTGATGTTCGCGGCCATCGCCTTCATCGCCTCGGCGCGGTTTCTGGCCAGCATGCTCGACGACTGGCGCGCGCGCGCCGGCGCTGTTGCAGGCGTCTGGTCCATGCTGCTGGGCGCCGGGCTCGCGTGGTTCACCACTGGCGCGCAGGCGGCGCTAGCGCCTTGGTTTTTAGGCGGCGGCGCGCTTTTGCTGGCTGCGGCCCTGCTGCTCTTTCGCGCCTCGCCGCAGGAGGCGGAGCCAGCGAGCGGAGCCGCTCCCGCCGCCGCTTCGGCAGGCCGGTTCGTCACGCTCGCCGGGTTCGTGGCGCTGGGGGTTGTCGTCGCCTATCCGCTTGTGCTGCTGGGCTGGCTCGGGCCGCAGGGCTCGCTCAAGTGGATCAACAACTACGGCGTGCAGATCCTTATTTATGTGATGCTGGGATGGGGCCTGAACATCGTGGTTGGCCTCGCGGGCCTGCTCGATCTCGGATACGTCGCCTTCTATGCCGTGGGCGCCTACGCGTACGCATTGCTTGCGACCACGTTCGGACTGTCGTTCTGGATCTGCCTGCCGCTGGCGGGCATTCTCGCCGCGTTCTGGGGCATCCTGCTCGGCTTTCCGGTGCTGCGATTGCGGGGCGATTATCTCGCGCTGGTGACGCTGGCGTTCGGCGAGATCATCACCATCGTGCTGACCAACTGGGTGGAACTCACGAACGGCGAGTCCGGCATTTCCTCCATCCCGCGGGTGACGTTCTTCGGGATTCCGTTCACAGCCGCGCCGGATGGGTTCGCGGCGACGTTCGGCATCGCGTTCTCGCCCATTCACCGCACGATCTTTCTATTTTACCTGATCCTCGTGCTCGCGCTCATCACCAACGTGGTGACGATCCGCCTGCGCCGCCTGCCAATTGGTCGCGCGTGGGAGGCGTTGCGCGAGGATGAGATCGCCTGCCGGTCACTCGGCGTGAACACCACGAACACGAAGCTCACCGCCTTCGCGCTGGGCGCAATGTTCGGCGGGCTCGCCGGCGCGTTCTTCGCCGTGCGTCAGGGTTTCATCAATCCCAACTCGTTCACGTTCATGGAATCGGCGACCATCCTCGCCATCGTCGTGCTGGGGGGAATGGGCTCGCAACTGGGCGTGGCGCTGGCGGCCGTCGTGATGATCGGCGGCACGGAAATCCTGCGCGAGCTGGATTTCCTGAAGGCGGTGTTCGGCGCCGATTTCGATCCGAGCCAGTACCGCATGCTGATCTTCGGGTTCGCCATGGTGGCGATGATGGTGTGGAAGCCGCGCGGCCTCATCTCCACGCGCGAGCCATCGATCTTCCTGAAGGAGCGGCGCGCGGTGGCGGGCGCCCTCGTGAAGGAGGGGCGCGGATGAGCCGCTGGCTGACGGATCCGATCCTCGCAGTGGAACACCTGTCCATGCGGTTTGGCGGGCTTGTCGCCGTCAACGATGTGTCGTTTTGCGTGGGGCGCGGCGACATCACGGCGCTGATCGGCCCCAACGGCGCGGGCAAGACGACAGTCTTCAACTGCATCACCGGGTTCTACAAACCCACGCAAGGCCGCCTCGCCTTCGCCCGCGAAGGCCGCGCCGATGCAGCCGAGGTGCGCGCGCTGACAAACACCGGCAAACGCCACGCGCGCTTGCCCTCTGGCGACATCTACCTGCTGGAACGCATGCCCGACCACGAGATTGCGGCGAAGGCGCGGGTGGCGCGTACGTTCCAGAACATCCGCCTGTTCGGCGGTATGACGGCGCTCGAAAACCTTGTCGTCGCCCAGCACAACGCGCTCATGCGCGCCTCGGGCTGGTCGCTGCTGGGGCTGATCGGCGCGCCCTCGTGGCGGCGCGCAGAGGCGAGCGCCATCGAGAAAGCGCGCGCGTGGCTCGCCCGCATCGGGCTGGAGGAGCGTGCCGACGATCCCGCCGCGGCCCTGCCCTATGGCGACCAGCGGCGCCTGGAGATCGCCCGCGCCATGTGCTCGGAACCGGCCCTGCTCTGCCTCGATGAGCCTGCGGCGGGGCTGAACCCGCGCGAGTCGGCGCAACTGGGCGACCTGCTGCGGCTCATCCGGGATGAGCATGCGACGTCCATCCTCATCATCGAGCATGACATGAGCGTGGTGATGAAGATTTCCGACCACGTGGTGGTGCTCGATTACGGCGCGCTGATCTCCGACGGGACGCCCGACTTCGTGCGCAACGACCCCCACGTGATCGCCGCCTATCTCGGCGTCTCCGACGCCGCCGAAGCCGAGCAGGTGGTTGCGGAAATTTCTGGCGAGGCACGCCCGTGAGCGCGCAAACGCCCCTGCTCTCCCTGACTGGCGTCGAGACGTTCTACGGCTCCATCGCCGCGCTGAAGGGCGTCGATGTGCACGTGAACACCGGCGAGATCGTCGCGCTGATTGGCGCCAACGGCGCCGGTAAATCGACGCTGATGATGACGATCTTCGGCGAGCCCCGCGCGCGGCGCGGCAGCATCGCGTTTGACGGGCGCGACATCACCCGCATGCCGGCGCACGAGATCGCGCGGCTGGGGATCGCCCAGTCGCCGGAGGGGCGGCGCATTTTTCCGCGCATGAGCGTGTGGGAAAATCTGCAGATGGGCGCAGCGCTTGGCGACCCCGCCCACTTTCGCAAAGACATCGAGCGCGTTTTTGCGATCTTTCCGCGGCTGGAGCAGCGAATGCACCAGCGCGGCGGAACGCTGTCGGGCGGCGAACAGCAAATGCTCGCCATCGCCCGCGCGCTGATGACGCGTCCCCGCCTGCTGCTGCTCGACGAGCCGTCGCTGGGGTTGGCGCCGCTCATCGTGAAGCTGATCTTCGACGTGATTCGCGAGTTGAACCGCGAACAGGGGCTGACCGTGTTCCTCGTCGAGCAGAACGCCTACCACGCGCTGGAGCTGGCCCACCGCGCCTATGTGCTCGTGAATGGCCTCGTGACCATGGAAGGCGGCGGACGCGAACTGCTGGCCCGGCCCGAGATTCGCGCCGCCTACCTTGAGGGAGGGCACTGATGGGGGGCGTTCTCTGGGTCGCTTCACCCGCCGCGCCGTGGAGCTTCCTGCTGGTCACCGTGCTGCTGGGCGGGGCTGCGGCCTTCACAGCCGGACGCGCTCTCGCACAAACTTGGCGCCCCATGTGGCAGGCGTTCGTTTACGCGGCGCTGCTCGCCCTCGCGGCCGGGTTTCTACATTACGTGCTGTTCGGCGAATCGGCCATTCCCGGCTGGCGCGTTCTGGTGGCGCTCTGGTCGTTTCCCGCCGCGCCTGCAATGAGCCTCATCGAACTCGCCGTCGCGCTGCGCTACTACGCGGTCATCTTCATCACGCTGGCGGCGTTCGCGGCGCTCGGCTACCGGCTCGCGCGCATCGGCCAGATGGCGAGCCAATATGGCTTCTGCATGGAAAGAGCCGGCTGGCTGAGTTGGCGCCCGCGCCAGGGAGAGCGCCCGCTTCCCTGATGACAGTCCGCCTGAAACACGCAAGTATCTCCCTCGGGCGGCCGGCTCGGGCCGGGCTCGCCTGCACCACCATCAAGTTGGGACGGGAGCAATTTCCATGAAACATCATTGGCTTTCAGGATTGGCGATGGCGGCCGCCATCGGCCTGTCCACCGTCGCGCACGCGCAAGTGCGCCTTGGCATCGCGGGCCCCGTCACCGGCGCTGCGGCGGCCTTCGGCTCCCAGTTGAAGAACGGCGCCGAGCAGGCGGTCGAGGACATCAACGCCGCCGGAGGCATCCTCGGCCAAAGAATCCAGGTGTTCATCGGCGACGACGCGTCACGGCCCGAACAGGGCGTGTCCGTGGCCAACAAGTTCGTGGGCGACGGGGTGAAGTTCGTCGTCGGACACTTCAACTCGGGCGTCTCAATCCCCGCCTCCGAGGTCTACAACGAGAACGGCATTCTTCAGATCACGCCGGCCTCCACCAACCCGATGTTCACGGAACGCAAGCTGTGGAACGTGTTCCGCACCTGCGGACGCGACGACCAGCAGGGCGCCGTGCTCGGCCGGCACATTGCCGAAAAGCTGAAGGGCAAGAAGGTCGCCGTCATCCATGACAAGACGCCCTACGGCAAAGGTCTCGCGGACGAGACCAAGAAGGCCATGAATGGGCTGGGCGTGAAAGAGGTCATCTACGACGGCGTGAACGTCGGCGAGAAGGATTTCTCCGCGCTGATCTCCAAGTTCCGCCAGGCGGGCGTCGAAGTTGTGATGTTTGGCGGCCTGCACACGGAGGCAGGGCTCATCGCGCGCCAGATGCGCGGCGCGGGCGTGAACGCGGTGCTTGTGGGCGGCGACGGCATCGCGTCCGCCGAGTTCGCGGCCATCGCCGGCGACGCTGGCGAGGGCACGCTCATGAGCTACGGCCCGGACCCGACCAAGCGCCCCGGCGCCGCCGAGGTGGTGAAGCGCTTTGAAGCCAAAAAGATCAACCCGGAGGCGTATACTCTTTATAGCTACGCTTCGGTGCAGGTCATCAAGCAGGCGGCGGAGGCAGCCAACAGCCTCGATCCGAGGAAGGTGGCGGAGGTGATCCACTCCGGCCGTACGTTCGAGACGGTGCTGGGGCCGCTCTCCTTCGACAAGAAGGGCGACCGCGCCGACGCGGACTACGTGCTTTATGAGTGGAGGAAAGCTGCGGACGGGAAGATCGTCTATCAGCAGATGTAACGCGGCGGGCGCCCCTGCGGGGGCGCCAGTCACCTGGACGGCGTGCGTCCCCGCGCGCAACTCCATACTAGCCGCCCTCTCCACAGCGTCATGCCGACGAAGGTCGGCATCCACGACAGGCAAACGCCTCAACTCTGCCGCCTCCCGTGGATGCCCCGGTTCAAAGGAACAAGTGCAACACCTGCCAGGGTGTTGCTGCGGCAGGGAGATGAGCGCCCGCCTCGCCGTCATTCGAGGCGCTTGCCAAGTTCCTGCGAACTCGCCAAAAAGCCGCACTTTCACAACGAGGACGGCGTATGGCCCACCCTGACCGCTTCTATCTCGCCGCCGTCATGGGCTGGCCGGTGATGCATTCGCGCTCGCCGATGCTGCACAACCACTGGTTCGCCGAGCACGGGCTCGCCGGCGCTTACGTGCCGCTGGCCATCGAGCCCGGCGCGCTCGGGCCCGCCCTGCGAGGCCTGCACGCCCTCAAGTTTTCAGGCTGCAACCTGACCATTCCCCACAAGCAGGAAGCGCTGACCATCGTCGATGAGACCGACGAGACAGCGCGGCGCATCGGCGCCATCTCCTGCGTGGTGGTGCGGCCGAATGGCTCGCTGTTTGGCTCCAACAACGACGCGTACGGCTTCATCGAGAACGTTCTGGAGTTCGCGCCCGACTTCCGGGCCGACGCTGGCCCCGTGGCGGTGATCGGCGGCGGCGGCGGCGCACGGGCCGTTGTCTGGGCGCTTGCCCAGCGCGGCGCCAAGGAAATCCGGCTGGTCAATCGCACGTTCGCCCGCGCGCAGCGCATCGAGGCGGAGTTCGGCGCCCCCGTGCGCGCCGTGCCGTGGGAGCAGCGCGCCGAGGCGCTGGACGGCGTGGTGATGCTCGCCAACGCCACGAGCCAGGGCATGGTTGGCCTGCCAGCGCTCGAGTTGCCGCTGGACCGGCTGCCCGCCTCCGCGCTGGTGACGGACATCATCTACACGCCGCTGGAGACGCCCCTGCTGGCGGCAGCCCGCGCGCGGGGCAATCGCACCCTCAACGGCCTTGGCATGTTGCTGCATCAGGGCCGCCCGGCGTGGAAGGCGTGGTTCGGCGTCGAGCCGAAGGTGACGCCTGAGCTGCGCCGCAAGATCGAGGCGACCATCGCGCCCTGAAAAGATGCGGGGGCCGCGGAACCGCGCGCCGGGGACAGCGTTCTCACCCCGTAGCGCGGCGACACCCATCGCAACGCTCATAAAGCCCCGATCCACGCCCCCCGGATCGGGGCTTTTCTTTTGGGCGGGGATGGCGCTGGCGCGGGCGCGCCGCCCAACTGGACCGCGCGCATTTGCTCCGGGCAGCCCACAGCGTCATGGAGCGTCATGGCCGGACTTGATCCGGCCACCAAGACGACCGGCTGCGTTATTGGGTCCGCGGGTCAAGCCCGCGGATGACGGCACGGTTGGCGCCCACTGGACCGCGCGCATTTGCGCCGGGCAGCCCAAAGCGTCATGGAGCGTCATGGCCGGACTTGATCCGGCCACCAAGACGACCGGCTGCGTTATTGGGTCCGCGGGTCAAGCCCGCGGATGACGGCACGGTGGGCGCCCACTGGACCGCGCGCGTCCCCGCGCGCATTGGCGCCATCTGGCGGGCGAGGACGCCCGCGGTCCAACGAAGCGCGCATCTTCCAGCCGCGTCATGGCGGCGAAGGCAAGAACGTCCTTGCATCCACGGCAGGCAACGAGCGCCACGGCCTGTCGCGGATTCCGGCCTTCGCCGGAATGACGGCGCGTTTGGCGCCCAACTGGACCGCGCGCGTCCTCGCGCGCATTGGCGCTCACGTGCGGGCGAGGACGCCCGCGGTCCCCCCCTCCCCCACCCCTCCGTCCGTCGCATTCAGCCCCTCGCGCGGGCGTGCTAGACAGTGCCGGAACACCCGGGGCGCGGGTGCGCGGGCGGACACCCCGCGCGCTGGCCCCGACAGCGCACATCAGGGCGGCAACCCCATGAAACACATCCTCGAATCCCTCGAACAGCGCCGCGCGGACGCCCGGCTCGGCGGCGGCCAGCCCCGCATCGACGCCCAGCACAGGCGCGGCAAGCTCACCGCCCGCGAGCGCATCGACCTGCTGCTCGATCACGGCAGTTTCGAGGAATACGACATGTTCGTGCAGCACCGCTGCACCGACTTCGGCATGGACAAGGGCGACAAGATCCCCGGCGACGGCGTGGTCACCGGCTGGGGCACCGTCAACGGCCGCGTGGTCTACGTGTTCGCCAAGGATTTCACGGTGTTCGGCGGCTCGCTGTCAGAAACCCATGCGCAAAAGATCACCAAGATCCAGGACATGGCCCTGCGCAACCGGGCGCCCATCATCGGCCTGTTCGATGCGGGCGGCGCGCGCATTCAGGAGGGCGTGGCGGCGCTGGGCGGCTACGGCGAGGTTTTTCAGCGCAACGTGCTGGCGTCGGGCGTCATTCCGCAGATCTCGCTCATCATGGGCCCGTGCGCCGGCGGCGACGTGTACTCGCCCGCCATGACGGACTTCATCTTCATGGTGCGGGATACGAGCTACATGTTCGTCACCGGCCCGGATGTGGTGAAAACCGTCACCAACGAGACCGTGACGGCGGAAGAACTCGGCGGCGCATCCGTGCACGCCACCAAATCCTCCGTAGCTGACGGCGGGTATGACAACGACGTCGAGGCGCTGCTGCAGATGCGCCGGCTCATCGACTTCCTGCCCGCCTCCAACCGCGACGACACGCCCGAGTGGCCGACGTTCGACGTCTCCGACCGGGTGGACATGTCGCTGGACACCCTGATTCCGGACAACCCGAACAAGCCCTACGACATGAAGGAGTTGATCCTGAAGGTCGTGGACGAAGGCGACTTCTTCGAGATTCAGGAAGCGCACGCCAAAAACATCATCACCGGCTTCGGCCGCATGGACGGGCGCACGGTCGGGTTTGTGGCCAACCAGCCCATGGCGCTGGCCGGCGTGCTCGACAGCGACGCCTCGCGCAAGGCCGCGCGGTTCGTGCGCTTCTGTGATTGCTTCAACATTCCGATTGTCACGTTCGTGGACGTGCCGGGCTTCCTGCCGGGCACGGCGCAGGAGTACGGCGGCCTCATCAAGCACGGCGCCAAGCTGCTGTTCGCGTATGCGGAAGCCACCGTGCCGAAGGTGACGGTCATCACCCGCAAGGCGTTCGGCGGCGCCTATGACGTCATGTCGTCCAAGCATGTGCGCGGGGACGTGAACTACGCCTGGCCCACGGCGCAGATCGCGGTCATGGGCGCCAAGGGCGCGGTGGAGATCATCTTCCGCGCCGACATCGGCGACGGCGAGAAGATCGCCGCGCGCACGAAGGAGTACGAGGAGCGGTTCATGTCCCCGTTCGTAGCGGCCGAGCGCGGCTACATCGACGAGGTGATCCGCCCCCACTCCACGCGCCGGCGCATCGCCCGCGCGCTCGCCATGCTCCGCCACAAGGAGCTGGAGAACCCCTGGAAGAAGCACGACAACATCCCGCTATGAGCGGGAGGCGGCGCTTCGGGCGCGTGGTTACCGCGCCCGAAACCATTTAACTTCGCAGCGCTTTAACTCTGCTCGCAATCGCCTGATCGGATTCAGATTCCGGAAAGGCGCTCCGGCGATCCTGTCCCCATCGAGTTGCCCTTCCGTCAAGGGGAGATGGACATGATCACCGTGCAGCAGGTTTCCACCCGTCAGTTCGAAGAAGGCCGCGCTCTCGTGGACGGCCTCATCGTGGCGGGCCGCATCGGCCGCGACGACATCGCCGCCCTGCGTCGCCATTTCGAGGCCCTCGGCTGCCTCACCCGCACCGAGGCCGAAGCGTTGTTCGCCCTCGACCGCGCCGTTGCTGAAAAGCACGCCGACTGGACCACGTTCTTCGTGGAGACCATCACGGATTACGTGGTCTGGCAGAGCCGCCCCACCGGCCTCGTCAATGGATCGCAGGCCGAGTGGCTGATCGCCCAGGCTGACGCCGGCGCCACGCTGGATGCGTTCGCCGCGCTGGTGAACGTGCTGGCGGAGGCGGACCGCGTGCCCGCATGGCTGCCCGCCGCGGTTCACGCCCGCGCCGCCCGCTGGCCCTCCGTCGCTGGCGCACTGAAGCAGGCACGCGCCGCCTGAACCAGACAGCAGAAGCAGACGCATTTTTTCAGAACGATTTCATTTGGAAGGATCAGCCATGAGCACTTTGAGCATCGATTCTGTCTGCCATTCCGTGCGCGAAGCCGGCAGCATCCACGTTGCCGACGTCCTGAGCCTGCGCCACGCCCTCATGGCGCAGGGCGCCTTGGGCGAGAGCGACGCGCGGCGTTTGTTCGATCTGGCGCGAGCGGACCTTCCAGCCTGCGCGCAATGGGGTGAGTTCTTCGTGGAGACGCTTAGCGCCCACATCATCGGGCATCAGTCGCTCCACAGCGGCCTCTCCGAAGAGAAGGCGGGGTGGCTCGCCGAAATGATCGAGGCGCAGCCCATCAATGACGCGCTGGCGTTCGAACTCGTCGCCGCCGTGATGCGCAAGGCGTCAACCTGCCCCTCAAGCCTGATGCTCTGCGTCCTTCAACGCCTGGAGGCGTTGGCGTCGCGTGCCGCCACCAGCAGCGACGCGGCGCTGGAGGAGAACCTGGAACTCGCTCGCCGGGCGCTCAAAACGGCCGGACTGGCGGGCCGCCTGTACACGCCGCGCCCGAGAACGCCCGCGGCGCTGGCGGCCTGAGCGCGGGCGGAACCATCCTTTGGCGTATGGACGGCGCCGCTGACGGGCAATAGAACCGCGAGACAAGAAGAACGGCGCTGCAGCGTCGCCGTTCAGGCGGGACCCGGGGCGTCCATGTTCGAGAAAATTCTGATCGCGAACCGCGGCGAGATCGCCTGCCGCGTCATCAAGACTGCCCGGCGCATGGGCATCAAGACTGTCGCCGTCTATTCGGACGCGGACAAGGACGCGCTGCATGTGGAGATGGCCGACGAGGCTGTGCACATCGGCCCGCCCGCCGCCGCCGACTCCTATCTGGTCATCGACAAGATCATCGACGCCTGCAAGCGCACTGGCGCGCAGGCTGTCCATCCGGGCTATGGCTTTCTGTCCGAGCGTGAAGCGTTCGCAGAAGCGCTGAAGGCCAACGGCATCGTGTTCATCGGGCCAAACCCCAAGGCCATCGCGGCCATGGGCGACAAGATCGAATCGAAGAAGTTCGCAAACGCAGCGAAGGTTTCGACCGTGCCGGGCTATCTCGGCGTCATCGAGGACGCCGCCCACGCGGTGCAGATCGCCGACGAAATCGGCTATCCGGTGATGATCAAGGCGTCGGCCGGCGGCGGCGGCAAGGGCATGCGCATCGCCTACTCGCGCGATGAGGTCGCGGAGGGTTTTACGCGCGCCAAGTCGGAGGCGAAGTCCTCGTTCGGCGACGACCGCGTGTTCGTCGAGAAGTTCATCGTCAACCCGCGCCATATCGAAATTCAGGTGCTCGGCGACAAACACGGCAACGTGATTTATCTCGGCGAGCGCGAGTGCTCGATCCAGCGCCGCAACCAGAAGGTGATCGAAGAGGCGCCCTCCCCGCTGCTGGATGAAGAAACGCGCGCTAGGATGGGCGAGCAGGCCGTGGCGCTCGCAAAGGCTGTCGACTACGACAGCGCCGGCACCGTCGAGTTTGTCGCGGGCCAGGACAAGAGTTTCTTCTTCCTCGAGATGAACACGCGCCTGCAGGTGGAGCATCCGGTGACGGAGCTCATCACAGGCGTCGATCTCGTCGAGCAGATGATCCGCGTCGCCGCCGGCGAGCCGCTGGCCCTCAAGCAGAGCGACGTGCACCTGCGCGGCTGGGCGGTGGAGAGCCGCATCTACGCGGAAGATCCCACGCGCAACTTCCTGCCGTCAACGGGCCGGCTCGTGAAGTATCGCCCGCCGGCGGAAGGGCGCCATGATGGCGTCACCGTGCGCAACGACACCGGCGTCTACGAGGGCGGCGAAATCTCGATCTGGTACGATCCCATGATCGCGAAGCTCGTCACCCACGCGGGCGACCGCGCGACCGCAATCGAGGCGCAGGCGCGCGCGCTGGACGCGTTCGTGATCGACGGCATCCGCCACAACATCGCGTTCCTGTCGGCGCTGATGCAGCATCCGCGCTGGAAGTCGGGCGCCCTGTCGACAGGCTTCATCGCCGAGGAGTTTCCCAACGGTTTCGCGCCGCTGACCGCCGAAGGCGAGAAGGCCCACGTGCTGGCCGCTGTCGCCGCCGCCATCGACCACGTGCACAACGAGCGCAAGCGACTCATTTCCGGGCAGCTCGCCACGCAGACCAAGGTCGCCTTTGAACGGGAGCGCGCGGTCATGCTCGGCAAGGCGCGCTATGACGTGCAGGTGGACGACAGCGACGGTGTGCTGATGATCCGCATGCAGGACGCCAGCGCCCATGCGCACCGGCTTCAGTCCACATGGGCGCCCGGCGAGCCCGTATGGCGCGGCCTTGTGGACGACGAGGAGGTCGCCGTGCAGGTGCGCCCCATTCTGAACGGGTTCCACCTGTCCCACGCGGGCGTGTCCGTCGATGCGCGGGTGTTCACCCGCCGCGAGGCCGAACTCGCCGCGTTGATGCCCGAGAAGGTGGCCGCCGACACTTCCAAATCCCTGCTCTGCCCGATGCCGGGCCTCGTGAAGGCCATCTACGTGGTAGAGGGCCAGGAGGTGAAGGCAGGCGAGGCGCTGGCCATCGTCGAGGCCATGAAGATGGAGAACGTGCTGCGCGCCGAGCGCGACGTGACCGTGAAGGCGATCCGCGCCAAGGAGGGCGACAGCCTTCCCGTGGACGCCACCATCATGGACTTTGCGTAACAGGGCGCGGTGCGCCGTGCGCGTGCTATAAGCACGCCATGCCGCTCTATTTCGCCTACGGCTCCAACATGGACGCCGCCGCCATGCAGACCCGGTGCCCGCGCTCAAAGCCGCTGGGCGTCGGTCGCCTCATGCGCCACCGCTTTTTCATCATGCAGGGCGGGTACGCCTCCATCATCCGCGATCCCCGCCGCGATGTTCACGGCGTGCTGTGGGATCTGGCGCTCGCAGACCTGCGCGCGCTGGACGCCTACGAGAACGTGGCCAGCGGGCTTTATCGCAAGGTTCTGCAACCCGTGCTGCGCGCGTCTGGCGGCAGTGCTCGGGCGCTGGTCTATGTTGGCCACACGACGGTCGGCGGCGCGCCCCTGCCCGGCTACATGGATCAGGTGATCGCCGCGGCCCACACATGGACGCTTCCGGCCCCCTATCTGCGTGACCTCGAGGCGCTGGCGCCGGGTCCGCGCGGCGGGGATGCGCAGGTCTGGACGGCGCCAGACGGCAGCGCGCAGGGCGCTGCGCCCGAAGCACGCCCAAAAGTGCGACCGCGCTTCGCCACGCCGTTCGACAGGTGAGCTTATGACCCCTGACGCCGAACGGATCATTCGCGCGTTCGTACGTGGACGCGTTCAGAAAGTAGGTTATCGCGCCTGGGTCAACGCCCACGCGACGGCCCTGCAGTTGCGGGGCTTTGTGCGCAACCGTAACGACGGATCCGTGGAAGCCGTGTTCGCGGGCGATCCGGACCGGGTGGCGCAAATGGCGGAAAGCCTGCTGCGCGGCCCGCCGTCAGCCTCCGTGGCGGGCGTGGACATCACCACCGAGACCGAGCGCGCGCTTGATGAAACGTTCGGCGCCCGCTTCGTGGTGCTGCCAACGCGGTGAGGAGCCCCTGGCCCGGTCCATAAACACAAAAAGGCCCGCCGAAGCGGGCCTTCAAAACGGGGCGGCAAAACCAGGGCCGAACGCCTTACGCGGCTTCCGACGTCGGGCCAGAGTCCTTGCCCTTGGCGTCCACGTCACGATCAACGAACTCGATGACAGCCATCGCCGCGTTGTCGCCGAAGCGGAAACCCGCCTTCAGCACGCGGGTGTAGCCGCCGTTGCGCTCCTTGTAGCGCGGACCCAGCACGTCGAACAGCTTGCGGACGAGATCGACGTCCTTGATCTGGGCGATGGCCTGGCGACGAGCGTGCAGGTCGCCGCGCTTGCCGAGGGTCACGAGCTTCTCGACGACCGGGCGAAGATCCTTGGCCTTCGGCAGCGTGGTGACGATCTGCTCGTGCTTGATGAGCGCCTGGCACATGTTGGCGAACATCGCCTTGCGGTGTTCAGCCGTGCGGTTAAAGCGGCGCTTCTTGCGTCCGTGATACATGGCTATCTCCTGCTTGTTGCGGCCGCCGTGCCAAGGGTCGGCCGGTGTTCGGGCGAATAGCGCATGGCGAATAGCGAATGAAGGCCCAATCAGCGCCGCATTCACATCTCACCAAACGCCACTCACCTTTCCATTGTCTACTCGCTACTCGCTATTCGCGAGAAACTAGTAATGCTCCTCGAAGCGCTTCGCCAGCTCTTCGATGTTCTCCGGCGGCCAGCCGGGAACTTCCATGCCGAGGTGCAGGCCCATCTGAGCGAGCACTTCCTTGATCTCGTTGAGCGACTTGCGGCCGAAGTTCGGGGTGCGCAGCATCTCCGCCTCCGACTTCTGGATCAGGTCGCCGATGTAGACGATGTTGTCGTTCTTCAGGCAGTTCGCCGAACGGACCGACAGCTCCAGCTCATCGACCTTCTTGAGCAGCGCCGGGTTGAACGCCAGCTCCGGAATCGACGGGGCAGCGTCCTCGCGGCGCGGCTCCTCGAAGTTCACGAACACGTTGAGCTGATCCTGCAGGATGCGAGCCGAGTAGGCCACCGCATCTTCCGGAGAGATCGCGCCGTTGGTCTCCACGACAACCGTAAGCTTGTCGTAATCGAGGATCTGGCCCTCGCGGGTGTTCTCGACGCGATAGCTGACCTTCTTCACCGGGGAATAGATGCTGTCCACCGGGATGAGGCCGATTGGCGCGTCCTCGGAGCGGTTACGATCGGCGGGCACGTAGCCCTTGCCGGTGTTGACCGTGAACTCCATGCGGATCTCGGCGCCCTCGTCGAGGGTGCAAATCGGCAGCGTCGGGTTCAGCACCAGCACGTCGCCGGTAACCTGGATGTCGCCGGCGACGACCGCGCCCGGACCCTGCTTTTTCAGGACCATGCGCTTGGGCCCATCGCCCTGCATCTTGATAGCGATGTCCTTGATGTTGAGGATGATGTCAGTGACATCCTCACGCACGCCGGGAATCGAGGAGAACTCGTGCAGCACGCCGTCAATGTGGACAGACGTGATGGCGGCGCCCTGAAGCGACGACAGCAGAATACGGCGCAGCGCGTTGCCGAGGGTAAGGCCGAAACCCCGCTCCAGCGGCTCGGCGACAAGGGTCGCGATGCGGCGCGGATCGTGCCCGGGAATGACCTCGAGCTTGTTCGGCTTGATGAGTTCTTGCCAGTTCTTCTGAATCACGGCGGCCTCTTGATCTTCGTGGGCATATCGGTCCGTCGACCATGGCCCGCGACGTCGGAGTCAACGAAAAGACGCGCGAAGGCCCGTCAGCCACCGCGCGTCGATCAGCAAAAAACAATCAGACGCGACGACGCTTGCGCGGACGGCAACCGTTGTGCGGGATCGGGGTCACGTCGCGGATCGAGGTCACCGTGAAACCGGCGGCCTGCAGCGCGCGAAGCGCCGATTCACGACCCGAACCCGGGCCGGACACTTCCACTTCAACCGTGCGCATCCCGTGCTCGGACGCCTTGCGGGCGGCATCCTCAGCAGCCATCTGCGCGGCATAGGGGGTCGACTTGCGCGAACCCTTGAAGCCCATGGTGCCAGCCGACGACCAGGCAATCGTGTTGCCCTGCGCATCGGAGATGGTGATCATCGTGTTGTTGAACGTCGAGTTCACGTGCGCGACGCCGGACGCGATGTTCTTGCGTTCGCGACGGCGGACGCGGGTTGCTTCCTTAGCCATGTACTCTTTCTTTCCTTCGGACGCGCCCGTATCGCCAGGCGCTGGGGATCAATCTTCCGAAACCGAGACGCCCGCGAACGACTCGCGGGCGTGCAGTCACCGGAAACTGCGGCTTACTTCTTCTTGCCGGCGATCGGCTTCGCCTTGCCCTTGCGGGTGCGGGCGTTGGTGTGGGTGCGCTGGCCGCGAACCGGAAGCTGCTTGCGGTGACGCAGGCCGCGGTAGCAGCCCAGATCCATCAACCGCTTGATATTGATCGAGACTTCGCGGCGGAGATCGCCTTCCACGAGGTAATCGCGGTCAATCGTTTCACGGATCTGCAGAACCTCGGCGTCCGTGAGCTGGGACACACGGCGCTCGGCCGGGATGCTCACCTTCTCGCAGATCTCTTCGGCCTTCTTCGCGCCGATACCGTGGATGTACTGCAGCGCGATGACAACGCGCTTGTTCGTGGGAATGTTGACGCCAGCTATACGAGCCACAGGCCGTCTCCATGTCAGCGGCTTATGCCGCGGTTGCAAAACCCCGCGTCCGGTGGAGGCCGGCCCATGCGGAGGCGAAACGCAAAACGAACCCGACCCCTCAGGTGAGGGCTCCGGGACGCGTACGTCTCTATGAGGGCTCGTGCCTATGGCAACAGCGGTCCCGAGTCAACACGCAATCAAACCGCCGCACCAACACATTGGCCAGCGGTCAGGCTGCGATCACGCGCCCCGGTCCTGCAACGCGTAGAGCACGACGCCAAAGGTGTTTTCCTCATGCACGCGCAGGTAAAACCGGTATCCGAGGCCCCATGAGGCAACCAGCAGGGGGATCTCGAACAGATGCCGGGGCGTGTGATAGAGCGACAGGCACAGATCCGGCTTGTACGCGCGGATCGTCTGCTCCATTCCCCGCAGCGCTTCGATCTCGCCGCCCTCCACGTCCATTTTGACGAGCGTCGGCGCCCAGTTCGCAGCTACATCGTCAACAGCCGCCGCCTGAACGACAATCTCGCCAGTGTCCGCAACACCGCTGGCCATCGACTCACCGGCTGCAAACCGAAGCGACCGCAGCGAGGACCAGGCCGCCATAGGCAGCAGGGTCGCGCGGATGTCACCGCCAATCCGAGCGCGAAGGGCGGCATGGTTCGCAGGGTCTGGCTCAAAGGCAAGCACGTGTTCGATGCGGTAACCTGCTCGCAAAAACAGACGGATGGCCGCGCCGTCATACGCGCCGCAATCGATCAGCCGCAAAGGCTCGCGATACCGGGGCAGGTCCGCTGGGGTGTATTCGTCATCACGATCTGGAACCGGGCACTCTGCAACATCGCCGCTTGAGCGATACGCGATGATCTGTTCAAGCAGTCTCCGGCTCGCGACATCGGCAAGCAGCCCACTGACGGCCTCGATCTCGCTGCGGTGAGCGGCGTACGAAAAACCGAAGTCGAGCCAGTATCCCCCGGCAACGCCCGCCATATCGACGCGGCCGGATAGCCCCGCAAGGCCCAGGACGCGGCGAAAGCCGACGCCTTCAAGAAACGACGCCACATCATGCAGAGGAACATAATGATTGTGCAGGCCGATCAGGCAATCCCTGTCTCGCCAGTCGCGAGAGGGCAAATCTGCAGGCCCGATGACAGGCAGGCCACAGATTGTGTCCCCAGCCCGACGCGCATCCGCGAGGGCGCTTATCGCAACCCCCTTTGAGACCAGGGCGCGGACAATCCGCTCACCGGTCGCGCCCAGCCCATAAACAACGAGGCCGCCATCACCGAACGGGATTCGTGCATCCATAAAAAAAATCCCGGCTGAATTCGCCTAAAAGCGAACCTTAAGCCGGGAACGTTTTGCAACGACTTAACGCGAGCAGCGCGTCAGCCGACAAGCGCAGCGTTTATAGCTCTTGTGACATCATCGATGGACGCCATGCCATCGACCGTCTTCAGCGCGCCGCGCGATGCGTAATAAGCCGAAACGGGCGCAGTCTGCTCCCGATACGCGACCAGACGCTTCTTGAAGGCCTCAGGATTGTCATCCGCGCGGACAACACCGCCAGCGGCGACAGTCTCTGCCGCACGCTTCTCGATGCGCGCCATCAGCGCGCCCTCGTCCACCTTCAGCTCGACGATGCCGTCAAGCTTCATGGCCTTGGTCGCCAGCATCGCATCAAGCGCCTGCGCCTGCGCGACCGTGCGGGGAAACCCGTCAAGGATGAAGCCCTTGCGAGCGTCAGCCTCCTCCATGCGATCCGCGATAATGCCGACCACGATCTCGTCCGACACGAGACCGCCAGCCTCCATCACGGCCTTCGCCTGGAGGCCAACGGGCGTGCCAGCCTTGACTGCGGCACGCAGCATATCGCCGGTTGAGAGCTGCGGAATGCCATGCTTCTCCATGAGGCGCGCAGCCTGCGTGCCCTTGCCCGCCCCAGGGGGGCCCAGCAATATCAACTTCATCGACGTCTCCCCCGCAGCTTCGCCTTGCGCACGAGCCCTTCATACTGTTGCGCCTGGAGATGACCGTGCACCTGCGCAACCGTGTCCATCGTCACACTCACGACAATGAGCAAAGATGTGCCGCCGAAGTAGAACGGCAAGGCCGCATAGGAAATCAGCATTTCGGGTAAGAGACAGATCGCCGACAGGTAAATTGCGCCGATGACTGTAACACGGGTCAGCACGTGGTCGATGTACTCGGCGGTCCGCTCGCCCGGACGTATCCCCGGAATGAAGCCGCCATGCTTCTTGAGATTGTCCGCTGTCTCCGTCGGATTGAAGACAATCGCGGTGTAGAAGAACGCGAAGAACACAATCAGCGCGACGTAGAACAACATGTACGCCGGCCGCCCATGGGCGAAGTACGTGTTGAAGGTCGCAAGCCAGCCCGTGGCGACCGACTGCGAGAAATTCGCAATCGTGGTCGGCAGCAGCAGCAACGACGAAGCGAAAATCGGCGGAATCACGCCCGCGGTGTTGATCTTCAGCGGCAGGAACGACGTCTGCCCGCCAACCATCTGGTTCTGGCCCACCTGCCGCTTGGGGTAGGTGATGAGAAGACGACGCTGGGCGCGCTCAACGAACACGATGAAGGCGACAACGACAACCGACAGCGCCAGAACGATGAGGATCAACGCTGTGGACAATGCGCCCTGGCGACCAAGCTCCAGCGTCGAGACAATCGCCGACGGGAACGCCGCAACGATGCCGGCAAAGATGATGAGCGACGCGCCGTTGCCGATGCCGCGGGCCGTGATCTGCTCACCAAGCCACATCAGGAAAATGGTGCCGCCGGTAAGCGAGAGAATCGTCGAGATGACGAAGAACGGACCAGGATTGGCGACGACGTTGCCCTGCCCCTGCAGGCCAATCGCGATGCCCCACGCCTGGAAGATCGCCAGCACAACGGTCAGATACCGCGTGTACTGATTGATGACCTTGCGCCCGGACTCGCCTTCCTTCTTCAGCGCTTCAAGAGTCGGCACGACCGAGGTCATGAGCTGAATGATGATCGAGGCCGAGATGTACGGCATGATGTTCAGGGCGAAGATGGCCATGCGCTGCACGGCGCCGCCCGCGAACATGTTGAACAGCTCCAGCACGCCCTGCTGGCTCGACGTGAAGCTTTGTTCGAATGCAACCGGATCGATGCCGGGCAGCGGGATGTACGTCCCGAGGCGGTAGATCACAAGTGCGCCAAGCGTGAACCAGATACGCTTCTTGAGTTCATCGGCCTTGGCGATGGCCGAAAAGTTGATCGAGGCTGCGAGCTGTTCGGCTGCCGATGCCATTTGGACGCTCCGAGTGGCGCGCCGCGCGCGCCTGATCCGAGGACTATGCCGGTGCGCTCCCGACACTGGAACGGGGCGAAAGGCCCTGACCTGACGCCCCGCCCCGAGAGAATGCTAAAAACGCCGCCGGCAGCCGGCGGCGCTTACTTAAGGACCTAGCCCTCTGCGGCGACCGCCACGAGAAGCTTGACGGAGCCGCCAGCCTTCTCGATTGCGGCGACAGCGGACTTCGAAGCCGCAGCCACTTCGAGGTTCAGCTTCGCGCTGAGCTCGCCGTTGCCAAGGATCTTCACGCCGTCACGAACCTTCGAGCACACGCCGGCAGCGATCAGCGACTCGATGGTCACCGCCTGGGCGGCATCGAGCTTGCCCGCGTCAACCGCCTGTTGCAGGCGACCGAGGTTCACCTCGTTGTAGTCCGTCGAGAACGGGGCGTTGAACCCGCGCTTCGGCAGGCGACGATGCAGCGGCATCTGACCGCCCTCGAAGCCCTTGATGCGCACGCCGGAGCGGGCCGTCTGGCCCTTGCCGCCGCGGCCGCTCTGCTTGCCCTTGCCGGAGCCAATGCCCCGGCCGACGCGCATGCGGTCCTTGGAGGAGCCGGGATTGTCCCGAATGTCATTGAGCTTCATCGCGCCCTCCTCACTTGCCGTCGACGATGCGCACGAGGTGCGCAACCTTGGCGATCATGCCGCGAACGGCAGGCGTATCCTCGAGAGAGGAGCGACGACCGATCTTGTTGAGGCCGAGGCCGATGAGTGTCTCACGCTGCTTGCCGGGACGGCCAATGGCGCTCGAAACCTGCTCGACGGTGACGACCGCCTTCTGGGTGGACTGAGTCATAATCTCCCCTCCCCTCAGGCGTCAGCCGAAGCGTCCGCATCGACGCCCTGACGGCGCGACTGCAACGCAGAAACCTTGAGACCGCGACGGGCCGCGACGGTACGGGGAGAGTCCTCGCGCTTGAGCGCGTCGAACGTGGCGCGGACCATGTTGTAGGGGTTCGACGAACCCTGCGACTTGGCAACCACGTCGTGCATCCCGAGCGTCTCGAAGACAGCGCGCATCGGACCGCCAGCGATAATGCCCGTGCCAGCAGGCGCGGCGCGCAACACAACGCGGCCGGCGCCATGGCGACCGTGCACGTCGTGATGAAGTGTCCGGCCCTCGCGCAGCGGAACGCGGATCAGACCGCGCTTGGCCGCCTCTGTCGCCTTGCGGATAGCCTCGGGAACCTCACGGGCCTTGCCGTGACCAAACCCGACGCGACCCTTCTGGTCGCCAATAACGACAAGAGCAGCGAAGCCGAACCGCCGGCCGCCCTTCACAACCTTCGCGACGCGATTGATGTGGACCAGACGATCCACAAATTCGCTGTCACGCTCCTCGCGATCACGACGACCGCCATCACCTTCACGAGCCATTTTCTATTTCCGTCACTTGCGCAGAGCGCTTGATGCGCCCCGCTCGCTGGGAGCTCCTCCTGTCGCTTGCCGCGACAGAAGAGTCAATGAGGACGGCCGCACATAGCGCATCCCGAGAATGCGCGACGTGCGCCGCCCTGGGAGACCATCCGCGAATGCGGACGATCAGAAATTCAGGCCACCCTCGCGGGCGCCATCAGCAAGAGCCTTCACGCGACCGTGATACATGTAGGAGCCGCGATCGAACACGACATCCTTGATGCCCTTCTCAGCAGCGCGCTGGGCGATCAGCAGACCAATCGCCTTCGCGGCTTCGACGTTCGCTCCGGTCCGCAGGGCCTCGCGCTGATCCTTCTCAAGCGAGGAAGCCGCGACGATTGTCGCGCCATGCTCGTCATCAATGATCTGCGCGTAAATCTGCTTCGACGACCGGTGAACGGAAAGCCTGGGCTTGCCGTAGGCGCGGGCGCGGATAGCACGGCGGACGCGCGCCTTGCGGCGGACGGCAGCCTGGTTGTCCTTAGCCATGGCAGGCGCTCCTTACTTCTTCTTGCCTTCCTTGCGGAAGATGAACTCGCCAGCGTACTTGACACCCTTGCCCTTGTAAGGCTCCGGCGGACGCAGCGACCGAATTTCAGCGGCGATCTGACCGATCTGGCGCTTGTCGATGCCAGCGATCATGATCTCCGTCGGCTTCGGCGTCACGATGGAGACACCGGCCGGAATCGGATAATTCACGTCGTGGCTGTAACCGAGCGACAGCTGCAGGTTCTTGCCCGCAACCGCCGCCTTGTAACCGACGCCTGTGATCTCGAGCTTGCGCTCAAAACCCTTGGACACGCCGGTGACCAGGTTATTAATCATGGCGCGGGACATGCCCCACATGGCGCGGGCGCGCTTCGAATCCGACCGCGGATCAACCTTGATCGCGGAGCCATCGATGGTGACGGCGACATCCTCGGGGACGACGAAGCTAAGTTCGCCCTTGCCACCCTTGACCGCAACCGTCTGCCCATCGACCTTCGCCGTAACGCCCGCAGGGACGACGACGGGTTTCTTACCGACACGAGACATTTGAGTTCGCCTTCCGATCAGAAGACCCGGCAGAGCACTTCGCCGCCCACATTCTGCTCACGCGCAGAGTGGTCGGCCATCACGCCCTTCGGAGTCGAGACGATGGTGATGCCGAGGCCATTGGCGACCCGCGGCATGGCGGCGACGGCGCTATAGACGCGGCGGCCGGGCTTCGAGACACGCTCGATCTCCCGAATAACCGGCTGGCCCTCGTGATACTTCAGCTCGATTTCGAACTCGGTACGGCCGTTGCCGTAGTCCGTGGTCGAATAACCGCGGATGTAACCCTCGTCCTTGAGGACGTCGAGCACGTTTTGACGCAGGCGCGACCCGGGAGTCGACACCTTGCTCTTGCGACGCATCTGAGCATTGCGGATGCGCGTGAGCATATCGCCCAAAGGATCATTCATCGACATGGCGCGCTCCTTACCAGCTCGACTTCACAAGACCGGGGATCAAACCACGTGACCCCAGCTCGCGAACGGCGATACGGGACATGCGCATCTTGCCGTAGAACGCACGCGGACGACCTGTGACCTCGCAACGATTGCGAAGACGCGTCTTGGAAGAGTTCCGCGGCACTTCCGCAAGCTTGATGGCTGCTTCAAACCGCTCGACGATGTCGATGGAACGGTCGTTCGCAACCGCCTTGAGGCGCTCGCGGCGGGCCGCATACTTCTTCGCCAGCTTCGCGCGGCGGTTGTTCTTCTCGATAGAACTTTTCTTGGCCATGTAGGTCTACCTCTTGGTTCCGCGTCTGAGACGGGGTCTCACTGCCGGAACGGGAAGTTGAAAGCGCGCAGCAGAGCCCGCGCCTCTTCATCGGTCTTGGCCGTGGTGCAAACGATCACGTCCATGCCGAGGATCGACTCCGCCTTGTCGTAGTCGATCTCCGGAAAAACGATGTGCTCCTTGATGCCCATCGCGTAGTTGCCACGACCGTCAAAAGACTT
This sequence comes from Hyphomicrobiales bacterium, assembly GCA_027484655.1. Classification (GTDB taxonomy): domain Bacteria; phylum Pseudomonadota; class Alphaproteobacteria; order Rhizobiales; family Beijerinckiaceae; genus Terripilifer. The sequence continues at coordinate 7,734 of JAIXSM010000017.1, read as the reverse complement.
CGGGTTCAGGCCCCGGAAGTCGCGAACGCGCGGAAGCGCGATCGTAACAAGACGGTCGAGGAATTCGTACATGCGGGTGCTCCGCAACGTCACCTTCGCGCCGATCGGCATGTTCTCGCGCACCTTGAAGGTGGAGATCGCCTTGCGAGCGCGGGTCACAACCGGACGCTGGCCAGCAATCAACGCGAGATCCGCAGCGGCCGACGTCACCTTCTTGGTGTCGTTGACGGCGTCGCCAACGCCCATGTTGAGGACGATCTTCTCGATGACGGGCACCTCAAGAGCGTTCTTGTAACCGAACTGCTCGATCATCTGCTTACGCACGACCTCAACGTAGTGCGTCTTCATCCGGGGCGTGTAGCCCGCGGGCACGACGAGGGACTCGGCAGTGGCGAGCTTCGCCGGCGCCGGCGCTTCCCCGCGCTTGCCCTTACCGCTCTTGGCGGCCTTGTCGTTCTGCGCCTCAGGCATCGATCAGGTCTCCGGAACGCTTGGCGAAGCGGACCTTGCGGCCGTCTTCGAGAATCTTGAAGCCGACGCGCGTCGCCTTGCCGTCCTTGGGATCGGCAACAGCGAGGTTCGACAGGTCAATGGGGCCCTCCTTGGAGATGATCCCGCCTTCCTGGTTCGCGGTCTGGCGCTGGTGACGACGCACCATGTTCACGCCACGGACGAGAGCACGACCCTCATCGGGCAGCACACGCACTACCTCCCCGGAGCGACCACGGTCGCGACCGGCGAGAACGACGACCTTGTCGCCCTTCTTGATCTTCGCGGCCATTACAACACCTCCGGCGCGAGCGAGATGATCTTCATGTGGTTCCTGGCGCGCAGCTCGCGCGGAACCGGCCCGAAGATACGGGTGCCGATCGGCTCGGACTGGTTGTTGATGAGGACCGCCGCGTTCGAATCGAAGCGGATCACAGAGCCGTCAGCCCGACGGATATCCTTCGCAGTGCGAACGACGACCGCCTTCATGACGTCGCCCTTCTTCACGCGGCCGCGCGGAATGGCTTCCTTGATGGAGACGACGATGATGTCGCCCACGCCGGCGTACTTCCGCTTGGAGCCGCCGAGCACCTTGATGCACATCACGCGGCGCGCGCCGGAATTATCCGCCACGTCGAGGTTGGTTTGCATCTGAATCATGGCAACGCGCCTTTCTTCTCAGATCGGTTTCCGGAGGCAGACCTCCGGACTACGCCTGAAGGGAGCGGTTCTCGTTCCCCAAGGTGTAAATGAATGCCTCAGGCTTTAACCGTGTCGTTGACGACAGTCCAGCGCTTCAGCTTGGAAATCGGGCGGGTCTCCTCAATAGAGACCGTGTCGCCCACCTTGTAGGCCTTGTTCTCGTCGTGCGCGTGGTAGTGCTTCGAACGACGGACCGTCTTCTTGAGGAGAGGATGCGTGAACCGGCGCTCAACACGCACGACCACGGTCTTTTCCTGCTTGTCGGAGACGACGGTGCCCTGGAGAATACGCTTCGGCATGTCGGTGTCCTTACTTCTTCGCCTCGGCGCGCTTCTGGGACGCGGCCGTCAACGCGCGGGCGATGTCGCGGCGGACAATCCGCACGCGGGAGGTGTTCTCGAGCTGACCCGTGGCCCGCTGAAAGCGCAGGTTGAACTGCTCCTTCTTGAGCTTCAGGACTTCATCCTTGAGCTGGTCCTCCGTCATAGCGCGCAGGTCCGAGATGCGGTTATCGTTTGCCATCTCGTCTCTCCTCACTCGACGATGCGCTGGATGAAGCGCGTCTTGATGGGCAGCTTGGCAGCGGCGAGCGCCATCGCCTCGCGGGCGAGATCGGCGGGAACGCCGTCGATCTCGAACATGATGCGCCCGGGGGCGACGCGCGCCGCCCAGTACTCGGGAGCGCCCTTGCCCTTGCCCATTCGAACTTCAGTGGGCTTCTTCGACACCGGCACATCCGGGAAGATCCGGATCCACACGCGACCGGCACGGCGCATGTGGCGGGTCATGGCGCGACGGGCGGCCTCGATCTGACGGGCGGTAATGCGCTCGGGCTCCATGGCCTTCAGGCCAAACTGGCCGAAGTTGAGCTCAAAGCCACCCTTGGCGTTCCCATGGATGCGGCCCTTGAAGGCCTTCCGGAACTTTGTGCGCTTTGGTTGCAGCATGGCTTAATCTCTCGATCCTTCCTGCCGGCTCAGGCGGCGTCGCGACCGCGACCACCACGACCGCGGTCATCGCGGTCACGGCCTTCGCGACGCGGACGACGCTCGCCGCCGCTGTCCTGTTCGTTCATGCGCTTGTCCTGCGCCATCGGATCATGCTCGAGGATCTCGCCCTTGAAGATCCACACCTTGATTCCGCATGTGCCGTACGCCGTGTGCGCCGTCGCGGTGCCGTAGTCAACATCCGCGCGCAGCGTATGAAGGGGAACGCGACCCTCGCGATACCACTCAAGACGTGCGATTTCCGCGCCGCCAAGGCGACCCGAGCAGTTGATGCGGATGCCCTGGGCGCCAAGACGGATCGCCGACTGCACCGCGCGCTTCATAGCACGACGGAAAGCGACACGACGCTCCAGCTGCTGGGCGATGGACTCGGCGACAAGCGTCGAATCAACCTCAGGCTTGCGCACCTCGACGATGTTGATGACAACCTCGGAGTCGGTGAGCTTGGCAACCGTCTTGCGGATCTTGTCGACGTCCGCGCCCTTCTTGCCGATCACGACGCCCGGGCGAGCCGAATGGATCGTGACGCGGCACTTCTTGTGCGGACGCTCGATGATGATACGGGACACGGCGGCCTGCTTGAGATCCTTCATCAGGACCTCGCGGATCTTCATGTCCTCATGAAGCAGCTTGGCGTAGTCGCCGCGCGAAGCGAACCAGCGGGAATCCCACGTCCGGTTGATGCCGAGGCGCAGACCGATCGGATTGACTTTCTGACCCATCGTTTTCTCCTCAGGCCTTGGCTTCGGCTTGCACTTCGCGCACGACGATGGTCAGGTTCGAGAAAGGCTTCTCGACCCGGCCGGCGCGGCCGCGAGCGCGGGCATGAAACCGCTTCATGACCAGAGCTTTGCCCACGTGAGCCTCGGCGACCACGAGATCGTCGACGTCGAGCGAGTGGTTGTTCTCGGCGTTGGCGATCGCGCTTTCTAGCGCCTTCTTCACCTGAGCGGCGACACGCTTGCGGGAGAACTCGAGGTCGGCCAGCGCCGTCCCGACTTTCTTGCCGCGAATGAGTTGAGCAAGGAGGTTGAGCTTCTGGGGGCTAACGCGCAACATGCGCGCAACCGCCTTGGCCTCGTTGTCCTTCAGCGCCCGTTCGTTTTTAGGCTTGGACATCCTCAGCCCCTCTTCGCTTTCTTGTCCGCCGCGTGCCCGTGGAAGGTGCGCGTCGGAGCGAACTCGCCGAACTTGTGGTTGATCATGTCCTCGGACACGGCAACCGGAATATGCTTCTGGCCGTTGTAGACCCCGAAGGTGAGGCCAACGAACTGCGGGAGGATCGTGGAGCGACGGCTCCAGATCTTGATGACTTCGTTGCGACCCGACGCGCGAGCAGCCTCAGCCTTCTTGAGGATGTAGCCGTCGACGAACGGGCCTTTCCAGATCGAACGCGCCATGGATCAGCCCTTCTTCTTGCGGTCGTGACGCGAGGACACGATGAACTTCGTGGTCGACTTGTTAGAGCGAGTCTTCTTGCCCTTGGTCGGCTTGCCCCACGGAGTGACCGGGTGACGACCGCCCGAGGTGCGGCCTTCGCCGCCGCCGTGCGGATGGTCAATCGGGTTCATGGTGACGCCGCGGTTATGGGGGCGACGGCCGAGCCAGCGTGAACGACCCGCCTTACCAAGCGAGGTGTTCATGTGATCCGGGTTCGACACCGCGCCGACCGTAGCGAAGCACTGACCGTGCACGAGACGCTGCTCGCCCGAGTTCAGGCGGAGCGTGACATAGCCCTGGTCGCGGCCGACGATCTGCGCGTAGGCGCCAGCGGACCGGGCAAGAGCCCCGCCCTTGCCGATCTTCAGCTCCACGTTGTGGACGATGGTGCCGACCGGCATGTTCGCCAACGGCATCGCGTTGCCCGGCTTCACGTCAACCTGCACGCCGGCGACCACCTCGTCGCCAACGCCAAGACGCTGCGGCGCAATGATGTACGACAGCTCGCCGTCGGCGTAGCGCACAAGCGCGATAAACGAGGTGCGGTTCGGATCGTACTCGATCCGCTCAACCTTCGCCGCCATGTCAAGCTTGCGACGCTTGAAGTCGACGATGCGATAGGTCTGCTTGTGACCACCGCCACGGAAGCGAACGGTGATACGACCCATATTGTTGCGGCCGCCGGCGGAGGACTTGCCCTCCGTCAGAGCCTTGACGGGCTTGCCCTTCCAGAGCGACGAGCGGTCAACGATGACCAACTGCCTGAGGCCCGGCGTGATGGGCTTGAATGTCTTGAGCGCCATGGTTCCTGTGTCCTCGAAGCTCTCTTACAGACCGGTCGTCACGTCGATGCGGTGGCCCTCGGCGAGGGTCACAACCGCCTTCTTGACGTCGCTCTGCGTGCCGCGGGTGCCGCGGAAAAGCTTGGTCTTGCCCTTGCGCACCAGCGTGTTCACGCTGTCGACCTTGACGTCGAAGAGACGCTCGACGGCCGCCTTGATCTGCGGCTTGGTCGCGTCCTTGCGCACCTTGAAGACCACCTTGTTCTGCTCACTGGCCATCGTCGCCTTTTCCGTGATGACCGGAGAAACGATGACGTCGTAGTGCCGGGTGTCGGCGAAACGCGAAGCCTGGCTCATTTGAAACGCGCCTCCAGCGCATCCAGGGCCGCCTTGGTCAGCACGAGCTTCTCGCGACGGATGATGTCGTAGACGTTGATGCCTTCGACCGGCAGCACGTCGATGTTCGGGATGTTTCGCGCCGCCAGTGCGAAGTTGTCCTGAAGGTCGGCGCCGTCAATGATGAGCGCGGACATCAGGCCGAGCTTCGCAAAGGACTCGCGAAGCGCCTTCGTCTTGGGAGCGTCCAGAGCGGCGTTGTCCCACACGACGATGCCGCCGTCACGAGCCTTGGCAGACAGCGCGTGACGAAGCGCAAGCGCGCGCACCTTCTTCGGCATGTCGTGCGCATGGCTGCGCACCTGCGGACCGAACGCACGACCACCGCCGCGGAACTGCGGCACGCGAGCCGAGCCGTGGCGAGCGCCGCCGGTGCCCTTCTGGCGGTACATCTTCTTGCCCGTGCGGGCGATATCCGCGCGGTTCTTGACCGCGTGGGTGCCGGCGCGCCGCTTGGCGAGCTGGTAACGGATCATGCGCGCGATCAGATCCTCGCGCGGCTCAAGGCCGAACACTTCATCGTTCAGCTCGATCGAGCCGGCGGCCGCGCCGTCGAGAGACGTGACGTCGATCTTCACGGCTCAGCCCTCCTGATTGGTGTCAGCCGCAGCGGCCGTAGCGGCGCCGTCGGCAATACGAAACTTGCCGGGCTGCGGCACGTCCTTGGGAAGCGCCTTCTTCACCGCATCACGCACGGTGATCCAGCCGCCGGCAAAACCGGGAACCGAACCCTCAACGAGGATCAGGCCACGCTCAGCGTCCGTGGACACGACACGCAGGTTCAGCGTGGTGACGCGCTCGACGCCCATGTGACCGGCCATCTTCTTGTTCTTGAAGGTCTTGCCGGGGTCCTGACGGCCGCCGGTAGAACCATGGGAACGATGCGACACGGACACGCCGTGGGTGGCGCGCAGACCGCCGAAGTTCCAGCGCTTCATCGGGCCAGCAAAGCCCTTGCCGATGGAAGTGCCGGTGACATCGACAAACTGGCCGACGACGAAGTGGTCGGCGGTGATTTCGGCCCCAACGGGGATCACGGCGTCATCGCCCACGCGAAACTCAACGAGCTTCAGCTTCGGCTCAACGCTCGCCTTGGCAAAGCGCTCGCGCTCGGCCTTGGAAACGTTCTTGACCTTCGCCCGGCCAATGCCGAGCTGAAGAGCCGTGTAGCCGTTTGTGTCCTTCGTCCTGTGGGCGACGACCTGACAGCCGTCAACCTTCAGGACCGTGACCGGCACCTGTTCCCCCGTCTCGTTGAAGACGCGGGTCATACCGACCTTCTGTGCGATAACGCCTGACCGCATGTTTCTCGTCCTTGAGGGCGCTTTTCGATGAAGAGGCGCCCGGGTTTAACCCTTAGAGCTTGATCTCGACATCGACGCCGGCCGCGAGGTCGAGCTTCATAAGAGCATCGACGGTCTGCGGCGTGGGATCGACGATGTCGAGCACGCGCTTGTGGGTGCGAATTTCGAACTGCTCGCGCGACTTCTTGTCGATGTGCGGCGAGCGGTTCACAGTGAACTTCTCGATTTGCGTCGGCAGCGGGATGGGCCCGCGCACCTGAGCGCCGGTCCGCTTCGCCGTCGAGACGATCTCTTTCGTCGAGGCGTCAAGGATCCGGTGATCGAACGCCTTCAGGCGGATGCGGATGTTCTGGCCGTTCATGGATACGTCCTCTGTGCGAACGGCGCGGGCGCTGTAGCCCGCGCCGGCCGAACCGATACCGATTACTCGATGATGGAGGCGACGACGCCGGCGCCGACGGTGCGGCCACCCTCACGGATGGCGAAGCGCAGCTTCTCCTCCATGGCGATCGGAACGATCAGCGCCACTTCCATCGTCACGTTGTCGCCCGGCATCACCATTTCCGTGCCCTCGGGAAGCGTGACGATGCCCGTCACGTCCGTCGTGCGGAAATAGAACTGCGGACGGTAGTTCGTGAAGAACGGCGTGTGGCGGCCGCCCTCATCCTTCGTCAGGATGTAGGCCTCAGCCTTGAACTTCGTGTGCGGCTTCACAGAACCCGGCTTGCACAGCACCTGGCCGCGCTCCACGTCCTCGCGCTTCGTGCCGCGCAGCAGGCAACCAACGTTGTCGCCAGCCTGCCCCGAGTCGAGCAGCTTGCGGAACATTTCAACGCCGGTCACCGTCGTCTTCACCGTCGCCTTCAGGCCGACGATTTCGACTTCCTCGCCAACCTTCACGATGCCGCGCTCAACGCGACCCGTCACAACCGTGCCGCGGCCCGAAATCGAGAACACGTCCTCAACCGGCATCAGGAACGGCTGGTCGATGGGGCGCTCCGGCTGCGGGATGTAATCGTCAACCGTCTGCATCAGCTTCAGGATCGCGTCCTTGCCCTTCTCGGCGTCGCGATCTTCCAGAGCGCACAGCGCAGAGCCGCGCGTGATCGGAATGTCGTCGCCGGGGAAGTCATACTTCGACAGAAGCTCGCGAACCTCGAGCTCGACGAGGTCAAGCAGCTCCGGATCGTCGACCATGTCGACCTTGTTCAGGAACACGACCAGCGCCGGCACGCCGACCTGGCGGGCGAGCAGGATGTGCTCGCGCGTCTGCGGCATCGGGCCGTCAGCAGCCGAAACAACGAGGATCGCGCCGTCCATCTGCGCCGCGCCCGTGATCATGTTCTTCACGTAGTCGGCGTGGCCGGGGCAATCGACGTGCGCGTAGTGGCGCGCCTTCGTCTCGTACTCAACGTGCGCCGTCGAAATCGTGATGCCGCGCGCCTTTTCTTCAGGAGCCTTGTCGATCTGGTCGTAGGCCGTGAACGTCGCGCCGCCCGTCTCCGCAAGGATCTTCGTGATCGCCGCCGTCAGCGACGTCTTGCCGTGGTCAACGTGCCCGATCGTGCCGATGTTGCAGTGCGGCTTGTTGCGTTCGAATTTTTCCTTCGCCAT
>JAIXSM010000048.1 GCA_027484655.1 Hyphomicrobiales bacterium | reverse complement strand
TACGGCAGCTCCTTGCGCGTGATGAGATTGCGCTTGCGCAACTCCATGCGATCAACGCCGAGCCGGCGCGCCGCGATGTCGATGGAGCGCTCCATGGCGAGCGTCGCCTCGGGGCGCCCGGCGCCGCGGAACGGGCCTGTGGGGGTTGTGTTCGTCATCACGCCGCGTACCTGCACGCTGACGCACGGCACGCGATAGACTGTGGGCGTGATGCGATAGCTGTTGTGCAACTGCACGAACGACACCGTATGGGCGCCAACCCCGCCCGTGATCTCGATGCGCGCGCCCAGAATATGGCCCTGCGCATCAAAGGCCACGCGCGAACGCGTGAGAATGTCGCGGCCCTGATAGTCGGTGAGGATCGATTCGGTGCGGTCGTTCGCCCATTTCACGGGACGATTGAGCCGGCGCGCGGCCCAGGCGACGCAAATCTGCTCGGGGTAAGGATCGCTGCGCGCCCCAAAGCCCCCGCCCGTGTCGGGGCAGACCACGCGCACGTTTGCGGCGTCAAGACCGAGAGCCCCACACACGCCCATGCGCACGCGGTGCGCGCCCTGACACCCGGTGTAGAGCGCGAGCTTGCCATTCTCCTCGATGCGCGCGATGGCGGAGCGCGGCTCCATGAACGCGACCACGATGCGCGGATTGGCGTAGGTCTGCTCGACCACGAGATGCGCTTGCGAAAAGGCCTCTTCCACAGCGTCGCCATCGCCGAACGTATTCTCGAAGGCGATGTTGTCGGCGGCTTGCGGCCACAGGCGCGGCGCATCGGGATGCGCGGCGGCCTGCGCGTCCGTCACCGCAGGCAGCGGCTCATACTCGACTTCGATCAGGTCGAGCGCGTCCTTCGCCTGCGCCAGGGTCTCAGCGATGACCATGGCCACTGGTTCGCCGGGAAAGCGCACGCGATCCGTCGCCAGCGGCCACTGTTGTGAGATGAAGATGCCGCGCTCCGCCGTGGGCTTGAACGCCGGATCATCGACATTGAGGGCGCCGGCGGGCACCGGCATAAGGGGGATGTTCTTCGCCCCGTCCGCCATGTAATCGCGCGCAGTGAGCACGGCGACCACGCCCGGCGCCGCGCGCGCCGCCTCAACATGAATCGCGACAATGCTCGCGTGGGCGTGGGGCGAGCGCAGAAACACCGCGTGCGCCTGACCGGGGAACGAGATGTCGTCCGTGTAGCGGCCGGCGCCCTGCACGAGCCGGATGTCTTCGAACCGGGGGATCGGCCGCCCGATCCAGCGCTTCGATCCGTCGCCGCCTGTCTCCACGTTCATGCGCGTCCTGCCTTGTTCATCGGCGCCGCCATAGGGCGCATCAGTCATACCGCCCGCGGCGCGAAACGTCAGTGATCGGACGGCGCCTTGCGCCAGGCCTCCGGCTCCACCGCGTCGATCAGCACGAACGCGATGCGGCAGTTGGCGTCGCTCCGGTTCACCCACGCATGGTTGGTCGCCTTCTGGATCAGCACGTCGCCGGCTTTCAGATGCACCTCGGAATCATCGAGCAGCATATCGATCTCGCCTTCCAGCACGATGGCGTAGTCGATGCTGCGGGTGCGATGCATGGACGCGTGGCGCACAGGCGCAGCGCCCGCCGCAAGGCCCATTTCCGCCAGCATGGACGCGTTGTCGACCTCTCCGGCTTCCGCAGCCGGCGGAAAATCGACGATGCGCAGGATCGATCCGCCCGGCGGGGGCGCCACGCCAGTTTCGCGCAGGCTGGGATCCTCGCCCGAGTCCAGCCGCGCCGGCGTCTCGTCGGTCACCCAGACGAGCGTGGACGTGAGATTGCCCGCCTTGCGCACCTTCACATTGGGCGTAAACCCGTCGGCGACGATGAGGGCCTTGCCGCTTTCATCATGATCGGCGATGACGCGGCGGGTCTGGCGGGGCATGGTTTCCTCCGGACTGTTGGCGGCGCGTCTCCGCGCGTCGCTTCGACGCTTTCAATAAGGGGGCCCAGAGGCCCGCACAAGGGAGAGACGCGTGACCCATAAGCCGCACATCCTGATCGCGGGCGCCGGCATCGGCGGCCTCACGGCGGCGCTGGCGCTGCTGCAGCGCGGGTACGACGTCGATGTCTATGAGCAGGCCCCCAAACTGATGGAGTTCGGCGCCGGCGTGCAGATCGCGGCCAACGGCTCGCGCGTGCTCACCGCGCTGGGGCTGAAAGACGCCATGGAGCGCGTGGCGTGCGTGGCCGCCGGCAAGGAAGTGCGGATCTGGAACACGGGCGAAACGTTCAAGCTGTTCGACCTCGGCGAGGACTCCATCCGCCGCTTCGGCGCGCCCTACTGGTTCGTCCATCGCGGCGACCTGCATGCGGTCCTGCGCGATGCGGTGCTCGCGCTTAAACGCGACGCGATCCACACCTCCGCGCGCTGCATGGGATTTGAGCAGGACGGGTCAAAGGTGCGTGTGCGCCTGGAGGACGGCCGCATCGTGACAGGCGACTGCCTTGTGGGCGCAGACGGCGTGCATTCGCGCATCCGCCAGCAGATCGCCGGCGACGGCGCGAGCGAGTTCATGGGCATCATCGCGTGGCGCGGGCTCGCCCCGCGCGCCAGCCTGTCGCCGGATCTGCAACGGCTTGTCGGCACGAACTGGGTGGGGCCCGGCGGCCACGTCATCACGTATCCGCTGCGGGGCGGGGAGATTCTCAATTTCGTCGGCTTCGGCGAACGCGAGGACTGGAAGATCGAGTCATGGAACACGCCGGGCACGAAAGAAGAGTGCGCGGCGGATTTCACGCATTGGCATCCGCTCATTCACGAGATCATCGCGAAGGTGGATCAGCCCTACAAATGGGCGCTTGTGGGACGCGCCCCACTGGAAACATGGACACAAGGGCGCGTCACGCTGTTGGGAGACTCCTGCCATCCCACGCTGCCATTTCTCGCCCAGGGCGCAATCATGGCGATCGAAGACGGGTTCATGCTGGCGCGGTGTCTCGACGCCTACGACGATCTTGAGACTGCGCTGGAGCGCTTTCAGAACGCGCGCGTGGAGCGCACGACGAAGATCGTGCTGGGCTCGACCGCTGCGGGAAAGCGGTTCCACAACCCTGTTCTGGCGGATGGGGACGCAGCCCGCGAGTACGTGCAAACCGAGTGGGCGCCAGAGAAAACGCGCACGCGCTACGACTGGCTTTTCGAATATGACGCAACGACCGCCTCTGTTTGATTCCGGATCGCGCCGGCACTATGAGTCGGGCCGGAAACGCTCGAAATGATGCGAACGCATCGCGGGGGAAACATGTCTGAAAGATCAAAGCCGCCGTTCCGCGCCGATCAGGTCGGTTCGCTCATTCGTCCCGACAACGTGCGCAAGGCGCGCAAGGAGTTTGAGGCCGGCAAGCTGCCGGAAGACGAACTCGTGGCCATTCAGCGCGCCGCCATTCCCGGCGTCGTGAAGCTGCAGGAGGAGATCGGCTTCAAGGCCGTCACCGACGGCGAATACAACCGCGGCGGCTGGCAGCGCGACTTCCTGCTCGCCTTCAAGAACGTCGAACTGATCCCCTCCAGGGTGCCGGTGCGGTTTCACACCGCTGACGGCGTCGTGCTGCAACAGCCCCCCACGATGCAGATCACCGGGAAGCTGGAGCGCGTGCGCCCGATCTTCGTCGACGACTTCAAGTTCCTGAAGTCCATCGTCGCGCCGGGCTCGACGCCAAAGATCACCATTCCCTCGCCCACGATCCTGCACTTCCGCGGCGGGCGCGAGGCCATCGACGCCGTCGCCTATCCGACCATTGAGGAGTTTTACGCCGATCTCGCCCGCGTCTACCGCGAGGAGATCGCGGACCTTGCGGCCGCAGGCTGCCGTTATCTGCAGATCGACGAGACCAACCTCGCCTACCTGTGCGATCCCACCCTGCGCGAGCACGCCCGCAGCATCGGCGAGGATCCCGACGCGCTGCTGCGCACCTATGCGCGCCTGCTCAACGACGTGATCGCCGGCAAGCCCGACGACATGGCGATCTGCATGCACCTGTGCCGCGGCAACTACGGCGGCGCCTGGGTGGCCGAGGGCGGCTATGAGCCCGTCGCCGAAGTGCTGCTGCAGGACATCAACGTGGATGGCTACTTCCTCGAGTATGACAGCGACCGCGCCGGCGGTTTCGAGCCGCTGCGCTTCCTGCCGAAGAACAAAGCGGTGGTGCTGGGCCTCATCACCAGCAAGAACGGCGCGCTTGAGGAGAAGGCGGCGATCACCCGCCGTATCGAGGAAGCCGCCAGGATCGTGCCACTCGATCAGCTCTGCGTGTCGCCCCAGTGCGGGTTCGCCAGCGGCATCGAGGGCATGGCGATGACCATCGAGGAGCAGAACGCGAAGCTGCGTCTGGTGGTCGAAGTCGCCCGCGACGTGTGGGGCGCCTGATCGCGCTTTGTGCGCCGCACAATCGCCAGAGTGACGGCCCTTCGCCCGCGCGGAGGGCCTTGATTGCTCTTCCAAACACTGGGCGGGCGTTGCAATCGCGGCGCCGCCCGTCCATTGTACGGCCGGCTCGTCCGACCGCCACGCTTGAGGGCGCTCGCCCCGCGTGGATCGCCGGACGCCGGAGGATAAAACCGACCCAAAGAGGTTCAAGAAACATGATTATCGATTGTCACGGCCACTACACGACCGCTCCGCCGGCGCTGGAATCCTGGCGCGACCGCCAGCTCGCCGGACTTGCCGACGGCAACCGGACGCTGCCGACGCCGGCCCCGCAGATCAGCGACGACCAGCTGCGCGAGACAATCGAAAAGGGCCAGCTCCGCATCCAGCAGGCGCGCGGCAGCGACCTGACGATCTTCTCGCCCCGCGCCGCCGGCATGGCGCACCACGTGGGCGACCAGAAGACCAGCGAAGACTGGACCCGGGTCTGCAACGACCTGATCTACCGCGTCTCCGAGATGTTCCCGAAGAACTTCATCGGCGTGTGCCAGCTGCCGCAGTCGCCCGGCGTTGATCCGCGCAACTGCGTCGCCGAGCTGGAGCGTTGCGTGAACGAACTCGGGTTCGTCGGCTGCAACCTGAACCCGGATCCGTCGGGTGGGTGGTGGAAGGAGCCGCCGCTCACCGACAAGTGGTGGTACCCGCTCTACGAGAAGATGGTGGAGCTGGACGTGCCCGGCATGATCCACGTGTCCAGCTCGTGCAACCCGTGCTTCCATGCGACCGGCGCCCACTACATCAACGGCGACACCACCGCGTTCATGCAGCTCATCCAGGGCAATCTGTTCAAGGACTTCCCCACGCTGAAGTTCATCATCCCGCACGGCGGCGGCGCGGTTCCCTTCCACTGGGGCCGGTATCGCGGTCTCGCGCAGATGCTCAAGAAGCCGCTGCTGACCGAGCACCTGCTGAAGAACGTCTACTTCGACACCTGCGTCTATCACCAGCCGGGCATCAACCTGCTCGCGCAGGTGATCCCGGTCGATAACATTCTGTTCGCCTCCGAGATGATCGGCGCCGTGCAGGGCATCGATCCGGAGACCGGGAACGAGTACGACGACACCAAGCGCTACATCGACAATCTCGCGGTCAGCGAGGAAGACAAGCGCAAGATCTTCGAGATGAACGCGCGCACGGTCTACGGCCGCCTCGACGCCCAGCTGAAGCGTCGCGGCCTGATCTAACAGACTCCGCCGACAAGCGTCGTCCCGGCTACTCTGGGGCGACGCCCTCCCAACATATCCAGATCCCGACGCGCCCAAGCGGCTTCCGGGACGATTCGCCTGACAAGAGGAAACCATGGCTGACAGATTGAATGGCGTGATCCGCGCGCTGGAATCGGGCAAGCCCGCCTTCGCGACCTTCTCCCCTGCGAGCCCCGAAGCGGCCATCGCCATCCAGGGCACGAAGTACGACGGCGTCGTGTTCGAGACAGAGCACAACGTGTGGGACGGCACGAACGTGCGCCACGCGCTGCAGTATCTCCTGAACCGCAACGAGATCGTGAAGCAGGG
>JAIXSM010000023.1 GCA_027484655.1 Hyphomicrobiales bacterium | reverse complement strand
TCCTTGTCGAGGTTCTGGAGAGCCTCGCGAAGCGAGCCGCACACCGTCGGGATCTTCTTCAGCTCCGCGGCGGGGAGGTCGTACAGATCCTTGTCCATGGCCGGGCCCGGATCGATCTTGTTCTGGATGCCGTCGAGGCCAGCCATCAGCATCGCCGCGAAGGCGAGGTAGGGGTTGGCGGTCGGATCGGGGAAGCGAACCTCAACGCGCTTGGCCTTCGGGTTCGCCGTCCACGGAATACGGCACGAGGCGGAGCGGTTGCGCGCCGAGTAGGCGAGCAGCACGGGGGCCTCATAGCCCGGGACGAGACGCTTGTAGGAGTTCGTCGACGGGTTGGTGAAGGCGTTCAGCGCCTTGGCGTGCTTGATGATGCCGCCAATGTACCACAGGCACTCTTCCGACAGGTCGGCGTACTTGTTGCCAGCCATGGTCGGCTTGCCGTCCTTCCAGATGGACTGGTGAACGTGCATGCCCGAGCCGTTGTCGCCGTAGATCGGCTTCGGCATGAAGGTGGCCGTCTTGCCGTAGCTCTGGGCGACCTGATGGATGCAGTACTTGTAGACCTGCATGTGGTCGGCCATCGTCGTCAGCGTGCCGAACTTGAGACCGAGCTCGTGCTGGGCGGACGCGACTTCGTGGTGGTGCTTCTCAACGACGGCGCCCATGGACGCCATGGCCGCGAGCATCTCGCCGCGCATGTCCTGGGCCGAGTCGACCGGGGGAACCGGGAAGTAGCCGCCCTTGGTGCGGACGCGGTGGCCAAGGTTGCCGCCTTCGTAGTCCGTGTCCATGTTCTCGGGCAGCTCGATGGAGTCGAGCTTGAAGCCCGTGTTGTACGGGTCAGACTTGAACTTGACGTCGTCGAACACGAAGAACTCTGCCTCGGGGCCCACGTAGCAGGTGTCGCCGATGCCGGTGGACTTCAGGTAAGCTTCCGCCTTCTTGGCGATGCCGCGTGGATCGCGGGAGTAGGGCTCGCCGGTGGCCGGCTCAAGAACGTCGCAGCTGATGACCATCGTGGACGCCGCGAAGAACGGATCCATGCAGGCGGAGGCCGGGTCGGGCATCAGCATCATGTCGGACTCGTTGATCGCCTTCCAGCCGGCGATGGAGGAGCCGTCGAACATCACGCCTTCGGCGAAGAGATCCTCATCAACGATGGAGACGTCGAAGGTAACGTGCTGCCACTTGCCGCGCGGGTCGGTGAAGCGGAAGTCCACGTACTTTACATCGTTATCCTTGATCGCCTTCAGGACATCCTTGGCGGTCTTCATGTCTCAGCCTTTCTTGTAGCTCACACTCTGGTGATCGGAGTTCTGACTGGTCTCAAGGTCGCGAGCTAGATCGCGTCTGGGCCGGTCTCGCCGGTCCTGATCCGGATCGCCCCCTCGATATTGGATACAAAAATCTTGCCATCGCCGATGCGGCCCGTCTGGGCCGCCTTCCGGATCGCCTCGACGGCGCGATCAAGCATTTCGTCATTCAGGACGACCTCGATCTTCACCTTGGGCAGGAAATCAACGACGTACTCGGCGCCCCGATAGAGCTCCGTGTGGCCCTTCTGGCGACCGAACCCCTTGGCTTCGGTTACGGTTATGCCTTGGAGGCCGGCTTCCTGCAGCGCCTCTTTCACTTCGTCGAGCTTGAAGGGCTTGATGATGGCCTCGATCTTCTTCATGGCGCCTTAAGCTCCCATCCTCGTCGTTGCTCGGCCACGCCGCCGCTGGCGCTGCGATTGCCATTGGCACATAGCAGCTACCATGCCAACATTCTATCCAGCAATCGGGACGATGCGCGCAGGGCACGGCGAGGGGATCGGCAGTCCACAGTCAAATGATGGGCAATGTGCCTAAAAATTAGGCCAAAGTGCTCATGCGATGGGCGCTGAAGAGCGCCGGCCGAGGGCGCGCAGTCCGCTGTCGTGACGCTTCAGCCTATGGGGCCGACAGCGCGCGGACCGCCCCGCATCGCCCATTCTGTCCACGAGCCGTCGTAGAGGCGCGCAGGCGGCTTGCCGAGGGTGGCGAGTGCGAGATTGATGATTGCCGCCGAAACGCCGGAGCCGCACGAGGTGATGAGCGGCCTGTCGGGATCGACCCCAGCGCTGGCGAAGGCCTCGACCAGCGCAGGCGCGGGCTTCAGGCGCCCGCTGTCCATGAGCGCGGCGGCGGGCAGGCTGCGGGCGCCGGGCATATGGCCGGAGAGGAGCCCTGGACGGGGTTCTGGCGCCTCGCCCGTGAAGCGGGCGGCTGGGCGCGCGTCCGCCACCTGGGCTGCGCCGGCGTCCAGCGCCTGCCGCACGTCCTCGAAGCCGGCGACCGCTGCGCTCTCCAGGCGGGCGCGGAATGTTGTCGCAGCGCGCGCGCAGGCCCCGCTTTCCACAGGCCGGCCCTCCGCCAGCCATGCGGGGAGGCCGCCGTCGAGCACGAAGACGCGCTGCGCGCCGAAGATCGTCAGCATCCACCACGCGCGGGCCGCTGAGAACAGGCCAACCGAATCGTAGACCACGATCTCCATATCGTCGCGCACGCCCATCGCGCCCATGGCGGCGGCGAACGCGGCGGCGTCGGGCAGCATGTGCGGCAGGTCGCTTGCGGGATCGCTGATGCGGTCGATGTCGAAGAACGCCGCGCCCGGAATATGCCGCGCCGCGAATTCTGCGCGCGGGTCGCGGTTGGCGGTGGGCAGGTGCCAGGAGGCGTCGAGAATTGCGATATCATCCCGCCCGAGCCGTTCCGCGAGCCAGCGGGTCGATACGAGTGGGGCGGCGGGGGCTTCGGTCATGGCGAGGATCCGTGAGGGAGGAGTCGCCATTGTCTGACCAATCGCAGCCAGAAACAACGCCATGCTCACGGGCCTTCACAAGGACCGTGTTTCAGGGCTAACTCGCCACAACGAACGAACGGCGAATGGGGTGGAGCGTGGCTGAGCGGGATGGCGCGGCGTTGATCGTGGGCGGCGGGGTCGGCGGCCTGTGCGCCGCCATCGCACTCGCCGACAAGGGCTGGCAGGTTCGCGTGCTGGAGCAGGCCCCCCAGTTCGGCGCCATCGGGTATGGCATCCAGCTTGGCCCGAATGTTTTTCCCGCCTTCGAGCGCCTTGGGATTGCGCAGGCCGTGCTCGCGAAGTCGCTGCTGCCGGGCAATGTGTGGATGATCGATGCATTTGACGGCGAGCCCGTCACCCGCGTGCGCACCGACGATGCGTTTCGCCGGCGCTACGGCCATCCGTATGTGGTCATTCACCGCGTCGATCTGCACAAAATTCTGGTGGACGCGTGCAAGCGGTGGCCCTCGATCACCCTCGACGAGGACGCCGCCGTGACCGGCTACGCGGACGAGGGCGACCATGTTGTCGTGTCCACGCAGGACGGCCGGCGCCTTGAGGGCGCGTTCGTGGTGGGCGCCGATGGCCTGCGCTCGCGCGTGCGCGCGCAGATGATCGGCGACGGCGACCCGCAACTCATCGGTTATGTGGCGCACCGCACCATCATTCCGTTCGAGAAGGCGCCGAAGGGCGCCCCGCTGAATGATGTGGCGCTGTGGGGCGGGCCGGGCTTCCACATCGTCCATTATCCCCTGCGGGAGAAGACGATCTTCAATATCGTCGCGGTGTTCCGCACGGACACGTTCTCGCAGAAGGGCGATGTGGAGAGCTATCGCGCCGAGTTGCAGGCGACCTATCGCGACGCCCATCCGGTAATGCGCGAGATGATCGCCATGCTGGATCTGGAGCGCCGCTGGCCCATCGCGGATCGCGCGCCGCAGCGCGGCTGGTCGCAGGGCAGGGCGGTGTTGCTGGGAGACTCGGCGCATGCGACGCTGCAATCGCTGGCGCAGGGCGCGGGCATGGCGATTGAAGATGCGGTGGTGTTCGCCGATTGCGTCGAGGCCGGCGGCGGGGATCACCCGGCGGCGTTCGCGGCGTTTGAGAAGAAGCGCCTGTCGCGCACGGCCCGCGTGCAACTGGAAAGCCGCTTCATGTGGGATCACCTGTACCACACCGAGGGCGTTGAATCGCAGGTGCGCAACGAGGCCTATCGAGCACGCAGCGACGAGGATGTGTGGCGCTGCCTCGACTGGCTCTACCGCGACGGGCCGAGGTGACAACGCGCTTCGGGTCAGCAGTTACGACGCCAAATCGAGTTCTGCTTGAACCTTGTCCCACGGGGCGGAAATGGAGCCATCGGCCAGCCGTCTTATAAGTCCGGCATCCATCAGCAGCGTGACGTCGCCGTGCACCGATTTGTAATCCCGCGCGAGCTGGTCGGCCAGAGCGCGGATGGATGTTGGGCCAGAAGCGCGCAGACCGCGCAACAGTTCGAGCCGCTTCGGCGACATAACTGACACTAGGCTCTCCAGCGTGACGAACGTCACGTGCTCGCCAAGCGGCTTTCCGCCGCGCTGACCTTCATTCCAGGCGACGACGAAGCGCTTGGCCATATCGTCGAGCGGCCCGACATGTGCGGTGATGCGTTTGCGGCTCATGTCTCGTTCCTCACCCTGCGGACATCCGGATACGTGAGCTTTACTATAAACCCGCATCGTTGTGCCGCGCAACGGGGCTGGATGCGCGGGTCAAGCCCGCGCATGACGGTGTGGCGACTGGCGCCCTCGGCAGCAGGGGCGCGCGGCATTGGCGCCGCATGGAAGTCGGGGCGACCCGACTTCCAGCAGGACTATACCCGCTTACTTCGGGTGGCCGTCGGCGGCGATGAGCTGGTCTTCCAGCTTGCCGAGCAGCTGCATGGTCGAGAGCGCGTCGGCGACCGAGCAATTCGGCGCGCGCTTTTCCTGAATGGCGGCGATGAACTCGCGGTCCTGGTTCTCGAAGCCGTTTATGGACGGCGCGACGCCGGTGAGATCGATCTTCTTGCCGAAGCCGTCGGTCAGGTCGTCATAGAACGAGACCCACGTGCCCTTGTCGCACATGTAGCGGTAGGGCGAGCCGATGGGGCCTTCGTCGTTGAACGACAGCGACAGCACGCACACGGCGCCCGACGGCGTCTTCATGATGATGCCCATGTCCATCGCGATCTTCAGTTCGGGATGGTAGGGGCCCTGCACGGCGAACGCTTCAGAAACCTTCTCACCCGTCTGGTAGGCGAAGAGGTCAACCGTGTGGCAGGCGTGGTGCCACAGCAGGTGGTCAACCCACGAGCGGGGCTGGCCGAGCGCGTTCATGTTGGTGCGGCGGAAGAAGTGCGTGTGCGCCTGCATCTGCTGCAGCACAACGCCTTCGTTGCGCAGCTTGTTGTTCATGTACTGGTGCGACGGGTTGAAGCGGCGCACGTGGCCGGCCATGGCGGTGACGCCCGTCTCCTGCTGCACGCGCACGATGCGCTCGGCGTCGGCCACGCTGTCGCACATGGGGATCTCGATGAGCACGTGCTTGCCGGCGCGCATGGCGATCTCGGCCTGATCGGCGTGGATCTGCGTGGGGCCGGTGATGATGACGGCGTCGACGTCGTCGCGGGTCACGGCGGCCGTGTAGTCGGTCAGCGCGGTCATGATGCCGTAGGTCTCGGCGAACTTGTCGGCGCCTTCCTTGGTGCGGGACTGGATCACGGTGATCTCGGCGCCCGGGATGGCCTTCAGGGCCTTGGCGTGCGCGTTGCCCATGGCGCCGTTGCCGCTGATGCAAAATCTCATCGAGACATTCCTCTCCTGGTTGACGTTTCCGCTCGGGCGCGCCCGAAGCTCGCGATCGACGGCGTTCGCGCCGCCGACAATTCTGCGTGCGGCGCATTACCACGGATGCCATCGCCAGTGAATGGCGGCCGGCGCCGATCCGTCGCGCCGGCGTCGTCGTACACACGGACGAAACAACGGAGGCGCGGCGACATGGCGGTGGCGGCGATCATAGGTGCGACAGGCGGGGTAGGCGGTGCGTTGACGGCAGCGCTGCGCGCGCAGGGCGACTTCGAGGTGGAGGCGTTTTCCCGCACCGGCGCGCCGTCCCTCGATGTGACGGATGAGGCGAGCGTCGCGGCGGTTGCGGTTGCTCTGGCGGGGCGCGACCTGCGCCTGGTGATCGACGCCACAGGGTTTCTGCACAACACGCAGTTCCAGCCGGAGAAAAGCCTGCGCCAGCTTGATCCTGCCCACATGCTGCATTCGTTCGCGGTCAACGCCATGGGTCCGGCCTTGCTGATGAAGCACCTGCTGCCGTTGTGCCCGCGGGAGGGTCGGTTCGTGTTCGCGACCCTGTCGGCGAAGGTCGGCAGCATCGGCGATAACCAACTGGGCGGCTGGCACTCCTACCGTGCGGCCAAGGCGGCGCTGAACCAGTTTTTGCGCACGGCCTCGGTGGAGCTGAGGCGCACCCGGCCCGAGGCGATCTGCGTCGCGCTGCACCCCGGCACGGTCGATACGCGCATGTCGGCGGCGTTCTCGAAGTCTGGGCTGGACGTGCGCGCGCCGGAGGTTGCGGCCGCCGATCTGCTGCGGGTGATCGACGGGCTCACGCCTGCGCACACCGGCGGGTTCTTCGATTACCGGGGGCAGTCGCTGCCCTGGTGAGGGGAGTGGACCGCGCGAGTCCTCGCGCGCAGTCTGGCGCCATTTTGCGGGCGAGGACGCCCGCGGTCCGCATTTTCGCAGCGTCATGCCGACGAAGGCAACAGGCGCCCCTTGCATCCACGACAGGCAAACGCTTCGGCCCTTGGCCTGTCGGGGATTCCGGCCGTCGCCGGAATGACGGCAAGGTCGGCGCCTAACTGGACCGCGCGCCATCTCCCCGGACGCCGAAGACGATCCGGGGCCTCGCGCGCTCTCCGCCTGCGGGCGAGGACGCCCGCG
>JAIXSM010000030.1 GCA_027484655.1 Hyphomicrobiales bacterium | reverse complement strand
ATGCCATCCAGAACGGCAGCCAGCGACAGGAGGCGTCGACTTTGATTGTTGTCCTTGGCCTTGCGGGCGAGGCGACGCAAATCGGCAGAGGAAAAGTCAGTCCGAAGCGGAAGGGCGGAAGGCATGGCGCGAAACTCCTCGCGCAAAGCGAATCAGAACTTGACCTTAAAAGGAATCCCCCATGAGTCAGAAGAACAAGCCGTTGGTATTAGAATTTCCCTATTCAGCTAGACATTATCGATGATATCCTCGAACGCAGGCCTCGGCGAAAGCTCTTTAACCAAACCGGGCGCACATTGGCCTCCAACGCAATTGTTTCTTTCAATAATCCATGCTGAGGGAGCATATCGAAAATGCGGCTCGCCAACGCGAAGAAATTATGTTCGCGCAGCAACTTTTCTCGAGCAACTCCAATAACAGGCAGTCGTTGCTCATAAGGATCTTCCTCAAGTATCCGCTCTATCTTGGCGACCGATGCCTCATGATCCTCAAGGTCAATAAAGATCATGGAGCCGTCAGGGAAGTCATTCAGGGCAGCGCGGGGCCCGGCGAACAACGGCAAAGTCCAACCGAGAAACGCATCTGCAAGCTTCTCGGTCCAGAAGCAGCCAAGATCATTGTTTTCAAGAACAAGGTGATATCGAGATCCATTGATCGCTTCGGCTTTATCGGTTATTGGGGCAAACCCCCGACCGCGAACGATCAATCGATCCCCAAGACGTTCCTGCAGCGCAGCTATGAATTTCAATCGTTTGCGATGACGGGGTAATTTAGATTTTTTAGAGCAAACAACGGATACTATCGGGAGCTTTTCTTCAGGCGTCATACGAACAAGACCCTCGAATGAAAGAAGGGGTTCCGGGCCCGAACCGGTGAATTGAATCCCGTAGAACCAGGGTAAACCTGTCTGCGTAATGTGCAGAGGCACCCCTCCAGTATTGAAGCTGAACGGAGATATCACAAGCCCGAATTGAGAAAGAAAATTAAGATCGTAACTGCGCATGCCGGTTGGCTCTGTTACTACGAATACACGTCGGTCAGGGTGTACGCGTGTTACAAAATCTTTCGGAACATCGTCTATCATAAATAGAGTGGATGCAGCCGGGTCGTTTATTGTGAACTGATGTGCATTCCAAACGCCCAGGCCATTGGGCGTTTGGCGGAGATAGATGTCCAAAGAATGGACGCTCGCTATCGCAACGCGGTTCATGGTTCGATCTCTTCTCATGCTGTTGCCGAGTTAACTCGTGGTGGGAGAGAGCGGGAACCGAGCGAGTAAGCGGATCTCGTGTCCTTGAGGAAAGAAGATGGCCATTCCCGCAGCGAGTCTATGGATCAAAATGCGCAGCGGTAATGTGTAGGCATCCAGCAAGCTGCGATCTGACCCCAGAAAATCACGTCGTTCCGGTGAACATGATTTGATGAGCACGCACGCGTCTTTGCATCGCTGCACAAAATGACGACAGGCCCCCCAGTTGTGAAAGGCCCATAGATTTTATCGACCCTGGCTCGGGCTTTTACGATTTGCCGGGGGGTGAGAAAGGGAGCCTCAACTTCATGCAGTTCGTCAACCTGCACCAGACGATGCCGTCGCATGAGTTCGATGGGCCGGGGTTGAAACAGTTGGTCGCTCAAGGCATCTTGAAACAGTCGCGTGCGGCCCATTTCCATATTCACAAGAAGCAGAATGTCGCTTGGCAAGTCTGCGTCATCCAGCGCGAAGAACCGGCTGACAAGCCCCGCTACAAAACCTGACGCCGTGACATCTTGGCCAGCATAAAGAACGAGTGCAGGTTCTCGCCGTATGCGGCGCACAAACATGTGGCAGGTGAGATCGAGCGGCCCGTGCGGCAGGAGCGCAGAGAAGTCTTCAGCGGCAGAGGCTTTCCTACCGGCAATAAATAAGTCGCCTGATCCCGGATTGAGATCGACGCTTGCTTTGAGTTCGCGCCATTGCAGCCCGCCGGACTCGTAACGCGTAACAAAAGGCAAGTCTGATCGTGGCCTTGTTGGCCACAATGCGCGCAATCTCCACGTAACCGCCAGCCTGAGTGGCTGTAGGTCGCGGTTCTTGAAGAGCCAGACGAAGAGGGAGCGCAAAACTTGACGGATCATTGGCCCTAGGGCAAAGCTCTACCTGGCCCCACAGGGTGGCCATTTTCACTTCGAGATTTAACATGTCGCCGTCTACAGTCAAATTGAACGTCTTCACTAATGTTACGTCTATTGATACACGTGACTGCCTTGTTCCGGAGGCGGTGAAGTCTTTTTTTCACTGGTTTGGCAATCAAATTTGTCCAGCAGAAGTGATCACGCGCATCTTCATCTATCCCAAGCCACATCGGCAGAGTTTTGATGCGTGGGTCGCGGCGATTGGTGAGGGGCTTCGCGGCTATCCATTCGAAGTTGTCAAGACGGCTAGCTTGGTCGATAGTCTCTGGCGCTCGGTCCATATGTCCGAGGGCCAATATGCGATGCAACTCGAACATGATTTCGTGTTTCTGAAAGAGCGAATTCCGCATTCATGGACACAACTCGTCGAGGAAATGCGGCGTTCACATCTCAACTTCATTCGCTTCAATAAGCGCCGCAACGTGCAGTTCGGCTATGACTTTTTCATGGAGCGAGATGAATTTGCGCAAGTGCCCCTAAGCCGCATCAGTGGGCGCTCCAATAACCAACACATAATCCACGTGCCTTTCTATCGTGAGCTCTACCGCGATATTCCAGACATCACTGTTTTGGGTCTTGAAGGGGGGCTGTGTCGTCGGGCCGGTGGCGGCCATGTTTATGGCGTGCCGGGCTGGCCGCGCACTGTGCAGCACCTTGATGGCCGCCATGTGCGGTTGAAGGACGGCATCGCGCGTACTTTCTGGCTTGCGCGCGAGCGCGGCTTGTCTCTGTTCAAGACATCGCGCGCTGCGTAAACAAGGAACGTCGTCGTGCAACTGCCGCCCCTCTCGCAACTTCATCGCCTGCCGGAGTTCATCCGGGACTTCTTGCGCTATCGCCGCATGGCTTCTGCGCAGAAAACGCGAGTACCCTTGTGGCGTGATTGGCGCCCGCGCATGGAAGATGCGACTGTGACGACAGGGTTTGATGCGCAGTATCTCTATCATTGCTCATGGGCCGCGCGTGAGCTGGCGGCGCGCAAACCCGAACGCCACGTCGACTTCTCCTCTTCACTCTGGTTTGTAGGGCTTGGTTCGGCCATCTGTCCGATCGAACATTATGACTATAGGCCGCCTGAACTGTTGCTCGACAATGTGAAGGTAGGGGCATGTGATCTCATGCAGCTACCTTTCGCTGATGGATCGCTTTCTTCCATCTCCTGCATGCATGTGGTGGAACATATCGGCCTTGGCCGCTACGGCGACTGCATCGATGCATCGGGAGACCGCACGGCCATGAGTGAATTGGCGCGCGTGCTGGCCCCCGGTGGCGTGTTGCTCTTTGCTGTTCCGGTGGGTCGTCCGCGCATCGTCTTCAATTCACATCGCATCTATTCATATGAAGAGGTCGTTTCGGCTTTCCCCGACTTGCAAATCGAGAGTTTCGCGCTCATCACGGATGGGCGCCATGGTGGCAAGCTGGTGATGCATGCAGACCCTGCAATGGCGGCAGAGCAACGCTATGGTTGCGGCTGCTGGGTTTTGCGGCGCCCGCATTAAAGCAGGATCCAGTCAGCGGGATAAAGATCTCCAATATAGGTCTTTTTCAATTCACGCGGCGTAACCCATGCGCGCGGAGCTATGACAAAACTGTCATCACGTCCGTCAAGCCACGCGCTCCAGTAGCTGAAAGTACTGTTTGCAATGATATGGCTTTTGGCGCTGCTCATAAGGAACATATCGTCATACTGCGAGAACCCCTCGACAAAGATGACGTTGGCGTGGTCGCGCAAGATGTCTCGTGCTACAGACATGTTATCAGAGAAGCATAGCATCTGATCGACACGGCGTGCTGTGCAGGCCAGTTTGATTGCACGTTGGTAATAGTCTGGCGGAAGCGTGCCATGAACTTCCTTGGCGACAGGATTGTTTAGAAAATCGCCGGCTCGCACATGGATTGATAGTGCGTGAGGGCTCATGATCGCCGCAAACTCTCGTGCTTTTGGTGACGCGACCTGGCCTGGATTGAAGATGCGGAGCAAATCGCCTTTTTGTGCATTAAAGTAGCGCCATGACTGGAAATAGCCGCGCAAGAAATGGTCACCTTGCAACGCTTCGATACGATCGTCATAGGCGTAGCCCTGCTCTTCGAAGATTGGACCACCCCAGCCGGGTGCTACGGTCCACGCTCCTGCGGGCACAATTTTCGACACTTTTCGCAATAGCCGGAAGGAGAGGCTCCGAGGCGAGTTGATGATCCTTGCGCCATGCGGGAAGGGCTCCAGTCCAAAGCCTCGCAGGCTTGCGGAGCGGAAACTTGCCAACTCGAATTCAAGCTCACCCGTCAAGCGTCGCGCCAGTGCAAAACCAGTCGCCGCTTGAAATAGCTGGTTACCGAGGCCGCCACGCAACTCAACGCGAATGCAAGGGCCGCTCATCAGCGCATCCGAATTGCGTCGATGAGCCGACGCAGGCGGCCGTGGCGCCCACGCTTGATGACCCGGATCTGGTAGAGATCGGGATGGATGACATCCATCGGCTGCGCCATCTCGTCAGGCTCAATCAGTGATCCGGCGCGTGCGGGATCTACATAAACCACCATGTTCTGGCTATACCAGAAACTCACCTCTGCATTGGTCCAGGTGATGCGGCGCAAAAAGAGCGATGGCCTGTAGCCTTGCGTAGCAAAGATCTCGGCCCACCAAGATTGCCACTGTTCGTTCTGGTGGCCTTCCCCGCCTTGGTGGGGGATAGCCGCTGAGAAAAGCACCACGGGAGCTGCATTGCATAGGCGCTTCACCAACAGCTTTCCTTGTGTTAACGACAAATGCTCGGCCACTTCGAGTGAAATTGCGAGATCTACTTTGCCAAGGTCGGGCCAGTCTGCAGATTCGAAACTGATACGCGTAAAGGAGGTGGGTTCGATCAATAACTGGCTGTCATCGACCCAAGGACCATCGAAGCCGCGCAAGCTGCTGGCCCCAAGGTTCTGGGCCGCTTTCAGCCAGGCGCCTACGCCGCATCCAACATCGATGATCGAGCGTGCTGCATAACGGTGCAACAAAGCTCCCAGAACAATTTCGCCCGACCGCAGCGAAGAGGCGGTGAAGTCGTCATAGAAGGCTTTATCATAACGAGCTGCCCGTCGGCCGGGAATTTGGATCATGACTGTTCGTCTCGCGGGATCCTGAGCGCGCCGGAGGCGGCGAGCGTATTGGGCAGGGTGATACACTTCCTGTTGCCAAAATGTCCAGCAAAAGACATAGATTGCTCCCAGGCTCGGCCTTGGGCGGAGGTGACGCGATGTGCGGAATTGTGGGGCTTTTCCGGCCGGGCGGACTTGCGCCGAGTGAGGGGGGCTTGCTCGCGGGTCTGTGCGAGCGACTGGCCCATCGTGGCCCCGATTCTGGTGGCGTTTGGGTGGATGAGGCAGCGGGCATGGCGCTTGGCCATCGTCGTTTATCGATCATCGATCTGTCGCCGACCGGCGCGCAGCCTATGGTCTCTGCTAGCGGGCGCTACACGATCGTCTTCAATGGCGAGATCTATAATTTTGGTGATCTGCGCGATGATCTTGCGGTGAGAGGCCCTGCGCCTGAATGGCGTGGCCATTCGGATACGGAAATTCTTCTCGCGTGTGTAGAAGTCTTTGGTCTTGAAAACACACTCATGCGCTTGCGGGGCATGTTTGCGTTCGCGCTCTATGATGCTAAGGAAGGCGCTCTGAAACTGGTGCGTGACGCCTTTGGCGAGAAGCCGCTTTATCTTGGCGCGGTGGAAGGTGCCTTTGTCTTCGCCTCGGAGCTAAAGGCCATTCAGGCGCATCCGGCGTTTGCACGTCGCATCAATCATCAGTCGCTCGTCGCCTTTGTGCGCCATGGTTATCTCGGCGCTACCGGCAGCCTTTATGAAGATGTTGCCCAGATTGCACCGGGCTCTTGCGTGACGATTACGCGCAATGGTGAGCGCAGCACCAAGCAATGGTGGGATCATGCAAAGATTGCCGCCGATGTGCGTCGCCAACGTTTCGAGGGCAGCGATGGTGATGCTGTCCAGAAACTTGATCGCCTGATCCATGCGAGCATTGCGCGGCAGTCGGTCGCAGATGTGCGGGTGGGCGCGTTTCTGTCGGGCGGCATCGACTCCTCGACCATCGCCGCCATTATGCAGGCGCAGCGCCCCGGGCGCATCGATACGTTCACGCTCGGGTTTCAAGAGGAGGCGCTTAACGAAGCGCCCTATGCACGTGATGTGGCCCATCATATCGGGTCCAATCATCATGAGATCGTACTAACTGGTGAAAATGCGCGCGATCTCGTTTCGCGGATGCCGGACATCTATGACGAGCCTTTCGCTGATCCGTCACAGTTGCCCACAACCCTCATTGCCGGCTTTGCGCGTACGAGCGTGACAGTCTGTCTGTCGGGCGATGGGGGCGACGAGTTATTCGCCGGCTATGGACGCTATCATGCGATCAAGAGACGTTGGTCGCCGGGCGTGGGAGGCTTTGCGATCCGCGCCGCCTCTGTCGCCTATGCACAATTGATGCTTGGGCTTATCGGGTCTGCGCAAGCTATAGGCATTGAGCGTCTGTTTGGGGGTGGATTGTGGCCGTTGAGCCTTCGAATGCAGGCGCTTCGAAGCCGCTCGCAGGCGGCGAGCGCGCTTGAGGCCTATGAGCGCTCCTTCACCGTGACCGATCAGGCGCATCTCTTCGTGCGTGACGGTCAGTCGTTTGATGATCCGCTTGTGGCGCAAATTGCGATGCATGGTAATTGGTCCATATTGGAGCAGGTGACCGTGCTCGACTGCTACCGTTATCTTCCCGATGATATTCTGGTGAAGGTGGACCGTGCTGCAATGTCGCATTCGCTTGAGACGCGTGTGCCCTTGCTCGATCCCGACATCGCTGCTTTTGCCTGGTCGTTGAGTGACGCGCAGCGTCTGATGGGTGGAGAGCGCAAAGGCATATTGAAGGCCGTGCTTAACCGCTATGTGCCGCGCGAATTGTGGGATCGCCCCAAGCGCGGCTTTGGCATTCCGGTTGCTACGTGGTTGCGGGGCCCGTTCCGCGCTTTGGCGGATGACTTGTTCTCGCCTGCCCGGCTGCGCCGACAGGGCTTACTTGAAGAAAGGGCTGTCACGCGAATTTGGCGGGACTTTCTGGCAGGTGGACAGCGTCGCAGCAATCTTGTCTGGACGCTGTTTATCCTGCAACTCTATCTGGATCGAGAAGTGCGCTAGCCCCCATCGACCTTGCGATAAGGTTGCGGACGCACACCAATGAGATAGGCAAAAGAGCCAAGGCCTGAGGCGATCTGCTTAGCAGCTTGAAGCGCATGGCGCTTACCCTTGTCCGGCATGATGGGAATCAGAATTGCTAGCGGCAGGCGCACAAACCCACCCAGAAGGCGGCCGAAGCCCTTTACTGCACTGCGCAGCAAGGCAGGCGGCTTTCCGCGTTGCTTTTCATGTAGCACGGAAATATTGATCGCGACGCGGAACGTGCGATGCAATTGCCAGCTCAATGTCATGCGATTGTCGGGCACGAGTTCTTCCACCACGGCGTCGTCAACCCAAATGATCTTGCCGCCTGCAAGCGCGACTCGGGAAAAGAAGTCTGTGTCGCTGCCGCCTGTGAAGCGCATATTGCCATCGAAGCTAAGGCCGAGGCCCGCAGGGGCGAAGACATGCGTGCGCACCATCGTATTGTGGCCTTCGGCCTTGCGCAGAACAGAGCCGCGTGGCCGCTTGTTCATTTCGGGTGTAATCATCCAGCTTGGTGTGTCTTTCGGATAGATAGAAATCACGCGGCCATAAATTACGTCTGCCTCATAAGCGCGGGTGGCTTCGACCATGGTGTGAAACCAATCAGCTCGCGCCACTTCGTCATCGTCAATGTAAAGCGCCCAATCATAGCCATGTTCTTGCGCATAGACGCCGCAGCGATTGCGCGCGAAGGGAATGCCAAGTTCGGGCTCCAGCACCAGAAGGATGTTGCGCCCACTCGTTTGCCGCTGGCGCTCGACAAGATCGCTGACGGTCAGCTGATCGTTGTTTTCGACCACTAGTATGTCCATGCTGGCAGCCTCATGCGGTAGCTGCGCACAGACTGAATCGAGGCAGGATTGCAACAGGAGAGGGCGGCCCCGGGTGCAAATTGTAACCAGTACGCGTACGCTGGTCTTGGCTTGGTCACTCGTCATGGTGGGTTCCGGGAGAAGTTTCGGGAGACAATAGCACTTTGTTCGCCGCGTTGCAGCTACCCGCCTTTTCGACGTATTGCCGGTTTCGCGGCGATGACAGACGGGCTTGGTCCCTGTAGATTACTCCCGGGTTCGAGAGGATAGGCTATGAAAACCGCGCTTATTACGGGTGTTACGGGGCAGGACGGCTCCTATCTCGCTCGGCTCCTGCTTGAGAAGGGCTACCGCGTCTTCGGCATCAAGCGCCGGTCGTCCAGCCTCAATACTCAGCGCGTGGATGACATTTACGAAGAAATCCATGTGTCCCACGCGCGCTTCACGCTCGTTTATGGCGACATGACCGATGCGACCAATCTCATCCGCGTCGTGCAGGATACGCAGCCCGACGAGATCTATAATCTTGCCGCTCAGAGTCATGTACAGGTAAGCTTTGAGACGCCTGAATACACCGCCAATGCCGATGCGCTTGGCACCTTGCGCCTGCTTGAGGCTATCCGCATCCTGAAGCTGGAAAAGAAGACGCGCTTCTATCAGGCTTCTACATCCGAGCTTTATGGCAAGGTGCAAGAAACCCCCCAACGAGAGACTACGCCTTTCTATCCGCGCAGTCCCTATGCGGCGGCCAAGCTCTATGCCTATTGGATCGTCGTGAATTATCGCGAAGCCTATGGGCTTCATGCCTCCAATGGCATTCTGTTCAACCATGAAAGCCCGGTGCGCGGCGAGACATTCGTTACGCGCAAGGTCACACGCGCAGTTGCAGGCATTCATCACGGGCTGCAGGACCGGATATGGCTCGGCAATCTGGATGCAAGACGCGATTGGGGCCACGCGCTTGACTATGTCGAGGGCATGTGGCGCATGATGCAGCAGGAAGAGCCCGACGACTATGTTCTTGCTACGGGGCGCCTTTGCTCCGTTCGCGAGTTCGTCGGGATGGCATTCCGCGAGATTGGCGTGGAGATCGTCTGGCGCGGCGAGGGCGTCGAGGAGAAGGGCGTCGATGCCAGGACAGGCGCAGTGCGCGTAGAAATTGACCCACGCTACTTCCGGCCCACCGAGGTAGACTTACTGCTGGGAGACGCGACAAAGGCCCGCGTGAAACTGGGGTGGACGCCGACGACCGCGCTGGAGGAATTGGTGCGGGAAATGGTGGCCAGCGACATCGCCACGCTCGGCAAAAGTGGGCTGGTCCATGCTTGAGTTGTCCGGCAAGCGGGTCTGGGTCGCTGGCGACCGGGGGATGGTGGGATCGGCTCTCGTGCGCCGGCTTGAGCGAGAGCAGTGCGAGATCCTGACCGCGTCGCGCGCGCAACTTGATCTGCGGGACGGCGGCGCAGTCGATCGGTTCGTTGCCGACCGGCGCCCCCACGTCGTCCTGCTCGCGGCGGCGAAGGTCGGCGGCATTCACGCCAATTACGCCTACCCCGCCGACTTCATTCTTGAAAATCTGCAGATCGAGACGAGCGTCATCGCCGCGGCGGACCGACACGGCGTCGAAACGCTGACGTTTCTGGGATCGTCCTGTATCTACCCGCGGCTTGCCGAGCAGCCGATCCGGGAGGAGGCCCTGCTCACGGGACCGCTGGAGCCCACCAATGAGTGGTACGCCATCGCCAAAATCGCAGGCGTGAAGATGTGCCAGGCGATCATGCGCCAGCGCGGGCGGGATTTCATCTCCGCCATGCCCACGAACCTCTACGGCCCGGGCGACAACTACGACCTGCAGTCCTCCCACGTCCTGCCGGCCCTCATCGCCAAGGCGCACGCCGCCAAGCGCGAGGGCGCGCGTCGCCTTGTGGTTTGGGGCACCGGGACGCCCCAGCGAGAGTTCATGCACGTGGACGACTGTGCCGATGCGATCGTATTTCTGACGCAGCGATACAGCGGTGAACAGCACGTCAACGTTGGCTCTGGGCAGGAAGTCACCATCGCCGAGCTTGCGAGGCTCGTCATGGAAGTGGTGGGCCTTGAGGCGGAACTGGTCTTTGACGCATCAAAGCCCGACGGGACGCCGCGGAAGCGCCTCGACACCAGCTGCCTTGAGGGTCTCGGGTGGCGACCATCAATCCCGTTACGCGAAGGCCTCGCCAGCGTCTATCAGACCTTCCTGCACGAGACGGCTTCAGGGGAGATTAAGGCGATCCATCCTTGAACAATTTGTGACCGAACAGCCGATGTCGGGGGGAATAGGGGGCAAATCATTAGCAGGCTGCTGAAAAAGGTTTTGCGTGGCCGCAGATGGCGACCGCAGGCGCAATTTTTGGCTCTTTGGGCGGCCTGATGCCTGTTTTGGCGGGCTTTTCATCGCCTATTGGCATTATTACCCTCCCGCAGGACAAAGTTCGCCCGTCGTCTGAAGCAATTTTGGCAACCGGACGAGGTTGTAAGCGACCAGACTAAAGGAAAAGACGGCCTTGACCTTGTCGAGGCCGCGCACCTTGAGTTGCGCCAGCCCGCCTATGACCTTGGTCCACCCAAAAATCTCTTCGATGCGCTTGCGACGAACCATGCTGATCGCATAGCCCTCGCTGGCCGCGACCTGCGGTGGCACATCGCTCTTGCGAACCGTCCCCAGCTTGCTCACCGCGCCGTTGACCGCGACATGCGGCTTGATCTTGCGAGACTTCAAGCCTTCAACAAAGGCTTCTGCGTCGTAATTCTTGTCGGCGCCAAGTGTCGCGCCTTCCGGCAGGTTTTCGCTCAAACGCGTCGCCGCCTCGCGTTCCGCCGTGCCGGTCGCGAGGGTCGCTTCGCCGCCAACGGCGAGGCCGTTGCGGTTCTCCATCAAGGCGTGGCCGAGATAAGCAAGGCGGCTCTCCTGCCCATCGCCCTTGCGATAAAGGCGGGCGTCCTCATCAGTGGTCGAGGCGTGGGTTGCGTTCGACCGCTTGGTTTTCCTGAAGTCGCGCTCGCCATTGCGGCCACGCCCCGGCGGCTCGTCCGAACCATCCTTCTCTCGAAAACTCTTCATCGAGGCCCATGCCTTGAGTAGCGTGCCATCGACCGAAAAATGCTCGGTGCTCAGCAGACGCGCGACCTGCGGCAAAGCGAGCAAGGCGGACAGGAAACCTTGCGCGACCTCCGTCGTCAGCAGACGGTCGCGGTTCTTTGAAAAGGTCGAGGCGTCGAACACGGCGTCATCAACGCCAAGGCCAACGAACCAGCGAAACAGCAGGTCGTATTCAAGCCGCTCCACCAACTGGCGCTCGGAGCGGATCGAATACAGCATCTGCAGCATCGTCGCGCGTAAGAGGCGTTCGGGAGCGATCGAGGGGCGGCCGCCTTTCACGTAGAGCTACGCGAACGCCCCATCCAATGCCGCAAGCGAGGCGTTCACCAGCTCCCGCATCGCGCGAAGCGGATGAGACTGCGGGACGCGCGCCTCAAGATCGACGTACGAAAACAGAGCGCCCGTCCGATCATCCCCGCCACGCATCACGAACCATCCCTCGCCGCCACGACAAAGGAATCACGCATCCTCCGGCAAAGCCAGCGCCTTTTTCAGCAGCCTGCTAACGCAAGACCCGCTCTTCGGATTGTCGCGCGGCTGCTCGCGTCAGAGTTGCCCGCGCGTGTGCTTGCAATCGTGGAGGCCGGTGGATCGTTGACGGTCTCCGCTGTCGCCCGCTCTTTCGAGACGCTGGAACGTCAAATCTTTCAATCCGTTGCGCTCCGCGCGAAAATGGGTCTCCTGACGGTCGCGCTACCGGAGGAGGGGGCCGCGAAGTCCTGACGGAGCCCAGTATCGCTCCTGCTCGGCTAAGGTGTTTAGCGGTGATCGCCTCGTCGAGCCCCATATCGGGCCGATGTTCGCCCCGAAGGGAACAAAGGTCGACAACGCTGCGCCATCCATTACCCAGTCGCTGAGGTGCGCAACGCCAAGGGCTCCGTTTACCTTCCGCTCACAGAGCCAAATCAATCACATAGCTGTTCGCGCCTTGATCTTCCAAGGCGCGCCACGTTTCCTCGCTAGGTTGCTGAATACGCTCTGAAAAATGTCCCAAGACGGTCAGGGCGTAGAACATGTCGTATAACATTTCCGCGCGGTTCGTTTTCCGCAAAGCTGGCGTTTTCTACTTTGTGCGCCGGGTCCCGCGCGAGCTCGTGAGCCACTACAAGGCGTCCCGCATCTTCTTCTCACTACGAACGAGAGCCGTAGGTGTCGCTGCTGCCCGGGCCGCCGTCGCTGCTGAACGATTGGAGCGTTACTGGCGCTTCTTGCGCGCACTGAGGGTGGACCTGCCGGGCAGGCATCTCCTGCGGTCTCCTGAGGCCGTTGCAGGCCTATCCTCACAGTCGATGATGCTGGAGCGACCGTCGCCTACGCTCCTGGAGGCTACGGCCACTTACACGCGTCTCAAGGGCGCCCAGAAAGGAGCGGCCCTCGAATGCGCCACGGACCGTGCCTCCGCATATCTGGTCGAGCGCGCGGACGACGCTCTCGGCCGGCCATGAAAAGTCCACCTCGATCCCCAGACCCTCTCGGTTGACATCGTCCGAGACGTTGAGAAGTGGCCTGCCTCTGAATTGACGGTCAGCCTCGCGGCTAACCTTTACCAACCATGTCTGATCAACTCTTCGCCTGCGCTAAGCGCGGCCGAGCAAGGCGGAGTAAACCGCCTCGCCCCGCCCATCTCTCACAACCGGTAAATCTTCCAGGACCAGTTCCACGTTTCCGTAATCGGCCGCCCGTTGCTGCGCAGGCGGCAGGTGATGCGCGTGAAGTCGCTGGGGTGCAGTTCCGCATCCACCATCACCCGGAAGCCGTTGATGGCCGGGTTAGGAACGAGGAACGTGCGCATCAGCTTGCCCCCCGTCACCTGCGCGTCGATCTGAACGAGGTTAGGCTCCTTGAGGTAGTAGCCCATCTCGCCGTCGGCGAAATCGATCATGAAGCGGCGCGCGTCAGGGCGTTGCTGCTCGTTGGAGCCCAGCGCGTGAGCGGGCGCGGTGAACGTGTTCACCGTCCGCCCCAGTTTGTGCAGGCGACCGCCGTCCGCCATGGAGTACACGCGGTAGGCGAAGTTGAACGGCTTGCCGGGCTCGATTGTCTTGTTGGGCACAAATGCCACGATGGTGTTGTCGAAGGTCTCGTCCTTCGTCGCCAGCTCGATCAGCTCGATGCGCCCTTCGCCCCACTGGCCGACCGGCTCGATCCAGTAACTTGGACGCTCCTCGTAGGCGAGTTCGATGTCCTGGTAGTGCTCGAACTTGCGATCGCGCTGCATCAGGCCGAAGCCGCGCACGTTGTTGACGTTGTAGTTGTGCACTTCCTGGATGAGCGGGTTGCGCAGCGGCCGCCAGATCCACTCGCCCGTGTCGGTGTGGATGAGCAGGCCGTCCGAATCATGCAGCTCGGGACGGAATTCGTCGTACTTGTTGGGCGCGTTCATGTGCCGGTCGTTCTCCCCGAGGAAGAACATCGACGTGAGCGGCGCCATGCCCAGCAGCGGCAGCGGTTGGCGCGGGAAGATTGTGGCCTCCACATCGACCGGGCTTTCGTCGCCCGGGTGGAACACGAACTTGAAGGCGCCCGAGACGGACGGTGAGTCCAGCAGCGCGTAGATGGTGATCGATTCGACCCCGGCCGGCGGAGCCTCGATCCAGAACTCACGGAAGAAGGGGAACTCCTCCTTGTTGTCGAGGAGTCCGGTATTGAGCGCCAGGCCGCGGGCCGACAGGCCGTACTTTTGATCCCGGCCAAGCCAGCGGAAGTAGCTGGAGCCAACGAACGAGAGCAACTCGTCCGAGCCGCGCGGATCGTTCAGCGGGAAATGGATGCGGAAGCCGGCAAAGCCCAGGTTCACCGGCAGCGGCTTGTCGAAGCGCACAGGGCCGTAATCGAACAGCGATGCCGTGTAGGGAACCGGCGTGGGAATGCCGTCGCGGATCGTGTTGATCGTCACCGGCTTCAGGAACAGGTGGCCGAGGTGGAAAAGCTGCAGCCGGAAGCGGCCGGAGTTCGGTCCGCCGAGCAGCGCCCGGTCGGGGCGGTAGCGGATCTGGCGCCAAAGATCCCAGTCGAGTCGCGAGAGCTGTTCGGGCAGCGGCGGGACGGCGCCATCGTGGGGCGCAGCCCCGATTTCGCGCGCACGACGCACGACGTCGTCGAAGCTGAAGGCCGGCTGGGGCGCCACTCGAGGCTGGGGCGCCGGGGCGGCGGACTGGTTCTGGGCGAAGGCGAGGCCGGGGGTCAGAGCCGAGGCGGCGACCCCTGCGAGAAGCGAACGGCGATCAATGGTCGTCATGGAGGCTTTTTTCCGGCGAGCGCTGAAGCGGCGAACCGCCGCGCTACTGGAGGTAACCACCTTCTGCGACCTCGGCAAGACGAGGCCTTCGGGTTGGCTAACGCGGCGCAGCCGCCAGCTGTCCACATGTCGCGGGGATTTTTCGGCCAGGACCAAAAAAAGTCTTGATCTGCGGTCGCACATGCATATGTTCCGCCTTGCCCAAATCGCACGTGCCTGTGGTCGTGTGTCGGTTGGCGGGGATCCGGACAAGAGGCCGGTCAACCGTCAGCAAAAACCGGCAGCCGGAGGCGAACCGGCGAACCCCGCCAAACGGGGGACGCGACTTAAAGCAACGACGGACCGGGCTTTTTCGTCTCTGTCGACCCCTCCAAAGGTCGGCGTACCGAAGAGGCTTGTCTCTCTTGCCGGGCGTGCGGACAGGGTCTCCCCCTTTCCAAGCGATGGCCACGAACAACCGGAACGGCTAACGCCGCTTCGGAACGGACGTGTCCAACGGCGCTGCACCTGATCGTCGTCATCCTCCGGCTCTGGTCGGTGGTGAAGCGCGGTCACGGCTGGCTGGTCTATCCGTCGTCGCGTTTCCACAGCGCGGCGTCGCGATGCTCAGTCGGTCACCCTTGAAGTTTCATTTCCGCGGCCGGGGGGTCGCGAATGGGGGATGCCGCGATGACTGATCGCATCATGGAGTTTCTGCGTCGACGCCGTGAGGAAGGCCGTGACAACGGCCCGTGCCTGGTGGTCGACCTCGACGTCGTTCGCGACAACTACGCCGCTTTCGCCAAGTCGCTTCCCGACACGCGCGTCTACTACGCCGTGAAGGCGAACCCGCAGCCGGAGGTGCTCGACCTGCTCGCGAAGCTTGGCTCCTGCTTCGACACGGCGTCCGTCGTGGAGATTCAGCAGGTGCTCGCGACCGGCTGCTCGCCGGACCGCGTCAGCTTCGGCAACACCATCAAGAAGGAGCGCGATATTGCGCGGGCCTACGAGCTCGGAGTGCGTCTCTTTGCGGTGGATTGCGAGACCGAGGTCGAGAAGATCGCCCGCGTCGCGCCCGGCTCGAAGGTGTTCTGCCGCATCCTGTGCGACGGCGACGGCGCCGAGTGGCCGCTGTCGCGCAAGTTCGGCTGCGTGCCCGAGATGGCGACGGCCGTGCTTGAGCACGCGCACCGGCTGGGTCTTCAGGCGTATGGCGTTTCGTTCCACGTGGGTTCGCAGCAGCGCAACCCCCGCATGTGGGACGCCGCGCTGGCCGCGTCGGCGACGATCTTCCGTGAACTCGCCGAGCGGGGCATCCACCTGCAGATGGTGAATCTGGGCGGCGGCTTCCCGACGAAGTATCTGAAGGACGTGCCGGCGGTGAAGCAGTACGGGCAGGCGATTTTCAAGTCGCTGCGCAAGCACTTCGGCAACCGCATCCCGGAGACGATCATCGAGCCGGGTCGCGGCATGGTCGGCAACGCCGGCGTCATCGAGGCCGAGGTGATTCTCGTCTCGAAGAAGTCCGCCGACGACAACGTGAAGTGGGTCTATCTCGACATCGGCAAGTTCAACGGGCTCGCCGAGACCATGGACGAGATGATCCGCTATCCCATCCGCACGCCGTTTGACGGCGACGAGATGGAGCCGTGCGTGATTGCGGGCCCCACCTGCGATTCCGTGGACGTGCTGTACGAGAAGGAGCCGTACATGCTCCCGGTCAGCCTCGAGATCGGCGCGAAGGTGCTGATTGAAGGAACGGGCGCTTATACGACGACCTACTCAGCGGTGGGCTTCAACGGCTTCCCGCCGCTCGAGACGCACGTCATCTGATGGTTTGATCGGCCCGCGCGCCACGGCGCGCGGCATCTCGCCCATTCATCATTGTAGTCCCGAACGGCCCCAAGGAGCGTTGCTCCCCGGGTGCGAGGGTCGCTGACCGCCTCAAAGGAGGGTCGGATGACCTCTGTTGTGCTTGCCCATGCGCCGGCGCATGTTCGCGCGCGCTCCTCTTCTCCCGCGCCCCATGCGATTCTGCAGCCCTTGCGCGGCGGCCAGATGCTGGTTGTGCGCGAGGAGTCCTCGCGCGACATCCCCGCCCGCG
Organism: Hyphomicrobiales bacterium; assembly: GCA_027484655.1. GTDB lineage: Bacteria > Pseudomonadota > Alphaproteobacteria > Rhizobiales > Beijerinckiaceae > Terripilifer. The sequence goes on along the minus strand of JAIXSM010000030.1, from coordinate 2,266 downwards.
AACGCCTGCTCGATGCGGCGTTCGGGCCGTCGCGCTTCCTGAAGACGAGCGAGGCCTTGCGGGCCGGTCGCCTGCCGGCGCGCGGACTGGCGCTCAGCGGCTTCCACGACGGCGAACTCGTCGCCACTGTGCGTCTGTGGAGCATTCACGCCGGCGGCGTTCCCGCGCTTCTGCTGGGCCCTCTCGCAGTTGCGGAATCGCGCCGCAGCCTGGGCGTCGGCGCCGCGATGATGGAGGCTGCGATCACGCGCGCTTCGGCGCTCGGGCACAAGGCCATCATTCTGGTGGGCGATGAGCCGTACTACCGGCGATTCGGTTTTTCCGCCGGCCTGACCGCCCGCCTCGACATGCCCGGCCCTGTCGAGCGCGAGCGCTTTCTGGCGCTCGAATTGCAGCCGCGCGCCCTCGACGATGCTGCGGGCATGATCGTGGCCGCCGGCCAGCGGGCCGGCGCCCGCCGCAGATCCGCCGAGCATCGTCGTAACGCCGCCTGAGACGGCTGTCCCATTGACCTTGCGGGCCCGGTTTGGTTCATGACGGGCTGGACACTGGCCCGCGGAACCCTACGCGGGCCATTCGCTTGAGGCGAGGCCCTCCACCGCGACAGGAGACGACGCAATGACTGACTGGCCCGTACATGGCCGCATCGATGGCCCGATCGTGATGATCGGCTTCGGCTCCATCGGCAAGGGGACGCTGCCGCTGATCGAGCGTCACTTCGCGTTCGACAAGTCCCGCATGGTGATCGTGGATCCCAATGACGCCGATCTGGCGCTGGCGCAGAAGCACGGCGTGCGCTTCGTGAAAGAGGCTGTCACCCGCGAGAACTACCGCGAGCTGCTGACGCCGCTGCTGACGAACGGCGGCGGTCGCGGCTTCTGCGTGAACCTCTCCGTCGACACCTCGTCGGTCGCGATCATGGAGCTGTGCCGCGAAATCGGCGCGCTCTACATCGATACGGTGGCCGAGCCGTGGGCCGGCTTCTACTTCGACAAGAATCTCGGACCTGAGGCGCGCACCAACTACATGCTGCGCGAGGCGGTGCTCGACGCGCGCCGTCGCAATCCGGGCGGCTCGACGGCCGTCTCCTGCTGCGGCGCGAACCCAGGCATGGTGTCGTGGTTCGTGAAGCGCGCGCTTCTCAACCTCGCCGCTGATCTGGGCGACGCGCACCCGGAGCCCAAGTCCCGCGAGGAGTGGGCGAAGCTCGCCCAGCGTCTGGGCGTGAAGGGCGTACACATCGCCGAGCGTGACACCCAGCGCGCGAAGGCGCCCAAGCCGATGCAGGTCTTCGTGAACACGTGGTCCGTAGAGGGCTTCCTGTCCGAAGGGATGCAGCCGGCCGAACTCGGCTGGGGCACGCACGAGCGCTGGATGCCGGCCAATGCGGGCGAGCATTCCAAGGGCTGCGGCGCGGCGATCTTCCTGCGCCAACCGGGCGCCAACACCCGCGTGCGTTCGTGGACCCCGACCGCGCAGGCGCAGTACGGATTCCTCGTCACCCACAACGAGTCGATCTCCATCTCCGACTACTTCACCGTGCGCGACGCCGACGGCAAGGCCGTGTACCGGCCGACGTGCCACTACGCGTACCATCCCTGCAACGACGCGGTGCTCTCCCTGCACGAGTTGTTCGGGCAGGCGGGCCGGGTGCAGGAGAAGCAGCACATTCTCGATGAGCACGAGATTGTCGATGGCATCGATGAACTGGGCGTCCTGCTCTACGGACACGGCAAGAACGCCTACTGGTACGGCTCGCAGCTCTCCATTGAGGAGACGCGGCGCATCGCGCCCTACCAGAACGCCACCGGGTTGCAGGTGACCTCCGCCGTGCTCGCCGGCATGGTGTGGGCGCTCGAGAATCCCGACGCCGGAATCGTTGAGGCGGACGACATGGATTTCCGCCGCTGCCTCGAGGTGCAGTCGCCGTATCTCGGCCCCGTCGTCGGCGTCTATAGCGACTGGAATCCGCTTCTGGATCGTCCGGGCTTCTTCCCGGAGGATATCGACGAGAGCGATCCGTGGCAGTTCCGCAACGTGCTCGTGCGCTCGGGCGATGCGCCCCTCACGCAGAAGCCGAAGCTGACGAGGTAAGGGGCTGCGGAGCCTTTCTGGCTCCGTTTCGCGCCAAGTTGCTCCAGTCTGTCCCACATCCCCGGACGCGCAGCGATCCGGCAACTGTGTTTCATGCGGCTTTCGGCAGATAAGGGACGCGGTCTCGGATGATCGCATTGAGGATCGTGAGCATGCGTCTGGCGAGGGCTAT
>JAIXSM010000072.1 GCA_027484655.1 Hyphomicrobiales bacterium | reverse complement strand
TGGTCGAAGACCGGCAAGCTGAAGCTCGACACCGGCGACCTTGTTTTTGATAATTATGTGAACCGGGACACGTTCGTCGCGGTCTCCGGCAGCGTGTCGGCGGGCGTGAACCGACCGTGGGACGCGAGTTTCTCGGCGCGTTACCGCAACGAGCAGGGGCTCACCTTCGCCACGCTTGGCGCGGGCGATCTCAACATCCGCAACCGGCCGCGGCTGGATCTCTCGGGCCTCATCCGCGACGTGGCCAACATGTGGAGCGCGCAAAATCAAATGGCCACGGCTTGCAAGAATTATTTGACCTTGGGCGGGATTAAGTAATTGACAAAACATAGGCCGAAGGGTGCTTTGTCGCCTTAGGACGTAGACTCATTAGCGGGGAACCAGATGCGAACCGCGACGAGCTGTATAGCGGCTAGGAAGTTCTCGGCTGTTTTGTCATATCGCGTGCTATTCGCCGATTATGCTTGATCTTGTTGAAGAAGCGTTCGACGAGGTTGCGCGCTTTGTACAGATATCTGCTGAAGCAGATTGGATCCTTGCGGTTCGATTTGGGCGGGATGTTTGCCCATGCGCCGCGCTCACTGACTGCTTGCCTCAATGCGTTAGCGTCGCAGCCCTTGTCAGCCAGCAGCACGGCTCCGGCAGGAAGTTCAGCGATCATGTCCTGTGCGCTGGAAACATCTGCGTGCTGGCCTGCGGTCAGCTTCAGCCTGATGGGTCGTCCCTGTCTGTCGACCAGCGCGTGGATCTTCGTCGTCAGACCGCCTCGGGAGCGACCCATACCTCGATCTTGATCCCCCTTTTTGCTGTCGCGCCCTGCTGATGGACCCGAACAACAGAGGTTTCGCTCATCTGCACATCGCCGTCATGGGCGGCAACGATTGCATCCATCAATCGGTCCCATACGCCAGCTTTTCTCCAGCGGTTGAAGCGATTGTAGGCAGTGGTGCGCGGTCCGAAGCGCTCAGGCAGATCGGCCCAGGGGGCGGCTGACCTCAGGAACCAAAAGATGCCGTTGAGAACGCGTCTGTCATCAACGCGGGGAACGCCCCGCGGCTTGTTCGGCAAGTGCGGCTCGATAGCCTTCCATTCCGCGTCCGTCAGCTCGTAGCGGCCCATTCCAGTGCTCCCGTTCGGGAGTTTGAATCATGAGAAACCTAATTCGGGAATCCTGAAGCAGCGTTTATGAGTTTACGACCTAGGCGAACCCTGCCGGGAGCTTCGGGTTACTGTGGCTCCAAGCGATAAAGCACCCTTTAACCTATATTATATCAATTACTTAAGCCCACCCAAGGCCAAATAGTTCTTGCAAGCTGTGGCCATTTAATTTTGCGCGCTCTGGAGCGCGCAAAATTAAATGGCCACGGCGTGTCTGAATTATTTGACCCGGTGCGGGCGTAAACGACTGAACAACAAGCGGATGCAGGTTCCGCAAGGCGGAAAGGGATTGCGGAACCCGAAGTCCCGACGACGGTAACGCTAAGTCACTGAAAATAGGGTTTTAGGCATGCCTTGAACGCGCGTTGAACGGGCTATTGCGGAACCGATTGCGGAACTCATCGCAGAGCCTTCTAGGGTTTCGGCGGGTCGCTAGCGGTAGGGTCCAGCGGTACTCTCAGAGCCCTGTTGAGGTGCGTGTTGTAGGCATCGCGAATGAAAAGCGCTAGCGTTGCCGCGGACGCACGATCCGCCGCCTGGCCTGGCGGACGCTCCGACAGGGCTAAGCCGTTCTCGTTTATCGATGCGACAGGCAACTTATCTCCGAACACGTCTGTAAGGGCCTGCTGAAAGTGGCCAAATTCAAAGGGCGGCTTGGCTCTGAGCCAATCGACGCTGACGCCCAGCATATCAGCGAGCGCGAAGAATACTCCCAGCGGCATGTCGCTCTGCCCATACAGATAATTCTGAAGCCGCCGGTAGGAAATGCCAAGGCGGCCGGCCGCATCTTTCACCTGAACTCTGCGCAGCCTCATGACGTCGCGCAACATGGCGACAGCGATAGCATCAGGTGCCATTGACAGCTTCCGAAAATTGGAGCATCTTAACCCATATTTTACACGATGCACCTGATTTGGTGGCTTCATGAACAAGCCTGTCCGCCATTTTCCCCGGTCCCTCGGCTCATTAGACCTATGTCGCGCCGTACGTGCCCGCTTCGTCGCACAGGGCACTACGCTAAATGCATGGTGCCAAGTCAACGGCGTTGCGAGGCAAACTGCCGAAAACGCGCTCAAGGGCCTCCGGAACAGCGAACGCAGCCGCGAGCTTGCCCGCCGGATCATCGCCGCGTCATTCGAAAAGGCGAGCGTCGAATGACGTGGCTCACAGTCTCGGCGGTCGCGGAACTGGCAGGCTGCTCAGAACGGGCGGTTCGGAAGGCCGTCGCGAAGGGCGTAATGCAGGGGCAGCCGCTGCGCACAACTCCAACGCAAAGCCGGGGCGGTCGGGGCGGCAAGTCCTACCTTGTCCATCTATCGAGCCTTCCCGAGCACATTCGGGCGCGGTATTCGGCGTCAGGCGAGCCGGCGCTACCGGCCCGGATCGCCCCGGGCGGCGTCGGGCGCGCGCTCTGGTACGTCGAACACATCAAGCCGGCGCTGGAGGCCCCGCGCGGGTCACGCGAACGCGCCGGGATCGTCAAGGAACTGGCGAAAAAACCCTTCCGCCATCCCGACGGGAGCATGAAGGCGCGCCCGGCGCGCACGCTCAACCGCTGGATCGCCGCCTATGAAACCCAGGGTGTGGCAGGGCTCGCGCGCAAGGGCCGTGACGACAAGGGCGCCAAACGCGTCGTCATAGGGCGGGAAATTGACAAGCTGATCCGCGACCGCGGCGGCGATGACGCGCTCGCCAAGGTGGATAGCGCACTTGATAGCCTCATTCGCGGGCTTCATGCGCAGCTCGAAACGCCAAAGCTCATTCGCTTCCTTGGAGAGCATGCGCTTTCGGACCACTGCGCAGGTCTGGGGCTCTCACCGTCGGCTTCGGCTTTGAGCCTTCCGCTTCATTACATCAATGCGCCAGACCGCCGCCGCTATCGGATGTCGGCGAAGTTCCGGAAGGACCGCAAGTCTTACGAAGACAACATGCGCCCCCGCGTCCAGCGCACAATCGACGGCCTGTTGCCCATGCAGTCCGTCAATGGGGACGTGACCAAATTGGACATGTTCCTCGGCGACCGGGATGACCTGCAAGAATGGGCGTTCGGTATTTCATGGTTGGATAACGCGACAAAGCGGTGCTGGTTTGATGTTGTCATCAAGCCCAAGGGAAAAGGCATCACAAACGTCGATGTGATTAGCAGTTTTGTTCGAATGTGCCGCTCATGGGGCCTCCCCAAGAACCTCTATATTGACAACGGCGGGGAGTACAACTTCGCCGATATGCTGGGAGACCTTTTCAGCCTGCTACCCCATGGGATGGAAACGCACTTTGAGAACCGAAGCGGCGTCATTCGGGCGCGCCCCTACAACGCGGCGGCAAAGCAGATTGAAGGCATCTTCAGGGTAATCGAGCGCTACCTGAGCGCGCTTCCCGGATATGCCGGCGGCGACCGTATGAAGCCCCGCGTGGCGACTGTCTCCGGCAAGATCGCGCCATATACCCGTTCATTGCAAGACTTTGTACGTGCCGTGGGCAACGCGATCGCGCTCTACAACGGGCTTGCGCAAGGCGCAGGCGCACAATTGAAGGGGCGTTCGCCCAATCAGGCTTATCAGGACGCGATAGAAGCGGGCTGGACCAAAACCGAGATCGAGATTGAAGCCTTCTATATGGCCTTCTCCGTTCCAGAAACGCGCGTCCTTCGTCAGGGCTCCATAAAATGCGACGGCGAACTCTGGACGTGCCCCGAATTGAAATCGCACATCGGAGAGCGCGTCATCATCCTCAAGCCGAAATATCACGGCTACGACGGCTTGCCGGTCCAGGATGAGCTGGGTCGTCTGATTGGCATTGCACGCCCGCAGCCTAAGTTCGGCGTGCTCGATCCCGAAGGGGCGCGCTGGGGCGCCGAGGCCACCAAGCGAAACAGGCGGGCGACGCTGGCGCACCTTGCGAGCGCGCCACAGATTGACATCGCCCGCGCCCATGAGGACGCCGTCGCACGGCTTCCACCGCCGCCTGAAGCGCCAGTAGGCGCGCGCGTCACAGCCTCCGATGACGCCAAAGCCATCGCCGCCGGCCTGAAGGAAACCGCGAAACAGCGGCGGGCGCGGGAAAGCGAGGAAAGCGACCGGGAGGCGCGCGAGCAATTGGCGGCGCTTCAATCGATCTTCAAAACCGGAGAGGACGCGGCATGAAGAGCATCGCAAAACCCTTAAGAACCTCGACGATCACAAAGGCGGAAGCCGCGTATGCATTCGTCACCGGCCCGCGCCCATCGGCCGCCGCCTTGTTGGGGCGCCCCGGCATCGGCAAAACCACGGCGGCGGAGTGGCTCTCCAAAAACTATCATCATTGCCGCCTCGTGACTGCAACGAAGGGGCATTCGACCTATCGACGCGCGCTTGCCGCTATAGGTCATGCCCTGGACATTGGCGGCTGCTACGGCCCGGCGGCGAACGTGCGCGAGGTTCTGGAATGGAGCCTCCCGGAGAAGGCTTACTGCGGATACTGCCTCATTATTGATGAGGCGCAACGCCTCGACCTCGATGTGCTTGTCGAGATCGTCGATTTTCCGGAGCGGTTCGGGCTTCCTGTCATCCTGTTCGGCAACCCCGATCTTTTGAAACGGACCAATGCGACGCAATCCGCCTTCGCGCAGATCGACAGTCGCATTGCGATGAAGGTCTTGCTGACTAATCCATTGCGAGACGACTACCGGCTGTTGCTGGCGGACTACGATGTAATGGATCCCGACGCGCGGGAGGCCGGCGAGCGTTACGGCGACAAAACATCCATCCGCGAACTTGTCGCGCTGCTCGGCGCGGCCAAGCAACATGCCGGGAAGGGGCCGGTTCAACTGGACCATATGCGCCTTGCGGCGCGTCAGCTCAGGGGCGGTCAGCAGGCGCTCGGCTTGCTCGCCCCATAGGGCCGTTGCGTATGCGTTCTTGCGTTGTTTTAACAAAAACAGAGGTTTGGTCATGAGAATTACGAACCCCGAGCTGCTTTCGAAGCAGCAACTCGTTTTGATCGTCACGGCGCAATATGAGCTGTTAGAGCGCCTTGGAACGTCACTGAAGGAGGCTGCTGCTTTGAAACGCGGTGGCCACTTTGAACGCGCCTTTGCGACCATTCAAAGCGGCATCGAATGCGCCATCGCTGACGCAAAATTCAAGGCGGACGAAGTCCTCGCCAGCAAAGGCGCTGGCGACTTTGAACGCGCCTTTGCCACGATCCAAAGCGGGATCGAGCGCGCGATTGCGGATGCAAAGTCCACCGCTGAGACAGTCCTTTCCGGCGAAAGAGTGCGCAATGAGGACGCGGCGAAAGCGAAGGTCGTGAGTGGCGAAGACCTGTTCGAAGGCCTCACTGTCTCTCAACAGCAGCTCATGCTGGTTGAGCAGCGCGCCATACTGGGCGGGCTCGTTGAGGGCGTCGCCGCATTACAGTCTGGCCACCTGAACCTCGAAAGCTTCGTGGCCGGAGCGATGGAGAACTTCGCGAAGTTCGATGCAGCAATCCACATCATCCTCACCGGGCCTTTGGCGCAATCGCGCCCCAACTGACCGCGCGCGCCGGGTATCCACACCTTCGAACAAGACTTTCAACACAAAGGAGATTTCAATGAGAAAGCCCGCAAACGCCAAACCGGTTGACGCTCACGATAACGAAGACGCGGAGCCCCATTATGCTTCAACCGATGATAGGGGGAAAGCCCCCCGCGACGTGCGGCCTGAGCTTTTTGAGAAAGCGGCCAGAATGGCTTTGCAATCTGGCGACGTGATGCAAGCTATAGATTTTCTTTACGATAACGGCGTGACGGAAGCAGGTGGCCGCCTAGCCTTCATGCCCGAAGCCGCTATACTGGAGGCGCAAGCTTACAACTACATGGCGGCCATGGGCTTGCAGACATTGATAGCGGCGATCAAAACCGACATCGTTTTGAATATTGACAGACGCTATGATTTGAAAAGCCGCGTGGGTCTCCTCACCTGGATAAAAGAACAGGTGGATAATGCGAGGGGGGACACGGACTGCTTGTACCTGATCGCTAAGGAAAAGACGACATCTTGAGCCGACGTACGTGCGGGGGCGGCTGATATGGTCGCCGCCCGGGTAGTTCTCGCAGTTTGGCGTCGGCCTTCATGCATGATAACTCGTCGCCCGGTCCCTTTGGGGCCGGGCGACGTCGTTTCGGGGGGCTCCGGTCTATCCTGCTCGGGCCGAATGCCCCGCGCCGGGGCTCAGACCCTTTTAAGATCGCTTTTAAAGAATTTTCCGCCCCTCCATAGCCCCCCGGGCTCAAAAGGGCCTCTACGGCCATTTCTGGAGCCGCTGGCCATTTTCCGCCTCGGGCCTCGGCCGGGCGCGCCAGCGGCCATCGTTCCGCCGCTGTCTGTCGGCTGGCGCTCTCGGCCCTTTCTCAGCCCCTCTCGCCCCGTTCCGCGCGCGCGAGATCCCGCCATTTCCCAGTGAATACATTCACCATGACGCTCGCGCCGTCACACCGGCATGTTGGGCACGCTGAGGTTCGGTCGCTTTGGGGTTCTGAAGGTGGTTGATCCATCGCGCCTTCGGGCAGGTCCAAAGCGAGGCGAGCGAAACTCGGAGCCCGCCGCCGGAGAATTTGCACTCCGGCGGCGGCGCCAGCGCCGAGCGCCGCGAGCGCCGCTGGCGAAGCCGGAAGGATTGAGCAGTGAGCGGATGGGCCGTGAAACCCGATTGGGAGCCGATTGCCGAGACCATCGCCGATGTTGCGGGTCCGGAGGCTCTTGCCGCGCTTCAACGTTTTTGCGGGGGGCAGCGAGTTGTTATGCCGACTGTGAAACGGCTTCGGAAGGTTGGCGAGGATCACTGGCTTGCCGTCGCTTTGGGTTGGGAAACGGCGCTGAAGGTCGCAGACCTCTTTCCTATGGGAGACGAGGTTCAAATCCCGCTCGGCGAATGCAGTGCGTTTGTCATGAGGCGCAAACGCCTACGCGAGGAATTGATGAAAGGCGGTAGCGCGAATGCTATCGCGCGCGCCGTTGGGTGCCATCGCAGGACCGTCTTTTATGAGAAGGCGAAGATGAAACAAGAGGGTTTGCTATGAAAATTGATGCTGGGATGCTGGACCGTGTTTTTACCGGTTTCAAGGCGCTGTTCAATGATGGTTTCGCTGGGGCGCCAGCCCAATGGCGCGAGGTCGCCATGGAAACCAAGAGCGCAACGGCGAAGGAAATTTATGGTTGGCTCGGCGAAATGCCCGCCATCCGCGAGTGGGTTGGAGATCGCGTTGTCCATCAGCTTGGGACGCACGGCTTCACTCTGGAGAACAAGAAGTTCGAGAACACGGTTTCCGTCAAGCGCGAGACCATCGAGGACGATACTGTCGGTCTCATGGCGCCACTTTTCCGTCACTTGGGGCGGCAGACGGCTTTGTTCCCGGATGAACTTGTCTTCGGCCTACTTGCCGAAGGCTATCGCATGATGTGCTACGATGGGCAGAATTTCTTTGACAAGGATCACCCTGTCGTCCGTCCCAACGGTTCGGTCGAAATGGTGAGCAACTATGAGACCGGTGCAGGCCCCGCATGGTTTTTGCTCGACACTTCCCAAGTGGTCAAGCCGCTCATCTGGCAGGAGCGCTTGCCGTTTGAGTTTCAGTCGCTCACAAGCCCGAACGACGAACACGTGATGTTCAAGGACGAATACGTCTATGGCGTGCGCGGGCGCGGCGCGGCGGGCCTTGGGCTTTGGCAGACCGCCTTCATGTCGCGGCAGCCTTTGACGGAGTTCAACTATGAGGCAGCCCGAAACGCCATGTCCAGAATACGGGCGGATCGCAACGGGCGTGCCCTTGGGATCGTTCCGAACGCGCTGGTTGTGCCGCCTGCCCTGGAGGGACACGCCAGACGAATTCTCCAGCGGCAGGTTGTCGAAGCTTCCGACAACATCTGGGCAGGCTCCGCCGAGTTGATCGTCTCGCACTACGTCGCCTGACCCGGTGGCGTTTCGGGAGACAATGTGCGGCTTTGCGAGGGGTGGTTAGACCTACCCGCCCCTCGCATAAGTCGCGCCTTTCAGCTTTCCACGCTCAACTTTTTCGAAAGGATAGATTCATGTCGAATGAAAACGCGCCTTATGTCCCGAACTTCGATAAGGGGGAAGACTGGGAGCCGGCGCTCGTATCCCTGTCCCGGCCATTCATCCTCTTTGGAAACGAGTACAAGGTCGCGAAGATCCGCGTTCCAACAGGGCGCGATATCGAGTTGCATATCAAGGGCGGGTTTAGCCTTGCCGAGATGAAGAATTTGGCCATTGCGCTTACGGGCTGGACAGATGAGGTGTTCTCCCGGATGAGCGCTGGGGATCAAACGCGGATCATGAACGCAGTGGGGGAGTTTATGGCCGATGCCCGCTGACGTTCTTCGAACTCGTGAGTGACATCGGCCTTTCATATCCTTTCAGCCTTTCGGAATTGCGCGCCCTTGACCTTCACACTCTGATGCGCATGCGCATGCGTGCGCTTGCGCATCAGAGAGCGAAAGACTGGTTTTAGCCGTGAGCAAACTTTCAATCGAAATGCTTCTGACGCTAGTTGATCAAGCAACCGCCCCGGTCAGGTCGGTTATTGATCAAGTAAAGCGACTGGAGGACACCGCCAAGGGCGCCCACAAAGCTATGGAGCCACCCGTCGGAGGCGGTATGAAGCGCACCGCTGACGACTTCTTTGCTGCTCAGCGAGCGGCAGAGAGTTATCAGCGCACCATTGACGGGTTGATCGACCGTCAGGCGAGGCTTTCACAGTCGATACAAGGCCTGCAAAACGTTGCCCAAACGGCTTATGAACTTGGCGCGCCCATTCGCGCGGCGACGGGGGCGGCGGTCGAATTCGAGCGCCAGATTGTTGACCTGAAAGCTGCTGGAGCAGAGGGGAGCGTAGCAGATCTTCAAACGCGGGTTCTGGGCCTTTCAAAAGGCGAGGGCGTTGACTGGCGCAAGATCGTGGCTGGCAATCGCGCATTTCTTTCCAAGGGCGGCGCCCAGTTCGCGGGGCAATTAAGCCAAGCGGAGCCGGTTCTGCTAAAGATCGCCGAAGCTGCGAAGGCGGAAGCGACCGACATTTATCTGCTTTACCTTCGTTATCTTCAAAGAGGACTTGCGAGCCAAGAAGCGCTTACGGCTATCAAAGCCAATTTTGCACAGGGCAAAGCGGGATCGTTTGAACTTCGGGATATGGCGAAGCAAATGCCCCGGCTGCTCGGTGAAGCGGGGCAGCTTGGGCTGACGCCGCAAATGCTGGCCCTTGACCTCCCAGCGTTCCTGCAATTGCCGGGCGAAGACCTCGAAGCCAGCGCGGCGACGCAGCGCGTCCAACGCCTGATTTCTGACCTGTCGAATGCCCGCGTGCGTGAGAAGCTGAGGGATGAGTTCGGCATTGACGCGGGTCAGATGATCGAGCGTTCGCGTATGCGCGGCGCAAATCCGCTCTTCGATCTTTTGAACGCGATTGCAGACCGCTTCAAGGCTATGGATCCCGTGAAGGCGAACGAAGCGCTTTCGGGGGTCTTCGGAAACATGGAGGCCCGGCAGGCGGCCCAGCAATGGATCGACAAGCGGGGTCAGATCGGTCGCTACATGCCATCGCGCACAGACGCTGAGCGCGAGCTTGCCGAGGCGTACGCGTTGCAAAGTTCGACAACCGACGCTTCTGCCCGCGCGCTGGCTGCACAGAGAGAGGCGGCTGCGATAACGCTGGGCACAACGCAGCTCTCTGGTGAGAGAAGGTCGAACGAACTGAAGGGGCGCGGGTACTCGGTGGCCGACAGCGTCATGCAATTGGCGCCGGGCATGACCGGAACAGGCGCTACGTTGTGGAACGCCGGATCGGAAATCGCCTCCTTTGGCGCGACCGCCGCGTCCTACTGGCAACAGATCGGTTTGGCGGCGACTACCTACGCCCTTGCCTCGCAGCAATCTTCATTCCTCTCCCGGGTCAACGCGGGCGTCGGCGGTTGGTGGAATAGCGTTAAGGGCGCGTCGGTCGTAATCGGAGATCTTGGGAAAGGTGTCTCGGACGCCGTCGCTGAAACGCCGGGAGCTGCGCAAGCGCTCAAGAGCATAGGGCAGTCTCTCGCTAGAGGCGTTGTGTTGGGCGCGGGGACGCTCGCAAGCCAGTACGCTATCGACGCTGCATTTGCAGCCGCGCCTAAGCCGATGATGCCCGAGGGCTATGATCCCGTCGCACGGCTCAATGAAGGGACGCTCGATCGCCTTAACCGCGTCTGGCGCAGGATCAGCGGTGCGGACGTTGCCGAGAAGCGCGCGCATGAGCGCGAACGTCTGCTCCCATCCGCTGGCGGGGCCGTCGCCGGCTCGCCATTCGAAGGCGTGAAGACTGTGGCCAGCGAAACGGGCGAACACATACAGTCCGCTCTTAATGTGACGGTGAGCCCTGACGTGAACCTTTCGAGGCTCGAGCAGACCCGCGACCTTGTGAACGAAATTCGCGCCGGGCTCGCCGGAATAGGTTCCCTTACCGAACGAGCGGCGGCGGCAGTGCGTCAATCCTCTAACCTGATACGCTCTCCGGGCGCGTTGCACGATGGGTTCGAAACGCGATGAATGATCCTTCAAGGCCCGTTCAAGAGGTTCCCCGGTTCGTTCGCCCCTGGTGGGAAAAGCGCCCTGACGTCGCCACCCACGTTCGGAGCCTCTTCGGAAGAATGGGCGTGATCGCCATGGCGACGGAATGCGTCAGGCGATTCGGTCCCGAGCGCGCGCCAAGCAAGAGCGGGATCGCACGGTTTATGACGCACCTTCGCGGGGGCAAATTCCGTGGTCAGACAAGAAACCGCCGCAAGGCCGCGCGGGCGGCGGCCAAAAGGCGCCAGCGGGTGGCCTGACCCGTGCGTTTGATCGGACGCCCAACCGGCGCTCTCCCGTTCACAACCGGCTAGTCCCGGCTAATCCCGGGTCAAATAATTATGGAGCGTCCAAATCCCGGGTCAAATAATTATGGAGCGTCCACCACCACAAAGTATTAACCATACACACCGTCCACGTTGGATAACTAGAACAAAAAGTGTACAATTAATGCACTGAGAGAGAACGCGGGAGACGTACCATGTTGATCCGGTTGATTGGTGGCTTCGTCGAATTGAGCGCGCTGGGTGTTTTCGTTGGCGCCATTCTTCTGATCGCGCCGCGCTGAGAGCTTGCAGAGCAGCGTCGGGTTTGGCGCGCTTGCCGGAGATGACGAACCCCGGCGCGCCTGAGCGAGCCTGAGGAAGGCTGAGGCGCCTGCGGGCGACGTTCCCAGGGCGGTTTTCCGCTTCATCCGGCTGGCGGGGCATCCGGCCGGGGATAAGGGGCGGCCCGGGGTCGCGTCAGCCGGCGGAATCCGCGAGTATCACGCTGCGGAGGATCAGGGATGCAGGACGGCGGCGGGCTGGATATCAAAAGGGTGACGCAGGCGGTGGGCTTCGTCCACCTGCACGCGCATACGTCGTTCTCCCTGCGCGAGGGCGCTCTCACCATCGCTAATCTCATCAAGCTTGCGAAGGCGGACGAGCAGCCGGCTCTGGCGATCACCGACACCAACAACCTGTTTGGCGCGCTCGAGTTTTCCGAGAAGGTCTCGAAGGAGGGCATTCAGCCGATCATCGGCTGCCAGCTCACTGTGGATTTCGGCGAGGCCCGCCGGCCTGGCGCCCGGGTGGATGATCCTGCTGCAGGGCGCGGCGGCCTCGTGCTCATTACACAGACGGAGGAGGGCTACGCGAACCTGATGCGTCTGGCTTCCCGCGCGTGGACCGAGCCCGCGCCCGGAGATCTGCCGCACGTGCTGTTCTCGCGCCTTGAGGAAAACGCCGCCGGGCTGATCGCCCTGACAGGCGGCCCCGCCGGCGCCATCAACCAGTTGATTGCGGGCGGGCGCGGCGACAACGCCGCCGAGCGCGTCGAGCGGCTCGCGAGCCTGTTCAAAGACAAGCTCTATGTCGAATTGCAACGCCACGGCCTGCCGCATGAGAAGACCGCGGAGCAGTTCCTCGTTGATCTCGCCTATCGCCGCGGTCTGCCGTTGGTGGCCACCAACGAGCCGTACTTCGCCGCCCGCTCGGACTATGAGGCCCACGACGCGTTGCTGTGCATTGCGGACGGCGCCGTGGTCAGCGAGGACGAGCGCCGCCAGCTCACTCCCGAGCATCGGTTCAAGACTCGCGACGAGATGCGCGCGCTGTTCGCCGATCTGCCGGAGGCGCTGGAGCGCTCCGTCGAGGTAGCCCTGCGCTGCAGCTATCGCCCGCGCACCCGCCCGCCCATCCTGCCGCGCTTCACATCGCTTGACGGCGCGCCGCTGGATGAGGTCGCCGAGTTGCGCCGTCAGGCGGAAGAGGGGCTGGACGCGCGTCTTGAGATCCATGGCTGCGCGCCCGGGCTGACGCGCGAGGATTATGCAAAGCGGCTTGAGTTCGAGCTGGGCATCATCATCAAGATGCAGTTCCCCGGCTACTTCCTGATCGTGTCTGATTTTATCAAGTACGCGAAGTCGCAGGGCATTCCCGTGGGGCCGGGGCGCGGTTCGGGCGCGGGCTCTCTGGTGGCGTGGTCGCTCACCATCACCGATCTCGATCCGATGCGCTTCGGGCTTCTGTTCGAGCGTTTTCTCAATCCTGAACGCGTGTCGATGCCCGACTTCGACATCGACTTCTGCCAGACGCGCCGTGACGAGGTGATCGCGTATGTGCGCCGCCGCTATGGCGAGGATCGCGTGGCGCAGATCATCACCTTCGGCTCGTTCCTCGCGCGCGGCGTGATGCGCAACGTCGGGCGCGTGCTGCAAATGTCGCTCGGTCAGGTCGACAAGCTCGCCAAGCTGGTGCCGCAAAACCCGGCAAAGCCCGTGACGCTGGCGGAAGCGGTTGAGGGCGAGCCGCGCCTGCGCGAAGCCTGCGAGACCGACGAGCAGGTGCGCGCCCTTATCGACATCGCCAAGAAGCTTGAGGGGCTTTACTCCAACGCCTCGACGCACGCCGCCGGCATCGTCATCGGCGACCGGCCGCTCGAGGAGCTGGTGCCGCTGTATCGCGATCCGCGCTCGGATATGCCGGCGACCCAGTTCAACATGAAATGGGTTGAGCCTGCGGGGCTGGTGAAGTTCGACTTCCTCGGCCTCAAAACGCTGACAACGCTTTCAACGACGGTCGCTCTGCTGAAACAGCGCGGTGTCGATGTGGAGGTGGACAAGATCCCCCTCGACGACAAACGCACCTACGACATGCTGGGCCGCGGCGAGACGGTGGGCGTGTTCCAGGTGGAAAGCGCCGGTATGCGCAAGGCGCTCGCCGAAATGCGCGCCGACCGGCTGGAGGATATTGTCGCTCTCGTGGCGCTCTATCGTCCCGGCCCCATGGCCAACATCCCCGTCTACTGCGCCGTGAAGCATGAAGAGCAGAAGGCGGATTACATTCACCCGCTGATCGAGCCAATTCTCAAGGAAACTTTCGGCGTCATCATCTACCAGGAGCAGGTGATGCAAATTGCGCAGGTGCTGTCGGGCTATTCGCTCGGCGAAGCCGACCTGCTGCGCCGCGCCATGGGCAAGAAGATCAAGGCGGAGATGGACGCCCAGCGCGATCGCTTCGTCACGGGCGCGGTTGATCGCGGCATCGCGAAGAGCATGGCGAACGAGATCTTCGACCTGCTGGCGAAGTTCGCCGACTACGGCTTCAACAAAAGCCACGCGGCTGCGTACGCGCTGATCGCCTACCAGACTGGCTGGTTCAAGGCGAACTATCCGGTGGAGTTCCTCGCAGCGTCGATGACCCTCGACAAGGGCAACACCGACAAACTGGCCGAGTTTCGCAACGAGGCGCGCCGCCTTGGCATCAAGGTGGAGCCGCCGTCGATCAATCATTCGGGCGTTGATTTCGAGGTTCAGCCGGACGGGCAGGGCGGTTATGTCATCCGCTACGCGCTCTCCGCTGTGAAGGGCGTTGGCGAGGGGCAGGCGCAGGCGCTTGTCGCCGCCCGTGGCGGGCGCCCCTTCGCCGATCTCGGTGATTTGGCGCGGCGCCTCAATCCCCGCGAGGTCAACAAGAAGGTGCTCGAAAGCCTCGCGGCCGCCGGCGCATTCGATGAACTGGAGCCGGATCGCGCGCGCGCGTTCGCCGGCATCGAGACCGTGCTTGCTGTCGCCAACCGCACGCAGGCGGAGGCCGCTGCGGGCCAATCCGGCCTGTTTTCGGAAGGCGCAGACGCGGGCCCCTTGAAGCTGCCGCGCCCACCGGCGTGGCCGCCGGCCGAGCGGCTGCGGCGTGAGTTCGAGGCGGTCGGCTTTTTCCTGTCCGGCCACCCGCTGGATGATTACGAGTCCGTGCTGAAGCGGCTGCGCGTCGAGCGCTGGTCGGATTTCGCCCGCGCGGTGAAGAAGGGCGCCTCATCCGCGCGGCTTGCGGCCACTGTGCTCGACCGGCAGGAGCGGCGAACCAAGTCCGGCAACAAGATGGGCATCGTGACCCTGTCCGACGCATCCGGGCAGTATGAGGCCATCATGTTTCAGGAGGCCCTGAACCAGTATCGCGACATGCTGGAGAAGGGGTCAGTCGTGCTGGTGACTCTGCAGGCCGCCGTTGAGGGCGAGGACGTGCGCGCCCGTATTGTCACCGCCGAGCCGCTGGATCTGGCGGCTAACCGCGTTCAGAAGGGGCTGCGCATTTTTGTGCGCGATGAGGAGCCGTTGCCGTCGCTTTCGGCCCGCCTTGCCACGCGCGGCGAGGGCGAGGTGTCGCTCGTCATCATGCTGGATCGCGAAAAGAGCGAAGTGGAAGTCAAACTCCCCGGCCGTTTTCAGGTGAGCCCGCAGATCGCTGGCGCCATCAAGGCCATTCCCGGCGTGGTGGCGGTGGAGCACGTGTAGCCTCGGGCTGTTTTCGGATTGAACGTCAGTATCGACGGCAGGGCAGGCGGCAAAACGCCTGTCGCGATGAATCACGTCCCGAGCAGACCGGGAAGCCACTTGACATGCCTCCAAAATAGGGTAATATTCCTAAGCTCTATTCATTTACCTTTTTGGGAGTGAAATATGTCAGATAATGAGGAAAATTTTCCGAGCTTGACTGAGTCCTCGCCGTCGCCTGACGACGCCAACGTCATTTCCGAAAATCTTTTGGAGCAGGCTCTGCTTGCGGAGGATTTTGCCGCAACATCGTCCGGGTCCGACAATCTGGTCGAACAGTCGGAAGCTGTAGCGATGCAGCCCCTCCAAACGTCTGAAACGGCGAGGAACTCGGGGCCCGGGACGGGGATCACCTACAACGGCACCTATATGCAGTCTGGCTCGTTTACTTTGGGAACCACCGGGCGGGTTGTCATTCGCTGGCGCCAGTCCCCTCCGATCAAGGGCCAGAAGTATCCGTGGCGGGCCCAGGCAATTTCCTATGAGATATACAAGGACGGAAAGCGGCTGACGGGCTGGCGTCTGAACGGCCTCGCCTATCTGGACAGCAACGGCAAGGTTCATCTCCCGGTGCGCGGCCCCTCAGGGGCGTCGAGGGTTTTTAAATCGACGCAGAGCTTCTTCAGCCAGGATTTCAAGACCCTCGTGAAGGTGATGGATAAGTTCCGCGCCGAGTGCCTACACATTGAGAAGCATGACTGGAATAACTTGCCTTTCGCTTTCAGAAACAAGGAAGGCAAAATCGTCGCGACCGAGAGTACCCTGCTTCTGGGCGGATTGATCAAGAAAATAGGCGCCAAGGCTATTGCCAACTCCAAAAAGGAGTCGAGGCCATTTGCGGATCGCGTCCACGACAACATCCTGCGCCTGTCTGATAACAAGACAATGGGCGGTCTTGTTAAGCGCATGTTGGCCGTCGCTGGCTTGCAGCTTCATGATCACCCTGCCCGCGGGCGATCGCTCATTGTTGGCGAACGATCAGCCGCTGGCGCGAACCCCGGTGATACCCAATATGAAACGAACGCTGGCCTTGTCAGTGGCGCTCCATTGAATCGGGGATTTATAGATGCGTTGAACAGGATTGCGCATCGGATGAACGGGCGCACCGACCCGACCGACCAAGAAGTCGATGAGGTGTTGAGACTGTATAATCGACAGTTTGAAGGTGAGGAGGGAGAAGATTTCGCTAGCAATATGGCCAATTATTTGATCGGGCAACGGTCTATATTTCCGCCGGGAGGAGTCGGAGATTTGAGGAGCTACTTTGGATTTCAAGTGCGCATGATCTTTCTAAACGTTCAAGACTATAGAAATGGGAATTTACCCCTGCATGGATTGCAAAACACAATTCTGATCGCACAACGAAATATGAGACATTTTCGGCTAAACATGAGACCTGAGGGCCTCGTGAATCTGATTCTGCAGATGCCGGGCTTTGAGATCACTCAAAACGCACGCAGAAACAACGCGCGCGAACTTCTCGTCAATGCAGCCGAAAGATGGCGGTTGTTGAGGCCTTTGGTTGATGATGAATTAAACCGTGATTTGTGGACCCAAATATTGTTGGTGGCCGGCTGGCTGTCGATCTTTGCTATTAGCGGCTGGCGCTGAGGATCTTCTAATCTCAGGCTTCTAAACGCCAGGCTTCGAGATCGCTGGCAGTGTACGCGTAGATAACGCGTACACTTTGATTGTAATTGGTGTTTTGGCGATCTTGTTGTTAATCGACAGCGGCACTCTTCGGGGCGCGATGTGACCATCGCCAGCGGTGCTCATCGCGCCCGCTTTCGGCCCGGCTTGCCACGCGCGGCGAAGGCGAGGTGTCGCTCGTCATCATGCTGGATCGCGAAAACAGCGAAGTGGAAGTCAAACTCCCCGGCCGTTTTCAGGTGAGCCCGCAGATCGCTGGCGCCATCAAGGCCATTCCCGGCGTGGTGGCGGTGGAGCACGTGTAGTTTTTGCTGCTAACAACGTGCGCTTATCCCTCTCCCATGAAGTGGGAGAGGGTGGTTTGCGAAGCAAATCGGGTGAGGGCCTTGTCAATAGTAATGTAAATAAGTGGCGTCCGGGGATGTGGCGTGCGGTCCGGTTGGCGCTCGCCCCCTCCCGGGCGCCATCCGGCGCCGACCCTCCCCCATTTCATGGGAGAGGGAAGCTAATCCCGCAGGATTGCACCTATGTCATATCGCACAAGCTAACGTGCGCGAATCCCTCTCCCATGAAGTGGGAGAGGGTGGTTTGCGAAGCAAACCGGGTGAGGGCCTTCTCAATAACGATGTAAACAAGTTGCGCGCGGGGCCCCGGATCGCTCCGCGTCCGGGGGTGTGGCGCGCGGTCCAGCGCCGCCTTCAGGTTTGCGCTCCGCCCGCAAACTTCACCAGCGCCTCCACTCGATCCTCAATCGACGGATGCGACGAAAACAGATCCGCAAATCCCGAACGCGGATTGTCGAGACACATCTCCATCACGCCGGATGTGGCGCCTTCGATCTCGCCCTTGCCGGAGATCTTGCGCAGCGCTGAAATCATCGCATCCGGGTTCTTGGTGAGCTCCACCGCGCCGGCGTCGGCGAGATACTCGCGGGTGCGCGAAAGCATCAGCCGGATCATCAACGACAGCGCCCATGCCGCCGCGACGACCAGAAAGGCGAGGGCGATGGCGCCCGCTGCGCCGCCTTTCTTGCGGTCGCCTGATCCAGTGTCCCCGAGCCGGGGCCCGCCGCGCCCTGCGATGCGGAAAAACAGTTCGCAAAAGAACGACACCGCGCCCGCGATAATCATCGCGATCACCATCATCCGCACGTCGCCGTTGCGGATGTGCGTCAGCTCATGCGCCATGACGGCCTCAAGTTCGTGCGGCTCAAGCGCGTCGATCAGCCCGCGGGTAAAGGTGATCGTGTATTGCTGCTCGTTGACGCCGGAGGCGAACGCATTCAGCGCCGTCGTCTCTGCAATGGCGAGCTTCGGCATTGTCATGCCGCGCGAGACGCACAAGGTTTCCAGCATGGCGTAAAGCTGCGGCTGCTCGGCGCGGCTGAGCCCATGAGAGGGCACGGCAAGCGCGATCAGGGCCTGATTGAACCTCCATGCGAGCGCAACCCACGCGGCGACCCCCAGCGCCACGAACGGGGAGTGGGCGAGTGTCGTGTGCGCCGCGAGCTGCACGTAGCCTGCGAAATCAGCCTCCACGACCATCGCCGCGCCCACCAGCGCGCCGGCCAAGGTCAGAAGGAAGACGAGTGAAAACAGCGCCGCCAGCAAGAATGCGGAGCGGCGGCGGTTCGCCTGAATGTGCGTGTAGAGGCCGAAAGCCGGACCCATGGAGCGCTCCCGGACGTCAGATTGCGCGCGCCGTCTCGCTCAGAACTTCACCTGCGGCGGCGCATCGAGCCGGGCGCGGTCATCGCCCAGATCGAAGAAGTCGCGATGGCCAAAACCCATGGCGCCGGCGAAGAGCAGGGCGGGGAAGCTCTGGATCGCGGCGTTGTACTCGGAGACCGCATTGTTGAAGAAGCGCCGCGCGGCTGCGAGCTTGTTCTCAACATCCGAAAGGTCGAGCTGAAGCTGCTGAAAATTCGTGTTGGCCTTGAGGTCGGGGTAGGCCTCCGCGAGTGCGAACAAGCGCCCCAGCGCGCCGGTGAGGGCGCCCTCGACAGCCCCCTGTTGGGCGGGGCCCGCGCCTGCCGCCGCCACGGCGCTGTTGCGGGCGGCGATCACAGCGTCCAGCGTCGCCCGCTCGTGGGCTGCGTAGCCCTTCACCGTCTCGACCAGGTTGGGGATGAGATCGTGGCGCTGGCGCAGCTGCACGTCGATGTCGGCGAACGCCTGATTGACCCGCTGGCGCAGGGCGACCAGCGTGTTGAAGGAAACAATCAGCCACACGCTCGCCAGCGCCAGAAGACCAACGACGACCCAGCCGCTCATTGCAAACACTCCTGGCAAAAGTTCTCGCGCGCCGGCGCTCCACGGCTCTCGCTGCGAGTCTAGCACAAGAGGCCGGGGGTGAAAGGCGGATGGGGGACGGGGGCTCATTCCGCCCGGCCCGCGCCCGACTTGCATTCCTCGCGCCTATGCACTAGAAGCGCCGCGCATCCCACAGGCGGATTTCTCGAAAAGGCGGCCCTGTTTCAAGGGTCGCTCCGGTGGCGGGTTTCCCGTCCGCTGTCCGCCGAGGTCAAACCGGAGAACAAAGCATATGGCACTTCCCGACGTTTCCATGCGCCAGCTCCTCGAGGCGGGCGCGCACTTCGGCCACCAGTCGCATCGCTGGAACCCGAAGATGGCGCCGTTCATTTTCGGCGCGCGCAACAACATTCACATCATCGACCTCGCCCAGACCGTGCCGCTGCTGCACCAGGCGCTGAAGGCCGTGTCCGACACGGTGGCCAAGGGCGGTCGCGTGCTGCTCGTCGGCACCAAGCGCCAGGCGGCGGATTCGATCGCCGACGCCGCCCGCAAGTCGGCGCAGTACTACATCAACGCCCGTTGGCTCGGCGGAATGCTCACCAACTGGAAGACGATTTCCGCGTCGATCCAGCGCCTGCGCAAGGTTGAGGAAGCGCTGGCCGCCGGCGCGGTTGGCCTCACCAAGAAGGAGCGCCTGATGCTCTCCCGCGAGCGCGACAAGCTTGAGCGCGCTCTGGGCGGCATCAAGGACATGGGCGGCACGCCCGACCTGATCTTCGTGATCGATACCAACAAGGAGCAGCTGGCGATCAAGGAGGCGAACCGCCTCGGCATCCCGGTTGCGGCCATTCTGGACACCAACTGCGATCCGGACGGCATCGCGTTCCCGGTTCCCGGCAACGATGACGCCGGCCGCGCGATCCAGCTCTATTGCGATCTCATCGCCCGCGCTGCGATCGATGGCATCTCCCGCGCTCAGGGTTCGTCGGGCTACGACATCGGCGCCAGCGAGGCTCCGGTGGAGGAGGATCTGCCGGCGGCTGATGGCGTCGTCAGCGCCTCGTCCGAGGTGTTTGAGCTGCTCGTCGCTCCGCGCGGCGCGCCGGACGACCTCGCCAAGCTGCCGGGCGTTGGCCCGCAGCTTGTGAAGAAGCTGAACGATGCTGGCATTTTCCACTACTGGCAGCTCGTCGCGATGACCGCTGACGACGTCGCCAAGGTGGATGCGGATCTAAAGCTCAACGGCCGCATCGTTCGCGACAATTGGGTTGATCAGGCGCGCGCCCTGATCGCCGGCTAACTTTTTTCAATCAGGCACTCTGGCGCGCGCGGCCTTGCTGCGCGCGTCATGACTCCGACATTCGGTTCCGATAGGGCGCGTGCGGACGCGTCCCCAGCGAAAGGACAATGGCCATGGCCAACATCACCGCCGCGATGGTGAAGGAACTGCGCGAGAAGACCGGCGCAGGCATGATGGATTGCAAGCAAGCGCTCAACGAGACCGCCGGCGACATCGAGGGCGCCATCGACTGGCTGCGCAAGAAGGGTCTCAGCAAGGCCGCCAAGAAGTCCGGCCGCGTTGCGGCTGAAGGCCTGGTGGCGGTCGCCGTCGCCGGCACGCGCGGCGTCGCCGTCGAGGTGAACTCCGAGACGGACTTTGTCGCGCGCAACGCCGACTTCCAGGGCCTCGTGCGCGGCATCGCCGCCGTCTCGCAGGAAAAGAACCTGACGGACGTCGAGGCGATCAAGGCGGCCGGCTTCCCCGCTGGCGGCACGGTCGACTCCGCTATTGCAAACGCCATCGCCACCATCGGCGAGAACATGACGCTGCGTCGTGTTGCGTCCGTTGAGGTGTCGCAGGGCATCGTCGGCAGCTATGTGCACAACGCCATTGCCGACGGCCTCGGCAAGATCGGCGTGCTCGTCGCGCTCGAGACCACTGGCTCTGCCGACGCGCTGGCGGGTCTCGCCCGCCAGATCGCCCTGCACGTGGCCGCAGCCTCGCCGCTCGCTCTGGACCCCACCGGCCTCGATCAGGCTGTGGTCGAGCGCGAGAAGAACGTGCTGCGCGAGAAGAATGCCGGCAAGCCCGCCAACGTGCTCGACAAGATCGTCGAGTCCGGTCTCAAGACCTACTACAAGGAAGTCTGCCTGATCGAGCAGCCCTCGATCCATGCGGAGCACGCCAACAAGACCATCGGCCAGGTGGTGCTGGAATCCGCCAAGGCCGCCGGCGCCCCGGTGACGCTGAAGGGTTTTGTGCGCTACGCGCTCGGCGAGGGCATCGAGAAGGTCGAGTCGGACTTTGCGGCGGAAGTCGCCAGCATGACGCGCTGATCGCGCGCGCTTACGCTTGATGAAAAGGCGGCTCACGGGCCGCCTTTTTTGCGTTCAGACGGGGGGAGGAGCTTCAGGGCTCTCCATCCGTGCTCGCTTGCCGAAACGCCTGCGCGAGCGCCTCTCCGGGCTGCGCGCCCGAGACGCCGTAGCGACCATTGATGATGAAGAACGGCACGCCATTGACGCCCATCCGCTGCGCCGCGTCGATGTCGGCGCGCACGGCGTCCACGTCCTCATCCGTGGCGAGGCGCGCGCGCACGGCCTGCGCATCCATGCCGCAATCGGCTGCCGCTCGGGCGAGCACGTCATGGTCGCCCACATCGGCGCCTTCGACGAAATAGAGCTTGAGCAGCCGCTCTTTGAGCATCTCCTGACACCCGGCCTCCAGCGCCCAGCGCAGCACGCGGTGGGCGTCGAGGGTGTTCGGCGAGCGTGTGATCTTCTCGAACGCGAAGGGGATGCCCACCTCTGCCCCGACGCCCCTGATCCGGTCGTAGATCTCCTTCGCGCGCTCCGGACCGAACTTGCGGTTCACGTACTCCTCACGGCTGATCCCGCCGGGCGGGATGGTCGCGTCAAGCTGAAATGGGCGCCAGCGCAGGTCGATTTCGAGATCCGGGGTCATCGCCAGCGCATCCTCAAGGCGGCGCTTGCCCACATAGCACCACGGGCAAACCACATCGGACACGATATCGACGGTCACCCTTGGTTTGCCCTGGGCTTTCGGCGTCTGCTGCCCGGTCATCGGCTGCGCTCCTGTTGTCATTGCGGTTGCGGCGCAGGCTCGCGCCACCATGCGTCAAGCGTAGCTCCGAACAGCGGCGCGGCGAAGCGGGGAAGTCGTTCCGGCCGTTTGAGATAAGCCATATGGGCGAACCACTGCTCACCCGCATGGAAGAGCGGAATGATGTAGAAGCCGGATTGCAGCGCGCGGTCGAACGCGCGCACCGCGGCGACAAAGTCCTCACGACTGCGGGCTCCCACGATCTCCGCCATCAGGGCGTCGAGGCCCGCAGATGAGGCGCCCGCGAGATTGAACGAGGACTCCATCTTCGCCGCCGCCGAGGACCATCGGTTGCGCTGCTCGTTGCCGGGTGAGTTGGACGCGAGCCACGTCCCCATCATCATGTCGAAGTCGAACTTCTGGCGACGGCGCTGGTACTGCACCTGATCCACCTGCCGCACCCGCGCCTCGATGCCGATGCGCCGCAGCGATTCGGAATAGTTCAGCGCCAGCCGCTCCTGATTGCGATCATGCACCATGATCTCGAACACAAAGGGTTCGCCCCTGCGCTTGAGAACGCCGTTCTGGATCGTCCATCCAGCCTCGCGCAACAACTCCAGCGCCTTGCGGGCGTTGGCGCGGTCGCGCCCCGACCCGTCGCTGACGGGGGGCGTCCACTTGCCTTCCAGTATGTCCTCTCGCACGAGGCCGGGCCAGCGTGAGAGCAGGGCGCGTTCGCGCGCGCTCGCCGGCGCGCCGGAGGAGGCGAGTTCCGTTTCGTCGAAGAACGAGCGCGTGCGGCGATAGAGGCCGCCGTAGAGGTTGGCGTTGATCCACTCGAAATCGAAAACGTGGGTGAGAGCCTCGCGCACGCGCACATCGTTGAAGATCGCGCGGCGTGTGTTGAAGGCGAAGCCCTGCATTCCTTTCGCGCCGCCAAGCGGTTGGCTGTCCCGGATCATCCGGCCGTTGCGAATGGCGGGGAAATCGTAACCCGTGAGCCACCGCGTGGGGTTTGTCTCCTCGCGGTAATCAACCACGCCGGCGCGGAACGCCTCGTAGAGGCTCGCCGCATCACGGAAATAGTCGATGCGGATCTCATTGAAGTTGTATAGCCCCCGGTGCACGGGCAGATCCTTGGCCCAGTAGGCTGGATTGCGCTCCAGCCGCAGGGCTTCGCCCGGACGCACCTCACGGATGATGTAGGGGCCAGAGCCGACGGGTATTTCCAGCGTCGCCTCGTCGAACTTCGCAACGTTGGTCGCGTGCGCTGGCAGCACCGGCATCAGCGCGAGATTCATGGGAAGCTCGCGGTCGTTTGCGCCTGCGAGGTCAAAGCGAATGGTGCGGGCGTCCGGCGTTTCCACAGACTTCACCTGCCCGTAGGCGGCGCGATGCTGCGGTCGCCCTCTCTTGCGCAGCAACTCGAATGTGAACTGGATATCGGCCGAGGTGATCGGCTTGCCGTCCGAGAACGCTGCGCGCTCGTTGAGGCGGAAGATGACCCACGTGCGCGCATCATCTGTCTCGATGGTTTGCGCCACGAGGCCATACAGGGTGAACGGCTCGTCGAGTGAGCGCATCATGAGCGTCTGGTAAACCGGGCCGACGAGGCCTTGCGCCGTGGACCCGGCCTTGAGGTTGAATGGATTCAACCCGTCGAAGGTTCCCTGAAACCCCAGCGTCAGGCGCCCGCCCTTCGGCGCGTCGG
Source organism: Hyphomicrobiales bacterium (assembly GCA_027484655.1). GTDB lineage: Bacteria > Pseudomonadota > Alphaproteobacteria > Rhizobiales > Beijerinckiaceae > Terripilifer. Next base: position 28,241 of record JAIXSM010000072.1, on the reverse strand, counting down.
GGTTAACGTAAGGGAGATGGGTGAAATCCGGCGGCAACGCGGGATCGCCGTGCATGGCGATTCCATGTCGCGGGCCGGAGCCGGGCGCAGCGTCGGCCGCGTGCGCCGGCGCCTGTGGCGACAGGAGCGCAGCGGCGACGACGAGCAGAGTGCGAATCAGAGTCGGAAGCATGGGCTCAAGACTAGAGCAGGGTCTGGCAGGCGTCACATCAGCCGCAGCGAATTAACCAACGGCATTTACTTTCTGGCGGCCAAATGCGTTGAATTTTGGCAACGCAGCCAATGTAAGTACGGGCAAGCGCTAACTCGGCTCTGGCGCCCGCCCCCCGTTCGCGATATGAGCCCCAAGGGGTCAATATCTCGCCGTTTTCGGTGGTGATGAGGGGCGTGGCGAACATCGTCGGTCCGTTTTCCCCGAACGTGTGTCCGGCCACGCAATGGTCGCCGCGAAAGGCGAAGGCTAGTGAAAGGAATTTGGATGTCGATCATCTCCAGGCGCTTCGGGGCAGCCGCCCTCGCCATGGGCCTCGTCTTGGCGTCTGGCGAGAGCTTCGCCCAGGCGCAGCAGCAGCAGCAGCAACAGCCGCGTCCGGCTCAGCAGCAGCAGCAGCGGCCCGCGCAGCAGCAGCCCGCTCAGCCGCCCGCCGCACAGCAGCCGCCGGCGAACCGCGTCGAACTCAGGGCCACCCAGCCCGAATGGACGAAGGTGTGCGGCAAGGACGAGGCCGCCAACAAGGAAATCTGCTACACGACCCGTGACTTCGGCCAGGCTGCCGACCAGCCGCCCGTGCTCGCCGTCGCCGTGTACGACGTGAAGGGCGACGCCCAGCGCATCGTGCGCCTGCTGCTCCCCGTCGGCCTGCTCCTGCGCCCTGGCTTCCGCTTCTCGATCGACAAGGGCGCCGCCCTTGAGGGCGCCTACGAGATCTGCTTCCCGAATGGCTGCTTCGCCGAGTCCCGCCTCGATGCGAAGGCTCTTGAGGTGATGAAGCGCGGCTCGGTTCTCAACATCATCGTGAAGAACCAGGTCAACAACGAGGTTATCTTCGCTGTGCCGCTCGATGGCTTCGGCAAGTCGTTCGATGGCGCCGCCATCGACCCGAAGGTGCTCGAGGCGCAGCAGAAGGCTCTGCAGGATGACTTGCAGCGCCGCGCTGAAGAGGAGCGCAAGCGCCTCGAAGGTCAGCTCACCCCGCCGGGCGCAGCTCCCAGAGCGCCTGCTCGCTGATACAGGCCGAAACGGCAACCAGAATAGCCCGGGGTTCGCTCCGGGCTTTTTCATTGGTGCGCTGAGGCTGACGTTCAGTGCGCGAGGCGGGCCTTCATGTGATAGGCGCCGTCGTCGCTGCGCACGAACCGTTCTTCCACGGCGGGATGGCGCAGCGGCTCCTCGGACTGGTCCAGCACGAGGTTCTGTTCCGAGACGTACGCAACGTACTCGGTCTCCGCGTTTTCAGCGTAAAGGTGGTAAAACGGCTGGTCTTTGCGCGGGCGCGAGTCCTCAGGGATCGAGAGCCACCATTCCTCGGTGTTCGCGAACTCGGGATCAATGTCGTAGATCACGCCCCGGAAGGGGAACTTGCGGTGCCGGACGACCTGGCCAATCGTGAATTTCGCAAGGCGAGGCTTCATGGGGGCTAGCTAAGCCCCGCCGCCCGGGCGCGTCAATGGCGAAGGAGTCCATCGGGCCATAAGCTGCGGAAGCGGCGGCGCGGACGCCGCCGTAGGGAGCGCTGGGCCTATGCTGCGGCCGCCTTGCGGTTGACGGAGCTCTCGGCGATTTTCGTGAGCAGGTGATCCGTTTTCACGGTCTCCTTCAAGGTGTCGTCGAGCAGTTTCTCGACCTCGTGCATCCCGAGCTGCTTCGCCCACGCCTTGAGGGTTCCATAGGAACTGATCTCGTAGTGGGCCACGGTCTGGGCCGAGGCGATGAGACCTGCGTCAAGCGCCTCAGAGTTTTTGAAATCTTCAATGATTTCATCGCTTTCTTCCAGCATGCCCTTCACGGCCTCGCTGCTCTTTGCGGCGGCGCGTTTTCCGAGCTTCTCGAAGATCTGTTCGATCCGCGCGATCTGGCCTTCGGTTTCTTTCTTGTGCGACATGAAGGCCTCGCGCAGCTCGGGGGAGGTCGCTGCCTTCGTAATGGTGGGCAGCTTGCGCACGAACTGTCGTTCGGCCTGGTACACGTCCTTGAGGGTTTCAAGGAACAAGTCGTTCAGGTTCTTGTCAGTCATGGATCGCTCCTTCACCGGCGAGCCGCCCTGTCTGGGGGCGGCCTCCTGGGGCACAAGCCGGCAGGCGCGGGGAGGTTCCGCAACGGGTGGGCGGTTGTCACGGGCTTGCGTCTCCGAGCGTCGGCGCCCACCATGGAGTGTATGACAACGCCAATACACGCGGCCCCGCTCGAACTGCTCACCGTGGCGCAGATGCGCGAGGCCGATGCGTTCGCCATCTCGGCTGGAACGCCCGGCATCGTGCTCATGGAGGCCGCCGGGCGCGCTGTAGCCGACGAAGCGGCGGCCATGGCGCGTGACGCCGCGGCGCTTATCGTCGTGCTCTGTGGTCCCGGGAACAATGGCGGCGACGGCTTTGTGGCGGCGCGGCTGCTGGCGGAGCGGGGTTTCCATGTTGAGCTATCGCTGCTGGGGAACTTCGCTCGCCTGAAAGGCGATGCGGCGCTCGCCGCCGCCCAATGGAGCGGACCTTGCGGCCGGGCGGAAGATCAGGGGCTCGACGGCGCCGCCCTTGTGATCGACGCGCTGTTCGGCGCGGGTCTCGACCGCGATCTGGAGGGCGCTGCCCGTGCGCTGGTGGGTCGGGTCAATGCATGGCGCGCCGCCGGCAGGGGTCTGGTGCTGGCGGTGGATGCGCCCTCGGGGCTGGATGGCGATACCGGGCTCGTGCGGGGCGCCGCTATTCAGGCTGATGCGAGCGTCACCTTTCACCGGCTGAAGCCGGGCCATTTGCTGCTTCCCGGACGCGCCCTGTGCGGGCGCACGGTGTGCGCCGACATCGGCATTCCGCCGGACGCGCTGGGCGCCATGCGCCCGCAGGTGAGCCGGAACCTCCCGGCGTTGTGGGGCCCGTCGCTGCCAGCGCCAGCGTTGGACGGCCACAAGTACACGCGGGGTCATGCGCTTGTCCTGTCGGGCGAGGCGCACCGCACGGGCGCCGGGCGGCTGGCGGCCCGTGGCGCCCTTCGCGGCGGGGCGGGGCTGGTTACGGTCGCGTCGCCCCGCGCGGCCCTTTCCGTCAATGCGGCGCACCTGACCGCCATCATGCTCGCGCCATGCGACGGCGCCGGCGAACTGGGGACACTGTTGCTGGATCCCCGTTTCAATGCGGTGGTCCTCGGGCCTGCCGGGGGCGTTGGCCAGCCCATGCGCGAGGGTGTGCTCGCCACGCTCGGCAGCGGTGAGCCGGGCAGGGGCGTCGTCCTCGACGCCGACGCGTTGACGAGTTTCGAAGGTCGCGGCCACGAGTTGGCCCACGCCATCAGCGCGTTCCCCGGCAGCGTGATCCTGACGCCGCACGAAGGAGAATTTGCGCGTCTGGTCAGAGGTTTCGATGGCGTTTCTCAAGTAGAGTCGCAAGCACTTCAAGCATCTTCGAAACTCGTCCGCGCCCGGGCGGCGGCGCGCATCATGGGCGCGGTCGTGCTCCTGAAGGGGCCGGATACTGTTGTGGCGCATCCTGACGGGCGCGCCTCAATCGCCAGCGATTTGCCGCCGTGGCTGGCGACGGCGGGCTCCGGTGATGTGCTGGCGGGGCTGGCGGCGGCGTGTCTCGCCCGGGGCGCGCCGGCGTTCGAGGCGGCGAGCGCCGCCGTCTGGCTGCACGGGGCGGCCGCCCGCGCGTTCGGGCCGGGCCTCATCGCGGAGGATCTGCCTGAGATGATGCCGAAGGTCTGGGCCGCGCTCTACGGCCCGTGATCTCAGGTGACGTCGAAGAAGGTCGCCAGTCCGCCCGTCGCGTGGGGGAGCACGCCGGCGCCGATGCGCCAGCGCCCGGGATTGTCGGCGACGAACGCCACCCGCACCGTGCGTCCCGCGGGCACAACCACGGCGTCGCGCCAGTAGGGATCCCATCCGTCGTCCAGCGCGTGCAACTGGCGCATCACGTGACCGTGCAGCCGCATCACCACATGCGCGGCTGACTTGTTGACGAAGGCGAGAGACACCGGCGTGCCGCGCCGCACCGAGAACAGGGGCGCCGCGCCCGCTGGTTTGCCGTTGATCCGCCAAATGGAAGGCGCGCCGTCCGGGCAGGAAGTCGGGTCGCCGGGCGCCGTCGCGTCCAGCACAAGCTCCATCCTGCGGGCCTTTTGCAGGTGGATCACCTCCGGCAGGAGCGGGTTGGCCGCCGCGCTCGCCACTGGTGGCCGCGCCTCGACAGCCGCGCCCTCTGCGGTGAACGCCAGGATGTCTTCGCCGGGCGCTCCCGGCAGCAGCACGCGCACCTTCTCGCCGGCGGTCCGGGGCATGTCGAACACCAGATCGAACCGGGCGCCCGGGGAGCAGGGGACCACGTTGCGCAAAGGCTCGAACGGCGTGCAGGGCTGGCCGTCCACGGCGACCACGTAGGACTGGACGCCCTCGATGGCCAGCGGCAGCAAGCGGCCTGTGGTCAGGTTCGCGAAGCGCACCCGCACGCGCGCGCCGGGGGCGGCTGTGCGCGTCCACGGGGCGAGGGCGCCGTTGACCGCGATGGCCACGCCCCCGCGATCTGCCCCCGCGATCTCGCCGGCCGTATGCGCGAAGACGCCCGGGCACGCCTCGGGCCTCGCCTGTTCGCTCAGGGCGACGACGAACTCGTGATCGACGGGGGGCGCTGCGGGATCCTCCACCACAAGCAGGCCGGCGAGTCCGCGCTCCACCTGGGACGCGAAATCCGGTTCTGCATGGGCGTGGAACAGGAACAGCCCGGCGTCGGGCGGCGTGAAGCGGTAGTCAAAGCTTCCGCCCGGCTCGACCGCCTTCTGGACGAGAGGCGCCACGCCATCCATGGCGCTGGGTCCGCGCACGCCGCGCCAGTGCACCGACGTCGGGCGATCCAGCCGGTTCACGAGACGGACCCGGAGTTCCTGCCCGCGTGGGAGGCGAATCTCCCGGCTGATCCCATCGACGGTGTAGCCGAGACGCCCTCCGCCGAGGTCGAGGGCTTCAAGCCGTGTGAAGCCGTCACTGGCCAGGGCGGCGGACGGCGAGATTGCGGGAAGGGCGAAAGCCCCTGCGCCGACAAGCAGTGTGCGTCGAGTGATCGTCATCGCGAATTCATAGGCTCCGGCGGTTACCGTTTCATCCTCACGGCGCGAAGTTGGCGCGAATGCCTGAGCGGGGGCTTGCACTGTTCCGCTCGCAGCCTAATCTATTCGCAAAAGTTAAGGGATCCGCCGCAAGGCGGCTGAAGAGGGGCCGCACCGTCGGCTGAGGAGGGAAGAACACCATGAACGCCACGCGCAGAACTTTTCTTGGCGGGGCCGCAGCTGCGGGCGCCGCTTCCGGTCTCGGACTGTCGATCCAGCCCGCTTGGGCGGCCGACGAACTGAAGCTGGCCACCTTCGTTCCGAACACGCACATCATCATGGCCAAGGTGCTGACGCCGTGGGCTGAAAAGCTGGCGAAGGAAAGCGGCGGCAAGATGTCGGTCCGTATGTTCCCCTCCATGCAGCTCGGGGGTAAGCCGCCGGAACTCTACCGGCAGATGGCGCGCGGCATTTCCGACATCTGCTTCACGCTGCCGGGCTATACATCCGGCGACTTCCCGATGATGGCGCTGACCGAACTGCCGGGCGCAGCCGAAAGCGGCGCGGACGGCACGCGCAAGATGTGGCAGCATTTCGACAAGTTCCTCGCCCGCGAGTTCACCGAAGCCAAGGTTGTTGGCCTCTGGAACTCGGATTCGGCCGCTCTCATGAGCAAGAACAAGCCGATCCGCACCCTCGAGGACATGCGCGGCCTGAAAATCCGCACGCCGTCCGCGGCGCAGTCGGCCCAGCTTATCGCGCTGGGCGCCACGCCGATCGATATGCCCGCCAACCAGATCTACAACAACCTCGACCGCGGCGTGGTCGATGCGGCGATGATCCCGATGTCCGCGGCCATCGACTTCAAGCTCATTGAAGTCGCCCGCTATTTCACTCTGAACGCGCCGCTCGGCCGCTCCAACTTCCTCGTCGCCATGAACCGTGGCCGCTACGAGAAGCTGCCCGCTGACATGCGCAAGCTCATTGACGCCACCACCGGCCTCCAACTCAGCCTTGAAGGCGCGCGCGTCTACGACGAGCAGAGCGACGCGGGCATCGCCGCCGCGCGGAAGGATCGCGAAGTCATCGAGCTGGACGCGAAGGAGCGCAAGCGCTGGCTGGCGGCCTTCAGGAACCACATCGACGAGCGCGTGAACGAGGGCGAGAAGGCCGGTCTGCCGGCGCGCGGTCTCGTCGGCGCCTACGGACTTCTGGGCTAAACGCGCAAGCGTGAAACCATCGGCGGGGAAGCCTTTCCGGGCTTTCCCGCCCTGGAGCGGAAACCAACCTGATTGCATCAGCTCGTCCGCTCCAGTTTCCTGTTTTTCCGCATTTTCTCACGTCCAACCGGCATCTGCCTGGACGGAAAATGCTCTGGCGCGTTCTAATGCCAACACACCGGGTGGGCGATGGCTGTCTTCGACGGATTCTTACGGGCGCTGGCTTTGGCCGCCGGCGTCGTTCTGCTTCTTCTCATGACGTTCACGACGCTCGACGTCGTCATGCGCTACTTCTTCAACGCGCCGTTCCGGGGGTCGCTTGAGGCGACCGAGTTCTCGATGGCGCTCATCGTCTTCCTCGGCATCGCCTACTGCGGTTGGACCGGCGGCCACATCGGCGTTGACCTGCTCGAGAAGTATCTGAACCGACCCTCCATGCGGTTCGTCCCGGCGCTCATCGCGCTCGCCGGCGCCGCGCTGTTCGCGTTGATCGCGTGGCAGATGGTGGTGGAAACGAGCTATGCGTGGAAGCAGGTGAGCAACATGCTGCGGATGCCGCACTGGCCCTTCCGCCTTGCAGTCGCGTTCGGCTCGGCGCTCTTCTCCATCGTGCTGCTGTTGCAGGCGATACAGACCATCCGCGGGGTTCCCCCGAAGCATGAGGGAGCCTGAGCATGTCCCCTGAATGGATTGGCTTTCTCGGCATCGTTGCGATGCTGCTTCTGCTGACCCTGCGCATGCCCATCGGCATTGCGATGCTGCTCGTCGGCAGCGTCGGGTTCGCGATCCTCAACGGACCGCAGCAGGCGCTGATGGCGCTGGGCACGTATCCGTATTCGTATGCGGCCTACTACGACCTTGCCGTGATTCCCCTGTTCGTGCTGATGGGCAATCTCGCGGCTGCGTCCGGCATGGGCCGCGCGTTGTTCGAGACCGCCTACGCCTGGGTCGGCCATTGGCGTGGCGGCCTGGCGTCCGCGACCATCGTCTCCTGCGCCGGCTTCGCCGCCGTCTCGGGATCCAGCGTGGCGTCGGCTGTCACCATGGGCAAGGTCTGCCTGCCCGAGATGAAGCGCTACAAGTACGACAACGGTCTGGCGACCGGCACCGTCGCCGCCGGCGGCACGCTCGGCATTCTCATTCCCCCGAGCACGGCGTTCATCGTCTATGGCATCCTCACCGAGCAATCGATCGGCAAGCTGCTGCTCGCCGGCTTTTTTCCCGGTCTTTTGCTGACGGCGCTGTTCGTCATCACGATTGCGCTCGTGACGCACTTCCGTCCCGAACTGGGCCCGCCGGGCCCGCGCGCGACCATGGCCGAGCGCATGGCCAGCATGGGCCGCGCCGGGCCGATGATGTTCGTTGTGACGTTCACAATCGGCGGCATTTACATCGGGGCGTTCACGCCGGGCGAGGCCGCCGCAATCGGCGCGTTCCTCGCGCTCGTCTACTCGTGGTGGAACGGCACGCTCAACCTGAAGATGCTGGAAGGCGTGTTGCTCGATACGGTCAAGACCACCGCCATGGTGTTCCTGATTCTGATCGGCGCGCTGGTGTTCGGGCCCTTCCTCGCCCTCAGCCAGTTGCCCATGCGGGTTGCTGACATTCTCTCCGGCCTCGATCTGAACGCCTATGTGATCCTGGCGATCATCATGCTGATCTACGTGGTGCTGGGCATGTTCCTGGAGGGCTTCTCCATGCTCGTGCTCACGCTGCCGATCGTCATCCCGATCGTGAAGGCGCTGGGCTTCGACCTGATCTGGTTCGGCGTGCTGATGGTGATCGTGCTGGAACTCGGGCTCATCAGTCCTCCGGTGGGCATCAACGTTTTCGTTGTGAAGGGGTTGGTGCCTGACGTGCCGCTGAGCACCGTGTTCCGGGGCATCTGGCCGTTCGCGGTGGCGATGGTGGTTTGCATCGTGCTTCTCACGATCTTCCCGCAGATTGCGCTGCACCTGCCGAACTCAATGATAAAATAAAGGCGGGGTCCGCCTCGAAGACGGCGCGGGGAGCGTACTTTTTGCTCGCTTCCCGCGCCGCCCATGGTATAGAGCCGCACCCGGCGGCGAGCCGGTCGGGGCGCATCGTGCCGGCGGCTGCCGCAGCGGGCGGGCGTGGCGGAACTGGTAGACGCAGTGGATTTAGGTTCCACCGCCGAAAGGCATGGGGGTTCGAGTCCCTCCGCCCGCACCAAGCTCCGAAGCTCGCCGCATCCCAGGAGTTCAATTGAGGCGCGGGAAACTGCCCGCCGCCTGCAGCATTTGAGAAGGCGAACGATATGCAGGTCACTGAAACCCTCTCGGACGGTCTCAAGCGCGCCTACAAGGTGGTGCTGCCCATGCAGGACCTGGCCAAGCGCCTCGAAGACGAACTCGACAACATGAAGGACAAGGTCCGGATCAACGGTTTCCGTCCCGGGAAGGTGCCGCCCGGCCACCTGCGCAAGCTCTATGGCAAGCAGGTCATGGGCGACGTGCTCCAGAACGCCGTCAACGAGGCGAATCGCAAGATCGTCGAGGATCACTCGCTGCGTCTGGCCAACGAGCCGACCATCGATATTGAGGGCGGCGACGAGGGCGTGAAGAAGGCCATGGAAGCCACTGGCGACCTTGCCTTCACGGTAAAGCTTGAGGTGCTGCCGAAGTTCGAGGTCGGCTCCTTCGATGACGTGGCGCTGGAGCGTCCGGTCGCTGCGGTGGACGAGGCGGAGGTCGATCAGGCGCTGGAGCGCATGGCGTCGCAGTCGCGCCCCTTCAGCCCGAAGGAAGGCGCCGCCGCGAACGGCGACAAGCTCACCATCGATTTCGTCGGCAAGATCGACGGCGTCGAGTTTGAGGGCGGCAAGGGCGAGGGGCTCGATCTCGTTCTCGGGTCCGGCCAGTTCATTCCCGGCTTCGAGGACCAGCTCGTGGGCGCTTCCGCCGGCGAGAGCCGCGTCGTGAACGTCAAGTTTCCCGAGCAGTATCAGGCTGCTCACCTCGCCGGCAAGGACGCGTCGTTTGACGTGACCGTGCAGGCCGTCGCCGCTCCCGGCGAGCTGGTGATCGGTGACGAGTTCGCCAAGAGCTACGGCATGGAGAGCCTCGACAAGCTCAAGGACGCGATCCGCTCCACGATGCAGCGCGAGCTGGATCAGGTGTCGCGCGCCAAGCTGAAGCGCGCTCTCCTCGACGCCCTTGACGCCCGCTACTCGTTCGAGCTTCCCGAGACGCTCGTCGAGCAGGAGTTCAACACGATCTGGCAGCGCGTGCAGGAAGAGCAGCAGCAGAGCGGCAAGACCTTCGCCGACGAGAACACGACCGAGGAGGCCGCCCGCGCCGAGTATCGTGGAATCGCCCAGCGCCGCGTGCGCCTTGGCCTGCTGATGGCCGAAGTTGGCGAGCAGGAGAAGGTGCAGGTCACCGAAGACGAACTCTCCGCCGCCATTGTCGAGCAGGCTCGCCAGTACCCCGGCCAGGAAAAGATGGTGTGGGACTTCTACCAGAAGAACCCCCAGGCCGTGGCGCAGATCCGCGCTCCTCTCTACGAGGAGAAAGTGGTCGACGTGATTGTCTCCAAGGCCAAGGTGACGGACAAAACCGTGTCGAAGGATGAGCTGCTGAAGGAAGACGAGGCGGAGGCGCCCAAGGCGTAACTCCCAACCTTCGGTAACCTATCCTGAACCGCGAACGCGGCGCCCATTGCGCGCCGCGTTTTGCTGACTATGTTGTGGAGGCCGTCGCCCTGGCGGCACAGAGACAGAGCCCGATGCGCGATCCTATCAGCCTTTACAATTCCTTCGTGATCCCCAGCGTCGAGGAAGTCACCTCGCGCGGGTCTTATCGTTACGACATTTTCTCCAGGCTTCTCAAAGAGCGCATCATTTTCCTCGCGGGTCCGGTCGAGGACCAGATGGCGACCCTCGTCGTCGCCCAGCTCCTTTTCCTTGAGGCGGACAACCCCAAGAAGGAAATCTACCTCTACATCAACTCGCCCGGCGGCGTAGTGACGTCCGGTCTGTCGATCTACGACACGATGCAGTTCATCCGTCCCAAGGTGTCGACCCTGTGCATCGGTCAGGCCGCGTCCATGGGTTCGCTGCTTCTGTGCGGCGGCGAGAAGGATATGCGCTTCTGCCTGTCGAACTCGCGGGTCATGGTCCACCAGCCCTCGGGCGGGTTCCAGGGTCAGGCGTCCGACATTCAGCGCCACGCCGAGGACATCCTCAAGATCAAGCGTCGCCTGAACGAGGTCTATGTGAAGCACACGGGCCGCGACTACGAGACAATCGAGCGCACCCTGGACCGCGACCATTTCATGACCGCCGAAGAGGCCAAGGCGTTCGGGATCATCGATCAGGTGCTTGAGAAGCGCCCGGACGAGGTCGCTGACTCGAAGTGAGGGTTGCTCGCCGTTCGATCACGCTTTCGTGATCGGCGGGGCCTATGGTCGCGGCGGGCGTTTGGCGCCGGCCGCGTCGGCAGGCGGGGGAAGCTCCGCTTGTGTACTTATTCCCTGCGGTGCGGACACGGCTCCCGCGCTTTTGTTGCGCGGGCGGCGGGATTGTTTGTCGCTGCTCCGCTTGATCGCGGCCCGAAGCCGTGGTTGCATCGCATCATGAACATTGGGCGCAGGCGGCGCTCCGGGGCCGGATTATGTGACCGGCTGTTGCGCGTCCCGGGCTACAGTTTCTTAAAGCCGCCGCCTATAATCTAGAAAACGGTCGCGAATCCGACTTGTCGGCCTCGGGCCTGGACGGAGAATGAAATGAGCAAAGTCAGCGGAAGCGACTCGAAGAACACGCTCTACTGCTCTTTCTGCGGCAAGAGCCAGCACGAGGTTCGCAAGCTGATCGCGGGTCCGACAGTTTTCATCTGCGACGAGTGCGTTGAGCTGTGCATGGACATCATCCGCGAGGAGAACAAATCCTCGCTGGTGAAGGGTCGCGAAGGGATTCCCACGCCGCGGGAAATCTGCAAGGTTCTCGACGACTACGTGATCGGCCAGATGCAGGCCAAGCGCGTTCTCTCGGTGGCCGTGCACAACCACTACAAGCGTCTCAGCCATGCGACCAAGCACAACGATGTTGAGCTGGCGAAGTCGAACATCCTGCTGATTGGCCCCACCGGGTCCGGCAAGACGCTGCTGGCGCAGACGCTCGCGCGCATCCTTGACGTGCCTTTCACCATGGCCGACGCCACCACGCTGACGGAAGCTGGCTATGTGGGCGAGGATGTCGAGAACATCATCCTCAAGCTGCTGCAGGCCTCCGATTACAACGTCGAGCGCGCGCAGCGCGGAATCGTTTACATCGACGAGATCGACAAGATCTCGCGCAAGTCGGACAACCCCTCGATCACCCGCGACGTGTCGGGAGAGGGCGTCCAGCAGGCGCTGCTGAAGATCATGGAAGGCACCGTGGCGTCCGTGCCCCCGCAGGGTGGTCGCAAGCATCCCCAGCAGGAGTTCCTGCAGGTGGACACCACGAACATCCTGTTCATCTGCGGCGGCGCGTTCTCGGGGCTTGAGAAGATTATCTCCGGTCGCGGCAAGGGCTCGTCCATTGGCTTCGGCGCGAAGGTGCAGGGGCCGGATGACCGCCGCACGGGTGAGATCTTCCGTCAGGTTGAGCCTGAGGATCTGCTGAAGTTCGGTCTTATCCCCGAGTTCGTCGGTCGTCTGCCCGTCATCGCGACGCTGGAAGATCTCGATGAGGAAGCGCTGAAGAAGATCCTCATGGAGCCGAAGAACGCGCTCGTGAAGCAGTATCAGCGCCTCTTCGAGATGGAGAACACAGAGCTGACGTTCCAGGATGAGGCGCTCAGCGTCGTCGCCCGCAAGGCGATCGAGCGTAAGACTGGCGCGCGCGGCCTGCGGTCCATCATGGAAGGCATTCTGCTTGATACGATGTTCGAGCTGCCCGGCCTCGAAGGGGTCGAGCAGGTTGTCATCGGGCCAGAGGTGGTCGATGGGAAAGCGCGGCCGCTTTACATCTACTCCGAGCGCGCGGAGAAGTCGGGCGCATCCGCTTAAGCCTTTGCCGCGCAGGCTTGCCGCAACGCTCTTCTGAAGACGCCGCGCAGATGTCGCGGCGTCTTGAAAGGCGCCCCGACGGGGGCCATGTCAGTTGGGACGGAGTGCGGCTTCGGCGATGCGTCGGGGCCGCTTTCGTTTCAATCCCACCGCTGGCGGCGCCTATCGCAGGGCCTCCGGCAAGATGTCTGCCCACAGGCCCGGTTTCCAGGACACTGGCGAATCTGATTTTGTGACGGCGAGGCGTCACGTCGAGCGCAGCCGACCGGAGCGAGCGACGTCGCAACAGGACACAGAAAATGACAACTGAAAAGCGTGCATTGGCGAAGCCTGGAGTGGTCGAGATTTATCCCGTTCTCCCGCTGCGCGACATCGTTGTGTTCCCTCACATGATCGTTCCGCTTTTTGTTGGGCGCGAAAAGTCCATTCGCGCGCTTGAAGAGGTGATGAAGGGCGATCGCCACATCCTGCTCGCGACCCAGAAGAATGCCGCTGAGGATGATCCGTCGGAGGAGTCGATCTTCTCCATGGGCACGCTCGCCACGGTTCTCCAGTTGCTGAAGCTGCCGGACGGCACGGTGAAAGTGCTCGTCGAGGGCGCAGCGCGCGCGTCGGTGAAGCGCTACGTGCGCACCGAGGAGTATTACGAAGCGGAGGCGAGCGTGATCGCCGAGGATCTCGGCGAGCCGGTCGAGGTCGAGGCGCTTGCGCGCTCCGTCGTCTCCGAGTTCGAGAGCTACGTGAAGCTCAACAAGAAGGTGTCCGCGGAGGTTGTGGCGGCTGTTGGCCAGATCGAGGATTTCTCGAAGCTGGCCGATACTGTCGCCTCGCACCTGTCGATCAAGATCGGCGACAAGCAGGACATTCTTGAGACGGAGTCCGTCGCCAAGCGTCTGGAGAAGTGCCTCGGCATGATGGAGAGCGAGATCTCCGTCCTGCAGGTCGAGAAGCGCATCCGCACGCGCGTCAAGCGCCAGATGGAGAAGACGCAGCGCGAGTACTACCTCAACGAGCAGATGAAGGCGATCCAGAAGGAGCTTGGCGACGAGGACGGCCGCGACGAGCTGGGCGAGCTTGAGGAGCGCATCAAGAACACCAAGCTGTCGAAGGAAGCCAACGACAAGGCGATGGCGGAGCTGAAGAAGCTGCGCCAGATGAGCCCGATGTCGGCCGAGGCGACGGTGGTTCGCAACTATCTCGACTGGCTGATCTCGATCCCGTGGGGCAAGCGCTCCAAGGTCAAGAAGGATCTCAACCTCGCGCAGGATGTGCTCGACGCCGATCACTACGGCCTTGAGAAGGTCAAGGAGCGCATTGTCGAGTACCTGGCTGTGCAGCAGCGCGCCAACAAGCTCGCCGGGCCGATCCTTTGCCTCGTCGGTCCTCCGGGCGTCGGCAAGACGTCGCTGGGCAAGTCCATCGCGAAGGCCACGGGCCGCGAGTTCGTGCGCATGTCGCTCGGCGGCGTGCGCGACGAGGCGGAGATCCGCGGTCATCGGCGCACCTACATCGGCTCGATGCCCGGCAAGATCATCCAGTCGATGCGCAAGGCGAAGACGTCCAATCCGCTCTTCCTGCTCGACGAGATCGACAAGATGGGCATGGACTTCCGCGGCGATCCGTCTTCGGCGCTGCTGGAGGTGCTTGACCCCGAGCAGAACCAGTCCTTCAACGACCATTACCTCGAGGTCGATTATGATCTTTCGGGCGTCATGTTCGTGACCACGGCGAACACGCTGAACATCCCTGCGCCGCTCATGGACCGCATGGAGATCATCCGCATCGCCGGGTACACGGAGGAGGAGAAGCTTGAGATTTCGCGCAAGCATCTTCTGCCGGCGACGACCCACAAGCACGGGCTTTCGCCCACGGAGTGGAGCGTCAATGACGCCGCCTTGCTGGAGCTGATCCGCCGCTACACCCGCGAGGCGGGCGTACGTAATCTTGAGCGTGAAATCTCCAATCTCGCCCGCAAGGCGGTGAAGGAGTTGCTCACCTCGAAGAAGAAGAAGGTTCAGGTGAACCTCGAGAACCTCTCCACCTATCTTGGGGTGCCGAAGTATCGCTACGGCGAGGCTGAGTCGGAAGATCAGGTGGGCGTGGTCACGGGTCTGGCCTGGACCGAGGTCGGCGGCGAGTTGCTGACCATCGAAGGCGTCATGATGCCCGGCAAGGGGCGGATGACGGTCACGGGCAACCTGAAGGAAGTGATGAAGGAGTCCATCTCCGCCGCCGCGTCCTACGTGCGCTCGCGCTCCATCGCTTTCGGCATTGAACCGCCTGTCTTTGAGCGTAAGGACATCCACGTGCACGTGCCGGAGGGCGCGACGCCGAAGGATGGGCCGTCCGCCGGCATCGCCATGGCCACCGCCATTGTCTCGGTGATGACCAGCATTCCCGTGCGCCGCGACATCGCCATGACCGGCGAGGTGACGCTGCGGGGCAGGGTGCTGCCCATCGGCGGCCTGAAGGAGAAGCTGCTCGCGGCGCTTCGTGGCGGCCTCAAGAAGGTGCTGATCCCCGAGGATAACGCGAAGGATCTCGTGGACATCCCGGCCTCGGTGAAGAACGGGCTGGAGATCGTGCCGGTCGCGCGCATGGACGAGGTGTTGAAGCACGCTCTGGTGCGCCTGCCCACGCCGATCGAGTGGGATGAGGAGAAGGAAGCCGCCGCCGCCGCCAAGGCGCGCCGCGCGGACGACGACGCAGCGGGCGTGCGCGCGCACTGATCTGACGCGCGCCTCCTGTAGCGGCTTTAACCGATCTGACGCACCGCCGGGCCCTGCGCCCGGCGGTTTTTTCTTGGTCGTCTGGATCGCGCCAGCTGACCTTGGCCCATCTGGCCTTGGCGTTTTGCAAGAGCGCGTGGCCAGCCGTTCTTCGCGTCCTGCGAGAGTTTTTGCGTTCTGCACAAGGCGGCCCCCCGTAACGAGCCGTTTCTCGTCGATTTGCCGGCATGAGCCTTGCTGCCGCCTTCGGGATGTCCGGCAGCGAGGATGCTTCCTGTGAACATGCGCGTTTCCCCGATCGCGACCCTGCGCGACCGCGCCCACGAGATCGGGCTCAAGAGCTACAGCGCCCTTGCCGGCGATTGCGAACCGCGCGTTGCCTCGCCGGAGGGGCTGGAGGAGCTGCGTATCGAGTGGCCGGCAGCCTATAGCTGGGAGCCCTTCGCGATCTGGCTGAATTACCTGCGCACGGGGATGTCGGCCCTGACGCAGGTGGATGACGCCACCCACATGCGCCCGCCGACCCGCGATTGCGAGGTGATCGACGTGCGCTGGCGCGGACGGATTTATCCTGTCGTCATCGATTGCGGCGACACGTCGAGCATCGATCCTGCGCTGCCGGGGCGGGTGTTTCTCTACTTCAAGATGCAATTCGCCCGCGACGGGTATTCCCACGCGAATGTCGTCCCGGGCGGATACACGCCCGCGTGCGGGGCAGGGCTCTATCCGATGCTGCCGGCTCTGCGCCGGCTTCGTGATGCCCGACGCTTTGCCCATGAGGTGCACGGCCGCTTTGGCGCGGCGTTCGGTTATGACCGTCGCAGGCCTTACCTCGATGCGCTCGGGAATGACGGCAGGTTCCGCTTCACCGGGGGCTTCCGGATGTTGCGACCCAGCGGTTTCCTGACGGAGGTCGCGCGCGCCCGCGTGCTCATCGATCTGCCGGGGCAGGGTGATTTCTGCTTCAGGCTGGTCGACTATCTCGCCATCGGGAGTTGCATCGTCGCTGCGCGTCACGGCAACCGCCTGCCAGTCGAACTGGTGGATGGCCGTGACATTGTTCTCGTGGATACGCCGGCCGAAGCCGCTGACGCCTGCGCGGATTTGCTGCGAAACCCGGACAGGATCGAGGAGCTTGCGGCCAACGCCCGCAGCTACTTCGACCAGCATCTCAGCCGGCGGGCGCTGGCAGCCCATTACCTTGAGCAGATCGTCAGTCGCCTCATGAGCGAGGGGGACGGCTGGCGCGCAGCCTGATTCACAGCCGCTTGTTTATTCATCATTTCAAAAGCAGGGGATTGTCCACATGCCTTCTGTAAAGCGCATTCTGGTTACCGGCGGCGCCGGCTTTCTTGGTTCGCACCTGTGTGAGCGGCTCCTTGAACGCGGGGACGAGGTTCTCTGCGTCGATAACTTCTTCTCCAGCACGCGGCGCAACGTGGAGCATCTGCTGGATCATCCGCGCTTCGAGTTGATGCGCCATGACGTGACGTTTCCGCTCTATGTCGAGGTGGACGAGATCTACAATCTCGCGTGCCCGGCGTCGCCCGTGCACTATCAGTACGATCCCGTGCAGACGACGAAGACGAGCGTGATCGGCGCCATCAACATGCTGGGGCTGGCCAAGCGCGTGAAGGCGAAGATCTTCCAGGCTTCTACATCGGAAGTGTACGGCGATCCGGTCGTTCATCCGCAGCCGGAGTCCTACTGGGGCAACGTCAATCCCATCGGCTTCCGGTCCTGCTACGATGAGGGAAAGCGCTGCGCCGAGACGCTGTTCTTCGATTACCGCAGGCAGCACAAGCTGTCGGTGAAGGTTGCGCGCATCTTCAACACGTATGGCCCACGCATGCACCCGCATGACGGGCGCGTGGTGTCGAACTTCATCGTTCAGGCGCTTCAGGGCGCGGACATCACCCTCTACGGCGACGGTCAACAGACGCGTTCATTCTGCTATGTGGACGATCTCGTGGATGGCTTCATGCGCTTGATGGATACGCCTGACGAGGTGACCGGCCCCATGAACCTGGGCAATCCGAACGAGTTCACCATCCGTGAACTGGCGGATCTTGTCGTCGAGCTGACCGGATCACGGTCCCGGGTCATGTCGGCGCCGCTGCCGTCTGACGATCCCAAGCAACGCCAGCCCAACATCGCCAAAGCGCGCGAGACTTTGGCTTGGGCGCCGCGCACGCAACTCAGGGAAGGTCTGGAAAAGACCATCGCCTACTTCGATGCGCTGCTCGCGCGCGGCGAGATCTACAAGCCGAAGCGCGAAGGCGTGCGGTAGAGCATTTTGCGGCCAAGTGGATGCCGGTTGGACGCAAGAAAATGCGAAAAACAAGAAAATGGAGCGGACGGCCTGATGCAATCAGGACGGTTTCCGCTCCGAATGAAAAACCCCGGGGCGAACCCGGGGTTTTTTGTTGAGGTCAGTCCTCGGCCAACGCTTTCTCACGGGTCCGGCGCGGAACCGGCCTGAGCATGAACGACGGAACGTGGTCGCCCATGCCCACGACGGGCGGGCCATCGTCGTCGTCGCGCCGGCGCCGGCGATCATCCCGCTGCGGGCGATCATCACGAGGCGCGCTACGCTCCACCATGGCGGGGCGCTCTGGACGCTCCTGACGGGGCGCACGCTCCGGGCGGGCAGGGCGCTCGCGGCGCGGCGCGGGCGCAGGAGCCTCGGCGAGAGCCTCGACGACCTCGTCCGTCGCCTCTACCTCTTCGCGGCGGGGACGCCGCTCGCGACGCGCTTCGCGGGCCTCGCGACCTTCTGAGCGAGCCTCGCGTCCACGACCCTCGCGGGAGCCGCGCTCGCGGCTGCCGGCACGGTCGCGCTCCCCGCGGCGGCGGGGACGATCTTCCGGCGGGGCGTCGCCCAACTCGTCGGGCTTTGGCCCGACCCATGCGGAGTCCAGCTTGATGAGCTTCTCGATGGCGGCGATATGCTTGGCGTCATCGGTCGTGACGATGGTGATGGCGGCGCCGAGCTTGCCGGCGCGGCCTGTGCGACCGATTCGATGCACATAGTCATCGGCGTGGATCGGCACATCGAAGTTGAAGACGTGGCTCACGTCCGGAATATCGAGGCCGCGGGCCGCCACATCCGAGCAGACGAGCAACGCGACGTCGCCGCGCTTGAAGGCGTCCAGAGAGGCCATGCGGGCTGGCTGGTCCATGTCGCCGTGCAGGGCGCCGGCTGAGAAACCGTGTTTCGTGAGCGACTTGTGCAGGATCGCCACGTCGCGCTTGCGGTTGCAGAAGATAATCGCGTTACGGAAATCCTCTTGCGCCCGCAGCAACTGGCGCAGGGTTTCGCGCTTGGCGCCGCCGCCGTGGGAGGCGACGAAGGTCTGGGTGATCGTGGAGGCGGTCGTCCCCACGCGGGAGACCTCAACGCGGACCGGGTTCTGGAGGAACTGCTCGGTCAGGCGCGTGATCTCGGGAGGCATCGTCGCCGAGAAGAAGAGGGTCTGGCGCGTGAACGGCACCAGCTTGCAGGTCTTCTCGATGTCCGGGATGAAGCCCATGTCGAGCATGCGGTCCGCCTCGTCGATGACGAGGATTTCGATGCCCGTGAGCAGCAGCTTGCCGCGCTCGTAGAAGTCGAGGAGGCGGCCCGGGGTGGCGATCAGCACGTCGGCGCCGCGCATGATCTTGGTTTCCTGGTCGCCGAAGGCAACCCCGCCGATCAGGAGCGCAACGTTCAGCTTGTGCTTGGCGCCGTACTTGACGAAGCTTTCCTCGACCTGCGCCGCGAGTTCGCGCGTGGGTTCGAGAATCAGCGTGCGGGGCATGCGGGCCCGGGCGCGGCCGGTTTCGAGCCGCGAAAGCATGGGCAGGGTGAACGCTGCGGTCTTGCCGGTGCCGGTCTGGGCGATGCCGAGGATATCGCGGCCGGTCAGCGCGTGCGGGATGGCTTGCGCCTGGATAGGGGTAGCGTCGGTGTAGCCGGCGGCTTCAACAGCCGCCAAAACCTTTTCACTCAGTCCGAGTTCTTTGAAAGACATTCCTTGGCCTTCGTATGGCCCGAGCCCCGGGGGCGGTCGCGGCGCGCGTAAGTCAGCGCGAGTCGCTTCTGATGGCGGGCCACCTGCGCGTATGAATCGAAGAAATTACGCCGCAACCTTGCGGCGGAACGGGCGGGAAGCACGCGCGGGCCTATACCTCGCCAAGCGCAGAGATAGGCGTATACGCGGTAAAGTCAACCGAAAACCGTAGGTTCCCGGCGATCTCCCGTCCGGCGTGTTGTGGCCGTAACGGGACTCCGCGTACGGGGCTGTCAGATATCGAGCGCCTCCGTGGAAGCGAACTGCGCGCGTTCCTGGATGAACGCGAAGCGCGCCTCCGGCTTGTTGCCCATCAGCCGCTCGACGCTGTCGGCGGTGGCTTCCTTGTCCTCCGGCAGCACCGTCACACGCAAAAGCGTGCGCTTGCCCCGGTGCATGGTGGTTTCCTTGAGCTGCGCCGGCAGCATCTCGCCAAGACCCTTGAAGCGGCTCACCTCCACCTTGCCCTTGCCGGTGAAGAACGTCTTCATCAGCTCGGCGCGGTGGGCGTCATCGCGGGCGTAGGCGGTCTTCGCGCCCTGGGTGAGCTTGTAGAGCGGGGGGACGGCCAGATAGAGCCGGCCGCCCTCGATCAGCTTCGGCATCTGGCGCCAGAAGAAGGTGATGAGCAGCGAGGCGATGTGGGCGCCGTCCACGTCCGCGTCGGTCATGATGATGATCTTGCCGTAGCGCAGCTCTGCGTCCTTGTAGCTCGCGCCCGTGCCGGCTCCGAGCGCTTGCACAAGGTCGCCGATCTGCTGATTGGCGGCGAGCTTGTCCCTTGTCGCGGACGCCACATTGAGGATCTTGCCGCGCAACGGCAGTATGGCCTGGGTCGCGCGGTCGCGCGCCTGCTTGGCGGAGCCGCCGGCCGAATCGCCCTCGACGATGAACAACTCCGTCTCGGCCGGCGAGTTGGACGAGCAGTCCGCGAGCTTGCCCGGCAGGCGCAGCTTGCGCCCGGGCGTCTTGCGCGCGATGTCCTTCTCGGCCCTGCGGCGCAGGCGTTCCTCAGCGCGCTCCACCACGAACTCGAGCAGCTTGCTCGCCTGGGTCGGGGAAGCTGCGAGCCAGTGGTCGAAGGCGTCCCGCAGCACGCCGTCCACGAGGCGGGTCGCCTCGGACGACATGAGCCGGCCCTTGTTCTGGCCCTGGAATTCCGGCTCGCGGATGAACACGGAGATCAGCGCCGCGCATCCGGCCATCACGTCGTCAGTGGTGACGGCCGCTACGCGCTTGGTCTGGCCGATGCGCTCGGCGTGATCCTTCAGCGCGCGCAGCAGCGCCACGCGCAGGCCCGCTTCGTGCGTGCCGCCATCGGGCGTCGGGATCGTGTTGCAGTAGGACTGGACGAAACCATCATCCTCCGACAGCCATGCCACCGCCCATTCCACCGAGCCGTGGCCGCCGGGCTTCTCGACCTTGCCCGAGAAGGTCGTCTCGACGACGGTGTCCTTCCCCTCGATGTCAGTGGTGAGATAATCCCGCAGGCCGCCGGGGAACCTGAACACGGCCTCCGCAGGAGTCGTCGACTCGTCCCTGAGCAGGGATGGATCGCATTTCCACCGGATCTCGACCCCGCCGAACAGGTACGCCTTCGACCGCGCCATGCGGAACAGGCGCGCGGGCTTGAAGTGCGCGTCCTCTCCAAAAATCTGCGGGTCCGGCTGGAACCGCACCCTTGTGCCGCGCCGGTTGTGAACCCGGCCCATATCCTTGAGCTTGCCGACCGGGGCGCCGCGCTCGAAGGATTGCGAATAAAGCTGCTGGCCGCGTGCGACCTCCACATCAAGGCGCGTGGACAGCGCGTTGACGACCGAAACGCCCACGCCGTGCAGGCCGCCTGACGTCTGGTAGGCGCCCGAATCAAACTTTCCGCCCGCGTGTAGCGTGGTCATGATGACTTCGAGCGCGGACTTGTTGGGGAACTTCGGGTGCGGATCGACGGGTATGCCGCGCCCGTTGTCGGTCACGGTGAGCCAGTCGCCGGGCTCCAGTAGCACCTCGATCCAGGTGGCGTGGCCGGCCACCGCCTCATCCATGGAGTTGTCGAGCACCTCGGCGAACAGGTGGTGCAGGGCGGTTTCGTCCGTACCGCCAATGTACATGCCAGGCCGGCGCCGAACGGGCTCCAGACCTTCCAGCACCTCGATGGAAGCTGCCGTGTAGCCGGCCTCGCCCGGCGTACCTTTCGCGGGCTCCGGCTTTTTCTGGGTGGACGGAGAGGGTTTCGCTGCAGACGGCTTGCGTGACGCTCCGCCGCCAAAGAGATCGCTGTTGGAAGCCATTGAACAAAACGCTCTGGTGAGACGGTCCGCTTATCGCCGCCACCATGCCCGATTGCAAGCCAAACGTGAACGGAACGAAAACATTCCCACTGGCTCAGCCGAGCGGACTAAAGCTTCACCCTCTTGAAATACCCGCCGCCGCGCACAACATGAAGGAGGTCCCGCTGATCCGGGCCCCTCTGACGCGCGTCGCCGGCGCGCGCGTCATGTCGGATCGTGACCAAAGTCACGCCGGCATGAGGTGGTAGCCCTGATGGACTCCTCTTTTCTCCTTGTCGACTGGCTCGGTCAGCCACTCTGGATGTGGCTGATGTTCATCGCCATCGTGATCGCGCTTCTCGTGTTCGACCTTGGCGTTCTGCACAAGGAGAACCGCGAGATCGAGGTCAAGGAAAGCCTCGTGCTCTCCGCCGGCTATATCGCCATGGGCGTTGGCTTCGGCGCCTGGATCTGGTGGTATCTCGGCCCCCAGCGGGGCGTGGAGTACCTTACGGGCTTCGCGGTTGAGAAGACGCTGGCGATGGACAACGTCTTTGTCATCGCGATGATCTTCAGCTTTTTCGCCGTTCCCAGACTTTATCAGCACAGGGTGCTTTTCTGGGGCATCCTTGGCGTTATCTTGCTGCGCGCGATCATGATCGGGCTGGGCGCGCCCATCGTCGAGAACTTCTCGTGGGTTCTCTACATCTTCGCGATCTTCCTCATCCTGACGGGCGTGAAGATGATGTGGTTCGGCGACCAGAAGCCGGACCTGTCGCAGAACCCTGCGCTCGTCTTCATCCGTCGCCGGTTCAACGTGACGGACCAGCATCACGACGAAAAGTTTTTCGTGAAGCTGCCGGATCCCAAGAGCGGAAAGCTCGTCTGGTTCATGACGCCGCTGTTTCTCGCGCTCGTTCTCATCGAGATCGCGGACGTGATTTTCGCGGTGGACTCGGTGCCGGCGATCTTTCTGATCACCACTGACCCGTTCATCGTCTACACGTCCAACATCTTCGCAATTCTCGGGTTACGCGCGCTCTACTTCGCGCTGGCCGCGATGGTGCATCGGTTCAGGTATCTCAAGTACGCCCTGTCGATCCTGTTGATCTTCATCGGCTCGAAGATCTTCATCGCGTGGGGCATGGGCTGGGAAAAGTTCCCGCCTGCATGGGGGCTTGGCATCACCATCGTGATCCTGGCGAGCGGCATCCTCTTCAGCCTGTGGAAGACCCGAGGCCAGGCGGAACCTGCGAAGGCCTGAGGGACATAGACGAAATGACGGCCGTAGCGTTTGCTTCGGCCGTCGTGCGCTTATCCCGTATCCCCTCCTTTCGGGGTACCACCCTGGACAGCCGGAACCGCCGCTGTCGCCCTGCGTTGGCGTCGCGTCGGGTGGGTCGGCTCGTTCATCGGGGCTTCGGTCATGCATGCACAGGGATCAGGCGGGTCGATAGTGTTTCTCCGCCGCGCCGCCCAAGCCGCGGGGTACGCGGCGGTCTTTGCGTCTGACGAACCCGCACCCCGGCGAAGCCGTGGGCTTTTGCCCGCCTTCGTGTCCGCAGGCGCGCTCTCCGGTCTGGCGATGCTTGTCTTGATGTTCTGACCTTACGAGATCGGCCCGCCGCGGTCGCTCTCATCGCCGAAGCGACCGAAAAACAAGCGATCTATGCGGATCGCCGCCACAAGCAGGATCAGCATTGTCGCTGTGGCGATGGCGGCCTCCACATAGAGGCCAACGCCGCAGGCGACCCCCAGCGCGGCGGCGGACCAGATGGTGGCCGCTGTCGTCAGGTGGTGGATGCTATGGCTGGCGCCGGGGCCGCGTTCGCGCAAAATCACGCCGGCGCCGAGAAACCCCAGTCCTGCGAGAATCCCTTGCGCTACGCGCGAGGCGCTCCCGTCGCCCGGCATTTGCCCGCCCGCATAGACCAGCAGCGCGCATGAGAGGGAGACCAGCGCGTGCAGGCGCACGCCGGCCGGCTTGCCATTGAGCACGCGGTTCAGGCCGATGATCCCGCCGCACAGGGCAGCGGCGCCGAAACGGGCGCAGATTTCCACAAGGTCCGCCATTCACGCCTCCCGATTGTCCCCGCGTCACACGATTGTCGCCCGGCGTCGCCCATTGTCCAGTCGGCGCTCGTGTGCCAACGTAAACCCAATGGCTGAACGCAGCTTAGAAGACCGAGGAGGGGATTTGATGTTCCGACCCATCGCCGCAGCTGCGGCCATTCTGTTCGCCTTCGGCGCGAGCCTCGCGAGCGCGCAGGCGCCCGCCGGCAAGGTGACCGTCGTCACCTCGTTCGCCAAGGACGTGACCGATCCGTTCAAGCGCGCCTTCGAGAAGGCCTATCCCGGCGTCACGCTGGATGTGCAGAACCGCAACACCAACGCGGCGGTGCGTTTCATCGAGGAAACGAAGAGCAACAACCAGATCGACCTCATGTGGGCGTCGGCGCCCGACGCGTTTGAGGTGCTGAAAAACAAGAAGCTGCTTCAGGCCTACAAGCCCAAGGCGACAGGCATCGCCGAGAAGGTTGGCACCTATCCCGTCAATGATCCGGACGGCTACTACTTCGGCTTCGCCGCTTCGGGTTACGGCATCATGTGGAACGAGCGCTATGCGCGCGCCAATCGCCTGCCCGAGCCCAGGGAATGGCAGGATCTCGCCAAGCCTGTCTTCTTCGATCACGTGTCCATCGCCGCTCCCTCGCGCTCCGGCACAACGCACCTGACCATCGAGACGATCCTTCAGGGCGAGGGATGGGACAAGGGCTGGCGCACCATCAAGGAGATGGCCGGGAACTTCCGTAACGTGACAGAGCGCTCCTTCGGCGTGCCGGAAGCGGTGAACTCCGGGCAGGTGGGCGTCGGCATCGTCATCGACTTCTTCGCCTTCTCCGCACAGGCCGCAGGCTTCCCCGTGAAGTTCGCGTATCCCACGGTGACCACGGTTGTGCCCGCCAACATCGGCATCGTCGCCAACGCGCCTAACACTGCCGGCGCGCAGGCCTTCATCGATTTCCTGCTCTCTGCCGAGGGCCAGGAGGTTCTGCTGGATCCGGGCATCCGTCGCCTTCCCGTGCGCTTGGCCACCTACGAAAAGGCGCCTGCGGGATATCCGAACCCGTTCAAGGACGCGCAGTTCCAGAAGATGATGCTCTTCGACGTGGATAAGTCGGAGGCGCGCACCGCCGCCGTCGATGTGCTGTTCGACCAGACGATCTCGTTCCAGCTTGAGGGCCTGAAGGCGGCGACAAAGGCGATCCACGACGCCGAGGCCGCTATTGCGCGCAAGGCCAACGCCAAGGCCAGCGCGCTGGTGAAGGATGCGCGGGATCTCATCGCAGCGCTGCCTCTCACCGAGGCGCAGGCGTCGAGCCCCGAGATCCGCGCGGCGTTCACCGGCGGCAAGGAGAAGAGCGCCCGCCAGGCGGAGCTTGAGCAGCAGTGGGCGAGCTTCGCGCGCGAACGCTACGCGCAGGCGAAGGCCCGGGCTGAAGAGGCGCTTAAACTCGCCCGCTAAGGGCTGCGGCTAACCCCGTCCGGCGCATGCGCGCCGGCCGGGGTTTTCTTTTCCCGTGCGTGCCGGAAAGTTGCAATCTTGACCGCTCTTCCCATGCCATTGCGCCGGTTGCGCGCCTCAGCGACGCCGGGCCAGATGGCTCTTGGCGCTGCAATTGCGCTGTTTCTGATCGGGTTGCTCGTCGTGCCCGTCACCACGGTGATTTACGTGGCGTTCACGGAGCGGGGCACGGGCGCCTTCACGCTCGTGAACTTCTACGACTTCTTCAACAACGACCTGTTCCTGCGCTCGACGTGGAACTCGATCTGGGTGGCGTTGATGACAGTGGCGTGGGCCTCAGCCATCGCGCTGCCGCTCGCCTACATAACGACCCGCTTCGAGTTCAAAGGCGCGCTCATCATCCAGACGCTGGGATTCCTGCCGCTGGTGATGCCGCCGTTTGTCGGCGCCGTCGCCCTGCAGCTTCTGTTCGGCCGCAACGGGTCGATCAACCTGCTTCTCGATGAGTATTTCGGCTTCAAGATCCCCTTCATGGAAGGGCTATGGGGCGTCGTTTTCGTCGAGGCCTTGCACTACTTCCCGTTTATCCTGGTCAATCTCTCCGTCGCGCTGCGCAACATCGACCGCAGCATGGAGGAGGCGGCCCAGAACCTCGGCTGCTCTGGTTTTCGTCTGTTCCGGCGGATTGTGTTCCCGCTGGCGATGCCAGGCTACATCGCCGGCGCGGCGCTGGTGTTTGTGAAGGTATTCGACGACCTCGCCACGCCGCTGCTGCTCAACGTGAAGGATATGCTTGCGCCGCAGGCCTATCTGCGCGTCACCTCCATCGGGATCGCTGATCCCATGGGCTACGTCATCTCCGTTGTGCTCATCGTGGCGTCCGTCCTTGCCGTGTGGCTCTCGACGCTATCGTTGCATGGCAAGGACTATGCGACCGTGCAGCGTGGCGGCGGTGGCTTGTCGCGCCGCAAGCTGAAGCCGCTGGGCTCTGTGGCGGCCTACAGCGTCGTGACGTTCCTGCTGGTGCTGGTGCTCAGCCCGCACATTGGCCTGCTGATCCTGTCCTTCGCGACCGTGTGGTCGTTCAGCCCGCTGCCCGACGCCTACACGACGGCGCACTACAGCCGCGTGTTCGACGACTCGTGGGTCTACATCAAGAACACGTTGATCTACGCGTCGCTGGCGGCTGGCATCGACGTGGTGATCGGCGGCGCCATCGCCTATCTCGTTCTGCGCACGAAGCTGATTGGCCGCCACTGGCTGGATTGGGCCGCAACCGCGTCGCTCGCCGTGCCGGGGGTTGTCATCGGCATTGGCTATCTGCGCACGTTTTACGATGTGACGCTGCCCAACGGCGCGCCGCTGGCCACGTTCTGGTTCGTGATTGTGCTCGCCCTCGCAATCCGTCGCCTGCCGTATGCGTTGCGCGCCTGCTTCGCGGCGTTGCAACAGATCTCCATCTCGCTGGAGGAGGCGGCCGAAAACCTCGGCGCCACCAAGGCGCGCACCATGCGCCGCGTGCTCGTGCCGCTGATGATGGGCGGAATGCTCGCGGGCTTCGTCACGAGCTTCGCGACTGCGGCAGTAGAGTTGTCTGCGACGCTGATGCTCGTGCAATCCAACTCCGATGCGCCGCTGGCGTATGGCATTTATGTTTACATGCAATCGGCTGCGGGACGCGGCGCGGGCGCTGCGCTCGGCGTGGTCGCCGTCGTGTTCGTGGCGGTTTGCACCTATCTGTCCCACGTGCTCGTGGAGCGCAGTCAAAGATCGCGAGGGCTGGGGGAATGAGCGAAGCCATGGTTCTCGATCAGGCGCAGATGGGCGCCCCCTCATTGCTCGCGGTGGGGGTGTCTATCGCCGGCGTGAATGTCTCCTATGGCTCGAACCACGTTCTCAAGGATGTGAATCTTGAGATCGAGCCCGGCGAGTTCTTCGCGTTTCTGGGGCCATCGGGCTGCGGCAAGACCACGCTGCTGCGTCTGATCGCGGGGTTCAACACCGCCCAGAGCGGATCGGTCCGCATCGGCGATGTCGACGTCGGCGACCTGCCGCCGTGGAAGCGGGACGTGGGGCTCGTGTTTCAGTCCTACGCGCTGTGGCCGCACATGACCGTGCGCAAGAATGTCTCTTTCGGCCTTGAGGAGCGGCGCGTGCCGCGCGCCGAAATCGAGAAACGCGTGAACGTCGCGCTGGAGATTGTCGGCCTGTCGCACCTCGCCGATCGGCGCCCCTCCCAGCTTTCGGGCGGGCAGCAGCAGCGTGTGGCGCTGGCGCGGACCATCGTTGTTGAGCCAAAGGTTTTATTGCTGGACGAGCCGCTGTCGAACCTTGACGCCAAGCTGCGCGTGCAGGTGCGCCGCGAGTTGCGTGATCTGCAGCGGCGGCTTGGCCTCACCACCATCTTCGTCACGCACGATCAGGAAGAGGCCAACACCATATGCGACCGCATTGCCGTGATGAGCGATGGCGTTGTGCAGCAGGTGGGCACGCCGATGGAGTTGTACGAACGCCCGGCCAATCTGTTCGTCGCGGGCTTTCTGGGCGCGGCCAACATCCTTGAAGGCGCGCTCATCGAGGAGGGCGGGGCGCTGGCGTTCGAGGTGGTGGGCGGCGTGCGTCTGCCCGTGCCCGCAGGCGCGCGCATGGCGGCGGGATCGCGCCTCGTGTTCCGTCCCCAGCACGCCAGCGTGGCGCCAGCGGGGTCGGGCGCGGGCCTGCCGGGCGTGGTGGCCCACCGCGAGTTTCTGGGCGCGATCATTCGCTATGGGGTGCGCGTAGGCGGCACAGATATCACCGTCGATGCGCCCTTCGTCTCCGGCGTGGGGCTGTTCGCGGAAGGCGACGCGGTGGAGGTCACCCTCAACGCTGATCGGGCGCTCTGGCTGGCGGCGTAGGGGTAGGGGGGCGGCGCCGCTGCAGCAAAGGGCGCGCGCGGTCCGGTTGGCGCCAACAGCGCCGTCATCCGCGTCCCGCTCGTCTGGGTGGCCGGATCAAGTCCGGCCATGACGCTGCGGGAAGATGGGCGCCAAGCCTTGCAGTTTTATCTCTGTAATTAAGCGCAAAATAATGTGCGCTAAAACCCTCCCCCGCAAGCAGTGGAGGGATGCTGACGGTCAGCACTAAGCGCAGTGATACAGAGCACAAAACTAGGTGCGCGACTCCCTCTCCCAACGAAGTTGGGGGAGGG
>JAIXSM010000029.1 GCA_027484655.1 Hyphomicrobiales bacterium | reverse complement strand
TTGATCCGGCCACCCAGACGAGCGGCGGCGGTGCTGGGTCCCCGGGTCAATCCCCGGATCAAGTCCGGGGCCGGGGATGACGCGGCGGAGCATTGGGCGCCAACCTTGGACCGCGCGCGTCCTCGCGCGCCTGTTTCTGCGGGCGAGGACGCCCGCGGTCCAGAAGGCGCCCACTTGCCACAGCGTCATGCCGACGAAGGTCGGCATCCACGATAGGCAAACGCTCTGGCTCTGCGGCCTGTCGTGGTTTCCGGCCTTCGCCGGAATGACGGTGAGGTGGGCGCCAAACGGACCGCGCGCGTCCTCCCCGGACGCCGAAGGCGATCCGGGGCCCCGCGCGCAGATAAATAGCAAAAAGCCCCCTCCCGGCTGGCTCCGCCAGCCACCGTCTCCCACGTTGTGGTGGAGGGATGCGCGCACATTCTTGGCGCCCATCTTGCCACCGCGTCACGCCGACGAAGGCAACATGCGCCCCTTGCATCCACGATAGGCAAACGCTCTGGCCCTGCGGCCTATCGCGGATTCCGGCCTTCGCCGGAATGACGGCGAGGTTGGCGCCTACTGGCTCGCGCGCCAGCTCCCCGGACGCCGAAGGCGATCCGGGGCCTCGCGCGCCCTCGACATTCCTGCGCCCGCCCCATAGGACGGATGACGATCCACCGGACGGCCCAATGCTCAAGCCCCACACGCGCGGGATGACCGTGCTCCTCGCGTTCATGACCGCGATGGGGCCGATTTCCACCGATCTCTACGTTCCCGCGCTGCCGCAACTGGCCGGTGACCTCGCGACCACGCCGGCGCGGGTGCAGTGGACGCTGTCGTCCTACCTCATGGGCTTCGCCATGGGGCAGCTCTTCTATGGCCCGCTGTCCGACAAGTATGGCCGCAAGCCGTTGCTGATGCTCGGCTTTCTCGCCTATCTCACGGGCACGGCGGCGAGCGCGTTCGCGCCCTCCATCGAGTTCCTCACCGCCTCCCGGTTCCTGCAGGGGGTCGGCGGCGCCGGGCCGATCATCATCGCCCGCGCCATTGTGCGCGACATGTACGAGGGCGCTCGCGCCGGGCGGCAACTGTCGCTCATGAGCACCATCATGGGCGTGGCGCCCATCGCCTCGCCGGTGCTGGGGGGACTGCTCGCGGTGTGGTTTGGCTGGCGGGCGAGTTTCGCCGCCATGCTCGCCATGGTGGGGCCGATTGCGTTCGTGGCGTTCGTGATGATGCCCGAAACCCTGCGTCACGCCCAGACCGGCCCCATCTCGGTGCGCTCCATCGCCGGCAGTTTCGCCATTGTCGCGCGCAATCCGGTGTGGCGGGTGTACGCGTCCATCATGGCCATGAGCCACACGGGTTTGTTCACGTTCGTGGCGGCGTCGCCGTTCGTGCTGCAATCGGTGTATGGCCTCACGCCGGTGCAGTTCGGCGCGGGGTTTTCCGCGTGCTCGGTGGCGTTCGTCAGCGGATCAGCGGTGGGGGCGCGGCTGGTCACGCGCCGGGGCATCGAGGGTGTGGTGTCGCTGGGCGTCGCGTGCCTGTTCGCCGGCGGCGCGCTGCAACTGGCCGGGCATCTGGCGTTTCCCGACAGCGTGCTGGCGCTGTTCATCCCGGAGTTGATCTACTTCTTCGGCATCGGCTTCACCCTGCCGCACTCCATCGCCGGCGCCCTGTCGCCGTTCCCCGAGCGCGCGGGCGCGGCCACCTCGCTGCAGGGGTTCATGCAAATGACGTTTTCCGCCGCCGTCGGCCTGCTGGTGGTGGCGCTGATCGCCGTGCTCGGCCCTGCGCCGCTCGCCGTTGTGACGTTCCTCATGGGCGCGGGAACGTTCATCGTGTTCCACGCCTCAGAAAAGGTGCGCGCGGCCGTGCGCCGGCCGCTGACGCGCTTTTTTTAGAGCGGACGATCTGATTGCATCAGCTCGTCCGCTCTAGCTTCTTGTTTTTACGCATTTTCTTACGTCCAACCGGCATCCACTTGGACGGAAAATGCTCTAGCCCACGCCCTCGAAGGCCGCGATGAGGCGGGCGATGTCCTCGTCCCGCGAGAGGCGGTGGTCGCCATCCTTGATGAGGGTGAGCGCCACGGGATCCTCGGCGAGGTGCTCGACGAGCTCCAGCGCGTGGCCATAGGGCACGTCCGGATCCTGCATCCCTTGCAGGATGTGAACGGGGCAGTGGGCGCGGATCGGCGCGCCCATGAGCAAATGCTCGCGCCCCTCCTCGATGAGCGCGCGCGTAATGGGGTAGGGCTCCGGCGAATACGCGGAGGGGCGCATCCAGACGCCCTTTTCCGCGAGGTCGCGCTTTGCGTCCTCTGGCAGGCGCTTCCACATCAGCGCTTGGGTGAAATCGACAGCCGGCGCGATCAGCACCATGCCCGCGAGCCGGTTCGCCTCGCCCAACCGCGCCAGTTCGCGGGCGACGAGCAGGGCGAGCCAGCCGCCCATGGACGAGCCCACCAGAATCTGCGGTCCGCGTGTGAGGGTGCGAATGGCCGCAAGACTGTCCTCCAGCCATAGGCCGATGGTCCCATCCTCGAACCGCCCGCCGGATTCGCCGTGGCCGGCGTAATCGAACCGCAGGAACGCGCTGCCCCGCTCGCGCGCCGCCTGCGCCAGCCGCTCGGCCTTGGTGGACAGCATGTCGGAGCGGAACCCGCCCAGCCACACCCCGCCGGGCGCCGTCACGCCCTCACGGGCGGCCACGGCGCGGTACGCGAGGCGCCGCGGGGGGCTGCCGACGTCGAAGAACTGGGGAGTAGCAAGCGCGGCAGGGGCGGCTGGCGTTTCATTCACGCGAGGCATCCTGTAGTGAGGCGGAACGTCAAGGCCTTCCAATACACGCCGCGGGGAGATGATGCGAACGGGCCAACCCACGAGCACGCTATCCGCCGACGGTTTCTCCAGCCTCGCCGGGCGCACCGTCCTCCAGATCATTCCGGAACTCGACGCAGGCGGCGCTGAGCGCACCGCCATCGACGTGGCCGCAGCGCTGGTCAACGCCGGCGCCCGCGCGCTGGTGGCGAGCGAAGGCGGGCGCCTTGTCAGCGAGCTGCAGGCGCGCGGCGGCCTGTGGATCCCGTTTCCGGCCAAAACCAAGAACCCGCTCAAGATGGCGCTGAACGTGCGGCGCCTGCGTCAGCTGATCCGCCGGGAGGGCGTCGATCTGGTGCATGCGCGCTCGCGGGCGCCCGCCTGGGTGGCGCTGGCCGCCGCCCGCAAGGAGAACGTGCCCTTCGTCACTACCTATCACGGCGCGTACTCGGGCGCCGGCGCGCTCAAGGTGCTGTACAACTCCGTCATGGCGCGGGGCGATGTGGTGATCGCCAACTCCGGGTTCACCCGCGACCGCATCGTGCAGATGCACCCCTTCGCGCAGGATCGCATCGTGGTGATCCATCGCGGCGCCGATCTGCGCGCGTTCCGGCCGGAGGACGTGGAGCCCGCCCGCGTGCAGAAGCTGCGGGCGTCATGGGGGCTTGGGTTCGACGAGCGCATCGTGCTGCTGGCCGCGCGGCTGACCGCGTGGAAAGGCCAGCGCGTTCTGATTGATGCCGCCAAGCTTCTGGTGGATCGCGGATTTTCAGACGTCCGGTTCATTCTGGCGGGGGATGAGCAGGGCCGCGTCGGTTACGTGAAGGAGCTGGACGAGAAGATCGCCGCGCTGGGGCTTGCTGGCGTCGTGTGGCGGGTTGGCCATTGCGCCGACGTTCCCGCCGCCATGCTTGCGGCGTCCGTGGTCACGGCGCCATCGACAGAGCCCGAGGCCTTCGGCCGGTCGGCGGTGGAAGCCCAGGCCATGGGCGCGCCCGTTGTGGTGACCAACATCGGCGCCGCACCCGAGACGGTGCTGGCGCCTCCAGAGGTTCCCGAGTCCCGCCGCACCGGCTGGCGCGCCCCGCCCGGAGACGCCGCCGCGCTGGCGGACGGGATCGCCCACGCGCTGTCCCTGAGCGACAGCCAGCGGGACGCGCTGGCGGTGCGCGCGCGGGCCCATGTGGTCGAGAACTTCTCCCTTGAGCGCATGTGCGAGCGCACGCTGGCGGTCTACGACGGACTGCTCGAGGATCGCCGCGCCGCTGCCTGGGCGACACGCTGACGAAATTTCGCAAGCATTCGTTGCTGCGCCGTTGACAGCGGCGGTCGCAGGCCTGATGTGTAAGGCGGGTCCGGGTCCTCGTGGCTGAACGCTGCGGGGCCGTACGGCAATTGTGCTGCCGGGTCCGGCTCATTCATTCGAGGAGATTTGCCATTCGTCGTCCCATGAAAGCGCCCCTGGCTCCGCAGAAGGACGGGCCGCGCATCAATCGGGAGATCCGCGCACGAGACGTGCAGCTGATCGATCAGGAAGGCCGCAACCAGGGCGTCATCGCCGTACTGGACGCGCTACGCCAGGCCGAGGAGGCCGGGCTCGATCTTGTCGAGATCGTGCCGAACGCCAACCCCCCGGTCTGCAAAATCCTCGACTACGGCAAGTTCCGCTTCCTCGAGCAGAAGAAGGCCGCCGAAGCCCGCAAGAAGCAGAAGATCGTCGAGATCAAGGAAATCAAGCTTCGCCCCGGCATCGACGACCACGATTACGAGACCAAGATGAAGGCGGTGCGCCGCTTCTTCGAGGAAGGCGACAAGGTCAAGGTGACCCTGCGCTTCCGCGGCCGCGAGATGGCGCACCAGGACATCGGGTTCCGTCTGCTTGAGCGCGTGCGCAATGAAACGGCGGCGATCGCCAAGGTCGAGGCTGCCCCTTCCATGGAAGGCCGGCAGATGATCATGGTGCTGGCGCCGAAGTAAGCGCGGGCGAAGGCGCGATGTCGCGCCCCCGCAGGCGCGACATTGACGGGTAAAGTTTCTGCCCGGGGCCGCTTTCCCCGGGCGCTGTGGCGCGCCTTCGCGGCGTGCTAACGAGAAAAGACCAGCGGAAGGACGCGACCCCACCCATGACCGCGGCGCCCGCGGCCGGCCCCGCCGGACATCGGCCAACTACCCATCGCGGGCCACCGACCCATCGCGAGGCGCTCTGGATCGTTGTTGCGGTGCTGCCCACCGTTTTCATATCGTCGCTGGACCAGACGATTGTGGCGGGCGCGTTGCCGAGCATCGGGCGCGCCTTCGGGGCCACAGAACACCTGTCCTGGGTGGCCTCCATCTATCTCCTGACGCTCACCGCCACCACGCCGGTTTTCGGACGGCTGAGCGATATCTATGGCCGGCGGGTTATTCTGCGCTCGGGTCTGCTCATCTTCATGGCCGGGGGTTTTGCGGCGGCGCTTGCGCCGAACATGTGGGCGCTCATCATCGCCCGCGCCATCCAGGGGATAGGCGCAGCCGGGCTCACCTCCCAGGCGCTGACGATTCTGGGCGATATCGCCGCCCCGCGCGATCGGGCGCGGTATTACACGTATTTCTCGATCACCTACACCACGGCAGGCGGCGTGGGGCCGGCGCTCGGGGGATTCCTGTCCGAGCACGTGCACTGGGGGCTCGTGTTCTGCGTTACGGCCCCGCTGGGCCTTGCCTCCCTCGTGTGGTGCGACCGCCTGCTGCGGGCGCTGCCGCGCAACGAAAAGCGCCGCAAGGTGGATCTTCTGGGGGCGACGCTCATCATCGCGGCCAGTTCCACGGCAATGTTCGTCATCACCGCGGGCGGCAAGACGCATCCGTGGGGTTCTGTGGAGATCGTGGGGGCGGGGATTGCTTCCGCTGTGGCCTGGATCGCCGTGGTGTGGCGCCAGGCCACGGCGCCCGACCCGCTCATTCCCCTGCATATTCTTCGCAGCCGCATCGTCATGGCGGCCATTGGGGCCAGCGCCTGCGGCTGGGGCGCGGTGATCGGTCTCAACATCTACCTGCCGCTCTACCTGCAATATGCGCAAGGCATGAGCCCGGCGCAGGCGGGCCTGCAGCTCATGGCGCTGATGGTCACCGTCAATCTTGGCGCGCTGATGGGCTCGCTCGCCTCGGCCCGGTTCGAGAGCTACAAGATCTATCCCATCGTCACGAACATCTTCTGCATCGCCGCCATGGCGTGGCTCGCGATCCGTGCCGACTCGATCTCGATGCTGGAGTTCCAGATCGTGCTTGTTTGCGTGGGGCTTGGCTTCGGGCCCATGGCGCCCATCGTGACGCTGGTGGTGCAGAACAGCGTGAAGGTGAGCGAGCTGGGGGCGGCCACGTCAACGTTGAGCTTTGGCCGGGGACTTTTTGCGGCGGTTCTGGTCGCTGCGCTGGGGGCGGTCGCCCTGCAAGCCGTTTCTCCGAGCGGCGGCGTGAGCGATCCGGCCGGAGTGATTTCCGCCTTTCGCGCTCTATTCTGGATGACGACCGCCAGTTTCGCGCTAGGTCTCGTCGCTTTCCTGCTCATCGAGGAGAAGCCGTTGCGCAGCTCCAATGAGGGGAGCGGCGGGTAGCCTTTGCCCCGGACGCGGTTGCCGCTTGAACTCGTTCGGCTTTGCCCCTATAAGCCCGGCTTCGAACCGCCCGGCCGTTAGGGCTGCCGTGGCGGTTCTTTTTCGCTCATTCCGATGCGAACGGCGGCGCTCCCGGAGCGCGGCTGCAAGAACCAAACCGAGGCCTTCGGGCCGAAGGAGAGCCAAATGCCCAAGCTGAAGACGAAGTCCGGCGCGAAAAAGCGCTTCAAGATCACCGGCACCGGCAAGGTGGTCTATGCTCAGGCCGGCAAGCGCCATGGCATGATCAAGCGGACCAACAAGCAGATCCGGAACCTGCGCGGCACCTCCGTTCTGTTCAAGACGGATGGCGACAACGTCAAGAAGTACTTCCTGCCGAACGGCTGAAGTCCTCTCACCACGCAATTTTCCGAAACGATCTGAAGGAGTTCCGTCATGGCTCGCGTCAAGCGCGGTGTAACCGCCCACGCCAAGCACAAGAAGACCCTCGATGCGGCGAAAGGCTTCCGTGGCCGCCGCAAGAACACCATTCGCGCTGCGAAGGCCGCCGTCGACAAGTCGATGCAGTACGCCTATCGCGACCGCAAGAACAAGAAGCGCACGTTCCGCGCGCTCTGGATCCAGCGCATCAACGCCGCCGTGCGTGAGTTCGGCCTGACCTACAGCGCCTTCATCAACGGGCTGGCCAAGGCCGGCATCGAGGTGGACCGCAAGGTGCTCTCCGAAATGGCCATCCACGAGCCTGCGGGCTTCAAGGCCATCGTCGAGAAGGCCAAGGGCGCCCTGCCGGCCGCGGCGTAACGCCTGCGCCCGCGCAATTGCATCAGGCCCGCCCGCAAGGCGGGCCTTTCGCATATGGGCGGCGCTTTCTCGACAACGCTTCGCCCCCGTGGCAAAAGCCATCCGCCTTTTCGTGGGCCCGACGCGCGCCCGATCCAGCCAGAGTGATCCCGCCCATGTCCGATCTGAACCAGCTCGAAAGCGAAACCCTCGGCGCGATTGCGGCTGCGGCCGACGAGGCGGCGCTCGAGGCGGTGCGCGTCGGCGCGCTGGGCAAGAAGGGCTCTGTTTCCGCCCTGCTGGCGACGCTGGGCAAGATGTCGCCGGACGAGCGCAAGAGCGCCGGCGCGGCCATCAACGCGCTCAAGGACAAGGTGGGCGAGGCGCTGGGCGCTCGCCGGTCCGTGCTCAAGGAGGCTGCGCTTGAGGCGCGGCTGGCCTCCGAGACGGTCGATGTGACGCTGCCGGTGCGGGAGAATGCGCTGGAGCGCGGGCGCATCCATCCCATCAGCCAGGTGATGGACGAACTCACTGCGATCTTCGCCGACATGGGCTTCTCCATTGCCGAAGGCCCGGACGTGGAGAGCGACGATTACAACTTCACGAAGCTGAACTTCCCCGCCGGCCATCCGGCCCGGGAGATGCACGACACGTTCTTCTTCAACCCGGACGCGTCGGGCGAGCGCAAGCTGCTGCGCACGCACACCTCGCCCGTGCAGGTGCGCACGATGCTCGCCAACAAGCCGCCGATCCGCGTGATCTGCCCGGGGCGCACCTATCGCTGCGACAGCGACCAGACCCACACGCCAATGTTCCATCAGGTCGAGGGGCTCGTCATCGACAAGGGCGCGCACCTTGGCCACCTCAAGTGGATTCTCGAAGAATTCTGCAAGGCGTTCTTCGAGGTGCCGAACGTGAAGATGCGCTTCCGGCCATCGTTCTTCCCGTTCACGGAGCCCTCCATGGAGGTGGACATCCAGTGCCGGCGTTCCGGCGGCGAGATCCGCTTCGGCGAGGGCGAGGACTGGCTGGAGATTCTGGGCTGCGGCATGGTGCATCCCAACGTTTTGCGCAACTGCGGTGTTGATCCGGACGAATATCAGGGCTTCGCGTGGGGCATGGGCATCGACCGCATCGCCATGCTGAAGTACGGCATGCCGGACCTGCGCCCCTTCTTCGAGGCGGACGTGCGCTGGCTGCAGCACTACGGTTTTCGCCCCCTCGACCTGCCGACGCTGGCGGGCGGATTGAGCGGAGCGTAATCTCCCTGGGAGCGTTGGCTTGCATGAGGAGCGGGACGATGAGCGCACAACAGGAAGTCGCTGAGTACCGTGAACTGGCGCTTGGCGTTTTCAGGCAGAAATTCGGTGATCTGATCGCCGACGTCGTCGTGCAAGAGGGTATCGATCATCAAGAGGAGCCTGCGCTTTTCTTCGAGGTGCAGATTGGAGCCGCCGCCCCCGTGCCGCTCGGGCCCAATTTCATTTGGGCCCATGTAGATCTCCGCCGCGCTCTGGAGGAACTCGGAGAGACCCGTTTTCCCTACCTTTCGACGCGCCGCACTGGCGGCGGTTCTGGCGAGGTTGTGTCGCGATACCCCGAAGGCGCTGTCGCTAAGAAGCGCGCCTACTGATGATATCTGTAAGTGAATACATAAACTTGGCGAAAGAACTCGCCCAAGGCGAGACGGACGCGCACAGGCGCCGCGCCGTCTCCACGGCCTATTACGCCGCGTTTCATGCGTTCACATATTCGCTCGCGTCCAGCCTCGTGCCGGAAGAAAGAACGAGCCTTTTCGAACGGGTCTATCGCAAGCCTGAACACAAGCAGTTCAGCGACTCAGGCCTGCTTCACGGCTCAGATCAAGTCGAATTCATCCGAGCCGCCATGAAGAACCTGAGGGAGTCGCGCGAGAAGGCGGATTACGACTTCCGGCCATTTGACGCCCCGCCTGAGCAAATTACTCAGCTCATCAATTACGCTGAGCAGGTCATCGAAACCATTGGGAAACTCGACCTAGAGTTGCGGCTACATCTCGCTGTCAACGTCCTCATTGTCAAGCCACGCGATCAGTCCGGATCAGGTCAGCGTGCAGGCGCAAAAGTGAAGCGAAACAAATGAAACTCACCCTCTCCTGGCTCAAGGATCACCTGGACACTGACGCCTCGCTTGACGTGATCGTCGAGACGCTGACGCGCATCGGTCTCGAGGTGGAAGGCGTCGATGATCCGGCGAAGTCTCTGAAGGATTTCGTCGTCGGCTACGTGATCGAGGCCAAGCAGCATCCCAACGCCGACCGCCTGCGGGTGTGCATGGTGGACACAGGCGCCGGCGCGCCCGTGCAGGTGGTGTGCGGCGCGCCCAACGCCCGCACGGGGCTCAAGAGCGTGTTCTCGCCGCCGGGAACCTACATCCCGGGCAAGAACATCACGCTCGGCAAGGGCGTCATTCGCGGCGTCGAGTCGCTGGGCATGCTCTGCTCGGCGGCCGAGCTGCAGCTCTCCGAGGATCACGACGGCATCATCGAGCTGCCGGACGATGCGCCGGTGGGCGCGCGCTACGTGGACTACGCCAAGCTCGCCGATGCGGTCATCGACATCAACCTCACGCCCAACCGTTCTGACGCGGCCGGCGTGCACGGGATCGCCCGGGATCTCGCCGCCGCTGGTCTGGGCAAGCTGAAGGAGCACGCGGTGCGCCCGGCGCCTGCGGGCTTCCCGTGCCCCGTCTCCGTGCGGCTCGATTTCACCGCCGACGACACGCATCTGGCCCCGGCGTTCGCGCTGCGGCTCGTGCGCGGCGTGAAGAACGGCCCCTCGCCGGAGTGGATGCAGAAGCGGCTGAAGGCGATTGGCCTGCGCCCCATCAACGCGCTCGTCGACATCACCAACTACATCACCTTTGATCGTGGCCGCCCGCTGCATGTGTTCGACGCCAACAATGTGAAGGGCGACCTCGTGGTGCGCCGCGCCAGGGCGGGCGAGACGGTCGTGGCGCTCGACGGCAAGACCTACGAGCTGACGCCTGAAAACGTGGTCATCGCCGATGAAAACGGGGTTGAGTCCATCGCCGGCGTGATGGGCGGCGAGCACTCGGGCTGCGACGAGGCGACCACCGACGTGCTGATTGAATCGGCGCTGTGGGATCCGATGAACATCGCCCGCACGGGCCGTGGGCTCGGCATCGTCACGGACGCGCGCTATCGCTTCGAGCGCGGCGTCGATCCGGCGTTCTGCGTCCCGGGCGCCGAACTCGCCACCCATTTCGTGCTCGATCTGTGCGGCGGGCAGGCGTCCGACCTCGTGGTCGTTGGCGATACGTCCGTGACGCGGCCGACCATCGACTTCCCGTTCACCGAGGTGAAGCGCCTCACCGGCATGGAGCTGCCTGCGGGCGACATGGTCGCGACCCTTGAGAAACTCGGGTTTGCGGTGGCGAGCGTCACGGCAGAGCGCGCGCAAGTGACGGCGCCGTCATGGCGGCCCGACATCGAGGGCAAGGCGGATCTGGTTGAGGAAATCGTGCGCATCGCCGGCGTCGACAACGTCGCCTCGACGCCGTTCATGCGCGCGGAGTCGACTGTCGCCGGCGCCATTCTCACGCCGCTGCAGAAGCGCACGCGCATCGCGCGTCGCGCGCTCGCCTCGCAGGGGCTGGTGGAGGCGGTGACGTGGTCGTTTATCTCGGCTGACCGGGCGAAACTGTTCGGCGGCGGCAAGCCGGAGCTTTCGCTCGCCAATCCCATCGCAGCGGAACTCTCCGACATGCGCCCGAGCCTTGTCCCCGGTTTGCTGGCCGCCGTTCAGCGCAACGCGGATCGTGGATTTGGCGATGTCGCGCTGTTTGAGGTGGGCCAGGTGTTTCTGGGCGCCGGCGAGAAGGATCAGCGCATGGCGGCGGCCGCCGTGCGGCGCGGGACCGCGAAGACGTCCGGCGCCGGGCGGCACTGGTCGGGCAAGGCTGCGGGCGTGGACGTGTTTGACGCCAAGGCCGACGCCATGGCGATGCTGGCGGCGCTGGGCGTGTCTATGGGTGGTCTGCAGGTTGTAGCTGGCGGGCCGTCGTTTCTGCACCCGGGCCGTTCCGCCACGCTGCAATTCGGGCCGAAGAACGTCATCGGCTGGTTCGGCGAGCTGCATCCGCGCGCGCTTGAGGCGCTCGATGTCTCAGGCCCGGTGTGCGCGTTCGAGGTGCATCTCGATGAGCTGCCGGCGCAGAAGCCCAAGGCTACCCGCGCCAAGCCGAAGCTTGATTTGAGCGAGTTCATGCCGCTGGAGCGCGATTTCGCGTTTGTTGTGGACCGCTCGGTCAAGGCCGCCGATATCGTGCGCGCCGCGCAGGGGGCTGACAAGGCGCTCATCGCCGGCGTGGAGGTCTTCGACGTGTATGAGGGGCCGGGCGTGTCGGACGGGCAGAAGTCCGTCGCCATCGCCGTGCGTTTGCAGCCGCGCGACAAGACGCTGAACGAGGCGGAGATCGAGGCGGTCGCCTCGCGCATCGTCGCGGATGTGTCGAAGAAGACAGGCGGGACGCTGCGCGGGTGAGGTCCACTGGGGCTGCGCGCGGGGCCCCGGATCGCTCCGCGTCCGGGGATGTGGCGCGCGGTCCAGTGGGCGCCCCCCTCCCCGGCGCCATCCGGCGCCGACCCTCCCCCGCTAAAAGCGGGAGAGGGTTTCGCCAACGACTTTGATTGAAGCTAAAAATAGCGTGCGCGACTCCCTCTCCTGAGGGAGAGGGTGGTTTGCGGAGCAAACCGGGAGAGGGCTGTTTAGCCCGCCCCTTCACACCTTCAGCACGATCTTGCCCAGATGCGCGTTGGAGCGCATCAGCGCCTGCGCCGCAGGCGCTTCTTCGAACGCAATCACCTTGTGAACAAGCGGCTTGATGCGGCCGCTGGCGATGTGCGGCAGCACGTCGGCGACTACGCGGCGGGTGATCTCGATCTTCTCCTCGACGGTGCGCGTGCGGAACGTGACGCCGATGATCTTCATGCGCTTGAGCGCGATCTTGTCGAGATCGATCTCATCCATCTTGCCGCTCAAGCGCCCGATGGTGACGTAGCGCGCCTTGATCGCCGCCGCGTCGGTCAGCGCGCCAAAGAGCCCGGCGCCCACGTTGTCGGCGATCACGTCGATGCCCTTGCCGGCGGTCGCCGTCTTGCACGCCTCCGCGATGTCGTCGCGGCCCTGTTGAATGGCGAGATCCAGGCCATACGCCTGCAATTGAGCGAGCTTCTCGGCGCTGCGCGACGTGCCAGCCACAAGCCCTGCGCCCATCGCCTTCGCGATCTGGATCATGGCGACGCCGACGCCCGCGGCGACGCCGGCGATCAGCACGCTGTCGCCGGCTTTCATCTCGCCGTTGGTGACCAGCGCGTCATGGCCCGTGGAGAAGAACACCGGCACGGCCGCGGCTTCTTCAAAGCTCAGCGCGGCGGGGATTTTCATGGCGATGCGATGGTCGCACAGCGCCATCTGCGCATAGGATTTCGTCGTCATCGACATGACGCGATCGCCCGGCGCAAAGCCTGTCACGGATGAGCCAACCGCGATCACCTCGCCCGCCATCTCCATGCCGGCGATGTTGGCCGCCGGCTGGTCCGGATTGGCGATGGGGCGGGCGAGTTCGGCGCGGTTGAGGCCAATGGCGCGCACCGCCACCAGCAGGTCGTTGGGGCCGGGCGCAGGCTCCGGCGCGTCGATGAGTTCAAGGACGGCGCCGCTGGCGCCCTTGGCGTTCGCGAAAGCTTTCATGACGTTTCCCCCGATGTTCTCCGGGGACGAAACTAGCCTCGCAACGCGGACGGACGCCAGAGTTATTCGCCAAACACGACGGTCTTGCGGCCGTTGAGGATCACGCGATCCTCAAGGTGGCCGCGCAGCGCGCGGGCGAGCACGCGGCGTTCGATGTCACGGCCCTTGCGCACAAGGTCTTCGGGCGTGTCGCGGTGGGTGATGCGCTCCACGTCCTGCTCGATGATCGGGCCTTCGTCGAGGTCTGCGGTCACGTAGTGGGCGGTGGCGCCGATCAGCTTCACGCCGCGGGTGTGGGCCTGGGTGTAGGGGTTTGCGCCCTTGAAGCCCGGCAGGAACGAATGGTGGATGTTGATGCAGCGGCCGGTGAGTTTGGCCGACAGTCCGTCGGAGAGAATCTGCATGTAGCGCGCCAGCACAACCACGTCGGTCTTCGTGGACTTGATCAACTCCCAGAGCTGGCTTTCCTGCTCGAGCTTGGTCTGCTTGGTGACGGGCAGATGGTGGAACGGCACGTCGTCGAGATCGATGTGATCCCACGTCTCGCGCGGATGGTTCGAGACCACGGCGGCGATGTCCATGGGCAGTTCGCCGATGCGCCAGCGATAGAGCAGATCAACGAGGCAGTGATCGAACTTCGAGACGATGATCATGGCGCGCTTGCGCTCGGCCATGTCGCGCATGATCCAGTTCATGGCGAAACGGGAGGCGATGGGCTCGAAGCCGCCGCGCAGATCGCTGGACAACACCTCCGCCTCGAAGGTCACGCGCATGAAGAACAGGCCGGTGCCCACGTCGTCGAACTGCTGCGCGTCCAGAATGTTGCAGCCCTGCTCGAACAGATAGGTGGAGACCGCGGCGACAATGCCCGGGCGATCAGCGCACGACAGGGTGAGCACATAGGATGCTTGCGGCATGGGCGGCCTTCGGTTGCTGTGCGCGCGAGTGCGCGAAAGATGCGCAGTGATAGCGCGACGAACGCCCCCGCTCAACCCGTCCGCTGCGTGGATTGCTCTCTGAATCATGGGGGATTTCGCCCACTTTCGCAGAGTTTTCGCCCATCTCGCGCCCATCAGGGTGCGCCATTGTGCGCGTGGGCGCGTCGTGCGATGCTCAACGTTGACCCGGCGACAAGGCCGGGCGGAGGAGACGCCTGGGCGCTCAGGACGCCACACGCCGCCATTGGCTGGCGCAGATCTCCATCCGCCTCCTTTCACGTTGGGCTGCGACGGCTTTCAGGCTGATCGCTTCAGGGATTGGGAACGACACAAGGAGACGCACATGTCCTCGACCACCGCACCGGGCGCCGCTGGCGCAGTCCGTCGCGTCGGGTTTCTTCGTCTTGCAGCCGCTGGGCTTGCGGCGCTCATGGCCTGCGCCGGGGTCGCCCATGCGCAGGTGACCTTCGCCACCGGTCGTCAGGGCGGCTCGCAGTATCCGGTCAGCATCGCGCTGGCGCAGATTCTCGAGAAGGCGCCGGGCGTGGGGTCTGTCACACTCGTGCCGGGCGGCGGCGCGGCCAACATTGTTGCGGTGGACGTGGGCAAGGCCGAACTGGGGATCACGCTCTCCAGCAGCGCCCGCGACGGCCTGGAGGGCAAGCCGCCCTACAAGACGAAGACCGAGAACATCGTTCAGCTCTTTGCGCTGCAGGCGTTCAAGATCGTCGTGATTGTGCCGGAGAATTCGCCCATCAAGACCTTCGCCGACCTGCAGGGCAGGCGGGTGAACACCGGTCCGAAGGGCTTTTCGATCGTGGAGATCGCCGATCAGATCTTCAAGATGGAGAACATGAAGGTCAACATGCAGTACCTGCAGATTGGTCAGGCGATCGACCAGTTCAAGGACGGCAACATCGACGCGCTGATGTACTCGCCCTCGGACCGTTTCGCCGCGTTCATGGATCTGGCGCAGACGCGCAACATTCGCCTTGTTCCGCTGCCCGAGCGCATCATCGATGCGATGCTCAAGGCGGATCCCAGTTTCTACCGCACCGAATGGCCGGCCTATCCGGACTCCTACAAGGGCCTGTCGAACCGTATCCCGACGCTTGGCTATCCAAACATCATCATCGCCCACAAGGACAAGATCAGCGAGCAGCAGGCTTACGAGATGACGAAAGCGGTCGCCGCCAATCTGGACAGGGTTGCTGCGGTCGAGCCCGATCTGAAGGACTGGGATCTGAAGAACCTCGCCACAGAAGTCGGTGTGCCGATCCATCCCGGCTCCATGCGATACTTCAAGGAGCGCGGCTGGCGTTGAGCGCCAGCGCTTTTCTCCACATTCATCCTAGCTTGCCAGGGGAGCGGCCATGCCCGCCGTCGAGAACGTTCGCGCCGGCCTGATTACCGCCGTCTGCATCCCGTTCGCGCTGTTTCATGTCTACACGGGCGTGTTCGGCGTGTTTCCGGTGGCTGTGCAGACGGGGGTGCATCTCGCCTTCGTGATGGCGCTCATCCTGATGGTGCGACCGTCGCCGCCACCCTTCCCCGGCGTTGCCGGGCGCGCGCTTGCGCTCGCCTATGATCTGCTGGTCGCCGCCTGCGCGGCCGGCGCCATGAGCTATCGGCTCATCAATCTCGACTATCTGGAATCCGGGCGCTTCGAGTTCGTGACGCCGCTCACAGGGCTTGAAACCCTGCTCGGCGTCGCGCTGTGTTTCGCCGTGCTCGATCTGTGCCGGCGCGAGACCGGGTGGGCTCTCGTTCTCATCATCCTCGTCGTTCTGCTGTACCCGGCGATCCCAAATCTGCCGGGGCTTCTTGCGCACCGCGGCTATGATCTCGGCACGCAGATGGACGCGCAGTTCATGACGCTTGCGGGCATCTTCAGCGTGCCGCTGTCGGCGTCGGCCGAGTTCATCGTGCTGTTCATCATTTTCGGCGCGTTTCTCGAGCGCAGCGGCCTGGGCAAGGTCATCATGGACCTGACGCTCGGGCTCGTGGGCCGCACCCGCGGCGGGCCTGCGAAGGTCGCGGTCATCGGCAGCGCCGTTCACGGGACGATCTCGGGCTCCGCGCCGGCGAACGTTTTGTCGGTCGGCGTCATGACGATTCCGCTCATGAAGCGGCTCGGCTATCCCGCGCACACTGCGGGCGCCATCGAGGCGGCGGCCTCCACCGGCGGCGTCATCATGCCGCCGATCATGGGCTCCGTGGCGTTCGTCATGGCGCAGTTCATGGGCGTGCCATATGGCCTTGTGGCGCTGTATGCGCTGATACCGGCCCTGCTTTATTTTTTCGGCATTTTTCTCACGGTCCACTGGTCCGCTATGCGCTACAACGTCGGCGCAGTGCCTGAGGATGAATTGCCGGACTGGCGGGCGAGCCTGCGCTCCCACGGGCATCTGCTCATTCCGGTGGGCATTCTCGTCTACATGCTCGCCAACGGCTATTCCGCGCAGTATTCGGCGACCCTGGCGACGCTCTCGGTGATCGTCGTCTCCTGGCTGCGGCCGAAAACCGGCATGCGCCTCACAGACATCGCGGCGGCGCTGGAAGCCGGCGCAAAGGGCGCCCTGCTCGTGGGCATCGCCACGGCTGCGGCGGGCATGATTGTGGGCGTGTTTGAGCTGACGGGCGTCGCGCTCAAGGTCGTGCAGGTGTCGAGTTCGGCCGTGCAGTCGCTGTTCGTCGGGCTCATCGTGACGATGCTCATCACCATCGTGCTGGGCATGGGCGTGCCGCCGTCGGTGAGCTACATCGTGCAGGTCGCGGTGACGATTCCGATGCTGCAGGGCTTTTTGAAAGCCGGCGGAACGCCTGCTGACACCGCGC
Source organism: Hyphomicrobiales bacterium (assembly GCA_027484655.1). Lineage (GTDB taxonomy): Bacteria > Pseudomonadota > Alphaproteobacteria > Rhizobiales > Beijerinckiaceae > Terripilifer. The sequence goes on along the minus strand of JAIXSM010000029.1, from coordinate 52,810 downwards.
TCGTCGTGACGCATTTCTTCGTGATGTATTACGCGGCGCTCGCTGTCCTCACGCCTCCCGACGCGCTGGCTTCCGTGGCGGCGGCCGGCATCGCCCGCTCGCCGTTCCTCAAAACGTCGCTGCATGCGACGCGCGTCGCCTTCGTGGCGTTCATCGTGCCTTTCATGTTCGTGTACCGCCCCGCGCTGCTCACGCTCGGGACGTGGGATGAGATTGCGCTCGCCGTGTTTTTCGCGGCTCTCGGCATCGTCGCGCTCTCTGCGGCGCTGGAGGGGCAGGCCTTCCGGCGACTTTCATGGATCGAGCGCATCCTTGCGTTCGCGACTGGATGTTTGCTGGTTTTCCCCAACTGGATGGCCGATACGGTGGGCCTTGGGCTCTTCGCCGCGCTGGCGGTCGGGCAGTGGAGCGCGTTCAAGGCGGAGTACGTGCGCCGGCCCGCGGCGAAGTCGGTCTCCTGAGGCGTCGGGCGCCCGCCGCGAGGGCGCCCGCCACGCCAAGGCTCGCGAAATGTCACATTTCAGCCTATATAGGGGCTGAGGTTGCGCGCCGCGTAGCAACACAGCGGACTTTCGAATGCCGACAATCGCCCTGGTCGACGACGACCGCAACATCCTCACCTCCGTGTCCATCGCGCTGGAGGGTGAGGGCTATCGCGTCCAGACCTACAACGACGGCGCCAGCGCGCTCGACGGTCTGCGCACCAACCCGCCGGACCTGGCGATCTTCGATATCAAGATGCCCCGCATGGACGGCATGGAGCTGTTGCGCCGCCTGCGGCAGAAGTCGGATCTGCCGGTGATCTTCCTCACCTCCAAGGACGAGGAGATCGACGAGCTGTTCGGCCTCAAGATGGGCGCGGACGATTTCATCCGCAAACCGTTTTCCCAGCGCCTGCTGGTGGAGCGCGTGAAGGCGATCCTGCGGCGCGCCAACCCGAAAGAAGCCGCCGCGCAGAAGGAATCCGAGGCGCGCATTCTGGAGCGCGGGCTGCTGCGCATGGATCCCGAGCGCCACACCTGCACCTGGAAGGGCGAGCCCGTCACGCTCACCGTCACCGAGTTCCTGATCCTGCAGGCGCTCGCCCATCGACCGGGCGTGGTGAAGAGCCGCAACGCGCTGATGGACGCTGCCTACGATGACCAGGTCTACGTGGACGACCGCACCATCGACAGCCACATCAAGCGGCTGCGCAAGAAGTTCAAGGTGGTGGATACAGACTTCGAGATGATCGAGACACTCTACGGCGTGGGCTATCGCTTCCGCGAGGCGTGAGTGGTGTCGCGCGCCTCTGGATCCGCGTTTTTCGGGAAGATTGGCCCGGCGCATGAGCGTTGAAGCGCAAGAGCAGCCCGCCGTGGTCGAGCGCGTGGCCCAGAAGGGCCCCGCCGCGCGTGCGCGCAGGACGATGCGCCAGCGCACGCGTCCGCTGCGCCGGGCGCTTGTCGCGCCTTTTTCCTCGTCGCTGACCCGTCGCATCGTTTTTCTCAACCTCGGCGGCCTTGTGCTGATGCTGCTGGGGTTCCTCTATCTCAACCAGTTTCGCGAAGGCCTCATCGAGGCGCGCATCCAGAGCCTGAAGACGCAAGGCGAGATCATTGCGGCGGCGGTCGCCTCATCGGCGACGGTTGAGACCGACGCGATCCGGCTTGATCCAGAAAAGCTTTTGCAGCTTGCGCCGGGCGAGACCTATGGGCCGGGGGACGACGACGATCACGTCCTAGAATTCTCCATCAGTCCCGACCAGATCGGCCCCGTTTTGCGCCGTCTTGTGGGGCCCACGCGCACGGTGGCGAGGATCTACGACCGCGAGGGTTACCTGCTCATCGACTCCCGCTCGATGACGGAGCGCTCCACCATCCTGCGGTTTGATCTCGCCACGCCGCAGGAGCGCCAGCCCTCGTGGTTTCGCCGCACCTGGGCGAGTTTCTCCAACCTGTTCGTCGGGCCGACGCTGCCGTTGTACGAGGACATCGGCCTCGCCAACGGCCGCGCGTATCCGGAGGTCCAGCGTGCGCTGAGCGGTGAGGCGCAGTCTGTCGTGCGCGTGAACGCCCGGGGCGAGACGATCATCTCCGTCGCCGTTCCTGTGCAGAGGTTCCGCGTGGTGCGCGGCTCGCTGCTGCTGTCCACGCAAGGCGGCGACATCGACAAGATCATCGCCTCGGAGCGCTGGGCGATGGTGCGCATCTTCCTCGTGCTCGCCGGCGTGATGCTCATCGTGTCGGTTTTCCTGGCTCGCACCATCGCCGAACCCATGCGGCGGCTCGCGGAAGCGGCGCAGCGCGTGCGGCGCGGCATCAAGTCCCGTCAGGAAATTCCCGATTATACGCACCGCGCCGACGAGATCGGCCATCTGTCAGGCTCCCTGCGCGACATGACCATGGCGCTCTACAACCGCATCGAAGCTATCGAGAGCTTCGCCGCGGATGTGTCCCACGAACTGAAAAACCCGCTCACATCGCTGCGCAGCGCGGTGGAGACTTTGCCCATCGCGCGCACGGACGAGAGTCGCGCGCGCTTGCTCGAAGTCATCAAGCACGACGTGAAGCGCCTTGATCGGCTTATCAGCGACATTTCCGACGCCTCGCGGCTCGATGCGGAGATGGCTCGCCTCGATGCGGAGCCGGTCGATCTGGCGCGCCTGTTGCGCGCGGTCGTGGATCTCGCGAACGAAGTGAAGCGCGATGACCAGGTGGGGTTCAGCCTGGACGTGGCGCCCGCTGGCGAGGCGGGGCCGGGCGCCTACGTCATCATGGGGCACGATTCGCGGCTGGGGCAGGTCATCAACAATCTGGTGGACAACGCGCGTTCGTTCTCACGGCGCGGGGGCAGCGTGCGCGTGGCGCTGCGGCCGGCCCGCGGCCCGGGGGCCGTCGACGCCCCTGCGCGCCGCAACGGCGTCGAGATTGTGGTCGATGATGACGGCCCCGGCATTCCCGCGCACGCCTTCGAGCGTATCTTCGAGCGCTTCTACACAGATCGCCCGGAACAGGGATTTGGCCAGAACTCGGGCCTCGGCCTCTCCATCTCCCGCCAGATCGTGGAAGCGCACGGTGGCGTGATCCACGCCGCAAACCGGCTGAATCCGGGCGGCGGCGGCGTCGCCGGCGCGCGCTTCACCGTGTGGCTGCCGTCCGTCCGCTGATGGCGCCCGCCCCTGCGATCGCCGTTCATGGCACAGCGGTTGTGATCGGCGAGGCTGGCGTGCTCATCCGGGGCGCGTCGGGCGCGGGCAAGAGCGCGCTCGCTCTCGCGCTCGTGGAGGAGGGGCGGCGCAGCGGCGCCTTCGCGCGCCTCGTGGGAGATGATCGGGTTCTGCTGTCGGCGATGCATGCGCGGGTGCTCATGCGGCCGCACCCCCGCATCGCCGGACAGGTGGAGCGGCGCGGGCAGGGCATTGGGCCGGCGGCCCACGAAACAGCGGTTGTGCTGCACTGCGTCGTCGATATCGCTCCCGCCGGCGCGCCGCCCCCGCGGGCGCCAGACGCCTGTGATCGTCGCGTAACCATCGAAGGGGTTGATTTGCCGAGGCTTTCTCTGATCTCTGGCCGCCCTGCGGAGAACGCTCGCCTGGTGCTCGACTTTCTTGCGCGGCTGGCGGGCCGTAGCTGACCGACCGGCGGCTTCGCCATTTTCGCTTGCCAATTCTGCGGCAATGCACACAATGGCCGCCTTTCCATCGTTCCGGGGGGGCGTCGCCGCATCCCCGGGCTAGGGCACAACAAGGACGGTCGAGTCCGATGATCGGGATGGTCCTGGTGACTCATGGTCACCTGGCGACGGAGTTTCGCTCTGCCCTTGAGCACGTGGTGGGGCCTCAACGCCAGTTGGAGACGGTGACGATCGGTCCGGACGACGACATGGAGCGTCGCCGCGCCGATATCGTGAAGGCCGTCGCCAGCGTTGATACGGGCGAGGGTGTGGTTGTTCTCACCGACATGTTCGGGGGGACGCCTTCCAATCTGGCTATTTCTGTGATGGACGGCGCCAACGTCGATGTCGTGGCCGGGATCAACCTGCCAATGCTCATCAAGCTCGCGTCCGTTCGCGAGGAGGCGTCGCTCGGTCAGGCTGTGACGCAGGCCCAGGATGCAGGCCGCAAGTACATCTCAGTCGCCAGCCGGATCCTGAGCGGAAAATGACAGACAGCGCCAACGGGTCCGATTGCGATTGCCCGCCGACGCCGGAGTTTCCCGGCGCTGAGGTTCGTGAGTTTCCGATCATCAACCGCAAGGGTCTCCATGCCCGCGCGACCGCCAAGTTCGTGCAGTGCGTCGAGAATTTTGACGCGCAGATCACGGTGTCCCGCTGCGGCGAGACCGTTGGCGGCGACTCGATCATGGGCATCCTCACGCTGGGCGCGGGGATCGGCACGACGATCACCGTAGCCGCGCGTGGCGTGCAGGCGACGGAGGCGCTGGACGCTCTCGAGGCGCTTGTGGCCAACCGCTTCGGCGAGGACGAGTAGGCGCTTCCGGGAGCGCCGCGCGCGACGCTCCCGCCATCCTCTCAGCATCAATCCTTCGTGGCGAGCAGCACCTTGTACTTGGCGATGTCGCTTGCGACGAGGTTGCGAACGTGCTCGCTTGTCATCTCCGCCTCTTCCGCCGGGGTTGAGCCCAGTTCGTTGAAGCGCTTCTTCACGGCCGGATCGGCGATGGACGCGCGCAGGGCCTGATTGAGCCGGTCCACGATCGCCTGGGGCGTCTTCGCGGGCGTGAAGATGGCGTTCCAGCCTTCCGCCTGGAACGCGGGCAGGCCGGCTTCCGCGGACGTGGGCAGGTCGGGCAGAATCTCAAGCCGCTGGCGGGCGGCGAGCGCCACGCCGCGCACGCGCCCAGCCTGAATTGACGACGCGACGGATGGCGCTGCGTCGCAGACGCCGTCCACGTGGCCGCCAAGCAGGTCGTTGAGCGCAGGCGCTGCGCCGCGATAGCTCACCAATGTCACCTGCACCTGCGCAGCGGCGACGAAGTTCTTGCAGATCAGATAGTTGGATGATCCAACGCCTGCGTGCCCGAGGTTGATCTTGCCGGGGTTCGCCTTCGCGTAGGCGACGAATTCTGCCAGCGTCTTGGCCGGGAAGTCGTTGCGGATCGCCAGCACCGGCGCGGTCTTGGCGATCAGGCCCACCGGCGCAAACGAATCGGGCGTGTACTTCACATCCGGCGAGAGCACATACGAGGCGCCGTTGGTGCCCGTGTTGCCGATGAGGATCGTGTAGCCGTCGGCCTGCGCGTTGGCCGCGCGCGTGAGCGCGATGACGCCGCCGGCGCCGCCCACGTTCTCGTTGACGATGGTCTGACCCAGCTGCTTGCCCATGTGCTCGCCAATGACGCGGGCGATCACGTCCGACGTGCCGCCGGCTGCGAACGGCACGATCATGGTGATGGGACGGGCGGGATAGGCCTGCTGGGCCGCGGCGGGAGCCGCAAGGCCAACGGCGGACAGCAGCGCAAGGGCGAAATGTTTCACGGGGGCGTCTCCTCTGTTTGCCGCCATTTAGGCAGCCCCTTCGCCCACGCGCAATCTGACGTTGGTCGAGCTTTCGCTCACCCGGCCGCCAGACGCCGTCGCGCCTCGATCAGGCTCGCAGTCGCGGGCTCCAGTCCGTCGAGCGACGCGGACGCGTCCGCCACCACGGGCGCAAGCGCGTTGCACAGCTCCTTGCCCAACTCCACGCCCCACTGGTCGAACGGATTGATGTTCCAGATGGCGGCCTGCACGAACACCTTGTGTTCGTAGAGCGCGACGAGCCGGCCCAACGTGCGCGGATCAAGCCGCCGATAGAGAATCGTGGAGGAGGGGCGGTCGCCCCCAAACACCTTGTGGGGCCCAAGCCGCGCGATCTCGTGCTCGCTCAGGTTTTGCGCGCGCAACTGCGTCTCCACCTGCGCCCGCGTGCGTCCGCGCATCAGCGCCTCGCTCTGGGCCAGACAGTTGGCGAACAGCAGGTTGTGATGATGCGCGTCGGCGTCCACCGGCTGCGCGGCGACGAGGAAATCCACCGGAACGACGCTCGTTCCCTGATGCAGCATCTGGAAAAACGCGTGCTGCCCGTTGGTGCCGGGCTCACCCCAGATCACCGGGGCGGTGGCCATGCGCACGGGCTCGCCATCGCGCGTGACGCCCTTGCCGTTCGACTCCATGTCGAGCTGCTGCAGATAGGCTGGGAAGCGCGCCAGCCGCTGGTCATAGGGGATCACCGCGTGCGCGCCGTAGTCCCACGCATTGCGGTAATAAACGCCCAGCAGGCCCATCAACGCCGGGATGTTGTCCTGCAGCGGCGTCTGCGCGAAGTGGCGGTCAACGTCATGCCCGCCGCGCAGGAACGCCATGAAATTGTCGCGGCCGATGAAGATCGCCAACGCGAGCCCGATGGACGACCAGATCGAGTAGCGCCCGCCCACCCAGTCCCAGAAACCGAACACGCGGTCAGGGCGAATGCCGAAGCGCGCGACGAGGTCGAGTTTGGTGGACACAGCCGCGAAGTGATCGCCCACGGCGGCCTCCCCCAGCGCCGCGGCCACGCGCGCGCGCGCCGAGGCGGCGTTGGTCATCGTCTCCTGGGTGGTGAAGGTTTTCGACGACACGATGAACAGCGTGCGCGCCAGATCGAGGCCCGCAAGCGTGTCGGCGAGATCGGCGCCATCGACGTTGGAGACGAAATGCGCGCGCGGGCCCTCGCCGGAGAAGGGGGAGAGCGCGCGCGCCGCCATAGCGGGGCCCAGATCCGAGCCGCCGATGCCGATGTTCACCACGTCCGTGAAGCGTTCGCCCGTGGCGCCGCGCAGGTCGCCCGCGCGCACCGCCTCCGCAAAGGCGAGCATTTTCGCGCGCTCGGCTTCGACGGCGGGGCGCACGTTTTCGCCGTTGACGAGGATGGGCTCGCCCGACAGATCGCGCAGCGCCATGTGCATGGCGGCGCGCCCTTCCGTGAGGTTGACAGGCGCGCCGGAAAACAGCGCGTCGCGCTTGCCCTCAAGGTCGGCGGCGCGGGCCAGCGCGAGGAGATGGGCCAAGGTGTCGTCGTTGATCCTGTGCTTTGAATAGTCGAGCGCCAGATCGTCGAGCTCGGCCCGGAAACGGCGTGCGCGCGTGGGATCGGCCTCGAACAGATCGACGATACGGCGATGGCCGATCTCGACGCGGTGGGCTTCGAGCGCGGCGAGTGCTGCGGCAACCTGCATGTCCGTCATGACCTACTTCCTGGACCCTTGCCCGGGATGTTCCCGCGCCTCGGTGGAGCCTGCGTTGTAATTGCGAAGGCGCCAAGAAAAAGTTGCGCGATCTTGATCTTGACTTTAAAATGGGATGCTATCAGAAACTGCTTGCATTGAGGCGGGCTTGAACTCAAGACATAGGAAAACTCTCGCAAGCGTGTTTAGGCAGCCGCTTCCCCGCGCCCTGGAGTGGGCTGACATTGAGGCGCTGTTGCTCGCTGCGGGGTGCAGAGTGGTCGAGGGCGCAGGGTCTCGCGTGCGGTTCGAAAAGGATGGCCATATTGCCATATTCCATCGCCCCCACCCCGAGAAGGAGGCCAAGCGCTATCAGGTCCGCGCTGCCCGGGACTTCTTCGAACTGATCGGTATCCGCCCATGAACACCATGACCTGCAAAGGGTACTTCGCACGGGTCGAGTATGATGAGGATGACGAGGTTTTCACCGGTCGTCTGCTAGGGATACGTGATGTCGTCAGCTTCCATGCGCAGACCGTCGCGGGTCTGAAAGAAGCTTTGGCGGAGGCCGTCGACGATTATCTGGAGACCTGCGCAAAGGTGGGAAAAACGCCGGAAAAGGCGTACTCGGGCAACTTGATGTTCCGCGTTCCCCCGGAGGTGCACGCCGGCGCCGCGCTGGCGGCGGAGCGCGCGGGCAAGAGTCTCAACCAGTGGGCGGCGGAGGTTTTGGCAGAAGCCGTTCAGGCTCCGCCGCGCGGCCCATCGGTCGCGGCGAAGACGGAGCCGCCCGCCGAAAGAGTGATGCGGCGCCCCAAGGGCCGCTGGGTTGCGTCTGCGCGGGCGAAGCGGCGTTCGGTTGCGCCCTTGCCATAGCGCCCGCTTTCCCCGACATAGCGGGCCATGGCCGCTCCTCCCCTTCTTCTGCTCCAGAACATCGCGCTCACCCTCGGCGGCAAGCCGCTGATTGAAGACGCGGAACTTTCCGTCGCCCCCGGCGAGCGCCTCGCGCTTGTGGGGCGCAACGGCTCCGGCAAGTCGACCCTGCTGCGAATCGCCGCCGGCGAGATCGAGGCCGACGCCGGCAAGCGCTTCTTCCAGCCAGACGCCAGCCTGCGCTACCTGCCGCAGGAGCCGGACCTGTCCGGCTACGCCACCACGCTGGAGTACGCGGAGGCCGGGCTTGCGCCAACGGATGATCCCTACAAGGCCCGCTATCTGCTCGAGGAGCTGGGGCTGACCGGGGAGGAGGATCCCGCGCGCCTGTCCGGCGGGGAGGCGCGGCGCGCCGCGCTCGCCCGCGCGCTGGCGGCTGAGCCCGACGTGCTGCTGCTCGACGAGCCCACGAACCACCTCGACCTGCCCGCCATCGAGTGGCTTGAGAAGCGGCTTGGCTCCCTGCGCTGCGCGCTGGTGCTCATCAGCCATGACCGGCGGTTTCTTGAAAACCTGTCGCGGGCCACCGTGTGGCTCGACCGCGGCCGCACCCGGCGCATGGAGCAGGGGTTCGCCGGCTTCGAGACATGGCGCGACGAGGTTTTGGAGCAGGAAGCGCGCGATCTGCAAAAGCTCGACCGCAAGATCGTCGATGAAGAACACTGGATCACCCACGGCGTCTCGGCCCGGCGCAAGCGCAACATGCGCCGCGTGGGCGAACTGGCCGAGCTGCGCAAGGAGCGTCGCGACGCCCGCCGCGTGACCGGATCGGTCAAGATGGAGGCCACCGAAGGCAAGGTTTCGGGTAAGCTTGTGGTGGAGGCCGAACGCATCTCCAAGGCCTATGGCGACCGGCCGATCGTGGTGGATTTCTCCACGCGTATCCTGCGCGGCGACCGGCTGGGTGTGGTTGGGCCCAACGGCGCCGGCAAAACCACGCTCATCAACATGCTCACAGGCCAGTTGGCGCCAGACACCGGCCATGTGCGCCTGGGCGCCAACCTCGAAATAGCCTCCCTTGACCAGAAGCGCCATCAGCTGCGCCCCGAATGGACGCTGAAGGAGGCGCTGACCGGGGGCAGCGGCGACTGGGTGGAGATCAACGGCGCCCGCAAGCATGTGGTCGGCTACATGAAGGATTTTCTCTTCACGCCGGAGCAGGCGCGCCAGCCGGTCACAAAGCTTTCGGGCGGCGAACGGGGTCGCCTCGCGCTCGCCCGCGCGCTGTCGATGCCCTCCAACGGGCTGGTGCTGGACGAGCCTACCAACGATCTCGATCTTGAGACGCTCGACATCCTGCAAGAACTGTTGAACGACTACGCCGGCACGGTGATTCTCGTCAGCCACGACCGCGATTTTCTCGACCGCACGGCCACATCCGTCATCGTGTCGGAAGGCGAGGGCCGCTGGCAGGAGTACGCGGGCGGCTACACGGACATGGTGGCCCAGCGCGGCGTCGGCGTGCTGGCGCGCAAGGAAGGCGAGCCCGAGCCCGCCCGGGCGAAGGCGGAGAGCGCCGCGTCCGCGCCCCGCGCGCCTGAGCGCCGCAAACTGTCGTTCAAGCAGAAACACGCGCTCGAAACCCTGCCCAAGCGCATGGATGAGCTGCGCGTGCTGGCCGCCCGCATCCGCAAGGAGCTGGAGGATCCGCAGCTCTACGCGAAGGATCAGGCGCGCTTTGCAAAACTCTCCGACGCGCTGATGAAAACCGAAGGCGAGCTGTCCGCAGCCGAAGACGAATGGCTTGAACTGGAAATGCTGCGCGAGGAGATCGGGGGGTAGCGGGGGGTACGCCCCCCTTGCTCCCCGCCCGCCTTGCCCCTATCCATGCGGCGAACAGGGAGACCCGCGCTGTGTCCGGCGAAAACCTCTTTTTCCTCTGCAAGGCGTCTGATCTGGCGCCCAACTCGGTTCTGAAGGTCGAGCGGGCCGAAGGCGCGCTGGCGGTCTACAACCTCGATGGCGCCTTCTACGCCACCGATGATCGCTGCACCCACGGGCTGGCCAGCCTCTCCGAGGGCGACATCATCGACGGCGAGATCGAGTGCAACATGCACTTCGGCTCCTTCGACATCAAAACCGGCGAGCCGCGCCAGTCGCCCTGCAGCGTGCCGGTGAAGACCTATGCGATCGAGGTGCGCGGCGACGACGTGTTCGCCGTGCTTGGCTGAGCCCGCAGGGGCGGGAGGCGCGCATGATCCGCATCACCCGCTCCATCGTTCTCAACGACGACGAGATCAGCGAAACGTTTGTGCGCGCGTCCGGCCCCGGCGGGCAGAACGTCAACAAGGTCGCCAGCGCGGTGCATCTGCGCTTCGACGTGGCCAACTCGCCCTCGCTGCCCGATGACGTGCGCGCGCGTCTGGTTGGCCTCGCCGGGCGCCGCCTCACCAATGACGGCGTGCTGATCATCAACGCCGACCGCTTCCGCACCCAGGAGCGCAACCGCGCCGACGCGCTGGAGCGGCTTGTGGCGTTGATCCGGCAGGCTGCGGTGCGCCCGGTCACGCGCATCGCGACGAAGCCGACCCGATCCGCCAAGCGCGCCCGTCTCGACACCAAGAAGCGCCGGGGCGATGTGAAGCGGCAGCGCTCGGCGCCTCCGTCCGACTAACAAGCGTGTCGATTCTGCAACGTGTGTTGCGTTAGCCCCACAGTCACGGGGCTCACAGCCCCGTATAGTCATCGCTCAGTAGAAACTTGAGCGTTTCCAGCGGACCCATGAAACTTCGGCCCAGGCGTGAATTCGATGATCCCGCGGTCGGCGCATCAGAGTTTCTGATGCGCCTCGCCATCGCCGTGCTGATGGTGGCCGGTCCCGTGGGCGCGCTCTTTTCACGCCGGCTGATGATTACGCTGGTGCCTGTGTGCGCCGTGCTGATGATCGCATCCGCGCTGCTTGCGCCGCGCCGGGGCATGTTGCGGCCGCTGGCGGAAAGCCTCGCCACCCCGCTCGGGCTGGCTGCCCTGTCGTTGCTGGCGTGGGCGGGGGTCTCCGTGCTGTGGACGCCGTTTCCCGCGCTGGGGCTGGAGCGGTTCCTGAAGACGCTCGGCACGCTGTCCGTGGTCGCGGCGGCCATCGCCATTCTGCCGGCTCATGTGCGCACGCCCAATCTCAACCTGCTCCCGGTGGGATTGGGGGCTTCGTCCCTCGGCCTGCTTCTCCTGGTGCTGCTGCGCGAGGTGGATGTGCTCGGCCCCGAGGGGGCGGAGCCAAGCGTGCTTGAGCGGGCGACCATCGCCTCCAGCGTGCTCCTGTGGCCGGCGCTGGGCGCGCTCGCAGTGCGCGAACGCTGGACGTCCGCCGGCGTGCTCGCGCTTGCGGCGGCGGCGGCCATTGTCGCCACACGCTCGCCCGCCGCCCTGACAGGTCTCGCCGTCGGCGCCCTCGTGTGCGCGATCGCCCTGGGCGGCGCCCGTCGGGCCGCGCAGTGGGTGTGCCTGTTGTTCGCCGTGGCGCTGCTGGCGGGGCCGGCCATCGCCGTCATTGCAGACCGCGTGGGCGGCGGCCTCTCCGAGTCTGGCCTCCCGTTCCTGCGTAGCCTCTCCGCGTGGGCCTGGGTGGTTGAGGAGCAGGGGCTCCGCCTGTTGACGGGGCACGGGGTGGATTCCGCACCGCGCGGCTTCAGCACCGGGTACATTCCGGAGGCGGCCCCCCGTGGCGCGGTGTTCCAGCTCTGGTTTGAGTATGGACTGCCGGGCGCGGCCCTCGGGGCGATCATTATCGCCCGGACCGTCAGCCTCGCCGGCGCTGTCACCCAGCCTGCCCCGGGGTTCCTGCTTGCAGCCATTGCGGCGGCGCTCGCCATCAGCACGTTCACGCCCATCGCGCTGCAACTCTGGTGGCTGACGATCATGTGCATGGCGACCATCGCCAGCGCCCTGTTGCTCAAGGGCCAGTACCGCACGACACGGCCCGCCGCCGTACTGGCGGCTGCTCCTGCTCCTGTCCCAGCGCCTGCGCCTGCTCCTGTCCCAGCGCCTGCTCCTCCGATCACGCCTGCGGTTTGACCTGCGCGCCCGCCTCGCCAAACTGCGAGGCGAAGAAACTGCTGTAGGTTCCCCCGCGCCGGATCAACTCGTCATGGGAGCCCGACTCCACCGCGCGACCGTTCTCGACGACGAAGATGCGGTCGGAGTTGATGATGGTCTGCAGGCGATGCGCGACAACAAGCGTCGTGCGTCCCACGCGCAGATCATCGAGCGCTTTCTGCACCTCGCGCTCTGATTCCGAGTCCAGAGCCGCGGTCGGCTCGTCGAGCAGGATGATCGGCGCGTTCTTGAGGATGGCGCGAGCGATGGCGATGCGCTGCTTCTGACCGCCAGAGAGTTGCGCGCCCTGTTCGCCAACGCTCGTGTCGTAGCCGGTCGCGAACTCGACAATGAAGTGGTGCGCGTGAGCCTTGCGGGCGGCGTCGATGATCTCGTCATCGCTCGCGCCCGGTCGGCCAAGGGCGATGTTGTCGCGGATGGAGCCGCGGAACAGATAAACATCCTGCGAGACGAATGCGATGCTCGCCCGCAGGGAGGCCAGCTCGACTTCGGCGATGTTCTGGCCGTCAATCTCGATGACCCCGGCTTCGGGCGCATAGAAGCGTTGCAGCAGCGCGAGCACTGTCGATTTGCCGCCGCCTGAGGGCCCAACCAGCGCTGTTGTCTTGTTGGGCTCCACGACGAGGTCGAGCCCGTCAAGCACGCGCTCCTCTTCGCGATAGCGGAAGCGAACGTCGCGCGCGACGATCTGGCCCTGCGAAATCTGCAGCGGCGGGCGTCCTGGAACGGGCGTCTCAGCCGCGGGGTGATCGAGCACCTCGTACATCATGCGGGCGCTGCTCAGGCCGTTCTGCAGCTCCAGTTTCAGGCGCGCCAGTTTTTTGGCGGGGTCGTACGCCATGAGCAGCGCCGCCACGAACGAGAAGAACGAACCCGCGTCCGCCTCGTGGATGGTCACGCGCCAGCTGCCGTAGAAGATCACCGCGCCGATAGCGAACCCGGCGAGGGCGTCGGCGACCGGGCCAGAGAACGCCATACCGGCCGAGACGCGGTTCGAGGAGCGCTCCACCTCCCGCACCGCCACGCCCATGCGCCGGCGCATCTCTTCCTCGAGATTGTACGATTTGACGATGCGCCCGCCCTGCACCGTCTCCTGCATCGTCTGCATGATCTGCGTCGAGCCGGCGTATCCGCGCGCCACGAACTTGCGAATGCGCCCGACAGTGGTGTTCAGCAGAACGGCGGCGACGGGCAGCGTGCTCAGGGCGATCAACGCCAGCACAGGCTCCTGGATGAACATCACCACCACGAGGCCCACGAGGGTGAGTATCTCGCGCCCCGCAGAAGTGACGAGGGCCTGCATCGTGTCCCGCACGCCATTGGGGGCGTAAACGAGCCGTGTGATGAAATCGGTGGAGTGCCGTTCGCCAAGGTAACGCATGTCGAGCCGCAGCACGTGGTCGAACAGGGTGCGCTGGGCGGAGGCGATGATGGCGTTGCCGGCCCGCGACAGCACCACCGTGGCTGCGTAAGAGGCCGCGCCGCGCAGGGCGAAGAGCCCGAAGACGAGCCACGCAAGGGCGCGCAGCTCGCGGAATTGCTCGCCTTCGAGCATTCCGTTGAGGACCGGCTTCAGCAGATAGGCCGAGTAGGCGGTGGCGGCGGCGCCGCACCCGAGCAGGCCGAGCGCCAGGAGGTACTTACTCAGGTGCCTGCGCCCATGCTCGCGGTACAAGCGCAGGAGCATCGTATGCGTTTCCGCCGTGAAGAGGGCGGCGCGGAGCTTTTGCTGTTTGGTGACCATGCTTTCGGCTTAGCCTGTCGTTCCTTCGGTCACAAGGGCGCTTGCCGCACTCACGGCGAGGGCTCGGGCTCCTTGTGCTCCGGCGTCTTGCCGGCTGTTTCCCTGCGGCCTGCATCCTTGCGGCCGATGTCCTTCACGCGTCGCGAGAGGCGGATGGCCCTGCGCTCAGGCCCCTTGCTCTCCCGCTGAAGCAGCGCACGAAACTCGTCGCGCTTTTCGTGGATCGAGGCGATCACAAATCCTGCGGCGACTCCAATGTCTACCAGAAGGGCTTCCGCAAGTTGCAGGCTCGCCTCAATGGTTTCCGGAATGGCGTCCGTGGCGCCGAGTTCATACAGGTGGGCTGCGTGCTGGGCGTCGCGGGCCCGCGCGACAATGGTCAGGCTATCGCGCTCCGCGCGGGCAACCTGCACCGCGCGCTCCACGGCCGCAGGCGCATCCATGGTGACCACCAGCGCGCGGGCCGCGTGGACGCCGCACTTTCGCAGAAACTCCACGCGGGTCGCGTCGCCCCAGTAGGCGTTGACGCCTTCGTCGCGCGCACGCCCGACCAGGCGGGGATTCCCGTCGATGGCGATGAAGGGGATGCCGTGACGCTTCAGCATCTCGCCTATCAGCGCTCCGACGCGGCCATATCCTACAATGATGACATGTCCGCTATACTCGCCGTCCGGCGGCGCGGACGGGTTCGTTTCCATGTTCGCCGCGGTGCGGGCCGCGCGGGATTGGCGCGCGCCGAGCCAGGCGAGCGCCGGTATCGCGATCATAGACAGCGTGACCGCCAGCATGAGCTGGGAGGCGAATCCGCGGTCGATGAGCCCGCCGACGGCGGCTGCGCCAAGCATCACAAATGCAAACTCGCCGCCCGGCGCGGTGACGAGCGCCGTCTCCCGGGCAGGGGCGACGGGAAGGCCCGCCACCCGGGCGCCGGCGTAGATCAGCGCGCCCTTGCCGAGGATGAGCACTGCGGCGATCCCCAGCGTCTTGAGCGGGTGCGCGGCCACGGTCGCGAGGTCGAGTCCAGCGCCGACAGTGACGAAGAAAAGTCCCAGCAGGAGCCCCTTGAAGGGCTCGATGGTGACCTCCACCTCGCGGCGGTATTCGGTTTCCGCCAGCAGCAGCCCGGCGATGAAGGCGCCGAGCGCCATGGAGAGTCCCGCCGCCGCCGCCGCGAGACCTGCGCCGATGATGACCAGCAGGCACGCCGCGACGAACAACTCGGTCGAGCGCGCGGCCGCGACGTGGTGGAACAGCGGGCGGATGAGCAGACGCCCGAGGCCAACGATAGCCACAAGGCCGATGAAGGCTGGCAGAAGCGTCGTCGTGAACAGTTGAAGGACGCTCTTGCCCCCATCGCTTTCGGCAAGCACCATGATCATGAACAGGAACGGCGCCACCATCAGATCCTGAAACAGCAGGATCGCGAACGCCGCGCGGCCGGCGGTGGAGTTGAGCCTCTTGCCTTCGGCGAGCGCCGGCATCGCGATGGCGGTGGACGACAGAGCAAGCGCCGCGCCGATCGCAGCCGACGCTCCCAGATTGAAGCCCGCGAAATAGCAGATGTGCGCAATCGCCAACGCGGTCAGGCCCACTTGCGCCGCGCCGAGTCCAAACACCAGCTTGCGCAGGCGCCGCAGGCGCTCAAACGACAGCTCAAGGCCGATCATGAAGAGCAGGAAGGCGACGCCGAGTTCTGCGACCTTGGAAATCTGCGAGACATCAAGGATCGAGATCGCCTCGATCTGCGGCCATGACCCTGCAAGCCGCCCAAGGCCGAACGGCCCCAGCAGCACGCCGGCCGCGATGAAGCCCAGCACCGGGCTGATTCGCAGCCTGCGGAAAACAGGCACGACAATGCCTGCCGTGATGAGAAACAGCAGGACTTCCTTGTAGTCAGACAGATGAATCTGGTGTTCCAATGTCTCGCAGCCTGAGGTGGGTCGCCTCAGGCTAACGCATTCCGGCGGGCGTTCGCTAGGCGCGGATCAATCTTCCGGCATGAAACCCGCCCGCGCCGCGCGCCGCGCGCTGTGTCCGCGGGCGAAACGCCGTTCCGTCAGACGCTGCGCAGCTCTGCCGCCTCAAGTCGCTTCGAGACCATATCGCGCAGGGCCCGCAGGTCGCGCGCGAACAGGCGAATGCCCTCCGCGAGCTTTTCCGTCGCCATGGCGTCCTCGTTCATCAGATAGCGAAACGCCTTCTCGTCGAGGTTCATGCGGGCAGGCGTGTTCTTGTCGGGCGCGCCGGGGTCGAGGCGGCGCGGGAGGTCGCCTTCGTCAGCGGCGAGTTCGGCCAGCAGCTGCGGCGAAATGGTGAGCCGGTCGCAACCCGCGAGCGCCTCGATCTCGCCGATGTTACGGAACGACGCGCCCATGACCACCGTGCTGACGCCATGCGCCTTGTAATAGTCGAAGATCGCCCGCACCGAGAGCACGCCGGGATCGGTCTCTGCGGTGTAAGTTTTGCCCTCGTTCTTCACGTGCCAGTCGAGAATGCGCCCGACGAACGGCGAGATAAGGAACGCGCCCGCGTCGGCGCAGGCGGCCGCCTGGGCCAGGCTGAAAATAAGCGTCATGTTGCAGTCGATGCCCTCGCGCTGAAGGATTTCCGCTGCACGAACGCCTTCCCATGTGGAGGCGAGCTTGATGAGCACGCGCTCGCGGCCCACGCCGCGCGATGCGTAATCGGCGATGTAGGCGCGGGCCTTGTCCACCATGCCCTGCACGTCGAACGACAGGTCCGCATCGACTTCCGTCGAGACGCGGCCCGGAACGATGCGCGCCAACTCCACGCCGAAGTTGACGGCGAGGCGGTCGCATACAGCCGTGGTGACGCGCCGACGGCTCATACCCCACGCGATCGCCTCGTCGACGATATGTTGATAGGCGTCCATCTGCGCCGCTTTCAGGATCAGCGTCGGGTTTGTGGTGCAGTCCGTGGGCTGGAACGCGCGGATCGACTCCATGTCGCCGGTGTCTGCGACAATGGTGGTCATCGTCTTGAGCTGGTCGAGCTTCGAGGGCATTGCTTTTCGTCTCCGGCGACGCTTGCCGTCACCCGGTGGCGGCGTAGGTGGATCGTTCGCGCCTGTTCTCGTCTATTTCGAGGCGGGGCGCCAGTGCCGCGCGGTTGGGCCTTTTGCAAGCTCTATTCATGCGGAGCGGGGCCGGCGTGGGGATCCAAAATCCCAGCCGCCACGAGGCTTTCCCGCGGCCTGACGGTCCGCGCCGCGACGGGACTTGCGCCAGCCTTCGGGCCGGCGCAACCATGCTGGCATGTTGCGCGACCTTCGCATACCCATCATTCAGGCGCCGATGCTTGGCGCGTCCGGCGAGGCGATGGCCATCGCCGTGAGCCGCGCTGGCGGGCTTGGCTCCTTTCCCGCCGCAGGATCGACGCCCGACCAGATCGCAGCGGCCTGCGCCGCCATCCGCGAGGCGACCACTGCGCCGTTCGCCGTCAACCTGTTCGTGCTCGATCCCGCCCGGCCCGACCCGGTCGATGTGCGCGCGGCCATGGATCGGCTGGCGCCATGGCGGGAGCGCTTTCGGTTGCCGCCGCAGGCGGTTCCCAACCAGTGGGCGCAGCCGTTCGATGAGCAATTCGCCGCGCTTCTCGACATCGCCCCGCCCATCGCCTCGTTCACCTTTGGCGTCCTTGCTCGCGAACGCATCGACGCGCTGCAGGCGCGCGGCGTGTTCGTCATCGGCACGGCCACGTCAGTGGCGGAGGCGCGCGCGTGGGCGCAGGCGGGCGCCGACGCCATTTGCGCGCAAGGGTTTGAGGCCGGCGGTCATCGCGGCTCGTTCCTCGAGCTGGCGCCGGAGGCGGCTGTCGGAACGCTCGCTCTGGTGCGGCTCATTCGGCGCGCCGTCGATCTGCCGGTTATCGCGGCGGGGGGCATCGCGGACGGGGCCGGCGTCGCCGCCGCGCTGGTTCTGGGGGCCGACGCCGCGCAGGTGGGAACCGCTTACCTGCTCTGCGAGGAATCGCTGATTGCGCCCGCGTGGCGGCGAGCGATTGAGGCCGCGCCCGACGATCCCACCCGGCTCACGCGGGCGTTTTCGGGCCGCTGGGCGCGGGGCGTCGAGAACGCGTTCATGCGCGAGATGCGCGCCTGCGAACGGGATGTCCCGGCTTACCCGGTTCAGAACGCGCTCACCCAGGAGCTGCGCGCCGCCAGCGCCCGCGACGGCTTGGCGGACGCCATGTCGCTGTGGGCGGGGCAGGCGGTCCGGCTCGTGCGTCCGGGCCGTGCGGCGGACGTGACGGCAGAGCTTTGGGGGGATGCGCGGGCCGCCTTCGGGGCGGCTGCGCGCCTCGCGGATGGGCGGGGAGAGTTTCCGGCGTAGGATCCCAGATCATCCCCTGCGGAGCCTACGCCCTTGCCGGAGCCGCGTTTCACGCTAGATTTGGATCCCACAACAATCACATGAGGGGACATGAAGATGGGCGACAACGTCGATCGGCGTCAGGTGCTGGCTGGTCTTGCTGCGGCCTCTGCGGCGGGCTTCGCCGGCGGCGCCTCCGCGCAGGCCGCTTGGCCCAACAAGGGCATGACCATGATCGTGCCGTTCACTCCGGGTGGTTCGACCGACATTCTGGCGCGCATCATCGGCCAGAAGTTCACCGAAGCCTGGGGCCAGAGCGTCACGATTGAGAACCGCCCCGGCGCCGGCGGCGCGGTGGGCAGCGTGCAGGTCGCCCGTGCGCCAGCCGATGGCTACACCATTGGCATGGGCCACATTGGCACCCTCAGCGTGAACCCCTCGCTCTATGCTGGGCTCCAGTACGATCCGCTGAAGAGCTTCGAACACCTGGGCATGCTGGCCAAGGTGCACAACATCATGGTTGTGCATCCCTCGGTTCCGGCCAGGAACGTGCTGGAATTCATCGACTACGCCAAGAAGAATCCGGGCAAGCTGAACTACGGCACCGGCGGCAACGGCTCAGCGGCGCACATCGCGACTGCGGCTTTCATGGTCGCGACCGGGATCGAGATGGTGCACGTGCCCTACCGCGGCACGGCCCCCGCGGTGAACGACCTGCTTTCCGGCCAGATTCAGCTGATGATGACCGGCGGTCCCGCCGTTCTCCCGCATGTGCGCGCCGGAACCCTGCGGGCGCTGGGCACGGCCAGCCTCACGCGTCTACCGTCGGCCAAAGACATCCCGACCATCGCCGAGGCCGGCGTGCCGGGCTTCGAGGCGTCCCAGTGGTACGGGCTTGTCGCGCCGGCCGGAACGCCCAAGGACATTGTGGCCAAGATGAACGCCGAGATCGCCAAGGCGATGAACGACAAGCAGGTCGCGGAAACGCTTGACCGCGACGGCGCCGAATCCTGGACGATGACGTCAGACGCGTTCCGCGCCCACATCGCCAAGGAAATTCCGCGCTGGGCGGAGATCGTCCAGAAGGCCAACATCCGCATCAACTGAGCGGACTGTTGTCTGCAAACCGGCCCGGCGGCGTTGCTCCGCCGGGCCTTTTTTATGTTTACTTCTTGTCGCGCTCGACGAGCGCCAGCAGTTCGGCGAGCCGCTTTTTGACGGGCGCAGGCGCGTCGATGATCTCGCTGACGATCTTCTGAAGATCCTCCCCCGACACCGCATCAATGTCGAGGTTCAGTTTCTTCGCTTCCTCGAGGAACGCCGTATCCTTGACCATCGCGTTGAAGGCGGCGCGCAGGGCCTTCACGCGCTCTGCGGGAACGCCCGGCGGCGCAAAGAACGGGCGTCCGATGGTGGTCGGCGCCGACAGCAGGCGCAGCGCGGCTTTGTCGAGGTCGTTTGCAGCAACGTCCATGAGCAGGGGGACATCCGGCAGGTCAGACGCCTTGCGCAGGCCGATCTGCACGAGGATGTTGATCTTCTTCTCCGCGATCCAGTCGGGCCGGGTGGACTTGTACGACGCCCATGCGTTCGAGCCACGGCCGGCGACCTCGCCGCGCTCCATGGCGAGGTTGATCTCGTTGCCGCCGGGATAGCCCAGGATCACGCGGAATTTCGTGCCGGCGACCGCGTTCAGCACCGTCGGGTACTGGGACGACGTGTTGAAACCGGTTGCGCCCACGGTCACGTCGAACTTGCGCGCGTCGTCAATGGTCTTCACCGGCGACGTGTGCCACGTGGTGAGCACGTTGTTGTCGGCGTTGGGATTTCCGATCCAGTTGAACTCGCGGGAATCGAACTTCACGCCGACGTCGCCAAGCGCCTGCTCCAGCGGGATCGACTGGTCGGCGATGCCCATCGCCGTGCCATCCTTCGGCGCGACGCCATGGATGAAAGCGGCCGCCGTACGGCTGCCGGCCCCGGCCATGTTGCGGGGCACGATGCCTGGCTTGCCGGGGATGTGCTCGCCCATATGCCGGGCGACAAGACGGGCGTAGGCGTCATAGCCGCCGCCCACGGTGAAGCCGATGACGATGTCGATCTTGCGGCCCTTGTAGAAGTCCTCAACGCCCTGGGCGTTGGCCGCCGAAGCCGCCACGCCAAGGCCGGCTGCGAGCAGGAGCTTGCCCGCTCCGCTGAACGAAACCATGCAATTCCTCCGGAGAATGGATGCGGCAGCCTCTGTGGGCGGCCTTGGTCGCGCGCCGGGCGCGCCGGCGAACGTTCAACCCATATAGGCATTTCGCATGACTGCAAGCAGCCTGAGCCCTTGACCCCCGCGCCGCTCGCTCGATAGAAGCAAGTTAGAAACCTAAGTTTGCGCCCGCTCACCCATAGAGGCGGCGGGCGCGCGGGAGTAGACATGTCCCAGAGCGCGCATTCCTGGCTTTCTTCCATCGAGGACGTGGTAGAGGACGCGCGGGCGGGACGAATGTTCATCCTCGTGGACGACGAGGATCGCGAGAACGAGGGCGACCTCGTCATTCCCGCGCAGATGGCTTCTGCTGAGGCCGTGAACTTCATGGCGCGGTACGGCCGCGGGCTGATCTGCCTTTCCATGACACGGCAGCGGGTGGAGCAACTGGGCCTGCCGCTGATGGCCCCGCGCAACGGCACCCGCCACCAGACCGCTTTCACGGTGTCCATCGAGGCCCGGGATGGCGTAACCACCGGCATTTCCGCCGCTGACCGCGCCCGCACCATCGCGGTGGCGATCAATCCGAACTCCAGCCGCGACGAGATCGTCACGCCCGGCCACGTGTTCCCGCTGATGGCGCAGGATGGCGGCGTGCTGGTCCGCGCCGGCCACACGGAGGCCGCTGTCGACATTTCCCGGCTGGCTGGCCTCAACCCTGCGGGTGTGATCTGCGAGATCATGAACGACGACGGCACCATGGCCCGCATGCCGGACCTCGTGAAGTTCGCGCAGGAGCATGGCCTCAAGATCGCGACCATCGCTGACCTGATCGCCTATCGCCGTCGCACCGAGCGCCTCATCAAGCTGGAAGCCGAGACGCGCATCGAGAGCCGCTTTGGCGGCCCGTTCGATCTGCGCGTCTACAGCAACATGATCCAGTACGCCGAGCACATCGCCCTCGTGCGGGGCGAGATCGGCGGCCCGGAGCCCGTTCTTGTGCGCATGCACCAGGCCAACATGCTCGCCGACAGTCTCGGTGACGTCACGCCTTCCGAGTTCTACGGCGGGGAACAGCGCAACCGCGGCGGCGAGCTTGAGGCCTCCATGCGCATGATCGCGGAAGCCGACAGGGGTGTCGTCGTCATCATCCGCGAGCCGTCCGGCGCCAGCGTCAGCACCGCCGTGCACCAGCGCAATGGCGCGGCCTCGCATCGCTCCATCGCCGAACTGCGCCAGTACGGCGTGGGCGCCCAGATCCTTGCTGATCTTGGGTTGAAGAAGATTATCCTGCTGTCGAACACCAAGCGGAACATCGTCGGTCTCGAGGGTTACGGGATCGAGGTGGTGGGCCAGCAGCCGATTCCGCCCCATTACATCCATGGGGCGTGACGCCTGCAGCCGGGGCTGCCGTCCCTGGCGTGGGTGCGACGACATGAAGCCGGGACGGCTCGCGCCGCGCTGCGCGATAATCCGCTCACGCGGAGGCGCACAAAAAGAAACGGAGGAAATGCAGGCATGACCGTCACTGAGCGAATCGGGAACGTCGTGAACGTTCAGGGGATCGACATCGAGGTGAAGACGCTCGGGTCGGGCGCGCCCATCTTCCTGTTGCAAGGCGAGGAGCAGCTTGAGGAAGGCAGCGCCTTCGTTGCGGACCTTGCCCGCACCCACCAGGTCATCATGCCCTCGCCTCCGGGTTTTGGAAAATCCGGACGGCCGGACTGGATGACCAATCCCGACGATCTCGCTTATGTGATGCTGGATCTCGCCGGAATACTTGGCCTGAACGGCGCGCCGCTCGTCGGCTGCTCGCTTGGCGGCTGGATCGCGGCCGAGATGGCCACCAAGGACGACAGCCGCTTCTCGCATATCGTGCTCATCGACCCCTACGGCGTGAAGGTGGGCGGCCCGTTTGACGTCGATATCCAGGACCTCTGGATCCAGCATCCCCAGAAGGTCGCGGCCATGAAATGGTTCGACCAGGAGAAGAGCAAGCGCGACTTCGGCGCCATGTCGGACGACGAGCTCACGGTTGTCGCCCGCAACATGGAGAGTTTCGCGCGCTTCTGCTGGGAGCCCTACATGCACAACCCGAAGCTGAAGCATCGGCTGCATCGCATCCAGACGCCCACGCTCGTGCTCTGGGGCGAGCAGGACGGCGTCGCCAGCGCCGCCTATGGCAAGGCGTATGCCGGGCTGATACCCGGAGCCAAATTTGCAACCATCGCTGAGGCTGCGCACTATCCGCAGATCGAGCAGCCCGAAGCCGTCCTGAAGGCGCTGCGCGCTTTCATCGCCTGAACTGACCCAACCCAACGAAGAGGCTTGAGACATGTTCGCCTGGCACTTCACCGAAATGCCCTATCCGAATCTTCCCCCCCTCGACACCCTGTCGACGATGCGGGTTTCGCTTCCCAGCAGTCTGTATGATCCCAAGATCGGCGCGGATCTCTACAACCGCTATCTCGACGAGCACATGCTGGCCGACGACCTCGGCCTCAACATGCTGCTGAACGAGCATCACCAGACCGCGACCTGCATCAACACCTGCGCGCCGCTGAGCGCCGCGGTGCTGGCGCGCCAGACGAGCAAGGGCCGCATCTGCATTCTCGGCAACCCGGTCGCCAACCGTCAGGATCCGATCCGCATCGCGGAAGAGATGGCGATGATCGACTGCATCTCGCGCGGCCGTCTTGATGTGGGCTTCGTGCGCGGCGTGCCCTACGAGGTCTTCGCCGCCAACAGCAACCCGACGCAGACGGTTGAGCGGCTGTGGGAGGGCATCGATCTCGTCTCCAAGGCGTGGACGACGACGGACGGGCCGTTCAACTTCGAGGGTAAGTTCACCCACAAGCGCGCCATCAACCTGTGGCCGCGTCCCTACCAGACGCCCCATCCGGCGATCTGGATCACGGGCTCGAGCGATCTCGACAACATCAAGCGCGCCGCCTCGCGCGGGTTCGTGTTCGCCACCTTCTTGCAGCCACACACGAAGGTGAAGTGGATGTTCGACGGCTACCGCAGCGCCTATCAGGACACGGGCCTGCCCGGCGGCGGCGGCACGGCGTACATGCCGCTGGTCTTCACCGCCGATTCCGACGAGGAGGCCGAGGCCGGCGCCCGCGAGCTGTGCTGGTACCTGGACGCCAAGACCGAGCCGCAGTACCGCAACCCGCCGGGCTATGTGCCGGTGGAGTTCAACGTGCAGGCGCTCAAGGGCGCGTTCACCGGCCGCACCGACGCCATGCGCAAGCAGTCGATCGAGTTCCTCAAGGATCAGGGCGTGCTGATCTACGGCAAGCCCGACGACGTGGCCAAGCAGATCAAGCGCCTGTACGACCTCGTGGGCGGCTTCGATCATCTGCTGATGATGCAGCAGGCCGGCCACCTCGATCACAAGCGCACGTCGCGCAGCATGACGCTCTTCGCCAAGGAAGTGTATCCGCAGGTGAGGGATCTGCCGCGCACCCAGCCGATGAACGCGCGGGCCGCCGCTGAATGAGCCAGGCGCGCTACGTCAGCGTCGACGGGATCCGGACGCACTACCTCGAGGCCGGCGAACGGCATCGGGGCGTGCGTCCCACGATCCTGCTTCTTCACTCCGCCGAATTCGGCGGAGCGGCGGAGGTGACGTGGGAGTTCAACATCGGCCCGCTCTCGGAGCGGTATCATGTGCTGGCGCCC
Source organism: Hyphomicrobiales bacterium (assembly GCA_027484655.1). GTDB lineage: Bacteria > Pseudomonadota > Alphaproteobacteria > Rhizobiales > Beijerinckiaceae > Terripilifer. The sequence goes on along the minus strand of JAIXSM010000029.1, from coordinate 28,684 downwards.
GATCATCTGGGCTTTGGCCGCACGGAAAAGATCTTCGACTTCGGCAACCAGTTCGAGCGCCGCATCCGCCACATCCGCCGCTTCATCGAGACGATGGCGGTGGGTCCGGTGCATGTCATGGGCTCGTCCATGTCTGGCGGCCTGAGCCTCACGGTCGCCTCGCGCAAGCAGCCGGACTGGCCGCTCGCCTCCGTCGTGTGCTGCTCGGGCGGGGGAGATGCGCCCGACAACGAAGCGCGCAAAGTGCTCAACTCCTACGACGGTACGAAAGAGCACATGCGCCGCATCGTCGACACCATGTTTGTCGACAAGAGATGGCCGAACGACGACGCCTACATTACGCGCCGTTGGGAACTCGCCAACCTGCCCGGCGCGTGGGAAGCCACGGCGGCCGCGCGCTTCAAGGCCCCGTTCCGTGAAGCCAGCCGCGTGCGTTCGGAGCGTGATCATATTCCCTACGGCAACATCGCCGTGCCCGCCCTCGTCTTTGCAGGCAAGCACGATCCCCTGCGCGAGCCGGGCTACACGGACGGTTTCGTGCCGTTCATCCCGAACGCGCGGTTGCATGTGTTCGAGAACGCCGGGCACATGGGCAACATCGAATGCGCGGACGAGTTCAACGCCCGCACGCTGGCGTTTCTTGCCGAGGTGGACGGGGGCTGACGCCCTCGTCACGCGGTGAGCGGAGATGACAACACCGTGAGCACAACCCAGCAGACCGTGGACCTGCGGCTGACCGCGATCCGCTACGCAGCCCAGGACACGAACCTGTACGAGTTCCGCAGGCCCGATGGCGCTGCGCTGGAGCCTGTCGATCCGGGCGCCCACATCGACATCACGCTCCCCAACGGCATGATGCGGCAGTACTCGCTGGTGACGGCTGACGGCGATCCGGCCGCGTACGTGGTGGGGATCAAGCGTGATCGCGCCAGTCGCGGCGGGTCGATCTTCATCCACGACCGGCTGCGCGTTGGCGAGGTTTTGAAGATTGGCGGGCCGCGCAACAATTTTCCGCTGAACGAAGACGCAGGCCATACGGTGCTGATCGCTGGCGGCATCGGCATCACGCCGATCTGGTGCATGGCGCAGCGCTTGAAGAAGCTCGGGCGCTCGTTTGAAGTGCACTACGCCTGCCGCACGCGCGCCGAAGCGGCGTTTTTCGCCGAACTGTCCGCGATGCCTGAGGCGCGCATCCACATCGACGATGAGGTGGGCGGCTTTATGGACGTGGCCGCCGCTGTCGCCGCGTCGCGCCCGGACGCGCATTTCTATTGCTGCGGGCCGCTTCCGATGCTCGCCGCGTTTGAGGACGCAACAAAAGCCCTGCCGCCAGAGCACGTCCATGTGGAGTATTTCTCCGCGAAGGACGAGGCCGCGACCGGCGGCGGCTATGTGGTGGAGCTGCGCAAGTCGGGCAAGGAATTCACTGTGCCCGAAGGCAAGACACTGCTTGAGGTTCTGCTCGAGGGCGGCGTGGACGTCATGTATTCCTGTCAGGAAGGCGTGTGCGGCGCGTGCGAGACAGCGGTGATTTCCGGCACGCCGGACCATCGCGACAACATCCTCACCGAAGCCGAGCGCGTCGCCAGCAAGACCATGATGGTGTGCTGCTCGGGCTCAAAAAGCCCGCGCCTCGTGCTGGATTTATGAGGGCGGCTGACGCCGGACCGCGCGCGTCCCCGCGCGCATCGCACTTTCAGCCGCGTCACTTTCAACGGCGTCATGGCCGGGCTTGACCCGGCCATCCAGCCGAGGCGGCTCGTCTGGGTCCGCGGATGATGGCCAAGTGCGCGCGAGGACGCGCGCGGTCCAATGAAGCGCGCGAGGACGCGCGCGGTCCAGTCCCGACTACCCGCCCCAGTTCTTGTCCGCGAGCACTTCATCCGTATGCTGGCCGAGCGCGGGAGCAGGGCGGGGCGCAGCGATCTTTTCCCCATCCATCACCAACGGCGCGCGCACGCCGGGGGTTGAACCCGCTGCGGCATGGGGGTTTTCAACATCAAGCCGCATGCCGCGCGCCACGATCTGCGGATCGGAAAACACCTCGCCGATGGAATTGATGGGGCCGGCCGGCACGCCAAGCGCTTCGAGCTTTGGCAGCAACTGCGCGCGAGTAAACTGCCGGCAGAGCGGATGGAAAACGTCGTTGAACGCCAGGCGGTTCTTCACCCGATCCCTGTTGGCGAGAAAGCGCTCATCGTGCGCGAGCGCCGGCGCGCCAAGCGCCTCGCATAACTTGCGATACTGCCCGTCGTTGCCGGTGGCGATGATGATGTCGCCGTCCGCCACGGGAAACACATCGTAGGGCACGATGTTGGGATGCGCGTTGCCCATACGCGCGGGCTCGCGGCCGGTTGAAAAGAAGTTCAGCGCCTGATTGGCGAGAACAGCGGCCTGCGTATCAAGAAGCGCGCAATCGATATAGGCGCCTTCACGGCTGCGCGCGCGGCGCAGCAGCGCGGCCTGAATGGCGTTGGCGGCGTAAAGCCCAGTCACCATGTCGATGATGGCGACGCCGGCTTTTGTGGGCGGGCCGTCCGGCTGGCCGGTGATGTGCATCAACCCGCCCATGCCCTGAATGAGAAAGTCGTAGCCCGCGCGCGCGGCGTACGGTCCATCCTGCCCGAAGCCGGTGATGGAACAGTAGACGAGGCCCGGGTTGATCGCCTTCAGCGACTCATAATCAAGCCCGTACTTTGCAAGCCCGCCGACCTTGAAGTTCTCGATAATGACGTCCGCATGGCTGGCGAGTTTCAGTACGCGCGCACGGCCCTCATCAGTTTCGAAATCGGCTGTGACGCAGCGCTTGCCGCGATTGCACGAATGAAAATAGGCCGCGCCCAGATGGCCGCCGTCAGCGGCCTCAATGAATGGCGGCCCCCACGTGCGCGTGTCGTCGCCGGCGCCCTCGCGCTCCACTTTTACGACATCTGCGCCCAGATCGGCCAGCAGTTGCCCGCACCAGGGGCCAGCGAGAATGCGCGCGAGTTCGAGAACGCGGATGCCGGCGAGGGGGGGAGTCATGAACTCATCTTCCTGCTGCGCGCGTTCACTTTCCCGGATGCGCGCAGCGCAATCCGGGATCCAGCGTCACGCCTGAAAGCATGGGCCCCGGGTTCCGCTGCGCGGCCCCGGGGATGTGAAGCGGGCTTCAAAAAAACGCCTGCAGGCCCGTCTGCGCGCGGCCCAGAATGAGCGCGTGCACGTCGTGGGTGCCCTCATAGGTGTTCACGGTTTCCAGGTTCTGCGCGTGGCGCATCACGTGGTACTCGGCGTGGATGCCGTTACCGCCGTGCATGTCGCGGGCCATGCGGGCGATGTCGAGCGCCTTGCCGCAGTTGTTGCGCTTGATGATCGAGATCATTTCCGGCGCCGCGCGGTCCTCATCCATCAGGCGGCCGACACGCAACGCGGCTTGAAGCCCGAGCGCGATTTCCGTCTGCATGTCAGCGAGTTTCTTCTGCACGAGCTGGGTGGCGGCGAGCGGGCGGCCGAACTGCTTGCGGTCCAGCGTGTACTGACGCGCGCGCAGCCAGCAATCTTCCGCCGCGCCCATCGTGCCCCATCCGATGCCGTAACGCGCCTTGTTGAGGCAGCCGAACGGGCCCTTGAGGCCGGAGACGTTGGGCAGCAACTGCTCTTCGCCCACAACCACGCCGTCCATGACGATCTCGCCGGTGACGGAGGCGCGCAGCGACAGCTTGCCCTCGATCTTCGGCGCCGAGAGCCCCTTCATGCCCTTTTCGAGGATGAAGCCCATGATGGCGTCGCCATGGGCCGCTGATTTCGCCCACACGACGAACACATCGGCGAACGGGGCGTTCGAGATCCACATCTTTGAGCCGGTGAGGCGGTAGCCATCGGCCACCTTCTCGGCGCGGGTCTTCATGCCGGCGGGGTCGGAGCCCGCATCCGGCTCGGTGAGGCCAAAGCAGCCGATCAACTCGCCGCTCACAAGGCCCGGAAGATACTTTTTGCGCTGGGCGTCGGTTCCGTAGGCGTTGATGGGGTGGATCACGAGGGACGATTGCACGCTCATCATCGAGCGGTAGCCGGAATCGACCCGCTCAACCTCACGCGCCACAAGTCCGTACGCCACATAGGAGGCGCCCGCCGCGCCGTAGTCCGGCGACAGGGTGACGCCGAGCAGGCCGCGCTCGCCCATCTCGCGGAAGATGCCGGGATCGGATGTTTCGCGGGCGTAGGCGTCGATCACGCGGGGCAGCAGCTTCTCCTGGGCGTACTCCCGGGCGGCCTGAGCAATCAGGCGCTCGTCCTCGGTGAGTTGGTCGTCCAGCAGGAAGGGATCCTCCCAGGCGAAGCGCGCGGGCTGCCTGCGTGCCCCGGGATTGTCTTGCATGTGAGTCATCCTGCGCCTCCCGGCCCCTTCTTCCGCGGGGCGGACTCCGGGGATATGGCCGCCGCGCGCCTCTGGCAAGGCCGCGTCATCAAGATGCTTGAACCCGGGCGCGCGGTTCGTCATCTTAAGAGGCATGGCAGCGCCGCACGGCAAGTTCATTCGACCGGACCATTCCGCGCTCGCCGCGATGAATGAGCGCTCGCGGGAGATTTTCCGGCTCGTGGTCGAGAGCTACCTCGCCACCGGCGAGCCCGTGGGCTCGCGCAATCTCGCCCGTCTGCTGCCCATGACGCTTTCGGCGGCCTCCGTGCGTAACGTCATGCAGGATCTTGAGGAATCCGGCCTCATCTTTGCGCCCCACACCAGCGCGGGGCGGCTGCCGACCGAGCTGGGCCTGCGCTTCTTCGTCGATGCGATCCTCGAAATCGGCGACATCGCCGCCGATGAGCGCGACCGCATCGAGGCGCAGGTCAAGGCCGCCTCCTCCGGCCAGACAATGGAAGGCTTGCTGACGGAAGCCTCCTCCCTGCTGTCGGGGCTGTCGCGGGGCGCCGGCGTGGTGCTCTCGTCGAAGGAAAACGTCAGTCTCAAGCAGATCGAGTTCGTGCGGCTGGAGCCCGAGCGCGCTCTCGCCGTGCTCGTCGCCGAGAACGGCGCGATCGAAAACCGCATCCTCAACATTCCCCGCGACCTGCCGGCCTCGGCCCTGGTGGAGGCCGCCAATTACCTGAACAACCGGATCCGCGGGCGGACGCTGGCAGAGCTGCGCAGCGACATCGAGCACTCCCGCGCCGCCGCCGAGCAAGAGCTTGACCTCCTCACCGCCCGCCTCGTCGATGCAGGGCTCGCGAGCTGGACGGGGCTGGAGGGCAGCGCCCAGCAGCTCATCGTGCGCGGGCAGGCGAACCTGCTGGAGGACTTGAAGGCGACGGAGGATCTGGAGCGCATTCGCCTTCTGTTCGAGGATCTTGAGACCAAGAAGGACGTGATCGACCTGCTCGCCCGCGCCGAGACAGGCGAGGGGGTGCGCATCTTCATCGGTTCGGAGAACAAGCTGTTCTCGCTGTCCGGCTCGTCCATGATCGCGGCGCCCTTCCGGGACGCGAACCAGAAGATCGTCGGCGTCGTGGGCGTTATTGGGCCGACGCGGCTCAATTACGGGCGAATTGTCCCTATGGTGGACTACACCGCGAAGGTCGTCTCGCGTCTGGTGCGCGGTTAGGCAGCGGGGGCGGGGCCGCGCCGCCCCTTTCCCCCGGGGCCGCGCGCTGCTATCTCCCGCACATGAGCGCGCACCCGATCGACAACATCCGCAATTTCTCCATCGTCGCCCACATCGACCATGGCAAGTCGACGCTGGCCGACCGTCTGATCCAGACGACCGGCGCCATGGCCGAACGCGAGATGGTCGAGCAGGTGCTCGACTCCATGGACATCGAGCGTGAGCGCGGCATCACCATCAAGGCGCAGACGGTGCGCCTCGATTACAAGGCGAAGGACGGGAAGACCTACGTTCTCAACCTGATGGACACGCCCGGCCACGTCGACTTCGCCTATGAGGTGTCGCGCTCGCTGGCCGCCTGCGAGGGCTCGCTGCTGGTGGTGGACGCCTCTCAGGGCGTCGAGGCGCAGACGCTCGCCAACGTCTACCACGCGCTGGACGCTGGCCACGACATCGTGCCGGTGCTCAACAAGGTGGACCTGCCCGCCGCCGAGCCCGACCGCATCAAGCAGCAGATCGAGGATGTGATCGGGCTGGACGCGTCGGAGGCGGTGCCGATTTCGGCCAAGACCGGTCTCAACATTGATCTCGTGCTGGAGGCTATCGTCCAGCGCCTGCCGCCGCCCAAGGGGGACGAGAAGGCGCCGCTGAAGGCGCTTCTCGTCGACTCCTGGTACGATCCCTATCTCGGCGTCGTGGTGCTCGTTCGCATCATCGACGGCGAGATGAAGAAGGGCCAGAAGATCGTCATGATGGGCACCGACGCCCATTACGAGGTCGACAAGATCGGCGTCTTCCGGCCCAAAATGCAGGATGTGGAGAAGCTCGGCCCCGGCGAGGTTGGGTTCATCACCGCGCAGATCAAACAGGTGGCCGACACCCGCGTGGGCGACACCATCACCGAGGATCGCAAACCCTGCGCCGCCGCGCTGCCGGGCTTCAAGCCGGCGCAACCCGTGGTGTTCTGCGGGCTCTTCCCGGTCGACGCGGCCGACTTCGATGACCTGCGCGCGGCCATGGGCAGGCTGCGCCTCAACGATGCGAGCTTCACGTTCGAGATGGAGAGTTCGGCGGCGCTGGGCTTCGGCTTCCGCTGCGGCTTCCTCGGCCTGCTGCATCTGGAGATCATCCAGGAGCGCCTGCACCGGGAGTTCAATCTCGATCTGATCGCAACCGCGCCCAGCGTCGTCTACCGCATCGCGCTGACGAGCGGGGAAAACATCGAGCTGCACAACCCGGCCGACCTGCCGGATGTGATGAAGATCGAGGAGATCGAGGAGCCGTGGATCAAGGCCACGATCCTCACGCCCGATGATTATCTGGGCTCCGTGCTGAAGCTGTGTCAGGACCGGCGCGGCGTTCAGGTGGATCTCAATTACGTCGGCAAGCGCGCCATGGTGGTGTACGAGCTGCCGCTCAACGAAGTGGTGTTCGATTTCTACGACCGCCTGAAGTCGATCTCGAAGGGCTACGCCAGCTTCGATTACCAGATCACCGGCTACAAGACCGGCGACCTCGTGAAGATGTCGATCCTCGTCAACGCGGAACCCGTGGACGCGCTGTCCATGCTGGTGCATCGCACGCGCGCTGAATCGCGCGGCCGCGCCATGGTGGAGAAGCTGAAAGAGCTGATCCCGCCGCACATGTTCCAGATCCCGATTCAGGCGGCCATCGGCGGCAAGATCATCGCGCGTGAGACCGTGCGCGCCCTGCGCAAGGACGTGACGGCGAAGTGCTACGGCGGCGACGTCACCCGCAAGCGCAAGCTGCTCGAGAAGCAGAAAGAGGGCAAGAAGCGCATGCGCCAGTTCGGCAAGGTGGAGATCCCGCAGGAGGCGTTCATCGCGGCGTTGAAGATGGATAGTTGATGGTAGAGACGCCGCTTCAGGAACCGACAAAGTGGGAGTCCGCCGAGGCGCTTGCCATCACCTTCATTTCCGATGATTTCGACCTGTCGGATGCGGAGATCATCAGTTTGTTCGAGGACTCCGTATTTCCGGAAGACCTTCCGCCTACTCAGGCGGGAGTTTGAATGCGCACGTCGGGATATTCGTCCCACGTTTGACCCTTGTAGAGCCTCCCGGCTCGTTTCTTATTCGTGCCGCCCCACTGCTTGAAGAAGAACGCTACGTCCTGCGTGCGACATTGCGCCCTGATGTTATCGACCCACTCCTCTTTCATCAGCCTGGCCCCGGGGCCCGACTCGCCGCCGACGATTGCCCAATGGATGTCATGGAGGTTTATCCGACCAACGTCGGCCACGAGCGGTTCGAATGAAATAAACCGGACAGCCGCAGGCGTTTCGCGCAAATGCGCGATACGGCGGGCCGCCTCGGCGTCTTCTACCGATGTTCCGAGCCAGACATTAGGCAGAACTTTGAAAGCCCTGTCAGCGAGCAGCGCTCGCATGTTTCCTGGTCGCTTCGTGAGTATCTGGAATGTGTGCTGTGGGCACTGCTCCATTGTGCTCCAGACCCGCGCGATGAAATCGCGGGCGACGCCGTCCTGGAACAGGTCGGACATCGAGTTCACGAAGATACGTCTCGGTTTTCGCCACTTCATCGGAGCGGAAAGGACGCCGTCATTCAGATGAATGCGCCCCGTCCATTTGGGACGGCCTCCCGATCTGCGAACGACGCCTCGATAACTCGGATGATCCATCGCTTGCAGGCGAGCGGCCATGCGCATCGCATAGCAGTTCGTGCAGCCAGCTGAGAGGATGCGGCATCCTGAAACCGGGTTCCAGGTCGCATCGGTCCATTCGATGTCACTTTCGCCGGCCAACCTTATCACTCCTCAAGATCGCTTTGGCTAAGCGAAACGCCAATTGATTCGCCCGGGGATTGGGATTAGAGCAGGCAAATATCAACGAGTACTTGTGTACTCGGTGCGATCCGAGGACTAGCCATTGATCTAAAACCCCACCTTTGAAAATCCCTTTCATCAGCGAGATCATGTATTCTGTGACGGCGTTTGGGTCGCCTTCCTTTGTAAAGACCTCATGCTCTCCTAAGAGGTCAACTTCATATGAACGGGTTATCAAGCTGTCTCGCCAATCTGTTCGCCCAAACATCCGGTCCAGCGATTCGTTGGCTTCCTTAACAACGCGGCCATCTTTGCTGATCTGTCGCCACACTCCCAAGCCCGAAGGGAATAGATACCAGAGGTCTATGCTTTGAGTTTGGGCAATTGCTTCGAGAGTTTGCCAGCTTACCTGGTTGCCGAATGGGTCGAGAAAAATCACAGCCCTCGTGGTTTTCCAATTTGTCTCGTTGCATAAGCGTTGAACAGCATCGTTAGCGTCCTCAACCTGAATTGAGATTCGCTGCGCCAGAATCGGAAAATCGCTCTTGAGCTTCTCAAGAGCCCTCGCTTTCTGCGCGTTCATCTCGACGAATACATACTGGCTGAAAGGATTGTTTAGCCTGAGCGCCCGCGTTGCGGACCCTTCGATGATTGAGTCGGCATCTCCATCGAAAAGTGATTCGGCATCCCTTCTGCGTTCGATATGTCCAGTGCCGGCAAATGCATCGACAAAGATCGTTCTAAAAGGCTTTTCTTTAGATGGCTTATCCTTGAGCACCGTAGTGTATTTCTCCAGATACTCTGCGATCTTATCCAGCTTGAAGTTTGTATCGACGCTGCCAAAGGACTGCAGGGCCATGTCCACCCTCTTAAACTGTATGAAAAACAGAACATACGTAGAACATGTTTGCAAACGGCGCAAGAAGTGGGCACAGATTGATTGCGAGAGGGACTCGCGTCTCGAACATCGAGTGTTGAAATGATCATCCACCGCTCCGGCCGGCCCAGCTTGCGCGCCGCATCTCAGTATTTCACCGGGACCGTCTGGCAGGATCCGATTGTCGAGGCGCCGGCGCCTGCGAACCTGCGCGCCCTGCGCGTGTCGTTCGAGCCGGGCGCGCGCACCGCGTGGCACACGCACCCGCTGGGGCAGACGATCTACATCACTGACGGGCTCGGCCTCGTCCAGCGCGAGGGCGGTCCCGTGCAGGTGGTGCGCCCGGGCGACGTGGTGTTTTTTGAGCCCAATGAGCGCCACTGGCATGGCGCCTCGCCAACCGTGGGCATGGTCCACATCGCCATGCAGGAAGCCAAGGATGGCAAGCACGTGGATTGGGCCGAGCACGTCACGGACGAGCAGTATCTGAGCCCGCCCCTCGCCTAGCTTGGCTTTTTCGACACGGTCGGGCTAGGGTCTGACCCGCTGCGCCGCGCGCGACGCGACGCATCAGGGGAGGACGACCAATGAGACATATTCTTGCGGCCGCGCTCGGCGTTTCGCTCGTGGCGGCGATGGGCGCGGTTGCGCCAGCTAGCGCGCAGTCCCAGTGGCCGACACGCACGGTCAAGGTCATCACGCCTCAGCCGCCGGGATCAGGCATCGACCTGTCGTGCCGGCTCTATGCGGAAAAGCTGTCGCAGCGCTGGGGCCAGGCGGTCATCATCGAGAACCGCGTCGGCGGCGACGGCTCCATCGGGGTGGGCGCGTTTGTGTCCGCTGCGGATGATCATGCGCTGTTGTGCTCGTTCGGGGCGCCGATCACGGTTCTTCCGTTCACATCGCAGAGCAAGCTGCCCTACGATCCTGCGACGGACCTCAAGCCGATCTCGCCCATCGTGGACTTCGTGCAGGTGTTCGCGGTGTCCCAGTCCATGGGCGTGGACAACGTTGGCGCGCTGATGAAGGCCGCCCGCGCAGAGCCCGGCAAGCTGAACTGGAGCGCGACGCAGGGCGTGCCGATCCTGCTGATGAGCAGCTTCCTGCGCGGAGCCGGGCTGGACCTTGCCTATGTGCCCTACAGCACGCTGGCGCCGGCGCTGCAGGATCTCGCCCAGTCGCGCATCCAGCTCTTTGCGACGTCCTATGCGAGCCTGTCGCCGGTGCTTGAATCCAATCAGGCGCGGATCATTCTCGTTCTCAACCGCGAGCGCGCGCCCCAGGCGCCGGACGTGCCCACCGCCGCCGAGGCCGGGCTGCCGCATCTCACCATCGTCAGCTTCAACGGCTTCTTTGGCGGGCGCTCCATGCCGGAGGATGTGCGCGAGCGCGTCGCTCGCGAGATTCAGGCCATCGGCGCCGAGCCGGACGTGGCGCCCCGGCTCCAGAAGCTCGGGATGGCGGTGCGGACGTCTTCGCCGGCCGCATTCACCCAGGTGATTGAAGAGCAGCGGGCGACCGTGCAAAGCATCCTGAAGGCGACGGGGGGAATGCCCGGCCAGAAGTGACGAGGAGCGAGGCATGAGCGACGAGACTGCGAAGGAGCCGGTTGTCGAGCGCGTGTTTGCATTGCCGGAAGGCTACGACGCGCTGGGCGATGCCAAGCGCCTGCTGCGGTCCATCCGCGCCGGGGCTCTGGCGACGCTGGCGCCAGACGGGTTTCCCTTCGCGTCTCTGGTCAACGTGGCGACCGACGTGGACGGTTCGCCGGTGCTGCTCATGTCGAGTCTCTCCGCCCACACGCGCCATCTGGAGGCGGAGCAACGCGCCTCCATTCTGCTGACGCAAACCGGGAAGGGCGATCCGCTCGCCCACCCGCGGCTCACCGTCACAGGTCGGGCCGAACGCGTGACGGAAGAGGCGCGCCGCGCGGCGCTGCGGGCGCGGTTTCTGGCGCGGCATCCGAAATCGGCGCTTTACGCCGACTTCGGCGATTTCAGCTTCTGGCGACTGGACATCGCGCGGGCTCACCTCAACGGCGGGTTCGCCCGCGCGGCGTCTTTCGAGGGCGTCGCGATGCGCACGGATCTTGCCGGCGCTGAGGAGTTCGTCGCCATCGAGGCGTCGGCGATCGAACACATGAACGCCGATCACTCTGACGCGGCGCGGCTTTACGCGACGAAACTTTGCGGCGAGCCGGACGGACGCTGGAAGGTGACCGGGATCGACCCCGACGGAGTGGATCTTGCGTGCGGCGATCTCTCGGCGCGCGTCGCGTTTCCCGAACGCGTGGTGACCGGCGCCAGCCTGCGGCGCGCCCTGGCCGACCTCGCGGTTGCTGCACGCGCTCAGTGATTTTGCGCTGCAGCATTGGCAACTCCAGCGGATTCTTCAGCATTAACGTTCGTAAGAGGGCTGGCGCGCTTGCTCTTGGACGCTGCCGGGACTAAAGAGCCAGCCTGATCCAGAAACACCAGGGCGGAGAGGCCGCGGCGCTCGTGCGCCCCCGAGTTGATCCGGAGAGAGCGATGAAACAGACAGGCATCTGGAACGCGGCGCAGGGCATCGAGAAACAGGGTTTTGCGGGCGCGCGAAGCGTTGCGTACAACCTCGAGGCGCCCATGCTCTACGAGGAGTCGATCCGCCGTTCCGAAGCCGTTGTTATGCCGGGCGGCGCGATCAATGCCGAGACGGGCATCCACACCGGCCGCTCGCCGAAGGACAAATTCACCGTCCGTGACGCCACCACCGAGAGCAAGGTCTGGTGGGGCAACAACAACGCCATGACGCCGCAGCACTTCGAGGTGCTGCTGCAGGATTTCCAGACGCACGCCGAGGGCATGGACCTGTTCGCGCAGGATCTGTACGGCGGCGCTGACCCGGCTTTCCGCGTCAAGGCGCGCGTCATCACCGAGTTCGCCTGGCATTCGCTCTTCATCCGGAACCTGTTGATCCGCCCGGATCGCTCCGAGCTGGCCGGGTACACGCCCGAGCTGACCATCATCGACCTGCCGTCGTTCAAGGCCGATCCCAAGCGCCACGGCTGCCGTTCCGAGACGGTCATCGCCATCGACTTCACCCGCAAGATCGTTCTGATCGGCGGAACCAACTACGCCGGCGAGATGAAGAAGTCGGTGTTTACGTGGCTCAACTGGACGCTGCCGAACGCCAACGCGCTGCCGATGCATTGCTCGGCCAACACCGGCGCGGACGGCGACGTTGCGATCTTCTTCGGCCTGTCGGGCACCGGCAAGACGACGCTCTCGCAGGATCCCAACCGCATTCTCATCGGCGATGACGAGCACGGCTGGTCGCGCGACGGCGTGTTCAATTTCGAGGGCGGCTGCTACGCGAAGGGCATCAAGCTCCCCCGCGAGGCGGAGCCGGAGATTTACGCCACCACCGAGCGCTTCGGCACGGTGCTCGAGAACGTGGTGTTCGATCCCGTCACCCGCGTTCCTGATTTCGACAGCGACGCGAAGACCGAGAACACCCGCATCGCCTATCCGCTGGACTTCATTTCCAACGCGTCGCGCACCGGCCGCGGCGGGCATCCCAAAAACATCGTGATGCTCACCTGCGACGCGTTCGGCGTGCTGCCGCCCATCGCCAAGCTCGATCCGGCGCAGGCGATGTACCACTTCCTGTCCGGCTACACCGCCAAGGTGGCCGGCACCGAGAAGGGCGTCACGGGTCCGGAAGCGACGTTCTCCACCTGCTTCGGCCATCCGTTCCTGCCCCTGCATCCGTCCGTTTACGGCAACCTGCTGCGCGAACTCATCGCCAAGCACTCCGTGGACTGCTGGCTGGTGAACACCGGCTGGACCGGCGGCAAGGAAGGCGTTGGCCGCCGCATGCCGATTCGCGTGACGCGCCGTCTGCTCACTGCGGCCCTCGACGGCTCGCTGAACCGGGCGACGTTCCGCACCGATCCCTACTTCGGCCTCGCCGTGCCCACCTCCGTGCCCGGCGTCGAGCCGCACATCCTTGAGCCCGTGAAGACCTGGACCTCCAAGTCCGAGTTCGCGAAGACGGCGAAGCATCTGGTCGAGATGTTCCGCAAGAACTTCGTCGAGTTCGAGAGCCACGTGGACGCCAAGGTGCGCGACGCCGCGCCCACCATGCGCATCGCCGCCGAGTAAGGCGCGGACGCACGAAGTTCTCTGAAAGGCCCCCCACGCGGGGGCCTTTCTTTTTTGGGCGGTCGCTGACTGGCGCGGGGCGTCGCAAGCTGGCGTTAACCATGCATTCAGGTAAGCTGACCGAACATCAAACGTCGGCGGAATCGCCCGCCGCATCGCGAAGAGCCGAGCGCAAGTCCATGTGCCGCTGGATCGCCTATCAGGGCGCCCCCATCTTCCTCGAAACTCTGGTCGCGGCGCCGGAACGCTCTCTCATCGCCCAGTCGCTCCATGCCGCCGAGGCGCAGACGCCCACCAACGGCGATGGCTTCGGGCTTGGCTGGTATGGCGAACGCCCGGAGCCGGGCCTCTATCGCGAACTGCGGCCCGCTTGGTCCGACGAGAATCTCCGGCACATCTGCGCGCAGGTGCGTTCCGGCCTGTTTTTCGCCCACGTGCGCGCATCGACAGGCGCAGCCAGCACACGGGCGAACTGCCATCCGTTCGTGCATGGCCGCAACATGTTCATGCACAACGGGCAGGTTGGCGGCTATGCGGCCGTCAAGCGACGCATCGAATCGCTGATTCCCGACGAGTTTTACAACGCCCGCGCCGGCGGCACCGATTCGGAGGCGATTTTCCTCGCGGCGCTTGGCTTCGGTCTGATGGACGATCCGCTCGCCGCCATGGCCCGCACCCTGAACCGGATTGGCGAGATCACCCGCCGGGCGGGGATCGACGAGCCGCTGCGGTTCACCTCCGCCCTCACCGACGGCGAGACGCTGTGGGCGTTCCGCTGGGCGTCGGACGGGCAGGCGCCCTCGCTCTACTATCGCTCCACCCGCGAGGGGCTGGTGGTGGTCTCCGAGCCGCTGGACCGTGAAAAGGGCTGCTGGCGCGAGGTTCCGCAAGGCTGCGCCGTGGTGGCGCGGGCGGGGGCGCTTGACGTGCGCTGCATGCAGGCGGAACTGCGCAAGGCGGCGTAAGCCCGTGATCCCGCGCGGGCCGCGCTGCGTACCTGCACCATGACCTCTCATGAAACACCGTTGTTCTACGATGACCTTGAGGGCACGCGCCTTGAGGCCTGGAAGCTTTTGACGCGCGGCGTGGCGGACCGCCGCTCCGCGTTCCACACGCCGACCATCGCCACCGTGGGCCTCGAAGGCGCCCCGCGCCTGCGCACCGTCGTCCTGCGCGCCGCTGAGCCCTCCGCCCGCCTGCTGCGGTTTCATACGGATGCGCGCAGCGGCAAGGTCGCCGAGATCGCCCGCGATCCGCGTGTGGGCGTGCACGTGTATGACGCGCGCAGCAAGATCCAGGTGCGGCTGGACGGCGTCGCCCGCGTGCATCCGTGGTCCGCGCCTCGCGCGCAGGCTTCGTGGGAGGCCTCACGCCCCCAGAGCCGCGCCGGTTACGCGCAGGCGCCGGCCCCCGGCGTCGTCATCTCCGCGCCGCATGAGGGCGACGTGCGGGAGGGCGAGGGCGTGGAGAACTTCAATATCGTCGAGGTGGAGGTCACCGCCATCGAATGGCTGTATCTCTTCCACGCTGGCCATCGCCGCGCGCGGTTTGTCTGGGAGGGCGAGAGGCTGCAAGGCGAGTGGCGCGCAAGCTGGCTTGCGCCGTGAAGCTGAGGGCTTGCCGCCGAGGCGAGCGCGCTCCGGCGGCCCTCGAGGCCGCTTACCTTTGGGACACGCAATAATTGCCGCTGGTGTTGTACCCGCTCGGGCAGGAGCCGACACGGTGTATGGCGATCTTTCCGCCGCTGCCCATCACGCAGTAGTTGCCGCTTGTGTTGTACCCGGACGGGCACGAGCCGTTTCGTTCGATTGCGTGGCCCGCGCTGCTGCCCGGCACGCAGTAGTTTCCGCTGGTGTTGTAGCCGGAGGGACAAGAGCCGTTCCTCAAGATCGCCTGTTGGGCTGACGCTATTCCCGTTCCAGCAGCCAGCATCAGGGCAAACATGACTGTGACGCGCATGACAAGGCCTCCATTCCAAAGCTTTGCAGATGGTCTGACATCCGGCTGATCCCGTCAATCGCCCGCACCCCTTGCCGCGGCGCCGAGACCGGCCCGGAGCGGAGCGCCCGTCCAACCCTGCGCAAGCTCGGCCTCTGGCTGGGCCTTATCCCTTAATCGCAATCGACATGTAAAAAATACGACCGTAAAAACACTAGTCCGGGCCTCCTGAATGACGAACAAGGCGTGGACGACATGGGAGGAACGCGCATGTGCATTGCTTGTGATGTGAAGCTTGGCCGACGGGCTTTTCTCCGGCTGGGGGCTGGTTTGGCCGCGGCCGCATCATTGGGCGGCGTCGCAGCTGCGGCTGGCGGCCCTGCCACGACCCTGACCGCCGATCAGGCGCTGGCGAAGCTGAAGGAAGGCAACCAGCGCTACGTGTCTTCGCCGCAGGCGTGCGCTGCCGACCTCGCCAAGGCCCGCGCCGGCGTCGCACAACATCAGGCGCCGTGGGCCACGATCCTGTCCTGCGCCGACAGCCGCGTACCGCCGGAACTCATCTTCGGCGGCCAGAACGTCGGCGAGCTGTTTGTCGCCCGCAACGCGGGCAACATGGCCGATACGGCCACGCTGGGAACGATTGAGTATGGCGCGGCTGCCCTCGGCGTGCCGCTGATCGTTGTTCTCGGCCATGAGCGTTGCGGGGCCGTGGCCGCAGCGTGTGAGGTTGTCGAGAAAGGCGCCCGGTTCCCAGGATCAATCGGCCCGATGCTGGAGCCGATTATCCCGGCCGCGCTCGCTGCGAAAGGCAAGCCGGGCGATTTCGTCGACAACGCCATCCGCGAAAACGCTATCAGGACGGCCAGCCGGATCGTCTCGGCCAGCGCCATCGTCGCTGACCTCGTCGCGAAGGGAAAGGTGAAGGTGGTCGCCGGTCGCTACGATCTTGATGATGGTCGCGTAGAATTTTTCGGCTGACCAAACTCCCCAGCGTAATCCGACCGGAGCGGTCAGCCTGATTGAGGAAGGCTGATCGCTCCAGCATCTGGCGTCATCGAAGGACGAGCGGCCCCGAGGGCTCCCGGCCCTTGCAAGGCATTTCACCCGCGCCCCGCACTGCGTGTATTCTGGATTGAGACGGCGCAGCTGACCGACGCCGGACAACGCGGGAGGAATGCATGGTTCAGGCGCTGAAGGCGCTGGGCGCATTGGGCGGGGCGGCGTTCGCGCTGGCTCTTGGGTTGCAAGCTGTTTGCGCGCAGGAGCACTACGCGGGCAAGACGATCACCTTCCTTGTCGGCGGCAACACCGGGGGCGGCTATGACGTCTACGCGCGGGCGATTGCGCGCCACATTCCCAGATACATTCCCGGATCGCCGCAAACCATAGTCCGCAACCAACCGGGCGCCGGCAGCGGCGCCGCTGCGGCGACAATCTACAACACCGCCCCAAAGGACGGCACATGGATCGGCGTCCTGTTCCCCGGCGCGATCATGGGGCCGATTCTCGACCCGCAATCGCGACTAAACTTCGATCCGGCCAAATTCATCTTCCTCGCCAGCGCCGACAGCGGAACGCGCGTTTGCATCACCGGTCGCAAGTCCGCCATCAAAACGATGAAAGACGCGCTTGAGCGAAAGACGATCATGGGCGCCAGCGCTGCCGGCGGCTCCAGTCGCGATTACGCCTACATGCTGAAACACACGACCGGCGCGAAGTTCGACATCGTGAGCGGATACAAGGGAACCGTCGATATCTTCCTCGCCATCGAGCAGGGGGAGGTCGATGGCACATGCGGTCTGGACTGGTCGAGCCTCAAGGCGCAGCGTCCCACCTGGGTGAAAGACGGCACGGCGAACGTTATCCTTCAGAATGGCCTCAAGAACGAACCTGAACTTGATGCGCTGAACGCGCCCAACGTTTGGGACTTCGTCAGCGCCGCGCAGGACAAGCCGGCTCTTGAGCTGGTTCTCGCCCAGCAGATCTTCGGCCGTCCCTATGTGGTCGCCCCCGAAACGCCTGCGGAGGCTGTGCGTATCTTGCGGCGGGCGTTCAGCCAGGTGTTCGCGGATAAAGACTTCCTCGCGGAAGCCGAGAAGCTGCGCATCGACATCAGCCCCACGTCCGGCGAGGATATACAAAGCCTTGTGGCGCAGGTGTTCGCCGCCGATTCGGCGGTGGTCGAGAGAGCCAAGCGAATCACGCAGGAGTAGAGCGGGCGGCGCCCGCGTTGCGCCCGTAACCCGTTCGCGATACCCTTCCGCCTAGAGGCTCGCAAAGCGCCCGATGTCCAATAAGAATGTTTGAGGGGAGTGAGGCATGAAGCTGAAGATGAGTCTGGCGTTCGCCCTCGCCATGGGTGCCGGTCCTGCGCTCGCGCAGGGCGCCGACTTCTACGCCGGCAAAACCATCACCATGTATGTCGGCCTGTCTGCGGGCGGCGGATATGACCAGAATGCGCGCCTCGTCGCGCGGCATCTCGACAAGTATATTGCCGGCAAGCCCACCATCGTCGTGCGCAACATGCCCGGCGGCGGCGGTCTTGTGATGACCAACTTCGTCGCCAACGTCGCTCCCAAGGATGGCCTGCACATCGCAGCGCCCCAGCGAGGCGTGCCGTTTGAGCCGTTGCTGGGCGGCGATTCTCACGCGAAGTTCGATCCATTGAAGCTCAACTGGATCGGCAGCACCAACAGCGACACCTCCGTGGCGGTGGTTCACAAGCGCTCCGGCATCAAGACCTGGCAGGAACTGCGCGATCGGGAAGTCGTGGTCGGCGGCACTGGCGTGGGCACGGAAAGCGTCACGGTTCCCTATCTTCTGCGCAACCTGCTCGGGTTCCGCTTCCGGGTGATCGCCGGCTATCCCGGCGGCACGGATGTGAACCTCGCCATGGAGCGTGCCGAGGTTGATGGGCGTGGAACGTTCTCGTGGACGAGCCTCAAGCCCAGACTCAAGGAGTGGATCGAGAGTGGCGAATACACGATCCTCTACCAGATGGGCCTGAAGCGGCATCCGGAGATTCCGAACATTCCTCTCGTGACGGAGCTGACGAGCGATCCGGAGATCAAGAAGATCCTCGAACTTCAGTTCGCGGCCTTCGAACTCGGGCGCCCGCAGTTTGTCGCCGAGGGCGTGCCCGCTGATCGCGTGAACATCCTGCGTCGCGCTTTCGATGCGGCCATGAAGGATAAGGATCTCATCGCCGAGGCGCTGAAGGGCGATATGGAGATCAACCCGGTGACGGGTGAGGAAATGACGGACATCCTCAAGGAGGTTTACTCCAGCCCGAAGTCCGTTGTGACGCGTCTGTCCGAAGCCCTCAAGAAGCCCAACGACGTGAGGGTCATCGCGCCCGCGGCGAAGCCGGGCTCGGGCAACTGAGCGACGCTTCTTGCGTCCTCTATAACTTCCGTCTCGTATGGCGCCCCTTGCGGGGCGCCAATTCTTTTGGGGCTTACTCTGCGGCGGCCTTCGGCGGCAGCGTCTCAAGCTCCGCCTCGTAGGCGGCGTCCATGCGCGGTTCGATGCCGTGGCGGGAGAGCGCGTTGCGGAACAGATCCCGCACCAGTGGCGTCTCGTCGGCGTAGTCGATCTGGTTGCCGCCGATTCGCCGGCTGATCCACGACAGCGGCACGCCTTGCGCGTTGCGCGGTGAATTGCCGGGCTTGAAGGCGAGGTAGCGGGCGGGCGTGGCGCCAGCGTTGAAATGCTGATGGAACCACTGGTTCGGCGGCACGATGAGCGTGCCCGGCTGCCAGTCGTAGCGCTTGGGCTCGTCGCCCTCCGGCCACATGAGCGAGTAACCCTCGCCCGACAGCACGATCACGTGGGCGCCGGGGCCATGGCGGTGGCCCTTCTTGTAGGTGCCGACAGGGAACTGCGAGATATGGCTCGGCATCGCGCCCTTGGCCATGTTGAAGCGGATGTGCCCGCCGCCCGCGCCGCGCTCCTTTGCGGTGATGAGCGGCAGGTTGACGACGTCCGGCACCATGTTGGCGCGCAGCAGGAACCCATCCTGCTCGCCCTTGCTGGAGAAGTAGTCCGGCTCGCCGGCGAAGCGATCCTTGAAGTCGTGCTTCGTGTTGAAGACGAAATCGACCTCGCCGTACATGTTCATAACCTGCGGGCAGAAGGTCACGCCCACGTAGCGCACCGCCTCGCGGCCTGAGCCGTTGAAGTGCTGGTGCCAGGTGTTGAGCGGCACCGCGAACATGGCGCCGGCTTTCCACTCAAACGTGATCTTGTCGCCGGCGTCGTTCCACACGGTGGTGGAGCCGCGTCCGTCAAGCACGAGAATCATTTCATCGAAGAGCTGACGCTGCGGCGCGAGCTTGCCGCCAGCCGGTATCTCGCAGACATAGCAGTCGTTCGACGTGCGTGACGCCTCGTGATTGATGAAGACGCCGTTGCCGCCGCGCCGCGCCCATGGCTTGAGCTCCACATGGCGCAGGTTCGGCACATACTGGGCGCTGATGATGTCCAGTCCCTCGGCGCGGACCCATTTTTCGTAGGGGCTGTCTTTCTCCGTCGCGAACTTTTTCGCGAGCTCTTCCGTAACTGTGGGCGACGTCGCCATGGTCTTCCTCCCGGGTTTTGCCAGACACTAGGGGCAAAAACGACTCCGCTCAAGGCCGGCTCGCGCGCGCTTGATGGGCCAGCGCCCGCCCTTTATCATCGCCGCCAACGACAATCACGGGAGTGAAAGATGGCGCGCGGTTTCGAGGATCATTGCTGGAAGGACATCGTCAACGACGAGATTCTCGAGATTTACGCTGCCTATGAGCGCAAAACGTTTGTGGGGCCGAAGCCCGCCATTCTCGCCATCGATCTCTACAACAAGGCCTACATGGGCGGGAACCGCCCGGTGCGCGAGGTGAATCGGGAACATTCCGGCTCATGCGGCGAGAACGCCTGGCGCGCCATCGAGCCGACTCAGAAACTGTTCGCCGCCGCCCGCAAGGCGGGAATCCCCGTCCTCTATTCGACGCGCCATGCGGACACGAGCGGTGTGAAATCCACCAACCGCAACCTGCGCGACGAGCGTGAGGAAGACTATCACATCTACGACGCGTTCGCGCCGCAGCCGGGCGAACTTGTCATTCACAAGGAGCGCGCCTCGGCGTTCTTTGGCACGCCGCTGGTGGCTCACCTGCGCCGCCTGAAGGTGGAGAGCCTCATCATCTTCGGCGAGTCCACGTCGGGCTGCGTGCGCGCCTCCACCGTGGATGCGTATTCATATGGCTTCCACAACGTGCTTGTTGAGGAGTGCACCTATGATCGTTCCATGCTGAGCCACAAGGTCAATCTCTTCGACCTTCACCACAAGTACGCCGACGTGATGCACGTCGAGGAGGTCATCGCCCATCTGGACGGACTTTCCCGACAGGCGGCGTGAGCGCCGCCAGCAGACATTCATCCAACCAACCAACCATAAACACCTGGAGGACGCCCGTGCCGCATGATGAAACCTCGAGCCACTGGCACGAACCCAAAGCCGGACAGAAGGCCGGCCTCGGCAAGTTCGGCCGACCCGCGATGCCCTACGACCAGTTCATGGAAGCTGAGGGCGTGCCGGTGTATCGCGATATCGGCTGCAAGACCGTGCTCGATCTGCCGATGAAGCCGTGGGCGCGGCTCGGCGGTCGCGGCTCCTACATCCAGCTTTACGGCACCGAGGGGCTGTGGGGCATGTATATCGTCGAGGTGCCGGCCGGCGGCGCGCTCAACGTCGAAAAGCACATGTACGAGAAGATGGTTCTCGTCATCGAGGGGCGCGGCTCAACGGAGGTGTGGAACGACGGGCAGCCCACGAAGCAGACCTTCGAGTGGCAGCGCGGATCGATGTTCCCCATTCCGCTCAACGCGAACCATCGCTTCGTGAACGCCACGAATTCGCCGGCGCTGCTGCTGTGCGGCACCTCGGCGCCGAACGTGTTCAACCTGTTCGACAACCCGCACTTCATCTTCAATTGCCCATATAACTTCACGGATCGCTACGCGGGCACAGCCGACTACTTCAAGGAGAAGGATGACATCGCGCCCGATCCGGTGCGCGGCCTTGCGATGCGCAAGACGAACTTCATTCCAGACGTCATCAATTGCGAGCTGCCGCTCGACAACCGCCGCTCGCCGGGATACCGCCGCGTCGAGCCGCACATGGCCGGCAACCGCTTCTACCAGTGGATCGGCCAGCACGAGACGGGCCGCTATTCCAAAGCCCACAAGCACGCATCTGCGGCGGTGCTGATCTGCCTCAAGGGCAAGGGCTACACGTACACGTGGCCGGAAGCGCTCGGCATGCAGCCGTGGGCCTTGGGAACCAACGCGGACGTAAGGCGGCAGGATTATGAGTTCGGCGGCATGGTCTCCGCCGCGCCGATGGCGGGCGACTGGTTCCACCAGCACTTTGGCGTGGGCAAGGAAGCGTTGCGGCTCACCGCATGGTTTGGCCCCAACAACTCGCGCGCCCGCAAGCCCGGGGTGCCCGGAGAGGCGCTCACGGACCGCGGCGCCATCGACATCAAGAAGGGCGGCGACGCGATTCCCTACAGCGAGGAGGATCCCTTCCTGCGTGAGGAGTTCGGGGCGACGCTGGCGGCGCAGGGCTTGCAGTCTCGCATGAACCCGAAGCTCTACACGGGCGAGGCGCAGGCTGAGGACGATCCCGGCAACGCGTTCTGAGCGTCTTCGGGTCGAACAGGAACCGGGGCAGGCGGTGATCGCCTGCCCCTTTTGTTTTGTCAGTCGGCCGCCTTGCGCGCCTTCTCCACAAGCGCGGGCGGCGAGGCGTAGATACGCTTCACAATAGCGGCCGCCTCGGCGCCTCCCACGGGATAAACCGGCGCTTGCTGCTTGGCCGCCTCGGCGAGGAAGTCCTTGTCCTTCACGGTCGCGTCAAAGGCCGTGCGCAGCGCCTGCAGACGATCTGCGGGAACGGCGTTCGAAACAATGAACGGGCGGCCCAGTTCGCCGGCGGCGATCAGGATATCGAGGATGGCCTTCTGCTCGTCAGTCTTTGCGAGATTGCCGATGAACGGAATGTCCTGCGGCATGTCCGGCGTCTTGAACGGCGAGAACGAAATGAACGCGTGGATCTTCTTGTCGCGGATCCACTCCTCGGGAATCGAGCTCCACGAGCCGCAGTCGCCGTCCAGTTCGCCGCGTTCGATGGCGAGGCGTTGTTCGGCGCTGCCCGGAAAGCCCATGATCTGCCGCGCGCGCATTCCGAACATGTTTTTCAGGATCGCCTGGTTCACGTAGGCGCCGGTCCCCTTGCTCGTGGCCCCGAAGATGACCTCCTTGCGCGCCATGGCCTCGTCCCACGTCTTCGCGCCAGTGGCGTGCCACATGAAACACACGCGGAAGTCGCGGGTGATGCTGCCCAGAAACGCCACTTCGGTGAATCTGAAGTTGGTCTTCTCCGCCTCGAGAATGGACTCTGTGATGAGCGCGGGGTTGAACGTGACGATCGCCGTTCCGTCCTTGGGCAACTGCGCCTCCACCCGGCGCACGGCGGTGAGGCTGCCGGCGCCCGGCGCATTCTGCACGATGATCGTGGGCGCGCCCGGGATATGCCGGTCCATGTGCCGGGCGAGGAGCCGGGCGTACTGGTCGTAGCCGCCGCCGGGCGAGAAGCCCACGATCATGTTGACGGTCTTGCCCTTGTAGAATTCCGCCGGCGTTTGCGCCACAGCGGCGCTGGCGGCCACTGATATCGCCGCCGCCGCAATGCAGGTCCTGCGACCAAGCTTGAACATCGAAGTTCCCCTTCCCTCGCGCCTCTGTTGGCGGGCGCTGCGAGAGAGGTCGGTTGCGGCTCCGCTTTCGACAAGGCGCCCGAAGCGGCGCGCACCGAAAAAATCTCGGAAGAGGGGGGCTTCAGGCAGTCATGGCGTCCAGAATAAAGCGCGTGGGCGCCTTGGACATGATCGTGGGGCGGTAGAGCACCAGGAACGGGGTCACGCCGAGATCCTCACCCAGATCAAGTCGTTGCAGACGCGGCGGGAGCCGTCCCTCCACACACACGGTGTGGACGAGCGCTGGCCCCGCTCCCCGATCCACGAGATCGATTGCGGACTGGCAGGTCGGGCATTCCAGCAGGGTGCGCTTGCCCTCGGGAAACAGGTCGGCCGCCTCGCGAACGAGCCGGCGCGTCGCGGAGCCGCGTGGCGCGACGATCAACCTGTCGCGCACCACGTCTGAAACCCTCGGCCGCGCGCCGGGCTCTCCCGTGTAGATCAGCGAGAACTGAGACCGCGTGACTGTCGCCACCTCTATGCCTGGAGGTATGCGAGAGTAGAAACCCATGCAGAAATCGATTTCGTTGTTCTGGAGCGCTGCGAGGGCCTGCGAGGACCGGTAGACGCGGATATTCACCTCGACGTTGGGAAACTGCGTCCAGAACTGGTTCAGGCGCGGCACGAAGTACCAGACGTAATCACCGCCCACCGCAATGGAGACGCTGCCCTGCTCGTCCGGGTTTGCGGAGAAGCGGCCGAGGGCGCGTTCCGCTTCCGACAGGAGTGGAGCGATCTCGGCGCGCAGCCGCTCGCCGGCGGCGGTGAGGACCAGGGACTTCGGCCTGCGCTCGAACAGGGTGACGCCGAGGATTTCCTCCAGCCTATTGAGTTTCGCCGATATGGCGGAGGCGGTGAGTCGGAGCTTGGACGCGGCCGCACGCAGGCTTCCCTCGTCAGCGACAATCTGGAAGGCGCGCAGCTTGCCGAAATCGAGATCCTCGATGCGCATGGCCATCCGTGTTCATGCGTCCTTGGGCTCGCCAGACGTTTTGGCCGGACGCATCCGTGATGATGATTCAAAATTTTTTGCCCATCCGCAAGGATGATTTGATTTACTCGGTCACGCTCCCCCACTAATGCGTTAAGGTGGGGAAACAAACTTGGGGGCCTGCCGGCTCATGATCGACGTGATGTTCGGCTCTTTGGTCGGGCTGTTGACCAATCCGCAGACGATGGGCCTCATGCTCATCGCCGTCATGATCGGCCTGATCGTGGGCGCTACGCCCGGTATCGGCGGTCGTCTGTCCATCGCTCTCGCCATTCCGTTCGTGTTCGGCATGGACATGACGCAGGGGGCGGTCTTCCTGCTCACCATGCACGCGGTGAACGGCACCAGCGGCCAGATTTCATCGATCATGTTCGGCGTGCCGGGCGACGGCGACGACGCCGCCACCACCATCGACGGCTATCCCATGGCCAAGAAGGGCGAAGCGGGGCGCGCGCTGGGCGCATCGATTACCGCGTCCGGATTTGGCGGCATCGTGGGCGCGATCGTCTTTGCGGTGATGATCCCGGTTCTCGAACCCGTCGTGCTGTCATTCAGCCCCGCGGAGTTCTTTCTGCTGGCCGTGCTCGGCATCACGTTCATCGCGTTCCTTGCCGGCAAGGGGCAGATCTTCAAGGGCATCATCGTTGGCCTGTTCGGGATGATGCTGTCCACGGTGGGCATGGACCCGCAGACGGGCACGGCGCGCTATTCCGGCGATTACCTGTTCCTGTGGGACGGTCTGTCGACCATTACGGCCGTTCTCGCTGTCTTCGCCATCCCTGAGATGATCGCGCTCGCCGCGCGCGGCGGCTCCATCGCCTCCACCGGCGGCGAGATTGTCAAGGTGTCGTACCGGCAGCTCTTTGCCGGCGTGCTTGAGGTGCCTCGTCACTGGTTCCTGGCGGTGCGCACATCCATCATCGGCGCCATCATCGGCATGGTGCCCGGGCTCGGCGGCTCGGCGGCCGCCTGGCTTTGCTACGGACACGCGGTCCAGACGTCGAAGACCCCCGAGCGCTTCGGCCATGGCGCCGTTGAGGGCGTGATCGCGCCCGAGACCGCGAGCAACGCGAAGGAGGGCGGCTCGCTGCTCCCCACGTTGTTCTTCGGCATTCCGGGCTCATCCGGCATGGCGGTGATGATGGGCGCCTTCCTGATCCTCGGCATTCAGCCTGGCCCTGCGATGATGACCCAGAACATCGATCTGGTCTGGACGCTGATCTGGGCGCTGGTGGTCGGCAACCTGATCGCGATCTCGTTCCTTCTGTTCATCACCCGTTGGGTGGCGCTGCTGACGTTCGTCAATGCGGCCATGCTGGTGCCCTTCATCCTCGTGCTCGTCATGGTCGGCGTGTACTCGGCCGAGGGGCAGTGGGAGAACCTCATCATTCTGCTGCTCATCGCCGCCATTGGTTGGGGCCTGCAGCGTTATGACTGGCCGCGCGCGCCGTTCGTCATCGGTCTCGTGCTTGGCAAGATCGCCGAGGAATCCCTGCACAAGGCGTTGGGCCTCTGGGGCATTGGGTTCTTCACCCGTCCTCTGTCCCTCGTGCTGATCGGGTTAATCGCTGCAACCATCGCCTACGCGATCTACTCCAACGTCAAGGGCAAGAACGTCATGCCCGCGGGAGCCGGTTCATGAGCCTCCTTCGCAAGTCTCCCATGACCCTCGTGATGCTGGCCATTTTCGTGACGATGGTCGTCATCGCGACGGGGTACCCGACGGGCGCGAGCTTCATGCCGTTCGTCGTCGGCATTCCGGCCATTCTGCTGTGCCTCCTTCAGCTCGTGCTGGACGCCCGGGCCGCGCAGCAGAAGGAAGAGCCCCGCGACACGCGCAACGAGTTCGAGATCGCCCAGGAGCGCGTCGCCCGCATGACGGGGCGCGACGTCACTTTCGAGGCGGCGCACATGGCCCCCGAGATCAAGGTCCTGGAGAATCCCACGGGCGTGGCGCACTCCCGCGAGTTCATCATCTGGGTTTACATCCTCGCCCTCGTCGCCGGCATCCTGTTCTTCGGATACTTCGTGACTGTGCCCCTGTTCATCCTGCTGTTCCTGCGCTGGGAAGCGGGATGCTCGTGGCTCAAGGCTGCGGTCTACGCGGGCGTCGGCTCCGGCGCCCTGCTCCTGACCTTCAGCTATTTGCTGAAGTTCCAGCTTCACCCGGGGTTCCTGACGGACAGGGTCTTGAGCATTTTCGGATGATGGAATGTGTTCTACATTGATGCCGAGCGGGGTGGGCGTACAAGCCCCGCGCGTCATCAGGAGGGAACCTTGGCAAAGACGGTTGTGAAGGGCGTACTTGCGGCAGCGGCCGCGATGCTCGCTGGCACGGGCGCGAATGCGCAGGCTGACGCCAGCTTCTTCAACGGCAAGACCGTGACGTACATCGTCGCGACCGCGCCGGGCGGCGGCTACGACACGTACGGGCGCCTCGTCGCCGAGTACATGCAGAAGTATCTGCCGGGCTCAACCTTCGTGGTCCGCAACATGCCGGGCGCGGGCCATCTCATCGGCACGAACGCTCTCTACGCCTCCAAGCCCGACGGCCTCACGCTGGGCACGTTCAATACGGGGCTTGTCTACACGCAACTCGCCAAGCATGAAGGCGTCAGGTTTGATCTGACGAAGATGTCGTGGATCGGCAAGGCCGCCACAGACCCCCGCGCGGTCGTGGTCGCATCGCAGTCGCCAATCAAATCGTGGTCCGAGGTCACGACGTCGAAAGAGCCGCTGAACTTCGCGACCTCGGGTCCGGGCGGCGCCAATTTCGTCGAGGTTCTGGCGATGACCTCGATCCTCAAGCTCCCCATCAGGATGCTCTCGGGCTACAACGGCACGGACGACCAGCTCGCCATGCGCCGCGGCGAAATCGTGGGCACGATCGGCTCGCGCTCATCCTTCGATCAGTTCGTGGCGAACGGATATGGCCGTTTCCTGGGCCAGTTCGGCGGGTCGGAAAAGGATATCCCCCAGATGGCCGATCTGGTGAAGGGCAATCCGGAGGCCGAGCGTCTGGTGCGCCTCATCACGGCGCAAGGCGACATTGCGCGCCTCACCGCCGCGCCTCCGGGCGTGCCTGCGGCGCAGCTCGGCGCCTTGCGCGCCGCGTATCGCGCGGCCATGGAAGACAGGGAATTGCAGGCTCGCGCCATCAAACTGGAAAAACCAGTGGAGCCGCTCTACGGGGAGGACGTCGCGAGGGCTATCGAACAGGCGCTTAACCAATCGCCTGAAGTCGTGCAGCTCCTCGTTGAGGGCTTCAGCAAGGGAAGGGGACGGTAATGAAAAAGAACTGCACCATTCGAGTTGCGCTTGCGGGCGCAGCGCTCGCGGCCTTCTCGCTGGCGGGCCCTGCCGCCGCGCAGGAAGGCGCCGCCTTCTTCAAGGGCAAGACGGTGACCTACATCGTCGCCACAGCGCCAGGCGGCGGTTACGACACGTATGGCCGCCTTGTGGCCGAATACATGCAGAAGTATCTGCCCGGCTCCACCTTCGTCGTGCGCAACATGCCCGGCGCTGGTCACCTTGTCGGCACCAACGCAATTTATGCGTCGAAGCCGGACGGACTGACGATCGGCTCTTTCAACACCGGCCTCATCTACAACCAGCTCATCAACGCCGACGGCGTGCGCTTTGACCTGTCGAAGATGTCCTGGGTCGGAAAGGCGGCCAGCGAGTCGCGCATCGTCGCTGTGGCCGCCCAGTCGCCAATCAAGACCTGGCAGGATCTTGTTTCGCTCAAGGATCCGGTCAATTTCGCCGTGGCGGGTCCGGGCAGCGCGTCCTACGTCGAAACGGTGATGCTCGCCAACGTGCTGAAGCTGCCTGTGCGCATCCAGACCGGGTACAACGGCACGGATGACCAGCTCGCCATGCGTCGCGGCGAGATTGTCGGCTCCATCGCCTCGCGTTCGTCCTACGACCAGTTCGTGAAGAACGGGTTCGGCCGTCTGATCGCGCAGATCGGCGGCAATGATCCGAACCTTCCCCAGATGTCCGCCGTTGTGACCGATGCCAGAGCCAAGGAGCTTCTGGCGCTGATCGAGAGCACCGGCGAGATCGCGCGTCTCACCGCAGGGCCGCCCGCCATTCCCGCGGATCGTCTCGAAGTCCTTCGCGGGGCCTTCAAGCAGGCCATGGAGGACACTGATCTGCGCGCCCGTGCGGAGAAGATCGGTCTTCCCGTGGATCCGCTCTATGGCGAGGCGATCGTCAGGATGATCAATGCGGCTCTCAAGCAGTCGCCCGAGACTGTCGCCCTCCTCAAGGAGTCCATGGAACGCAAGAAGTGAGGATCAGCTCATGAGCATGTCCGCCGATGTGAGCGCCCCGAAGGCCGGCCACAACAGCGTCAACGACGGCAAGGAAGAGGTCGTCTGGGAGCGTTGGACGCGCAAGCGCGTGTTCGTGCGCGCGCTGGAAGGCACCTATGGCGAGCTGGTGCGCGAGCTGTTCACCCAGCCGCGCGTCTACTCCACCAAGGACCACAAGTGGAAGGGCGGCCCCGGCCACTACGGCAAGAAGATCATCAACCCGCAGGC
>JAIXSM010000063.1 GCA_027484655.1 Hyphomicrobiales bacterium | reverse complement strand
GTGCTGGCGACGTTCGATTACACGTCGCTTTTGTTCGCGGTGGCCATCGGATTTCTGGTGTTTGGAGACGTGCCCACCGCCATGGTCCTTGTTGGCGCCGGGATCGTTATCGCCGCCGGACTTGCGGTGGTTTGGCAGGAAAGTCGGGGTGGGAAACTACGGAACGAGCGCTGACGCGCCCACTTTCGCGTTCGTTTTTTCAAACGAAATCGGCTACTATCCCAAACGGTTTGGGAGCTCGCCGATATGGGTATCGAAGGCCGCGACAAGGTGAAAACGCTGGAGGCGGGCGCCCATGCGCTGACCGGCCTGCTTGGTCGCACGGTGCAAAAGCTTCGCAAAGCCAACAGCTTGTCGCTCTCGGAGCTGTCCGAGCAATCGGGCGTTGCGAAGTCGATCATCAGCCAGATCGAGCGCAACGAGACCAATCCCACCCTTTCAACAATCTGGCGCCTCGCGCAGGCGCTGGACGTGCCCATCGAGCGCATTCTCCAGACCGGCGAAGACGAGCCGTTCCTCGCCCGATCGAGCCGCGGCGACACGCCGATCCTGCTGTCGGACGACGGCAAGTGCCGGCTCTCCATCATTGGGTGGATCAAGACGGTTGAGTGGTTGCAATGGTATGATTTTCAGGCCGATCCGGGCGGCGTCCTCGACTCCGAGCCGCATCAGCACGGCGCCGTTGAGTGCCTCTCCGTTCTGGAGGGCGAGCTTGAGGTGGAGGTCGGCGGCGTGATCGACGTCGCGCGCGCCGGCGACACCCTGCGCTACCGGGCCGACAAGCCGCACACCATCCGCAATTGCTCCGACAGGCCCGCTCACGCGACCATGGTCTGCATCCTCAAGGCGGCCGTTATGGAGTGATGCGCGGAGCCGGCATGAGAGCTGGCCGCCGGGCCAGCCCTCACCGGAATCAGGCGGGCGCTTGTCCTGCTCCGTTGCTGGACGGCGCGCCTGGCTTTATGGCGATCTTGCGGTTCTGCTGCGGGGCAGATTTCGGCTTGGAGATACGCAGGTACAGGACGCCCTTGTCGAAGTGGGCGTCGCAATCGCTGTCCTGCGGCTCGAAGGGAAGCGCGACAGCGCGCTGGAACGCGCCGTAGCTGCTCTCGATCACCCGCCAGTTCTTCTCTTCCTTGCGTTCCTCGGCTTTCTTTTCCCCTGAAATGACCAGTCGCGCCCCATCGACATCGATCGAGATGTCCTTCTCATCGACCCCGGGCAGCTCGGCCGTCACCTCAATCGCGTCAGGCGTCTCCGCGACGTTCACCGCCGGCATGGCGAAACCGGCGTCGAACGTTGGCCAGGCGCGGGTCGGGCGATTGAAAAAGGTGTCCATTTCGCGACGCATGTCTGCAAACGGGTCGGGCAAACCCCGCCCGCCGCTCCACAATCCGGGAAGAAGCGATTTCATGGCGAACCTCCGTAACAGGACTGGTCGCGCTCCAATGTCGCGAACCTGTTGGATAACTGACGCCAAACGCATTTGTTCGCGCCCGTTCGCCGGAGCCGCGCCGTGGATGCGTACTTGACGCGGCGCGCGAAGCGGGCCACCCAAAAACAATTGAGGACCGCGGACGGATGACGAACTGGCCTGACACCTTCAGCTTCAAGGGCTTCGAGATTGACGAGCCTGCGCGCGAAGCCCGTTTGCGGTACGCGCTGGGCGACCGTTACGCTTTCACCGAGCGCCTCGTCTTTGACCGGGATCTGCCCGCAATCTCGTCTCCGCTTCGCGCACCGTTCGAGGCTGCTCTCGAAATGCTCTGGTTGGCGGCGGGCGTCAGCTACTACAAGATCTCCGTTCCGCGTGTGATCCGCGTCGAGGGCGCCGCCCTGGCGCAGGACCAGAGAACGTTCCTGCAAAATCTCTACGTGGACGGCCTCGGCGAGTTCGGGGTCCGCAATGGCGTCAACGTGGCGGAGAGGATCAACTTTCTCGACGCCGTCTGCGCGCCGGGCAAGCCACGCGGGGCGTCGAGCGGCCCGCTGCCGCGCAAGTCCGCCGTGCTGGTGGGCGGAGGCAAGGATTCGCTGGTCAGCGTCGAGATGCTGCGAGCGGGTGGCGAACCGATGACCCTGTTCGCGGTGAATCCCAAAAAGCCGATTCTGGAATGCGCCGCCGCGAGCGGTCTGCCGTTCGTGCAGGTGCGTCGTTATCTCGATCCGCTGCTGTTTGAGCTGAACGAAAAGGGCGCCCTGAACGGGCATGTGCCCATTACTGCTATTGTCAGTTTCATCGCTGTGGCCGCCGCCTTCGTGGAAGGCTACGACACCGTGGTGCTCTCCAACGAGCGCTCGGCAGACCAGGGCAACCTTGTCGTCGATGGTCGGGAGATCAACCACCAGTATTCCAAGACCACGGGCGCCGAGCGCGACATCGCCGCGCAGATAGCGACCCACGTTCACACGAGCCTGAATTACTTCTCGCTGCTGCGGCCCTTGTCAGAGGCGCACATCGCGCAACTCATGGCGCGGGTTGACCGCTACGACCATGCGTTCACAAGCTGCAACCGGTCGTTCCAGATCAATCCGCGCAGCGAGCCGAAGCGCTGGTGCGGCGATTGCCCGAAGTGCCGCTTCTCTTTCCTCGTGCTTGCGGGCGCCATGGGACGACCCCGCATTGAGGCGATTTTCGGCAAGAACATGCTCGATGATCCGGCGCAACTTGCTGGATACGAGGAGCTTGTCGGGCTTTCTGGCCACAAGCCGTGGGAGTGTGTGGGCGAGATCGCCGAATGCGGCGCGGCGATGCTTCGCCTTGCGGAGCATGACGAGTGGCGCGATTGCGCCGTTATCGCCGCGCTCGCGCCGCGATTGCGCGCGCTGATGCCGAACCCCGACGCGGTGTGGCGCGACTTGCTGACGCCATCGCCTGACCATCGTTTGCCAGAGCGCTACGAAAGAATGCTGCATGACTTTGTCTGACGGCCTGCGCTCTATCGCCATATGGGGCTATGGCCGCGAAGGACGCGCCGCCCTTGATTGGGTGCGTGCGCGCTATCCCGGCGCTGCGATCACCATTCTCAACGACGCGCCGCTTGCCGAGGCTCCCGCGAACGTCGCAGCTGTGTACGGCGCCGACGTTGCGCAAGCGCTCGCGGACGGACGTTTTGATCTCGTCATCAAGAGCCCGGGCGTGAGCCTTTACAGACCCGAAATCGCGGCGGCGAAAGCGCGCGGCGTTCGCTTCAGCTCAGGAATGAACCTGTGGTTCTGTGAGAATCCCGGCGCGCACACCATCGGGGTCACGGGCACGAAGGGGAAGAGCACCACCTCGCGCCTCATCCACCACATGCTGCGTCAGGCCGGTCGTGACGCGGCGCTCATTGGCAACGTGGGGGTTGCGGCGCTGGGTCAGTCGCCGGGGCGCGATCACACGGTGCTTGAGCTGTCGTCGTATCAGCTTGCTGATCTCGACGCCGCTCCCACCATCGGCGTTGTGACCAACCTTTTCGTGGATCACACGCCGTGGCACGGCGATGTGGAGCGCTATCACGCCGACAAGCTGCGCATGATCGCTGATCCGGCTACAATCGCCGTGCTCAACGCCGCCAATAAAACCCTCGTGGAGAAAACGCGCGGGCGCCCCAACGTTGTCTGGTACGGCGATGCGAGCGGCTTCCATGTGCGCGACGGCGCTCTGTGGAGGCGGGACGCGCTGGTGGATACGTCAAGCTTCCCCCTGCGCGGCGCCCACAACCTGGAAAACCTCGCCGCCGCCTGCGCGGTGTGCGAACTCGTCGGCGTCACCAGCGTGCGCGAGAGCGTCGATCTCGCAGGTTTTGCGCAGTTGCGCCACAGGCTCGAAGAGTTTCGCGGACGCGACGGGCGCCTATGCGTGAACGACTCGATCTCGACGGTGCCCGAGGCGACGCTGATGGCGTTGCGCGCGTACGCCGACAAGCCGGTCGCGTTATTCCTCGGCGGCACGGACCGCGGACAGGATCATGCGGGGCTGATTGAATATCTGGCAGGCGCAGACAACATCGCTTGCGTGATTCTTCTGCCGGATACGGGCGCCCGGATCGCGCGGGAGATGGAGGCGCGCGCGCTGCGTTGTCCTGTGCTCCGGGCGGCCGATCTCGCGCAGGGTGTGCAACTGGCGTTCGTACGCGCCCCGGCGGACGCTGTGTTCCTGCTGTCGCCGGCGGCTCCCAGCTTCGGACAATTCCGCGATTTTGAGGATCGCGGGGATCGCTTCATCGACCTGTGCGGCGGTCCGGCGCGCTGAAGGTGCGCATGATTGAGGCATCTCCGAAACAAACGCGCAGAGAGCGCGTGATCCGGCAAAAAACCCCGCCGGACCATGCCCGGCGGGGTTCCAGTCGCTAGGCCCGCAGCAAGGGCCGGCGCTTCTGCTCAGTAACGGGCGAGGACCGCGCTCGTCACCGGCGCTGCCGGCGACCAGAAGCGCCAGTTCAGGCCGGCGCGCACCACATGGAAACGGGTGTCGACGTCCAGACGGGCGGTGGCGAAGCCGTAGTCGGCCGCGTAGAGCGTCTTGTCTCCCAGATCGACGTAGAGGTACTCCGTCTTGAAGCTCAGGTTGTTGGTGAGCGCGTATTCCACGCCAGCGCCCACAGTCCATCCGTTGGCGGACTGGCTGCGCGACAGGCCACCGCCGAAACCGCCCAACCCGATGGATCCGCTGCTCTTCACCCGGCCGTAAGCCCAGCCGCCGGTGGCGTAGATGAGCGCGCGGTCCCAGCCAAAGCCGATTCGCCCGCGAACTGTGCCAAAGCTTGTCAACTCGCTGCCGGCCTCAACGGCGGCGCTGATCGGGTCATTGATGGCGAGGTTCACACGGCCTTCGACATTGGCGAACTGGTAATCCGCTTCGAGGCCAAGCATGAAGCCGCCGCCGAAAGCATAATTGTAGCCAATCTGGCCGCCGGCGATGAAGCCGCTCGAGGTGACGCTTGCCGAGCCGCCGTAGGGCGTGTCGTAGATGTAGCCCCCGAAAGGATAGTCGAACTTGTCGCCGGCGTACCCGGCGTTCACGCCGACATAGAAACCGGACCACGTGAACACGGGCGCGAAGACCACAGGGGCCGGCGCGATCGCGGGGCTGCGGGCCGGGATGTCGGCGGCGAGGGCGCCGCTGACGCCGAATGCGAGAGCTGCGACGGACCCGAGCGCGAGAAGACGGTGGTTCATCAAATACTCCTGGTTCCTTGTGCGGCTCCCCAGCGGAGCCATCATCGATCCCGCGCGTCGTTACAATGTGACTTACGCGGCGATCTCTGAAACGAAATACACAATGTTTGCAATCTGACCTATAACATAAATGCAACTATTCCCGCCTTTCGTCACCGAAACGTGACAGGCGCGGCATGAGAAATCCGGCCGCGACGTGCGACCGGAGGGAGGGGCGTTTTCTGATGGATTGTGCGAGATCAGAGGCGCGAGAGAATGTCCCGCGCCAGCTTTTGCGCTTCGCCGGCGGAGGTTTCGGGCATGGCAGCGATAGCTCGTAAGATGCTGAGCAAAAGAATATTCTGGCGGTTGGCCTCGGCGAGGGCCTTCGACACGACGTCGCGGTCCGTGTCGCATGAGCGCCAACAGAAAGTGGCGTCGTTGGGTCGCCGCGTACTCATGAAACCTCTGTCAGCATCGAGCCGCGCCGGGCCTTTGCGTATGTAAAATATACGGTAATAAAAAAATGAATCGCACGATTTGGCTAGTCAGTAGACGTCCATTTTGTAGCTCAGGTCATGCTGATCCTCCGGTGAGGCCCTGTCAGCCGCCTCCAAACCTGCGAGGGCGCGCTGGATCCCCTCGATCCGTCTCGCGAGACGCTCGCGCCGTTCCGTTGATGCGTCGAAGCCCGGTGCAATGACATACGCCTCCGCCTCTCGCTCAACCCACCCGCGCGAAATGAGTTCCTGAAGGCGCCGATTCACCGATGTGCGGGGAAGCCGGCATGCGGTGCTGATCTTGCCCAAGCCCAGCCGGTTGCGCCCCCACGTCGAGATTGCGCAGGCCGCCATGATGAAGGCGTCATCGAATCGGGTAGGGGCCGGACCAACGGAGGGTTTCATGACCGCGATGAACGCCTCAGAGAACATTTTGTACTCATGGTCAGTCGCCTTGCCGCCTTTGAGCGCGCGTGGGGGGAGGCCATTGAGGCGGTCTCCGGCGCGTTTGAGAATGCAAACGCGTTGGCCCCAGCGGTGTGGGCTTCGCATGACCCGCGAATTTCGGGGCGCACACGTCCAGCCGTCGCGATCGACGATCCAGCCCATGCCCTCCAGCGCCTTGAGGCCCCGCCGGGCCGCATGGCGCTCCATCTCGAGCATTTCTGCGATCTGGGTCGTGGAGAGTGGCCGCTCGTTCAGGGCGGCCAGTCGGACGGCGTAGGAGAGGGTGGCCAGAACAGGCGCGACCAGGCTGAACGTTCCCGCCGTCTCCAGCACAAACTCCGCGACCGCAAGCCGTCGTCTGCCTTCGTCACCGTCCATAAAAAGAAGCTCCGCAATCCAGCTTCGCAAAGCCAATCTATGCAGCACTTAAGTCAATTTTCGATGATCGTCAAAATAGGACAAAGTTATGAAAGTAACTGTCGTAATTTTGTAAGTTCGCACCTGAACCTAAAACATTATCGACCTCATGAAAATAGGGGACTACTGTCTACATACGGCAGTAGTTCTCCACTTTTGCGTGCGCCTCTGCCACAGAAAGTTTCAGAAGGTGGCGCCGACGCGCAGCAGGAAGGTGCGCCCCGCCAGCGGGTAGGCGCTGTATCGACCGGGTGTGAACGCGCTTGCGACCGCGTAATCGAAGTACTTGCGGTCGAAGGCGTTGTGCACGGCCGCGGACCACGAGAACCGGTCCGCCTCGCCGCCGATTCTGATGTCGAAGACACCGAAGCCAGGGGTTTTTGGCCGCTCATTGCCCTGATCGTTGTCCATGAAGCGCGGGCCGACGTAACGCGCGGTCGCGTCAAGCGTCAGGCGACGATCGAGAATGTTCCACGATACGCCGACGTTGGCGCTTTCGCGCGAGACGAGCGGCACGTCGTTTCCCGCGAACGCGCCCTCGCGGAAGACGGCTCGCGTGTAGGCGGCGCCAGCGCGCAGCCGAACGGCCTCCGTGATTTGCGCACCCACTTGCACCTCGACGCCGGAGCGGCGCGTGGGGTCGAGGTTCACGTTGCTGAAGGTCGCGGGGCTGTAATGAATTTCGTTCTCAAGATCCATCCGCCAGACGCTCGTCCGGACGTCGAGCGCGCCCAAGCGCGCGCGCAGCCCCGCTTCGATGTCCTGTGACGTTTGCGTGTTCAAGGCGAAGGTGGTCGGCGGCTTGAGCCACGTGAGCGGATCGGTCGGCGCCATGCCGACGCGCTCGTCAACGTTGGGCACGCGGAAGCTTCGCGCCGCGCGCCCGAAGGCGACGAGCCCGGGCGCGATACGTTGCTCGAAGCCCAGATGCCACGCGCTGTTCGTTTCGGCCGCGTCGAGGGGAACGCCCTGTGTTTCTCCGGACCACCAGCCCGGCGCGGTGACGTCCAGCGTGTCCCGAGCGCGCACCGCCGTGCGTTGTAGGCGTGCGCCGAAGGAGACCGTCAGATGGCTCAAGGGCGCGATCGTGTTCATGGCGTAGGCCGCGAGCGATGTTTGCCCCAGTCTGTAGACGTGGATCGGATCCGCCCCTTCGAAGAGTCCGCGCGGCGATCCATAGCGGGTGTCGTAAACATCGACGCCTGCGATGGTTTTCCACGGCGCGCCAAAGAGGCTGCCGTCGAATCTCAGACGCGGCGTGAAAGAAGCTGTGGTGAGGCTGGCTGCGATGTAGCTGTAGGCGCCGCCAAGAAAAAAGAATTCTGCCTGCTGTTCCTTTTGCCGGAATCCTGCGTCCACGATCAGTTCGAGGCCCTCGCCAAGGTTCACCGTCATCCCGCCCGTGGCGGACGCGCCCTGTTTGTTGGCGTAATCATCCGGCGTCGCGGCGCCGCGGCGGTCCGTACGCAGCAGGTTGACGTTGGTGGATGGATCCACGATCCGTCCACCGGGAAGGCCAAGCGTTTGAGCGTCGGCGGTGAGGCCCACATACAGTGAGCCCCACGGCGTGGGCCGGTTGTAATTCAACACGCCCGAGCCCTGCGTCAGGGCGTTGTTGGCGCGATAGCCGTCCGCGCGCACGCCGGTGACGTACAGGGAGACGTTGTGGTCTCCCGTTGAGGCCTGCGCGGAGATGCTGGCCTGCGCCTGCCCATAGGAGCCAGCGCCGATGTCTGCACGCACTGTCTGCGGCGCGGCGGCGCGCTGCTTGGTGATTATGTTGATCACGCCGCCGACAGCGCCCTCGCCATACAACACCGCGCCGCTGGCCCCTCGGGTGATCTCAATGCGCTCGATGCTGTTGATCGGGATCGACGCGTAATCGACGCTTTGCAGATCAACCTCGTTGGTGCGGCGGCCATTGATGAGCACGAGGGTGTTCGACGCGGCCGAGGCGCCGAACCCGCGCACATCCACGGTGGTGTTGGCGCCGCTGACGCCGCCGAACAGACCCTGCGTCTGCACCCCAGGCTGCAGCGCGAGAAGATCCTGCAGGCTGGCGGCTGGCGTCCGCTCGATATCCTGCGTTGTGATGACCGTGGTCGCAGCGCCCGCTATGCCCGATCCGATGCGCGACGCGCGGATATACAGATCCGGCGCGAGCGATTGGGCGAGGAGCGGCGCTGGCGATGCGGCGATGATGCAGGCAAGCACAGGCGCACGGAGCGCGCGGCTCCGGCGGATGACGAAAACAGGACGCACGACAAACCTCGAGCGACTAAGTGGCACGTCACCGCGAAGAAGTCGCCCGCGTCTCGCAAGAGCCGGGGTTTCTCTCCATCGGCGACACCCCGGCCGAGAAGTTCGCGTGTGACCACGGCTGACGGCAGGTCTCCTGGCTCGCGGGTCTCTGCGCCTCGTCGCCTTCCCGGGTCGTCGGCCCAGTGGCGTGATGACGATGCGCTCGCCGCTCACAGTTGCGGGGGCAGCCGCAGATTCAAGCCGCGCGGCTCTCACTGCGTTCCCGTTTTAATCCCCGAAGGGAACCATCTTCTCCACGGTAGCCGCCGGCGGAGATCGCTGTCAACGAGGCTGGACCCCTTGCGACGTCCAGCTGTGTTATCGGTCAGGGTGTCCGCGCAGGGGCAGCGACCTGTTTTCGCAAAGCGCGCGCGAGCTGCTTCATGAAATGAATCGAAAAGCTTAGCGCGCGGGGCGGGGTGCGGCGTCGCGTATCTGCAACGCCGCCCTGCGATTTTCGTGCGATACGGTCTTGTCCACAGGCGCGTGCGCGCCGCTTGCGCCCGGCCGGCCGGCCGGGCGTGGCGTCACCGGTCGAGCAGGTCCGGGATATGCTGGCGGAAGCGGAAGAAGCCCGCACGGGCATGAGGCCATGCCCGCGCGTCCCAGGGCCGCAGAAGCCGCGCGGGAGTTGGCGAGACCTGTGCCAGCGCGCGGGCGGCCGGGCCCACGGGGGCATGGGGCGCCACGACGACGTCGGCGTCGAGATCCCTTGCCCATGCGCTGACGTGAGCCGGCGAGAGCACGCCGGCCGAGGGGGCGTTGAACGCTGCGGTCGCCCGGGCAAGCGCATCCGCGCGGGCGCCTTCGAGGAAGGCGCGCTTGCCGGTGGACCCCGCTTCGCCGCTCTCCAGCACCGCGACGCCGGCAATGGGGAGGCCCGCGCAGAGACTTTCGGGATGCAGGTCGTCGTCGTTCAGCAGCAGAGCGACTCGGGCCCCATGGATCGCGTCGGGGGATGGCAGCGGGACCGCAGGGCGCGCCAGCGCGCCATCATCTGGCAAGGGCTCGGCGGCCTCGTTGAGCAGGCCGCGCGGGTCAAAGCGGCCGTTCGTGTGTTCGCGAATGTTCTCCGCGCGCGCGACATAGTGCTTGCCCAGCGTTTGCAGGCCGGCGACCCACCGCCACGAAAGCGTGTTCGAGGCGGGGTCCGCATCCAGCAGGCAGCGTTCAAACATGTCCGCGCCGAGTTGCCATGGCAATTCGAGCGTGAAGATCCAGATGGAGGCGAACCACATGCGGGCATGGTTGTGCAGCCACCCGGTCGCGGTGAGTTCTTTCGCCCATGCGTCGAAGCAATCGATGCCGGTCGCGCCATCCGCCGCCGCTTGCACGCGGGCCGCGATCTGGGGCTCCGCCGCCAGCCGGCGCGACAGGCGCTCCACATCGGCCAGATAGGCCGCATAGACGTGCG
Source organism: Hyphomicrobiales bacterium (assembly GCA_027484655.1). Classification (GTDB taxonomy): domain Bacteria; phylum Pseudomonadota; class Alphaproteobacteria; order Rhizobiales; family Beijerinckiaceae; genus Terripilifer. The sequence continues at coordinate 40,734 of JAIXSM010000063.1, read as the reverse complement.
GGCGCTGCTCCAGCCAGCCTTTCCAGTACGTGCGCCAGCACACCTCCTGAATGAACTTCTCGGCCGCCGCGAAGCCGTGCCGGTCGAGTACGGCGCGCGCCACTTCCTCCTCGGTGATCAGTCGGCGCCGGATGAACGGCGACAGGCGCGAGACGTTGCTGCGATCATCGGGGCCGTAGTCCGTATTCCGGCGCGCTGCGTACGCGCGCCCGGCGTTCGGCAGAAATTCGCCGAGGGCCGCGAGCGCCGCCTCGCGCGTCGGCGTCCAGAAGGGCTGCGCCGCGCGCGCCGTGTAGGAGTCCACAAGCCTGCGGCCCATGGGGCTGATCGGCTCGCGGAACACGAGGGGGCGTCCGGTCTGCTGCGCGACGCACTCCAGCAGCCATGTGGCCACGCCCTTGCGGCGATAGGCAGGCCCGACGAACAGGTATTCGATTTCCCCCGTCTCGTTGAAGCGGCAATAGCCGGCGGTCGTGTTCGCGCCCATGGCGGTGACGATGCCGTCGGCGTGAAGCACAGTGAGCCCGGGCAGGGGGCAGGGTGGTTGCAAGGCGCGCATACCCTGCCACATAGCGCGGCTGCGGCGGGCGCAAGCGTTTGTGGACAATCCGCCGCACCGCGCCCGACGCGGAACCGGGCGAGGGCGAACCGTCTTGATCCTACGCCGGTGCGACCGGCGTCAGGCCAGAGGCAGAGCAATGAAGGCTTTTATCTTCGCCGTTGTCGCCATGGTCATCGTAGCGATTGCAGGCGCCCTGTTTCTGGCGACCCAGCAACGCACCACTGCGGAAGCATTCTCGTCTGCAAGCGTGCGCCTCACAGATCCCGGGCACAACCTGATCGTGGAGCAGGTCGCCTTGCGCGCCGATCACGAGCAGAGGGACAAGGCGACGCCTCAATGAGCGGACGCTGCGGCGGCCGTCATCCCCGCCATGGCAGAAGCGGGCGGGAAACGCCCGAGCCGTGGCGGTAGCCGTAGACCCAATCCATGCGGCTCATCGCGGCCTCGATGCTGATGCGCCGCATCACGGCGTCCCGGGCAAGCGCCATGGGGCCGGTCATATGGTAGATGGACGCCTGCCTGCGCGACGCGATCGCCACATCGCTGGCGCGGGGAATGCGCTCCCGCTCGTAGGCGGCGATGGCGGCGCGCGCGTCTGCGCCGTGGGCCGCGAACGCAAGGCCAAGGCTCGCAGCGTCCTCAATCGCGAGCGCGGCGCCTTGCGCGAGAAACGGCAGCACCGGGTGCGCGGCGTCGCCAAGCAGCGCCACGTTATCCATGCTCCAGCGTTTCGAGAACGGGCGTTCGAACAGCGGCCAGCGCCGCCACTGGCGCACCAGCGAGAGCAAATCCCTCGCCTCATGGGACCACATCGAGAACGCCCGGTGCAGATGCCGCGGGTTGGCGTCGAGCGGATCGCGCCAGATGTCGGCGGCGTCTTCCCCGCGCCAGGGATCCTCGATGATCGCCACCAGATTGACGAGGTCGCTGCCTCGCAGCGGGTAATGCACCAGGTGCGCCTTGGCGCCGAGCCACAGGTTCGTTTCGGGCCGCAGGGCGCGCGCAGGCGCCTCAGAGCCCGGGATCAGCGCACGCCAGGCGGTGCGGCCGGAATAAACAGGAGCGTCGCCAAGGCCCAGACCCAGTCGCCCGCGCAGCGTGGAGCGAAGGCCGTCGGCTGCAATCGCCACGTCCGCGTCAAAGCGGGTGTGCTCGCAGTTCTCCAGCGCCCCGATCTGGACGCCCGGGCGGCCATCCTGCTCCACGGTCGCGAAGCCAAGCGCCTCCACGTCGGTCTTCACGACGATTGACGGGGTGGATCCGCACGCATCAAGCAGCACGCGCTGGAGATCGGCCCGATGAACCACAATATGGGGGGCGCCCCAGCGCGCCTCCGCCTGCGCGCCGAGCGGCATGCGCATCAGCTCGGCGCCATCTCTCGCTCTGCGTACGCGCAGCGCTTCGGGCGCGACAGCAAATGGCGCAAGTGTGTCGAGCAACCCCAGATCCCGGAGGATGCTGGACGCATTGGGCGAAAGTTGAAGTCCGGCGCCGACCTCTTCAAGCGCCGGCGCCCGCTCAAGCACGGTGACGCGCAAGCCTGCGCGCGCAAGGCACAACGCAGCGGTGAGACCGCCGACGCCGGCTCCGGAGACGATGGCGTGAAGCGGATCGGTCAAGCTCGCCTGCCTTCGCGGTTCGCGCTCAGGCGGCTTGCGCTGTCAGTTCGCACTCCGCCGGGGAGGCGTGCGCCCCGAGCGTTGCGTCATAGACGTAGCGCGTTGAGCAGTAGGGGCAAATCGTTTCGCTGTCGGCGCCCATGTCGATGAAGATGTGCGGGTGGTCGAACGGCGGCAGCGCGCCGATGCACATGAACTCCTTCACGCCGACGCGCACGACGGGGACGCCAGGCTGGTTGTGGAAGTGGGGCGTGCCGTGATCGGCCATGGTCAATCATCCTCATGTCGCTTCGCGGCGCAACATAGGCGAGAGCGACCTCGTTGGGTAGTGGCCAGCGACCGCGCCGAGGAGGGCTCCGGCGCGGTCGGGCCAGTTCCCATCGGCGGGCCGGCGCCGGCGGGATCAGACGCGCTTGATGGCGAAGCTCGCGACGTAATCGTCCGGCTTCGCCGCGTCGAACGGTTTGCCCATGACGGAGAACGTCTTGGTCGAGGAGGCTGGCGGCGTCAGGCCCGCGTCCCGCATCGCCCGGGCGGCGTCCGTGGCGAGGAAGACCTCGCGGGCGATCTTCTGGTAATCCACGTCGCCCTTGATCTGGCCCCAGCGCTTCATCTGGGTGAGGATCCACACGGCGAAGCTTTCGTAGGGGAATGGATCGAAGGTCACGCGGTCCGGGTCACGGCGCACGCCGCCGAGCCCGTCGGCGAAGACGCCCGTCAGCACCTGCTCAAGCACCACCACCGGGGCGTTGAGATAGTTGGCGGGAGCAATAACGCTGGCGATTTCCTTGCGGTTCTCGGGTTTGGACGCATAGGCGGTGGCCTGCACGATCGCGCGCATGAGCGCCGCATAGGAATTCGGCGTCTCAGTTACGAAGGCGCGGGGCGCGGCGAACGCGCAACAGGGATGGCCGTCCCAGATCTCCTTGGACAGCATGTGGATGAAGCCGACCCCGTCGAAGACGGCGCGCTGGACGATGTTATCGGGCGCCAGGAAGCCGTCGATGTTGTCCGCCCTCAGGTTCGCCACCATTTCCGGCGGCGGGACGGTGCGCAACTGCACGTCGCGGTCCGGATCGAGCCCCGCCTCGGCGAGCAGGTATCGCAGCAGATAGGCGTGGATCGAGTACTCGAACGGAATGGCGAACTTCATGCCCTTCCAGTTCTTCGGATCGCGGTTGTCCTTGTGCTTCATGGCGAGGCAAATGGCCTGCCCGTTGACGTTCTCGATGGCCGGCACGGTGAAGGGAACGGCGGTCGAGCCCAGCCCCATGGAGATCGCGATAGGCATTGGCGCGAGCATGTGCGCCGCGTCGAACTCACGGTTGATCGTCTTGTCGCGCACGATGGCCCAGCCGGCGCTTTTCACGACCTCAACGTCCAGCCCCTCGCGTGCATAGAAGCCCATGGGATGGGCCATGATGATGGGCGTGGCGCACGTGATCGGGATGAAGCCCACCTTCAGGGATTTCTTCTCGGGCGCCCCGCCCTGGGCGAACGCATCTGTAGCGGTCGCTATGGGGAACAGGGATGCGAGCGCGGCTGAAACCGTCGCAGCGCCCACGCTTTGCAGGAACGCGCGCCGGTGGGCGGGATTGGGCGCAATGGCGCGCAGCAACGTTTGCTCCACCACACGGCCGAAGAGTTTCTCATCGTCGGCGGCTGTGTCGGGAATGGCTGTGCAGGCGCGATCATGGGCCGACTGCGACTCATGACTGCCGCATACGCACCCACCGGTGAACTTGGCGCCGGGCCCGCTGTCGAATCTCGCCATCGTCATCTCCGTTGAATTCGCGCCTGCCGCGAACGGTCAGGCCGCCAGGGCTTTGGCCAGGGCTTCATCGACAAAGTCGAGCCGGTCCTGACCGAAGTAGAGTTCGTCATCCACGCGATACGTCGGCGAGCCGATCACGCCCGCGCTAATCGCCTCCAGCGTGTTCGCCTCGTAGCGGGCGAGAGTCGCCGGCGACTTGGCGACATCGAGAATCTCACTGGCGTCCAGCCCGTTCTCGCGGGCGAGCGCAGCGATGACATCGGTTCGTGAAATGTCGAGATCACGCGCCCACACCGCCGACAGGATGGAGCCAGCGAGCGCCGTGGCGCCAAAGCCTGTTTGCTGCGCGGCGATGATCGCGCACGAGGCCAGCGCCGCGTCCACCGGCCAGAACCGTGGTTGCAGCTGCACCACGAGCCCGCGCCGGTTCGCCCACCGCGCCATATCAATACGGCGATGCGAAAGGCGCGCGGGCGATTGCTTCGCGGGGGGGACGGCGTCCACCGCCGCGAAGAGTTTCATGACGTCGATCGGCTTGTGATCGACTGATGCGCGTCGCTGGTCCGCCAACGCTCCAAGCGCGCCGAATCCAAGATAGGCGTACCCGGACATCGGCGAGAAGTAGTGAACGACGCGCATCGCCCGGCCTCACGCGGCCTTGGGGAACGGCGAGCCGCTTTCCACCGGGAAGGCGGGATCGCGCGACCACTCGTTCCAGGAGCCGAAGTACATGCGCACGTCTTTCACGCCTGCGTTCTTGAGCGCGACGAACGTGTTCGAGGCTCGCGCGCCCTTGAAGCAGTAAAGATAGACAGGCGTGTCGACGGTGATTCCAACAGTCGCGCACTCGGCGAGGATTTCCTCCTTCGACTTGAAGCGCGGTCCCTCGGCGGTCGGCTTCATCATGCGATACCATTCCAGCCAGCGCGCGCCGGGAATGCGGCCCTTGCGTGGGCAGAACTCTTTGCCATACGGCGATGAGCTGTCGCCGATCCACTCGTCCACGTCGCGCACGTCGAGAATGGCGATGTCCGGGTTGTCGAGGGCCGCGAGCATCGCTTGCGCGTCGATGAGAATGGAGGCGCCGGCCAAATCAACAGGACACGTTGCGGGAGAGGGGCTTGCGGCTTCCGTCGAGACCGGAAGACCGGCGCTCGTCCACGCGTCGAAGCCGCCGTGGAGCACTTTCGCCTCGCGATAGCCGAGCACGCTGAGCAGGTAGTAGCCGCGACAGGACTGGCCGAAGCCGGAGTTCATGGACTGCTCATAAACAAGAGCTGTCTGCGCGCCGGAAAGCCCCGCGGCGCCAAACGCCTGCGCGAATTTCGCCTTCAGTTCCTCGATGCCTTCCGGTGTCGAGGTGGCGAGGTACGTGAAGATCTCGTGCATATTCACGGCGCCGGGGATGTGCCCGGCGGCATAAGCATCGGGATTTCGCGTGTCGATCACAACGACGGGCTGCGTGCTCATCATCTGTGCGGCGTCTGCCGCGCTTACGAGGACTTCACTCATGCTGCGCTCCTGTTGCCTGCTCTTCGGATGCCTGGAGTTCAATTCATTTCAGCCAGCATCTTGCGAAGCTGCTTGGTCGCCGGCGTGACGATGCCGACGAAGTAGGCTTCGCGCATACGTCGCTGGACCGGGCTGCTCTTGAGATAACCGCGCGCGCCCGCGTGCAGCATGCTTGCATGCGCCGCCGCCATGGTGAGATCGCCTGCGTCAAGGCGCGCCTGAACCACACGACGCCAGAATGAAGCGCTGGTCTCGTAGGGTTGCGCGGCGAGATCGTTCACCTCGGCGGTGAGTGCTTCCAGCGCCTCCTCGAACTGCTCCGGCTGCTGGGTGACGAGGAACTTGTTCACGTGGCCCAGCGAGGGGCGCACCCGCTTCATTTGCGCAATGCAGTCACGGGTGAGGCCAATCGCCATACCCATCTGCAGCAGCACGAAACCGGCGCGGATCTTCTTGATGAAGGGCATGGCCTCGTGGGCGAGCACGAGGGAGTCCGGAACGAACGTATCCTTGAAGTGAATGCCGTATGTGCCTGTCCCATCCATGGCGAGGAACGGATCGCAGGGTAGCAGTTCAACGGCGGGATCCGCGCAGTCGGCGATGAACATCACCTTCTCGCCGTCCTCGCGTTCGAAGACGGTGCCGAAGACGTGATCCTCGCCCAGGTTGGAGACCCACGGCAGCGCGCCGCGCACCACGTAGCCGCCCTCGACCCTGCGACCCTTCAGTTTCAGCTTCTCGATGCCAAAGAAGCTTTTCATCGGATTTGACAGGCCCGTGCCGCCGAGCTGGTCGCCGCTGGCCGTCGTCGCGAGCAGCCGTTCCTTCAATTCGTCGTTCGCCGTGTTCGCCACGTACCAGACCAGCGTGTCCTGGCACCACGTCATGAACCCGGACGATCCGCACACCTCCGACACCTCGCCCATGGCGGCGATCGCAGGATTGAGATCAAGTCCCGGCCGCGCATCAGTGTGCGAGGCGTAGGCGCCGGCTGCGCCGATAGCGCGCATGAAATCCGCCGGGTAGTGCCCCTCGTCAATCGCTGTCACGAGCGGCGGTAACTCGGTTTGTGAGATGGCGCGCACACGCGCCGGCATGGGCGCCGTCTTCGTTGTAACGGTGTCGGCGAAGGCGAGCGACATAGGTTGCTCCTTCAGTATGTTAGGGCAAGAATGTTGAAGAAGGGCGCCCGACCCGGGCCGGCAGGCGCCCCGTTCGATTACAGACCGACTTCGAGGTTCACCGGACGGGTGAAGGTGTTGGCCACCGGCGACCACTGCTTGACGTGGGCGATGAGCGCGTCGATCTCGGCTTTCGAGATCCCTTCGCATTCCATATCAACCTTCACGCGCACGTCGGTGAAGCCCACGGGCTTCTCGCTCATGTCGCCCGTGCCCCACACGGCGGTGATGTTGAGATCGCCTTCGAGCTGCAATTCGAGCTTGTTGACGATCCATCCACGATGCACAGCGTTGGCGTGCAGCCCAACGGCCAGGCACGATCCCAGCGCTGCGAGCGAGGCTTCTGAAGGATTGGGCGCGGTGTCGTCGCCCAGCAGCGCTGGCGGCTCATCGACGATGTACGGCGGCAGGCTTCGAATGTAGTTGGCGTGCCGGAAGCGGCCTTCAGCCACCGTCTTGCACTTGAGAGTCTTGATCACCTGCGGGTTGGCCTTGCCCGCGGCGATGAGGGCTTCGAGGCCCGTCTTGTCGATGGGCGTGAGGCACCCGGTAGGGGCAGTGCCCGGCTCGGGCGCGAGGCACCCGGTCAGCACTGTTGCGGTTGTTGTCGTCATGCTTGATCCCTCCAGTAGCGTCGATCCGCGCAGAGCGTGGGCCGACCGCCACCTCAAAGCATGACGTGTGCCAGACGCCGCATGTGCGATGTTTTTCACGCAATTACGACGGTTCGCTTGTTTGCAAGCAGCATCTCCTGCGCCGCAGAGTGTTCGCAGGCGCCAAAAAATACGGCGCGGCGCTGTTCAAATTAGCGACCGCTGCGCTTGTCTTGGCGCGTGGCCTGATTATTGTGCGCCTCAAACCGAGGCACATATGAACTTCTTCAACAGCAGCGGCGTGCGCATCGCTTATGTGGACGTCGCGCCTACCACGCAGGATCGCGGCGAGCCTATTCTTCTCATCCACGGGTTCGCGTCCAACCACGCGGTGAACTGGCTCAACACGCTGTGGGTCAAGACGCTCACCCATGACGGGCGCCGCGTGATCGCGCTCGACAACCGCGGCCACGGCCAGAGTGAAAAGCTCTATGAGCCCGCGCAGTATCACACCAGCGTAATGGCGCGCGACGCCGTGAACCTGCTCGATCATCTGGGCATCGAACGGGCGGACGTGATGGGCTATTCCATGGGCGCCCGCATCACAGCGTTCATGGCGCTGGAGCATGGAGCGCGCGTGCGCAAGGCGATCCTCGGCGGGCTCGGAGACCGGCTCGTGAAAGCGGCCGCGCTGCCCAGCAACATCGCAGAGGCCATGGAGGCTGCGTCCCTCGACGACCTCAGCGACCCTATGCAGCGGATGTTCCGCGCGTTCGCTGAGTTGACCAAAAGCGACCTGCGCGCGCTCGCCGCCTGCATTCGCGGCAACCGGCAAAGCCTCACCGTGCGCGGCGCCGCGGCGATCATGACGCCTACTCTTGTGGCAGTGGGCGACCGGGACGATGTGTCTGGCGACGGCCCCAGCCTTGCGGCCCTGCTGCCGCATGGCCGCTCGCTGGTCATTCCCGGGCGTGATCACAATCTCGCGGTCGGGGACAAGGTTTACAAGCAGGGGGCGCTCGCGTTTCTGGCTGAGCCAGATCGGCCAGGCTGAAGTCGGCCGCCCGCGGACTTGATCGAAACCGCGAGGCGGCTCATATGTTCAGATCGAAAGCAGACGCCGCATCCGGCGGTTGAGGAGGCGCGAATGCCTATGGGTCATACTGCGAAGGTCGTCGGGCTCGCCGGCGTGGACCCCATGCTCGTCCGCATCCGTATGGAGGCCGATGAGATCGTTCGTCGCGAGCCGGAGGTCGCCGGGTTCGTGCTGGGCACGGTGCTGAACCACGACCGGCTGGAGAGCGCGGTGGTCCACCGTCTCGCCGACCGGCTGGACCGGCAGGAAGTGCCGGGCGACATCATTCGGCAGACCTATCTGGACATCATCACCCGGGAGCCCGCCATCGCGGAGGCGTTCCGCGCCGATCTCATGGCCGTGGCCGACCGTGATCCCGCCTGCACGCGGTTCATCGAGCCGCTGCTCTACTTCAAAGGGTTCCACGCCCTGCAGACGCACCGACTCGCCCATGCCCTTTGGAAGGCGGGGCGGAAGGATTTTGCGCTCTATCTCCAGAGCCGCTCGTCAGAGGTGTTCCAGTGCGACATCCACCCGGCTGCGCGGGTAGGGAAGGGCGTGTTCCTCGACCACGCCACCGGGCTCGTTGTGGGCTCGACCGCCGTCATCGAGGATGACGTCTCGATCCTGCACAGCGTGACGCTTGGCGGCACCGGCAAGGAGCGCGGGGACCGTCATCCGAAGATCCGGCGCGGCGTGCTCATTGGCGCGGGCGCCAAGATCATCGGCAACATCGAGGTCGGCCAGTGCGCGCGCGTGGCCGCCGGGTCCGTGGTGCTGTCCTCCGTTGAGGCGCGCAAGACCGTCGCCGGCGTGCCCGCGCGGGTGGTCGGCGAGGCCGGATGCGCCGAGCCCGCTCGCAGCATGGACCAGATTCTGGCTGACAAGTTCGAGAGCTGACAGAATGGCGAGCCTTGCCGGGCCTGCGCTTTTCTGGCAAGGCTCCGGCCCCAAAAGACAACACCTCGGAGCAGGGCGTTTTGAACAAGACCGAGCTGCAGAAGTTACAAGCCTTCCTGCGTCATTCGTTCGGCAACGAAGCGATCCGCGTCGGCCTTGATCCGAAGAACACCGATATGGCGGCCGTGCAGCTGGGCGAGCGCCAGATCGCCACGCTGTCCGTCGATGACGAGGACGGCGACCGCTCCTTCGCCCTCGAAATGAAGATCCCCGTGGGTCGCGAGACGATCCAGGAGTATCTGCGCGCGCTGTTCGAGAACGCGGGCCTCAAGGTGGTCGCCCGCGCCCGCAAGACGGACTCGGTGGAGCTGAACAACGGCCCCGACTTCCTCGGCGTCGTGTCCGCCGACGATGCCCGCGGCTCGTCCTTCACCCTGCAAATGGCGATCCTCGACTTCGACCTCGAGGATTTCTGAGGCCAGCCCCGGAAGCCGCCGCGCTTGCGGGGAACCGCGCCTGTGCGATATTGCCCCGGAGAGAAACGTCCGGGGAAATACGCACATGAAAACCAAGCTTTTTGCTTCGCTGGTCGCGGGGGTAATGTTCGCCAGCGCGGCCCCTGCACAAGAGACCGTCAAGATCGGCCTGATCTCGTCCCAGACGGGACCGTTCGCCTCGGTTGGCCGCCAGCTTGAGGCCGGCGTGCGCCTCTACATCCAGCAGAATGGCGACACTGTCGCTGGCAAGAAGATCGAACTTGTGGTGCGTGACGACGCCGGTGTCGCAGACACCACCCGCCGCATCGCCCAGGAACTGGTGACGAACGAGCGTGTGAACGTGCTGGCGGGCTTCACCCTTACGCCCGGCGCGCTCGCCACGGCGCCCGTCGCCACCCAGGCGAAGACGCCGATGGTCGTCATGCTCGGCGCGACCGCCGTCATTCCGGATAGATCCCCCTTCATCGTGCGCACGAGCCTGTCCGTGCCGCAGGTGGCGCAGCCTTACGCGGAGTACATCGCGAAGGAGGGCGCCAAGACCATGATCACCCTTGTCTCGGACTATGGTCCCGGCATCGATTACGAGGGCCTGGTGTCGTCAGCGTTCGAGGCGACCGGCGGCAAGGTGTTGCAGAAGCTGCGCGTTCCGCTGGCGAGCCCTGAGTTCGCGCCCTTTCTCCAGCGCGTGGTGGACGCCAAGCCCGACGCCCTTTTCATTTTCGTGCCGTCGGGCGGCGTCGGCGTTTCGCTCATGAATCAGTTGCGCGACCGCGGCGTGGCCCAGGCCGGCATCAAGATCTATGCGGAAGGCTCCATGCTCGATGACGACAGCCTGAACTCCATGGGCGACGTCGCGCTGGGCACGGTCACGTCCCACACCTACTCGGCCGCACACGACAGCCCGACCAACAAGGCGTTCGTGGAGGCGTTTCGCAAGGCGAGCGGCCGGCGGCCCAACATCGTCGCCGCCTACGGCTATGACGGAATGCATCTGATCTATGAGGCGCTGAAGAAGACCAACGGCGCCACGGACGGCGAGAAGCTCGTCGAGGCCATGAAGAATGTGGCGTGGGAGAGCCCGCGCGGCCCGGTGAAGGTTGATCCCGAGACGCGCGATCTCATCCAGAACGTGTACATTCGCCGCGCGCAGCGCCTCGCCGATGGCGAGGTCTACAATGTGGAATTCGCCACCATCCCGGCGGTGAAGGATCCGACCCGCCCCGCTAAAAAGTAAGCAGGACACTCCGATGCCGATCTACGCGCTCGACGATCTTGTTCCCCATTTGCCGGCCGATGGCCGCTACTGGATTGCGCCTGACGCCAACATCATTGGCAAGGTGCGGCTGGAGGAGGACGCGAGCGTGTGGTTCGGCTGCACCCTGCGCGGCGACCGCGAGTGGATCGTGGTCGGCGCGCGCTCCAACGTGCAGGAAGGAACCGTGATCCACACCGATCCCGGTTTCCCCCTGCATATCGGGGCGGACTGCACCGTCGGCCATGGCTGCATCCTGCACGGCTGCACGATTGGCGAGGGCTCGCTCATCGGAATGGGCGCAACGATCCTCAACGGCGCCAAGATCGGGCGAAACTGCCTCGTGGGCGCAAACGCTCTCGTCACCGAAGGCAAGGAGTTCCCCGACGGAAGCCTCATCATCGGCGCACCCGCCAAGGCGGTGCGGGTGATGGACGCCGCCGAAATCGAGAAGATGCGCCGCGGCGCGGCGCATTACGTGGCCAACGCGCGCGCCTACGCCAGCGGCCTGCGGCGCCTCGATCCCTGAGGCGTCACAGCCGGATCTGGCTGTCGAAGTCCTCCAGTGGGAGGAGCCGGAGGAACTCCACCGCGAACCCGCTGGAGAAATGGCGCACCACCCGTCCGCGGGTCGCGCCCAGGGTGACAAGTTCTCCCATTGAGGGCTGGACGTTCGCGCGGACGGAAGCGCCCGAGAGCGATACGTCGTTGAGGACCCCCGCGTGCAGGGCGCCGTCGGCTGTCGCGATCTGGACGCGCTTGTGAACCGGCTCGATGCGCTCATGCCTGCGATCCTCGGCGAGGCCCAACTCGCCGCGGTTGACCAGCCATGTGAGCTTGTCGGCGATCTTCTCGCGCTTTTGCGGCGAGAGACGCAACGCCATGGCAAAGCCGTTCGGCACATGGCGAACGATCTCGCCTTCAAGCCGCCCGAGGTGGTCCAAGTACACCACAACGCGCTGGCCAATCTCGCCTTCCACAGGAGCGATCAGCGCGAGCCCGCTGGGCGAAATGTCGATGGACTGGCAGGGAAGCTCGCGCCGGTCGGTGAGCATGTAGCGGCCGAACAGGCATACCTTCACCCGCGCATGGCGCCGGCGCTCCTCATGTGTGAGCGGCAGGCGCTGCCGGAGCGATTCAGCTAGGGCAAGACGCATCTGTACAGATCCTCGAAACCGAGCTTCGATCCTAACGCGCCGCAGGTTAAAGCCAACTTAAACTCAACCTTGCCGCGCGGCGGGCCTGATCATGCGCAGATGCGGGCGCCCGCCGAGGGGGGAGGCCGCGGTGTCTCCCGAAAGACGCCGGCGCCCCTCCCGCAGCCGTAGCGAGAGCACCTGAAGGCGCTCCGACGCGGGGCCTGTCGAACTCGTCATAAGCCGTCCCAGCACACGCGGAGGGCCGCCGGGGGCGACGAGCAAGGGCTCAAGGCTGATCTCGATCCAGTGCGGGCCGTTGCGCCCCGCCCGCACGCAGGTGACCGTGACTGGCTCTTGCCGCGAGGCGACGGTTTCGAGCGCGGCGGCCAGCCGTCCACGGCTGTCGGAGTCCGCTAGGGCGAGGAGCGATGCTCCAGGCCGTGCTCCTGGGAAGCTTTCGGCAAACAGGCGTCCCGCGATCAGGACAGGGTATCCAGCCTCCTCCGCGCTCAGCAGCACAGTGCCTTCAAGCATGGTTTGCGCGCGGTCGAACGGGAGCGACGCGTCCCGCCTCTGGCCGCCTGTCCCGGTATGGCGCATCTGGGATGTGCTGCTGCGTGTCATGGTGTTCGGTCCCGGTGCGTTGCGGCTCGGTTCGGCGCGGATCGCCTTCGCTTGCTGCCGCCTGCGCGTCATGAGAGCGCGCGCTGTGCCAATGGCTCCGCGCGTCAGCTCCGGACGCAGCGGTGGACGCAGGGGCGCCGGGGGTTGCCCCGGAACGCTGTTAGCTTCATGGATGTTTGATCGTGGCTATGCGGCGCAAGGAGAACAGCGTGTCACCCGGCCCACGGAAGCCGATCTTCAACCTGCCGGGCGTCATTCTGCTGGTGCTGGCCGTTCTGGTCGCGGCTCACCTTGTGCGCGTGTACATTCTTAGCGACGCTGAGGACTCCTACGTCCTGCGCGCCATGGCGTTTGTCCCGGCGCAGTTCACGTTCCTATGGAACCCCGACGCGGTGGCCGAGATGCTGACGGATCTCGCCCGGGAAGGGCGCCGCGGCCAATTGCTGATGAGTCAGTTTTTTCTCGGCGTGGGACGCCAGCAATGGTGGACGCCGCTCAGCTACGCCTTGCTGCATGCTGACTGGACCCACCTCGGGGTCAACAGCCTGTGGCTAGTGGCCTTCGGCGCGCCTGTGGCGGTCCGGTTCGGCGCCGCTCGCTTTCTCGCCTTTTTCGCAGTCACCGCCGTTGCGGGCGCGGGGGCGCACTACGCACTTCACATGGCTGACGCGACGCCGGTCATCGGCGCATCGGCGGCGGTCTCAGGTCTGACGGCGGCGGCGCTGCGCTTCGTCTTCCAGCCCGGGGCTCCTCTTGGTCCGGTTCCATACTATGGGCCGCTCCCGCCGGATCTCGCCGCCAGACAGCCGGCGCTGCCGATCTCCCGAGCCTGGCGCGACCGGCGCGTGTTACAGTTCGCCGCCATATGGTTCGCGGTCAATCTGCTGGTGGGTCTCTTCGCTGTCCCCCTGGGGATCGCCGAGTTCGGCGTCGCCTGGGAGGCGCACGCCGGTGGATTTGCTGCCGGCTTCCTGTTCTTTTCCCTGTTTGATCCGCCACATCGGAGCGTACACGACCCCCTGACCCGCATGACGGCCCCCTGAAGTCCGTGACCGCGCTTGCCGTCAATCGTAACGAGGCGCATCATTCCGCTCTCGCCGGTGACGTGCGGGCGTCGCCGGCGCAAGTCAGGAGGAGCCTTCATGACGGTCAGAGGAATTCTGGCGACCAAGGGTCGCGACGTCGTAACGATCTCTCCAAACCGAACGCTTGCCGACGCTGCGCTCGTGCTCTCAGAGCGGGGGCTGGGCGCGCTTGTGGTCGTCGGTTCGCCGGACGAGGTGATCGGCATCCTCTCCGAACGCGATATCGTCCGTAGCGTCGCCGCGCGCGGGCCTGGCGCCCTCGGTGAGACTGTGCGCCAGAACATGACAGCGGATGTCGTCACGACCGTGGAGAGCGCGACGGTTCAAACCGTTATGGCGCAGATGACGGACGGGCGCTTCCGGCACGTCCCGGTGCTTGATGGCGGAAAACTCGCCGGCATCGTTTCAATCGGCGATGTGGTGAAGTATCGGCTCGCAGAAATGGAGTCCGAGCAGCAGGCGCTTCGCGAATACATCGCGACGGCCTGACGAAGCGCTATCCCTCCGCCGGCTCCAGCCGGATGCCGTCGCCGGTGACGACCGCGCGCCTGTAGAAGCATGAGCGCCGGCCGGTGTGGCACGCCTTGCCGTCGCCGCCGGCTTCCACCTTGAGCTGGATTGCGTCCTGATCGCAGTCAACGAGCACTTCGCGCACGGTCTGCACCTGTCCGGACGTGTCGCCCTTGCGCCAGAGGGATTGGCGCGAGCGCGACCAGTAGTGGGCCACGCCTGTCTCAAGTGTGAGCCGGAGGGCCTCTTCATTCATGTAGGCGACCATGAGAATGTCGCCGGAGTTCACCTCGGTCGTGATGCACACGATCAGGCCGTCGCGGTCGAACTTTGGCGCGAAGGCGACGCCTTCCTCGATATCGCGCTTGTCGCCGCGCGCCGCGAACCCGGTGGATGCCATGATGAGAACCTCGCGGCGCCCGTGTATCACGCAATGGCGCTGCGTCACAGCGGCCAAAACGCTCACGCGCTCTTATCCGTGAGCCTTCAGCCCCGGTCGCGGATTTGCGCGGCGCCTCGACTCGAAGTACGAAGCGGCACGCATTGGGGAGTAGGCGCCGCCGTCTGGCGGAGCGTCGTCAACAGACTGGGTGAAAACTCTGGCGACGCGGGCGGTGGATCCGCTCTGGCGAGACCGATGCGGAAACCCGCCGGGAATCCGCAAAGCCAGAGGTCTCATGATTCTTCAATCAACTGTGATCGCGTTCAGCCTGTCGTCAGACGCGTTCGCCGCCTCCATCGCCAAGGGGGCGAAATTCTCCGGAATCTCCGTCAACCGCGCGCTGCTCATTGCGCTTGGGTTCGGCGTCTTCGAAGCTCTCGCTCCGCTGATCGGCTACATGCTCGGCCAGCAGTTCGCCTCGGTGATCGCGGATTACGATCATTGGGCGGCGCTCCTGTTGCTTGGCTTCCTTGGAGGTCGGATGATCTGGCGCAGCTACGATGATGACGAGGCGGGGCCCGCCTCCAGCGCCGCGCCCGGCTGGCTGGGCGTGCTGGTGACAGCGCTGGGCACGAGCATCGACGCGATCATCGTGGGCGTGACGCTGGCGCTCGTCAGCGACAACATACCGTTGACGCTCTTCATGATCGGGTTCGTGACCTTTGTCATGACGTTCATCGGCTTGCGGCTTGGCGGCGTCATCGGCGCGCGGGCGGGCAAATGGGCGGAGTTTCTCGGCGGCGTCGGGCTCGCGGGTATAGGCCTGAACATCTTTGTGTCGCACACGATGTTTTGACCGAAGCTGTCGCTTCCGCCAGCGCGCCCTATTGTTATCCTGCCTCGGCAGGGAGCATGAACATGCTGCGCACACTTTTTATCGCGGTCTGGCTTGTTGTGGGGGGCGCTGCCGCCGTCGCCCAGGCCCCGCGCGTCGCCCCTCCGTCCTCCGAGCAAAAAGCAGAGGGTTGTCCGAGACTGGTGTCATCCGCGCCGCCGAGGGTTATCCCGGCTGCGATCGGGCAGGAGGACGAACTGGGCCTCACGTTCGTAGGGCACGCGACCTTCGTCATCGAAACGCCGTCGGGCCTGCGCATCGCGACTGACTTCAACGATTACGTGCGTCCCGCGCAGCTTCCTCACGTCATCACCATGAACCGGGCGCACTCGACCCATTACACGGACCGCCCGGATGCGGGCATCCGGCATGTGCTGCGTGGGTGGGCGCCGGACGGCGGCGCGGCCGAGCACGACGTGACCATTGCGGATGTGCGCATTCGCAATGTCTCGACAAACATTCGCGGGTGGGGCGGCGGGACGGATCGCGGCGGCAACTCGATCTTTGTTTTCGAGTCCGCCAACCTGTGCGTTGCGCACCTCGGGCATTTGCACCACGAATTGACCGTCGAGCACCTGAAGCAACTTGGCCGCATCGACGTGGCGCTTGTACCGGTGGACGGCGGCTACACCCTGTCCAAGGAGCAGATGATCGGCGTCATCAAGGCGATGGAGCCAATGATCGTCATTCCGATGCACTTTTTCAGCCAGTCGACATTGCGCGGGTTTCTGGAACTGGCGAAGCCGCACTTTGCGATTGAGTACTCTGACGTAGCGTCCATCACGCTTGCGCGCTCCGCGCTGCCGCGCCGTACCAAAGTGCTCGTGCTGCCGGGCAGGTGATGTGACCTAGCCGTAGCCGGCGATCACATCAGGCGTGCGCCATGACAGTCGCTGGCCGGAATCAACGAAGATCGTCTGGCCAGTGACGCTGCGGGCGCCCGCCAGATAGGCGACCGCCTCTGCGATTTCGTCCGGATCGACGGAGTGGGCGAGGGGGGTCGCCGCCGCCTCGCCCTCGAAGGCGCCGGGGCCGTCGTTGGCGTTGGGCATCACGGGGCCAGGCGCCACCGCGTTGACGCGAACGTTCGGCGCCAGCGATTGGGCGAGGGTCGTCGTCGCCGTGTGCAGGGCCGACTTCGAGAGCGTGTACGTGAAGTAATGCGGATTAAGCCGCGCCACGCGCTGGTCGAGCACGTTGACGATGGCCCCTTCGGTCCCGGCGGCAAGGTTCTCGCGCAACTGGGCGGCCAACTGGAGCGGAGCGCGCAGGTTCACCGCCATGTGCCGCGCGAACAGGTCCGCGTCGAACGGCGTGGCGGCGTCGGGCACAAACAGCGATGCGTTGTTGACGAGCAAAGTCACGTCGCCAAGCGCCGCCCGCGCCGCGGGAACAAGGCCCTCGACCTGCGCCAAGTCGCCAAGGTCTGCCGTCAGGACGACCGAGCGCCCCCCAGCCTGCGCGATCTCGTCGCAGACGGCCACGGCCTCTGCCCGCGACCGCTCCGACGTATGGATCGCGATGGCGTAACCTGCGCGCGCGAGGCGCAGGGAAATGGCCTTGCCAATGCGCTTGCCGCCCCCTGTGACGAGGGCGGCGCCGCAGTGACCTGCGCTCAAGTGAGGGTTCACCTGCCGCGCACGAGCGTCAGAAAGCGCACCTGCTCAGCCGGATCGCGCATGCGGCCCGTGAAGCGGGTGGTGACGGTGGAGGCGCCGTTCTTCTGGACGCCGCGGATGGACATGCACATGTGCTCCGCCTCAAGCATGACCGCCACGCCGATCGGCGCGAGAGCCTGCTCCATGGCGTCAGCGATCTGCGCCGTCATGGTTTCCTGCGTTTGCAGGCGACGGGCGTAAATCTCCACGAGCCTTGCGAGCTTGGACAATCCGACAACGCCGCCGTTCGGGAAGTAGGCGATGTGCGCCTTGCCGATGAATGGCACCATGTGATGCTCGCAGTGCGCGGCGAACTCGATGTCCCGCACAAGGACCATGTCGTCGTAGCCCTCGACCTCCTCGAAGATCGTGCCGAGGATTTCGTCCGCATCCTGATGGTAGCCCGCGAAAAACTGCTCGTAGGCCTTCACGACGCGCTTGGGAGTGTCCAGCAGGCCCTCGCGGCCAGGATTCTCACCGATCCACCGCAGCAGCGTGCGGACGGCGTCTTCCGCCTCAGTGCGGCTTGGCCTCTCAAGGCCGGTGGCTTCCGCCGCCGCCCTGTTCGAACCGTCATGCCCGGGA
This sequence comes from Hyphomicrobiales bacterium, assembly GCA_027484655.1. Taxonomy (GTDB): domain Bacteria; phylum Pseudomonadota; class Alphaproteobacteria; order Rhizobiales; family Beijerinckiaceae; genus Terripilifer. The sequence continues at coordinate 22,891 of JAIXSM010000063.1, read as the reverse complement.
TTCAAGGTCTTAACCACGGCATCCATGTGGCGCCTCCTCTGTGTTGGCTACTGTTGAAACAGAACTTTTGATCGTACGCGTCCCATCGCCGATTGGACCACATGGAAATGCAGCCCGACCTCGCAATCCGGGGAAGGGCTTCGATCCGACTGCTCCGTTGTGGTGAGCCAGCCTGCGACCCTATATAGGAACCGAGCCCGGCGGCCGTAAGCCCGTGCGGGCGAGCGGGACAGGTCGATGCTCAACGACGTCTACAACAAGCGCATTCTGGAACTGGCCGCCGACATCCCCCGGCTCGGGCGTCTGGCTGCTCCGCAGGCGAGCGCGACCGCCCATTCCAAGCTGTGCGGCTCCACCGTGACGGTGGATCTGTCGCTTGATAGCGATGGTCGCGTGAGCGACTTCGCCCTCGATGTGAAGGCGTGCGCGCTGGGGCAGGCGTCTTCGTCGATCATGGCCCGCAATGTGGTCGGGACCACGCCGGCGGAACTGCGCGAGATTCGCGACACGGTGCGTCGCATGTTGAAAGAGAACGGCGCGCCGCCGGACGAGGCGAGCAAATGGCGCGATGTGGCCGTGCTTGAGCCCGTCCGCGACTATAAGGCGCGCCACGCTTCGACGCTGCTGACGTTCGACGCCGTCGTGAAGGCGCTCGACGAGGTCGAAGCGCGGGCAGGGGCGCCCGCCCAGGCGTGAGGGCGTCGTGACGCAGATTCCCGCCGACGCGCCGCTGGTTTCCAAGATCGTCAGGTATGGCGCGCACGGGCTCATCCGCACGTACCAGCTCACGCTTTCATCCATCATGGGCCGGCAATGCCGGTATTTGCCGACCTGCTCCGAATACACCGACGAGGCGATCCAGCGGCACGGCTTCTGGACAGGCGGCTGGATGGGCCTCGCGCGCGTCTGCCGCTGTCGGCCTGGCGGCGCGTCCGGCTTCGACCCTGTGCCGGAACCGCGCGAAGAGGGGCGCTCTTTCACGCCGTGGCGCTATGGCGACTGGCGCGGACCAAGGCGGTGCGAGGGCGTGGAGTAGGGGATTGGGCGCTTGCGTGGACCGCGCGCGTCCCCGGACGCCGAAGGCGATCCGGGGCCCCGTGCGCACTTAAGGCGCCCCTCTCCCCGCAGCGTCATGCCGACGAAGGTCGGCATCCACGACAGGTAAACGTTTCAGCCCTGCGGCCTATCGGAGATTCCGGCCTTCGCCGGAATGACGGCGAGGTGGGGGCCAGCATGGCCCGCGCGCCACCTCCCCGGACGCCGAAGGCGATCCGGCCCCGCGCGCTTTTGATGCGCACATGCGGGCGAGGTTTTGCGGGCCAGGACGCCCGCGGTCCAGATGCTCGCGGTCCAGAGGCCTTGTCGAAATGCCTTGTCCAGAAGGCGCCCCTCTCTCCGCAGCGTCATGCCGACGAAGGTCGGCATCCACGACAGGCCCAGGCTTCGACCCTGCGGCCTATCGGAGATTCCGGCCTTCGCCGGAATGACGGCGAGGCGGGCGGCAATGGACCGCGCGCCACCTCCCCGGACGCTGAAGGCGATCCGGGGCCCCGTGCGCTTTTGAAACACACACACATGCGGGCGAGGTTTTGCGGGCGAGGACGCCCGCGGTCCAGATGCCCGCGGTCCAGAGGCCTTGTCGAAATGCCTTGTCCAGAAGACGCCCATCTCCCCGCAGCGTCATGCCGACGAAGGTCGGCATCCACGACAGGCAAACGTTTCAGCCCTGCGGCCTATCGGAGATTCCGGCCTTCGCCGGAATGACGGCGAGGTTGGCGCCTATGGACCGCGCGTCACACGCTATCCCGCCTTCTTCCGCATCGGCTTTGAAATGGCTTCCTCAAGGGCCATGCGAATGTAGCGCTGGTAGGGCATGCCCTCGGCCTGCGCCCGGGCCTTCACGCCATCGAGCAGCGGCTTGGGGAGCCGCATGTTCACCCGCTCGGTCTTGGCGACGAACTCGAAGCGCGCAGGCTTGAACTGGGAAAAGTCTAGTTCCGACAAATCCTGTTCGAGAAAAGCCTCCGCCTCTTCGTCGGTGGCGAAGTGGGGAACGGTTGTGGGCTTACGCTTTCCGTCCATAACGGACCGCCTCCTTAGCATGCATGAAACGGGCTGAGATCGGCCTTGCCAGAAGCGCCTCGTCCCGCGTCCTGAGCGTGAAAGCGATAAACACAGGTCGCCCGCTCGAATGTTCGCCTACCGCGATCCAGCGTTGCTCGGTCCCGCTGTGGAGTTCATCCGGCGCGACCCGCGGGCCACGAAGCAGAATGCTCTCGATCTCCTCAACCGACAGCCCGTGCTTCTGGCACTTCGCGACGTTTCCATCGTCCCAATCAAAGCCATGAGACTGCATGAAAGAATGCCGTTTGTATGTACAAAAGTCAATGCATAATTGGTCAAGATCAAGATTAGCCTGTCCCGCTCGCCGGCGCAAAAATGATATGCGGCGGCCCGTGAGCCGCCCTTCCAGCTTGGCCACATCCCCGGACGCGAAGCGATCCGGGGCTAGGGGCCGTGCTTCACTCCTGGGTCCCGGGTTCGGGCTTACGCCCGCCCCGGGAAAGTGGAGGGAAACGAAGGTTGTCGGATGCCCTTGGCCTGTCGCGGATTCCGGCCTTCGCCGGAATGACGGCGAGGGAGGCGCCTGCTGGACCGCGCGCCACCTCCCCGGACGCCGAAGGCGATCCGGGGCCCCGCGCGCACTGGCGCTCTTGTGCGGGCGAGGACGCCCGCGGTCCAGATGCCTTGTCCAGAAGACGCCCATCTCCCCGCAGCGTCATGGCCGGACTTGATCCGGCCACCCAACCGAGCGAGGTTGGCGACTATGGACCGCGCGCGTCCCGGCGCGCACTGGCGCTCTTGTGCGGGCGAGGACGCCCGCGGTCCAATCCTTCAGCCGATGCGCCCCTCACCCCCGCCGCTTCACGTCGGGCGCCACCGCCTCGTCGGCGAGAGCGGCGAGCGCCTCGTCCAGGCCAAGGAACGTCTGCTGCTGCGAGCCAAGGCGGCGGATGGAGACGGTGCGCTCCTCCGCCTCGCGCTTGCCGACCGCGATGATGACGGGGATCTTGGCCAGCGAGTGTTCGCGCACCTTGTAGCCGATCTTCTCGTTGCGAAGATCCAGCTCCACGCGCAGGCCTTTCTTGCGGGCGGCGGCGGCCAGCTCCATGGCGTAGTCGTCGCCTTCCTGCGTGATCGTGCAGATCATGATCTGCAGCGGCGACAGCCACAGCGGCAGATGGCCCGCGTAGTGCTCGATCAGGATGCCGGTAAACCGCTCCAGCGAGCCGAACATGGCGCGGTGGATCATCACCGGCGTCGTCTTCTCGCTGTCGGCGCCGATGTAGAACGCGCCGAAGCGCGACGGCAGGTTGAAGTCCACCTGCGTGGTGCCGCACTGCCATTCGCGGCCGATGGCGTCGCGCAGGGTGTATTCGAGCTTGGGGCCATAGAAGGCGCCTTCGCCCGTGTTCACGCCAGTCTTCACGCCGGTGGCGCCGACCTTGTCGAGCACGCGGGACAGTGCGGCTTCCGCCTTGTCCCACACCTCGTCGGAGCCCACGCGCTTCTCGGGCCGCGTGGAGAGTTTCAGCACCACGTCGGTGAAGCCGAAGTCCTTGTACACGGACATGATGAGGTCGTTGACCTTCATCGCCTCGTCCATGATCTGGTCTTCGGTGCAGAAGATGTGCGCGTCGTCCTGGGTGAACGCGCGCACGCGCATCACGCCGTGCAGCGCGCCCGACGGCTCGTAGCGATGCACGATGCCGAACTCGGCGATCTTCAGCGGCAGGTCGCGGTAGCTCTTCAGCCCGTTCTTGAAGATCTGCACGTGGCCCGGGCAGTTCATCGGCTTCAGCGCGAACACGCGTTCGTCCTCGGTCTTGGTGAGGAACATGTTCTCGCGATACGTCTGCCAGTGGCCCGAGGTCTCCCACAGCGCGCGGTCGAGCACCTGCGGCGTGTTCACCTCGATGTAGCCGGCGTCTTCCTGACGACGGCGCATGTAGTTGATGAGCGTCTGGAACAGCGTCCAGCCCTTCGGGTGCCAGAAGACAGTGCCGGGGCCTTCCTCCTGGAAGTGGAAGAGGTCCATCTCGCGCGCAAGACGACGATGGTCGCGGCGCTCCGCCTCCTCCAACTGCTTCAGGTAGGCGTCGAGGTCTTCCTGTTTGGCGAAGGCCGTGCCGTAGATGCGGCTGAGCATCGGCTTGTTGGAATCGCCGCGCCAGTATGCGCCCGCGACCTTCATGAGCTTGAAGGCGGAGCCGATCTTGCCCGTGGACGTCATATGCGGGCCGCGGCACAGGTCGAGCCAGTCGCCCTGCTTGTAGATCTTGAGCGTCTGGTCTTCGGGAATGGCGTCGACGAGTTCGATCTTGAACGCCTCGCCCCTCGTCTCGAAGAAGCTCTTGGCCTGATCGCGCGACCACTCCTCCTTGGTGAAGGGCGCGTCGCGGCCGATGATCTCGCGCATCTTCTTTTCGATGGCGGCGAAGTCTTCCGGCGTGAACGGCGTCTCGCGGAAGAAGTCGTAGTAAAATCCGTTGTCGATCACCGGGCCGATGGTGACCTGCGTGCCCGGAAACAAGGCCTGCACGGCTTCCGCCAGCACATGCGCGCAATCGTGGCGGATGAGCTCCAGCGCGCGGGGATCCTCGCGGTTCACGAACTCGATTCTGGCGTCGCGTGTCAGCTTGTCGGCGAGGTCGCTCAGCACGCCGTCGATGGTCATGGCCACCGTGCGCTTGGCGAGCGAGGGGGAGATGGATTTCGCGATGTCGGCGCCCGTGACGCCGGGCTCGAATTGGCGCTGGGCGCCGTCGGGGAAGGTGACGGAGATCATGTCTGCTCCTGTGGCTCACTCGCCGAAACGAGCCGGCGTAAGCGGGTTTTTCGGGACGCTCGCGTATATCGGAGCGGCGCCCGAGCGGCAATCCTCAGGAGCGGGCCAGAACCTCCACCGCAAGGCCATAGATGCGCATCCGCATGTCCTCCGGCAACTCGCGCAGTGTCTCCAGATACACGCGACCCGCACGGCAGAGCCCCGCGTCCGGCAGGGGTGGTTCGGCCGCCTTGCCGTCGAGCAGGGTCTCGATTTCCGGCTGGCCGAGCCCGTTCGCGCGCAAGGCGCGCTCCAGTGTCGTGAAGTCCTCCGGGGTCGGCGCCGCGCGCTCGATCTGCCGGTCGCGCCCGTCGATGATCGCATCAATGTTCGTCTGCGCCAGACGCGCCACAAGCACGCGGTTGCGCGCCGCAAAATCGTAGAAGCGCTGGGTGGCGTGGCCGAAGAGGAAATCCACGCACAACTGCGGATCCGCCCTGCCGAGGGCGTCGATGAGAGTGTGCTGGGCGTCAAAGAGCGCTGCGAGCCGCCCGCTTTCGGCCTTCGCGGCGAGAAGGCCGTGGGACTTGCGCAGGGTTCGCATCCCCTCGGCGAGGTAGCGTTCAGCCGGGTCGAGGCGGCCGGTCTCCGCCGCACGCTGGGCGAAGCCCGCCGCCATTCGCTCGTACTCGGCTGCGAACGCTTGCCTGTAGCTTGCGAAGAAGGCGCGATGTTCGGGCGAGATTCGAAGGCGGTCCTCCACGGCGCGGCGGGCGAGCGCGGCAGGATCGCCGTCGCCCGTGAACAGTGATGAACCGCGCATATGCCGCGCCCGACGCTCCTCGCCGTCGAATAGATCCCATGCGAGCACGCCGCCGGCTACGGCGGCGATAAGGATCAGCACGATCCTGAGAAAGCGCATGGGTCACCTCGCTGCGCGCGCCGCGAGGGGCCTCAGATCGCGCTCCAGCGTCCCTCGCTGTCGCGGCCAACCTTGCCCCGGCGCCGCAAGTCCTCAAGCGTCACGACAATCTCGCGACCGTCGCGGCTGCCGATGGCCGCCATCAGATCCTGAAAGTGCTTTGGTCCATCTGCAAGCGCGTCCTCGACCGTGGGAAAGCGTTTTCCCGCGTAAGTTGGGGGCGCCGGGATGATCGGGCCACCGGCCATGGCCTGGGCGAAGGGCAGGGTGCAGTCGAATCCCGCTTTGGCGCCTGTGCGCGCTCCTCCGAGTGAAGGATCCAGCGGCACGGCGCGGAAGCCGTTCGCCACTACAAGGTCACGGTCCGCCTGGAAGCGGGTGGCCATGGCCCAGTCCATCTGGCCGTCGTCGCGGATGTCGATGTCGGGATCGACCACCCACACATGCTTGGAGTTGGCGACGGAGCCAAACACGGCGGCGATGGCGTTGCGCGCCTCGCCGGGCGCGCGCTGGCGCATGGCGACGCGCACGTGCAGGCTGCCGCCGGAGGCGGTGAGCACGTTCACGTCCACGGGCTCGCGGATGGCGGTCTGCAGCGCGCGCCAGATGGTCACCTCGGCGCGGGCGGCGTTGAGCTGGGCGGTGTCGGTGAACGCCATGGTGCGTCCGCCGATGGTGGACGTCTGGAACAGCGCGTCGTCGCGCTTTGTAATCGCGGTGAGGTGGAACACCGGATTGCGCTTGAGTTCGCCGTAATAGCCGAGGAACTCGCCATAGGGGCCTTCCGGCTCCACGTGGCCGCGCTCGTCGAAGTAGCCCTCAAGGATCATTTCCGCGTCGGCGGGGACCATCAGGTCGTTGGTGACGCACTTCACCACCGGCATGGGCCCGTCGCGCAGGCTCGCCATGATGCCCACCTCGTCGATGGGGATGCGCATGACAGCGGCGACGTGGTCCACCGGGTGTGCGCCAAGCACGAAGGCCACGGGCAGCTTCTCGCCGCGCCGTGCGCTCAGTTCGTAGATCACCTTCAGGTCGCTGGGCGCGAGCAGATCGACGCCCGCTTCCCGGCGGCCGCGCAGCATGAGCCGGCGGATGCCCACGTTGGTCATGCCGGTGGCGGGATCGCGCACGATGTCGATGGTGGACGAGATGTAGGGCGCGCCATCCAGCGCGTGCTGCAGATGCACGGGGAGAGTAGTGAGGTCCGCGTCTTCGCCCGTGAGCACGACCTGTTGAACGGGCGCTTCGGCGCGGGTCAGCTCGATTGTTTGCGGCTTGTTGCCGAGGCGGCGCATGATCTCATGGGTCAAGCCTTCCGGCTTGCAGCCGAAGGCGAGCGCCAGGCGCGCCCGCGCGCCGTTGACGTTGCCCACCAGCTCCGCGCCTTCAGGCCCCGCCTTGCGGAACAGGACCGCGCGCTCTTCGCCCTCGAAGGCCGCTGCGACATCGGCGAGGTCGGTCGGCTCGTCCACGATTCGCACCTGGCCCGCCTGCGTGGCCTCCTCCACAAACCTGCGAAGGCGATACCGGTCGAGGTCGATTGACGCTCCGGCCTTCTGTACGATGCTCATGCAACCTCCCCGCGTATTTGTTTTCAGTGCACCGAATATCGCAATTCCGCGCCTGTCGCCAACCTGCGGGCCTGGGGCCGCGCCATGATTTCGCCGCCATAGCCCCGCATCCCGTCGGGGCAGGTTCTCTCCGGATCAACGATGGCCCGTCCGCTCCTTCTGATGCTCGCTGTGTTTGGCAGCCTCGCCGCCGCGCCCGCGACGGCGCAGGAGGGGCGGCCAGAGTGCGTTACGTGCGACGAACAGCAGATTGGCCCCTACGTCGCGCCCGAGTTCGAGCCAACACGACGCGAGCGTCATGATCCGCGCGGAAGCCCCGTGCCGATCCCCGTGCCCGGTTTTGAGGACGCCATCCGACACCGGCCCGGCGCCGGCGTGTGGGTGGGCGCGGCGCCAGGCAATTCAAATCTGTTTCTGAATCCGGGCCGCGAGCGCTTCACCCTGGACATGAAGTTCGATTTCTAGGGCAGCAGCGAGAGCGGCCCGCATGGCCTCAGCATGTCGTGTGGCGCTTTATGCGATCAGCCCGGCGAGCACGGACAGTTTCCGGAAGACTTTTCCGCTAAAAAAGGGCTTGAAAAAGAAAACCCCAAGCCGGAGCTTGGGGGGGCCGTCCGGCGCACCGGACTGGCGTTGATATTTTCAAAGTAAATACTCGACCCCAAACCGTCAAGGGGGATCCTCGTGCCAGAACGTGTGGCCTTTTATATAGATGGATTCAATTTATACCATGCTATCAACGACTTGTCCGCTGTCTACCTGAAGTGGAACAGCCTGTGGGCGCTCGCCCAAGGGGTCATTCACGCGCGTTCGCAGGCGCTTGAGAAGGTCGTCTTCTGCACAGCCTTTTACCCCAATGACTTTGGCAAGCGCGTCCGGCATGAGCGGTACATCAAGGCGCAGCAGCATTTCGGGGTCACTGTCGTGTTTGGCCACTATGTTCGGGAGAACATGGATTGCCGAGCTTGCGGAAATGCATGGAAAAAGCCGACGGAGAAGGAGACGGATATCAACGTCGCGCTGGCTTTGATCGATGACGCCCACATGGATGTCTTCGACCATGCGTTTCTGGTGACCAACGATTCCGATCAGGCTGCGACCGCGAAACTCTTCGCGCGCCGTTTCCCCGCAAAGCGACTGACGACTGTCTGTCCGCCCGGTCGTACTCACTCGAAGCACCTGCTGGACCTCTCGTCTTCTTCACTCACGCTGACGAGGGAGCATGTGGAGAGGTCAGTCATGGACCACATGATCCATACGCCCGGCGGACTGATCGTCCGTCCCCATGAGTATGCCCCGCCTGCCGACTGGGTGCATCCGCGGGACAGGCCGAATTGAAAATCGCAGGCTGGCGCCTGACCATCCCTCGCCCGCCATTGGCGGGGCCAACGTGAAATGTTATGCCCCTCAGGCAAACCACAATGCAGGGAGGGGCGCTTGGCCGCCGATGACAACGTTCGCGACACCCGCAACGATCTGAGCCGGGAGGAGCCGAAGGGCCCCCTCGCCACCAAGGCCGGATTTGGCAGCGACGTGATCGCCGAGACGCTTCGGGATCTCGATCTCACTTATATCGCGCTCAATCCCGGCGCGAGCTACCGCGGCCTTCACGATTCCATCGTGAACTATCTCGGCAACAAGAACCCCGAGATGCTGCTGTGCCTCCACGAAGAGCACGCGATCCACATCGCGCAGGGCTACGCGAAGGTGACCGACAAGCCCATGGCCTGCGCTGTCCACTCCAACGTGGGTCTGATGCACGCGACCATGGCGATATTCAACGCCTGGTGCGACCGCATGCCCATGGTCATCATGGGCGCCGGCGGCCCCATCGACGCCGCCAAGCGCCGCCCGTGGATTGACTGGATCCACACGTCGCGCGACCAGGGCGCCCTCATCCGCAACTACGTCAAGTATGACGACATGCCGATGTCGCCTGCCGCCTCCCGCGAGGCTCTGGCCCGCGCCAAGTGGCACGCCGAGACGACGCCGAAGGGCCCCGTTTACGTCAACCTCGACGTTGGCCTGCAGGAAGACGCGCTGGCCAAGGACATGCCGGCGTTCGACGTGAACCGCTTCACCCCTGCCGTCAGCGTGGGCGCGACGCCCCAGCAGGTGGACGAAATCGCCCGGCTCGCGCGGGGCGCTAAGAACCCGGTCATCGTGTATGGCCGTTTCTCCCGTTCCGAAAAGGGCTGGGCCGAGCGCGTGACGCTGGCTGAAAAGCTGGGCGCCGGCGTGTTTTCGGATCTCAAGGTCGGCGGCAGCTTCCCGACGGATCACCCCCTGCATATTGTCTGCCCGGGCATGGCGCCGGTGAAGGAAGCCGGCGACGCGCTGCGCAACGCCGATCTCATCCTGGCCTTCGACGTTGTCGACCTCGCCGGCCTGTTCAAGACCAACCTCAACGGCGAAATCCCCGCCGCGAAGATCGTCCACGTCTCCCTCGACCATCGCGTCCACAATGGCTGGAGCATGGACCATCAGGGCCTGCCGCCGGTCGACTACTTCGTCTCGGCGGACACCGACGTGGTTGTCTCCCAGCTCGCAGGCGCGCTCGCGGACCTGGCCGCGCCTGCGCCGAAGGTAATGCGCGAGCGCCCGAAGCTCGAACTGCGCGCCGACAGCGAGCGGCCGCTGGTGCGCGATCTTGCGCTCTCGCTCAACAAGGCGCTGGGCGACCGCGATGTTTGCCTGATGTCCACCACCATCGCGTGGCATGAGGACTGGTGGCCGATCCGCCATCCGCTCGACTACACCGGCGGCGCCGGCGGCGGCGGTCTCGCGGCCGGCCCGGGCATTTCGGTGGGCGGCGCGCTGGCGCTGCGCAACGACAAGCGCATGGCGGTGGGCATTGTCGGCGACGGCGACTTCCTGATGGGTTGCACGGCGGTGTGGACGGCGGTGCGCTACAAGCTGCCGCTGCTGCTCGTTGTCTCCAACAACTCCTCGTTCTTCAACGATGAGTTGCATCAGGAGCGCGTGGCCATCGCCCGCAATCGTCCCGTCGAGAACAAGTGGATCGGTCAGAAGATGATCGAGCCCGACGTGGACATTGCGTCCATCGCGCGCGGGCAGGGCGCCATGGGCATCGGCCCGGTTCACTCCATCGGTGAACTGCCGGAAGCGTTCGCCAAGGCGATCGCCGAGGTCGAGGCTGGCGGCGTCGCCGTCGTCGATGTTCGGGTCGTGCCAGGCTACGCCTGATAAGGCGACTTATAACTTTAGCTTAAGAAGAAGCGGCCATGGTTCATCCATGGCCGCTTTTTTATCCCGCCGAATGATGCTTCGCTTCCTCGGCGACGACGAGGGTGCGACCGCAATCGAGTATGGCCTCATCGCCGCCCTGTTGACGCTCGCGATTGTCGGCGGGATTTCGGCCCTCGGCGGCGGCACGAGCGGCATGTGGGGAAGGATCCAGACGCAGGTCGGCAACGCTATGAGATGAAAAAAGGCGGCCCCCTCGAGAGCCGCCTTCCTTGTATTCTCAGGCGCCCGTCAGGCCGCGTCGGCGAGTGTGCCGCCCAGATCACCGGCTTCGATCGCGACCGCCGCCGACGTGATGATCGATGCGAACCGCACGGCGGTCTGGATCGCCGCGCTGTCCACGCCGTGCTGACGCAGCACCTGCTCATGGGCGTCGATGCACATGCCGCAGCCGTTGATGGCCGACACCGCCAGCGACCAGAGCTCGAAGTCGGTCTTCGACACGCCGGGGTTGCCGATGACGGTCATACGCAGCTTGGCGGGCATTTTCCCGTACTCCTTGTTCGAGGCAAGGTGCACGAAGCGATAGTAGACGTTGTTCATCGCCATGATGCTGGCGGCGGAGCGGGCGGCCTCGCGCGCCTGCGCGGAGAGATGGGCGGACGCCTCCGCGTCAATCGCGTTGGCGACTTCCGCGTTGCGGGTCGCGATGCCGCAGGCGAGGATCAGCCCCCACTTGGTTTCGCCCTGCAGCCCCTCGTCATTGACAAGGGACGAGAGGTTGAGGCGCACATCCTTGGCGAAATCCGGGATGCGGGCCTTGAGCGCTTCAATGGACATGGAGACCTCCTTACGCAGCCAGGGTTTCGCCGCCGACTTCGCGGTTGCAGGGGCACAGTTCGTCGGTCTGGAGGGCGTCGAGCACGCGCAGGGTGTCCTTGGGATTGCGGCCAACATTGTGGTTGGTCGCGTAGACGTGCTGGATCACGTTCTGCGGATCGACGATGAACGTGTAGCGGTGGGCCGTCCCGTCCTCGGCGCGCACGCCCAGACCGTCAACGAGCGTGCCCTTGGTGTCGCCGAACTGCCAGATCGGGAGCTTGGCGAGATCCTTGTGGTCCCGGCGCCAGGCGAGCTTCACGAACTCGTTGTCGGTCGACCCGCCGAGCACAACCGTGTCACGGTCCGCGAACTCGGACCCAAGGCGCGCGAACTCGGCGATTTCGGTCGGGCAGACGAAGGTGAAATCCTTCGGGTAGAAGAAGATGATCTTCCACTTGCCGGGGAAGCTCTCGTCTGTGATCGCCTCGAACGCGCTCACGCCCTTCTCTTCATGACGCTCGAAACCGGGCTTTACGCCAACGACTTCGAACTTGGGGAGCTTGTGGCCGATGCCGAGCATGTGTGTCTCTCGCTTGCTTGAAAGTGGTGCGCCGCGGGGAGGTCGCAGCGCATGAGCGAGAGATAAGCGACGCCCGGGTCATTGGTCCAATCGAAGTATCCTTCAATCTCGATTGTCTAGACCAATCGATCGGCTAGCCCCGGGTGGGCGGGGCGTAGTCATCTTTGCGCGACGGAGGAGCCGCCGGATCGAGCGGTGCGGCGAGGGTTTGCATGTAGGCGATGAGATCGGAAATCTCGTTGCGCGTCAGGGACATGTCCGGCATTTGCGGATGCGACTGCCGCAGGAATCCGTCTATCTCCGGGATTCGGCGCGTGGCGCTGATGGCGGCGAAGGACGGCGCGTCCGCCTGGGCGCGGGTCTGTCCGGGCGAGACCACATGGCAGGGCGCGCACCACCGGACCGCGAGCCGCTCGCCGTTGGCGACGTCGGATGCGCAAGCCGGCGCCCCGTTTGCGAGGATTCCGAGAAAGGCTGCGGCTGCCAATTCCATTCGCCTGTGCGCCATGACGACCTCCTGAGCGCAAGGCTGCCTGCGGCGTCGCTCCGGCGCCTTGCGCAGGGTCAAACGCACCGGCCGCGCCTTCGTTCGCTGGAGGCCTCAGAACGCCTTGAAGGCGATGATCGTGCGGGTGTCGACGATGCCCGGAATCGTCTGCACCTTCTCGCCGACAAAGTGGCCGATATCCACGCCCTGCGGCGCGTAGAACTTGGCCAGAATATCGTAGTGGCCTGCGATGGAATGGATTTCCGACGCAATCTCGGCTTCCGCAAGCGCGCTCGCCACCTCGTAGGTCTTGCCCAGAGCACACTTGATCTCGACGAAGAACGTTTGCATGGCTCTCCTCCGGCGGCGGCGCCGCCTGTCTATTGGCGGGGCGGGTCGCGGGCCAGGATCTCCACGTCCCTGTCCCGCCCCGACCGCACCTGGAATGTGCCCTGATATGTGCGACCGTCCCGGCGCGCGATCGCTACATACTCGCCTTCTGCGAGGGCGATGGACGGAAACGCGCCGATCATTTCGCGAATGACGTCGCCTCCCGGCGTGAGCACCGTGAAGGACGTGTTCGCCAGCGCCTCGCCACCCGGCGCATTGACGAGCTTCAGCGTCATCTGCGCCGCCCGGTGGCGCAGGCTGGCTTCCGTCAGCCGACCGGCCTCGATGCGCACGTCCGCGTCCACTACCGAGTTGGTGGGCGATGGAGGCGAGCCGGGGGTCATCGTGTCCATGTAGGTGGAGATGATGTGGTACGGCCCTTCCGGCAGCCGCACAACCTGATCCGCCCGCACATCGCGGGCGACGAGCTTGCCCTGCGGATTGTTGCCCTCGGGCACGAAGATCGAGATGGAAACCCGTTCGGGCGCCAGCCGCGAGTCGCCCAGCATCCCGACGATCCGCAGTCCGCCGGCATTCAGCACCACCCGCTCAGCCTGGCTTCCGCCAGTGACGCTGATGCGGCGCACGGAGCCCACAAGCCCGAACGAGACGTGCACCATGTAGTCGCCTGGCTGCAACGCAAACACGGGCGCCGCGTCAGAGGAGCGCGCGACGGGTTGGTGGCGCCCGTCCTCGCCCGGGGACGCGCGGAACACTCGCCAGGACAGGCCGGAGGTGATCCGGGCCGCGTCCTGCCCGAAGCTCGCCGACAAAGTCAGCATGCTTGAGCTTGGGCCGGTGAACGGCGAGGTTTCCTGTACGGCTCCGGGAAGCATGAGCGGCGATTGCGCCGGCGCGGCGCCAATGAAGGCTCCGATCACAACGAGGGCGAGTGCAACTGGCCGAAGGCTCATGGATATGGGATCGCCCAAACGGCGCGGCGGGTCAACAGTTGCGCAGCATGACGACGCCCTCGCCCAACGAACGTCGGGTGAGGGCGGTTTGCTGCGCGCGAGGACGCGCGCGGTCCAGGCCACGTTCGCTCACGCCTCGCCGAACACCCGGTGGAAGATCGTATCCACGTGCTTGAGGTGGTAGCCGAGGTCGAACAACTCCTCCAACTCGGCGTCGGAAAGCTTTGCTGAAACGTCCTTGTCGGCCTTCAGCAGCGTGAGGAAGTCGCCCTCGCCGCGCCACACCGGCATCGCGTTGCGCTGCACGCAGGCGTAGGAATCCTCGCGCGAGAGCCCCTTCTGGGTGAGGGCGAGGAGCACGCGCTGGGAATGGATAAGGCCGCCCAGCCGATCCAGATTCTTCTGCATGTTGGCGGGATAGACGATCAGCTTCTCGATCACGCCTGTCAGGCGCGCCAGCGCAAAGTCCAGCGTCACTGTTGCGTCGGGGCCGATCATGCGCTCCACCGACGAATGCGAGATGTCGCGCTCGTGCCAGAGCGCCACGTTCTCCAGCGCCGGCGTCACCATCCCGCGCACGAGACGCGCAAGGCCAGTGAGGTTCTCGGTGAGTACGGGATTGCGCTTGTGCGGCATCGCCGAGGAGCCTTTCTGCCCCTCGGAGAAGAACTCCTCCGCCTCCAGCACCTCCGTGCGCTGCAAGTGCCGGATTTCCGTCGCCAGCCGCTCGATGGACGAAGCGACCACGCCAAGGGTCGCGAAGAACATCGCGTGCCGGTCGCGCGGAATGACCTGCGTCGAGACGGGCTCCGGCTTCAGGCCCATCTTCCCGGCCACGTGTTCTTCCACGCGCGGGTCGATGTTGGCGAACGTGCCGACTGCGCCTGAAATCGCGCAGGTGGCGATTTCCTCGCGCGCGGCGACAAGGCGCGCGCGGCAGCGGGTGAACTCCGCGAACGCCTGCGCCATCTTCAGGCCAAACGTCACCGGCTCCGCGTGGATGCCGTGGGAACGGCCGATGCTGGGCGTCATCTTGTGCTCGAACGCGCGGCGGCGAATGGCGGCGAGCAGCGCGTCCACATCGGCTATGAGAATGTCTGCGGCGCGCATGAGCTGCACGGCCAGGCACGTGTCGAGCACGTCTGACGACGTCATGCCTTGATGCACGAAGCGTGAGTCCGCGCCGATGAACTCCGCCAGATGCGTGAGGAACGCGATCACGTCGTGCTTGGTGACGCGCTCGATCTCGTCGATCCGGTCCACATTGAACGTGACGTGGCCCGCGCGCTCCCAGATGGCCTTCGCGCTCTCCTTCGGGATCACGCCGATCTCGGCCAGGGCGTCGCAGGCGTGCGCCTCGATCTCGAACCAGATGCGGAACCGCGTCTGCGGATCCCAGATCTTGACCATCTCGGGGCGGGAATAGCGCGGGATCATCGTATCGTCTCCGCCTCGCGGGAGGCCGTAGAGGGAAAGGTCAAACCAGTTCGCCGCGAGCAGCGAGCGCGGCGCGACGGATGGCCTCGATGTTGGAAGCGTAGGCCGACGGGCCGCCCTTGAACACGGCGGAGCCCGCAACGAGCCAGTTGGCGCCGGCGGCCGCGATGGCGCCCGCGTTATCCGCCGTCACGCCGCCATCAACCTCGAGATCAATCGGGCGGTCGCCGATCATCTGTCGGATGCGGCGCAGCTTTTCGAGGCCGGAGGGGATGAACTTCTGCCCGCCGAAGCCGGGGTTCACGGTCATGACGAGGATCAGGTCCACGTCGTCCATCACGTACTCCAGCACGCTTTCAGGCGTGGCGGGATTGAGCGACACGCCGGCGCGCTTGCCCAGTGCGCGGATCGCTTGCAGCGAGCGGTGCAGGTGCGGACCCGCCTCCGCGTGAACAGTGATGACATCGGCGCCGCCGCGGGCGAACGCCTCGATGTAGGGGTCCACCGGCGAGATCATCAGGTGAACGTCAAAAACCTTGTCCGTCACCTTGCGGATGGATTTCATCACATCCGGTCCGAAGGAGATGTTCGGCACGAAGTGGCCATCCATGATGTCCACGTGCACAATGTCGCCGCCCGCGGCCATCACAGCGCGGACGTCCTCTCCGAGCGCGGCGAAGTCGGCGGACAGGATGGAGGGGCAAATCTGGAGTGGTCGCATGAGCGGGCCGGTATCATGGGCTTGCAGGAGAGTCCATGCGGCAGGCGCGGGGCTCCCATGCGCCCGACGGCTTGATGGTCTGGCCTGCCTCTGGCTTAAGGTGGCGTCATGAAAGCCGACGCTCGTTCTGCGCCGCACAAGCCCAGCGACAACATGATCGTCTTCGGCGTGGCCGCCGGGCAGATCCTGACGTTCGGCGTCCTTTTTCACTCGTTTTCGCTGTTTGTCGGCCCGATGCAGGCCGAGCTTGGCTGGTCGGGCACGCAGATTACGCTGGCTTTCACCATCGGACTGTTCTGCGCGGACCTGTTCGGCATCCCGGTGGGCCATTGGGTGGACCGGCATGGCGGCCGCCTCGCCATGGCGCTGGGATCAACCCTGGCGGCGGTGCTGCTGGCGGCGTGGTCGCGTGTCGAAACATTGTGGAGCTTTTACGCGATCTGGATCGCCATCGGGTTCGCGCAATCCATGTGCCTGAACAACGTGGCCGCCGCCGCGCTGACCGCCAATGTGCGCGATTTCCGCCGCGGGCTCACGTGGGTGGCGATTCTGTCGGGGTTGTCTTCCGTTGCGGTGGTGCCGTTTGCGAGCCTTGCGGTGACCGTGTGGGGGTGGCGCACCGGTCTCATGGCCCTTGCGGTGGCTCAGCTCGTCGGGCCGACGCTCGTCTATCTGGTGGTGTTGCGCGGCACCGTCGGCAGCCGGACCGCAGAATTCGCGCGCCGGCGCGAGGCGCTTGCGGAGGGCAGGGCGCCCTCCGCGCCCATGGGGGGCGCCTCGCCCTTGCGTTCGGCGCTGCGCACCCCCGCGTTCTGGTTGCTGGCGGTCGCCTGCTCGGTCCACTGGTTCGTCATCACAGCGATCCTGATCCATTTTCTGCCAATGATGCAGGAGCGCGGCGTAGCGCACGAGGTCGCCGTCGCGGTGTTCGCCTTTGGCGGTCCCGCCGCCGTTGTGGGCCGCCTCGCGCTCTACGTGCTCGACCCGGCGGCGAGCGCTCGCAAGTCGGGCCGAATCGCCTTTCCGTTTTTCGGCCTCGGCATTCTCAGCCTGATCGTGCTCGCGCCCATGGGCCTGTGGGGGCTCGTGTTCTATGCGGTTGTTTACGGCATGGCCGCGGGCGTCATCATGATCGTGCGGCAGACGGCAATCGTGGAGATTTTCGGCACGCGAGGCTACGGCGCCATCGCCGGGGCGCTGACGACGGTCTGCATCCTGCCGCGCACCATGGCGCCGGTGACCGTCGCCATCATGAGGGAGGGGTTCGGATCCTATGATCCGGTTCTCTGGATCCTGTTTGCGCTGATCGCCGTCGGAACGGTCGCCTTCTGGCTGGCCATGCGCAAACCCGCTGGCGAGCCATGAAACGAAAAACGTCCGGCCTTTCGGTCGGACGTTTGCCGCGGATTTGAAGGAGGTATGCGGGGTCAGTAACGGGCGAAAATCGGCCGGGCGCCGGACGATTCGCCGCCGAAGCGGTAGGTAAGGCCGGCCCGCACGGCGTGCTCGGTATGGTCCACCGACCACTTGTAGCTGCTGGTGTTGCCGGCCACGACAGTCGTCCCGGGGAACGAGACGCTCTGATCGCCGAAGTTGGTGTAGCGATACTCGGCGCGGGCCGACCAGTTGCTCCACAGGGCGTATTCGACGCCGGCGCCAGCGGTCCAGCCGATCAGCACGTCGTTCTTCGAGGCGCGTCCGGCAGCCGCGTAGGTCGCCTCGATTCGCGCGGCGGCCGCGCCGCCGGTGACGTAGATCAGGATGCCGTCGTAGGCGAGGCCGAAGCGGGCGCGCAGCGAGCCGCGGAAATCCTGCTCGGCGCTGAAGCGGCCGACGGTCGTCGCGGTCGCAGACGTCGCCGACGACAGCGAGCCATCGACCATCGCGTACTCGGCGTCAGCCTCAAGGCCGTATACGTAGCCGCCGCTCTGGAAGTTATAGCCAGCATGGAGGCCGCCGAGGAAGCCGCGCGGCTTGATCGAGCGGTCGAAGCTGGAGATCACGGGGGTCGCGGCCGACGTGGTTTCGGTGAGCTGGCCGTCGCCAGCGCCGAACGCGTAGCCGCCCTGAACGCCGGCGTAAAAGCCGCTCCAGGTAAACGTGGGAAGCACAGTCACTGTGCGGGCGGCCGACGGCGCCGCAATCGGAGCCGGCGGCGGGGGCGCGGCGCGGCTCGGCAGGTCGGCGGCAATCGCCGGAGCGGCCAGCATCGCGACCGTGGTGGTGAGGAGAAGCTTTTTCATATGCAAAATCCCGTGCCTGAAAAGATGAGACAAGGGAGTCTTACTTGGGCTTGACTGAAAAAATGGTTAATCCCGCGCATTCCGTTGCAGGTTTCATAAACCATGACGCAAAAAGGCCCGGCGCGTCGCCGGGCCTCGTATCTTGACGTGAACGGGCGCCAATCAGTAGCGGGCGACGACCGGGCGAGCCGGACCGCCGAAGCGGTAGGACAGACCGACGCGGACCGAGTGGTCCGTGGTGTCGATGTTCGACCGGGCGGCGCCAGTAACAACGGCTGTCGGCGTGGCGACGTTGAAGTCCCCGAGGTCGGTGTAGCGATACTCGGCGCGCGCCGACCAGTTGTTGCTGATGGCGTACTCAACGCCGGCGCCAATGGTCCAGCCGAACTGCGTTTCGCTGCCCGACGCGCGGTTCGCGCCATTCACGAAAGCCCCTTCAACCTGGCCGAGGGCCAGACCGCCGGTCACGTAAAGCAGGGTGCGGTCGAAAGCGACGCCGAGGCGGGCGCGCAGCGAGCCGCGGAACTGGCTCTCGACTGTCGCGCGAGCGAGGACCGTCGCGCCCTCAAGCACGTTGGCCGAACCGTCGAGAGCAGCGTACTCGATGTCGGCCTCAAGGCCGTACACGAGGGAACCGCGCTGCCAGTTGTAACCCGCGTGCAGGCCGCCAACGAAACCATTGGCGTCAACGTTCGCGCCGCCGACGCGAGCAGGCGTCGCGGAGAAAGACACCACATCCGACTCGCCCCACACATAACCAACCTGCGCGCCGACATAGAACCCCTGCCAGGAGAACGCCTGCGTGAACACCGGCGCAGGAGCAACCGCCGGGGAGCGGCGCGGCAGATCCGCAGCGAGGGCCGGGGCGGCGAGCATAATGGCCGCAGTGGAGAGGAGGAGCTTCTTCATTTTTGGTATCCCTGTTTCGCAATTCGGCAGGCTGCGGTCGAAGCCGCTTGACCTGCGCCATGCGTTAGCAGGGCGTTCACCCTCAAGGCAAGGTGAAGGTCACGTTCATGCGCATCTTGAGCGCAAGTGTTGCACGCAAGCCGCACCTCGGCCCATCCCGGCGGCGGGGGCGCGACCGGATGCGGCCTTTCGCGCGGGCGCGGCGAGGTCTATCTAATGGCTATGGTCGATGTGACACTCACCGCCGCCGTCTTCGCCGGGCTTCTCTCGTTCCTGAGCCCGTGCGTGCTCCCGCTCGTGCCGCCGTATCTCACGTTCATCGCCGGAACCACCGTCGAGGAACTGGCGGAGGTGGGCGAGCGCAGGGCGAAGCGCGACGTGGCGATGGCCGCAGTTCTGTTTGTTCTGGGGTTCTCCACCGTTTTCGTGGCGCTGGGGGCGACCGCCTCGGTGTTCGGGCAGGTCATCCGCGCGCACATCGGCTGGCTGTCGTCGCTCGCCGGGGTCGCCATCATCGCCATGGGCCTGCACTTTCTCGGCGTATGGCGGTTGGCGTTTCTCTATCGCGAGAAGCGCGTCACGGTGGAGAAGCCAGTCGGCCTGTGGGGCGCCTACGTGATGGGGCTCGCGTTCGCCTTTGGCTGGACGCCATGCATCGGACCGATTCTGGCGGCGATTCTCACGGTCGCCGGCAGCGAGGACACCGCCACGCGGGGCGCGATTCTCCTTGCTGCGTACTCCGCAGGCCTCGGCGTCCCCTTCCTCGCCGCCGCCCTCGCCATTGAGCCGTTCATGCGGTTCATCAGCAAGTTCAAGAAGAACTTCCGCATGGTGGAGCGGGTCGTCGGCGTGCTGCTCATCGCCACCGGCGTCGCCTTCATGACAGGCGCGATGCAGACGTTCTCGTTCTGGATTCTTGAGACGTTCCCGGCCCTTGCGCGGTTGGGGTAACTGCGTCGGTATGTCGGAGTTTCCGGCCGCCAGGACGCCGGTCACCCATCAGCCCAGTCCATTCTGTCGCCGATCCAACCGGGCTGAACACGGATGGCGCTCGGGAGGGCGCGCGAGCTTCCCGTCCTGATCCAGATTGACGCGCACGCCTCCCGGCGGCTTTAAGGAGCGTCAATAAACGTGGCGCACGGCCCGACCCTTCTGGAGGAAACCATGCTGACCAAGGAAGATAACGACCTGGTGACGCGCACGGGCGCCAGCGAGCCCATGGGGCAACTCATGCGGCGGTTCTGGATACCGGTCCTCATCTCGGAAGAACTCCCCGAGCCCGATTGCCCGCCCATCCGCGTCAAGCTGCTCGGCGAGCGGCTGATCGCGTTCCGCGACACCGCTGGCAAGGTTGGGTTCATCGATGAGTTCTGCGCCCATCGCGGCGTGTCGTTGTGGTTCGGCCGCAACGAGGAGAACGGCATCCGCTGCCCGTACCACGGCTGGAAATTCGACGTGAACGGCCAGTGCGTGGAGGTGCCCTCCGAGCCCGTGGAGAGCGGCTACTGCCAGAAGATCAAGCTCACGTCCTATCCGTGCGTGGAGAAGGCCGGCATCATCTGGACCTACATGGGGCCGAAGGACAAGCAGCCCGAGTTCCCGGCGTTCGAGTGGCTTGATCTGCCCGAAGGCCAACGCCTCGTCGCCAAGCGCTGGCAGGAGTGCAACTGGCTGCAGGCCATGGAAGGCGGCATCGATTCCTCGCACGTCTCCTGGCTGCACAGCGGCGAGCTGCATACCGACCCACTGCACAAAGGCACCAAGGGCGCAAAGTTTCAGGGCGATAAGACGCCGAAGTTCGAACTCGTCGAAAGCCCCGGCGGCATGATTATCGGCGCGCGGCGCAACGCTGACGCCGGCCAGTATTACTGGCGCATCACGCAGTGGATCATGCCGTGGTGGACGATGATCCCGCCTTATGGGGACAACGCGCTCAACGGCCATGCGTGGGTGCCGATGGATGACGAGACCTGTATCGCGTGGTCGTTCACGTGGCATCCCACGCGGCCCCTGAGTGCGAGCGAGTTGCACACCATGCGCCATGGTGGCGGCATTCACGTGGAGACGGTTCCCGGCACGTTCCGCCCCGTCATCAACAAGGACAACGACTACATGATGGACCGCGCCGCCCAGAAGGCCGGGCGCACGTATTCAGGCGTTCACGGCATCGCCATGCAGGATGCGTCGTTGCAGGAGAGCATGGGGCCGATTGTTGATCGCGGGCGCGAGAATCTCGTCTCCACCGACAACGCCATCATCATGGCGCGCGCGCTGCTGAAGAAGGCCGCTAACGCGCTGATGAAGGGTACAGAGCCGCGCGGCGCTTTGCCCGAGCATCATCTGGTGCGCTCGGCGTCATTCGTGCTGCCGGTGGATCAGCCCTTCGCGAAAACGAAGGCGGAAGATCTCGTCGCCCGTCCGGGCGTGCCGCACACCGGCATTTAAGGGGAGAGCGACGTGGCGAAAGTATCTGCGGCGGTTTCCTATGCGGTCCGCGAAACGGAAGTGCGCGAGTTTCCCTTTCCCGACATCGAGGAGGATGCGGGGCTTCTGAAAGTTGAGCTGTGCGGCATCTGCGGCAGCGACTGGCCGCAGTATAATAACTATCCGCGCACGCGCGGGCCGCTCATTCTCGGCCATGAAACCGTTGGCGTGGTGGACCGCATCGGCAAGTATGCGGGTGCGCGCTTTGGCGTGAAGGAGGGCGACCGCGTCGCGCTGGAAGAATATCTGCCCTGCGGGCACTGCCGCTTCTGCCGCACCGGCGATTTTCGCCTGTGCGACGAGACCGACACGCTCAACCGCACGGACACGATCCGCTTCGGCTCGACGCCGGTGAGCGTCGCGCCATCGTTGTGGGGCGGCTATTCGCAGTATCAGTATCTCCACCGCAACTCGGTGTTCCACAAGATGCCCGCGCATGTGTCCGCGCGTCTTGGCACGCTGGCGCTGCCGCTGGGCAACGGCGTCGAGTGGTCGTGCCTGCAGGGCGGGCTGAAGATCGGTGAGGCCGTGGTCATTCAGGGGCCGGGCCAGCAGGGGCTCGCGTGCGCTGTCGCCGCGCGGGAGGCGGGGGCGTCCATCGTCATCGTCACGGGCAGGTCGACGCCGCAGGACAAGAAGCGGCTGGCGCTGGCGCGCACGCTTGGCGCCACGCACACCATCGACATCGACGAGGAAGACCTGTTCGAGACCGTGGCCGACATTACCGGCGGCGAGATGGCCGACCTTGTGATGGACTGCTCATCGGGCGGGCCTGCGGCGGCCATCGCCGCGATCCGGCTGGCGCGCAAGCGCGGGCGCGTGATCCTCGGCGGGCGCAGCCCTGACAAGAAGGCCGAGTTCGACACGGACATTCTCGTGAAGAAGTTTTTGACCGTGAAGGGCGTGCGCGGCCATTCATGGGAGGCCGTGGAGCTGGCGATCCAGATCATCGCCTCGGGCAAGTTCCCGCTCGATGAGATGTGCACGCACGTCTTCCCGCTGGCGCAAACGCACGAGGCGCTGATGACGGTCGGCGGGCAGGGGCAGCCGGCTTCGATTCACTGCTCCATCGATCCGTGGCGGTGACAGGGGATGTGGACCGCGCGCGTCCTCGCGCGCAGGCGTGATGCGAGCGAGGACGCTCGCGGTCCAGCAGGCGCCTCTCTGCCCACATTCCCGGGGCGTGCGCAGCACGAACCCGGGATCCAGCCTTGAAGCACGGCCCCTAGGCCCCGGATCGCCTTCGGCGTCCGGGGATGTGGGACAAGCTCGATAGACATCGCGCGTGTGGCCGGCCGTGGATGCAAGGACGTTCTTGCCTTCGCCGCCATGACGCGGCTGGAAGATGCGCGCTTCGTTGGACCGCGGGCGTC
>JAIXSM010000062.1 GCA_027484655.1 Hyphomicrobiales bacterium | reverse complement strand
TGGCGCGAGCCCTCGGAGAACGAGCCGCCGAGCGACCCGCCCGTAGGCGTCGCGCCCTGAAACGTCACCGAGACGTTAAACGACCACGCGTTGGACGTGGCCACGTTCTGCTGGCTGATGAGAACAAGATCGCGCCCCGCATCCAGCGAGACGTTGCGGGCGGCGACATTCGCGCCAGCCGCTGCGCGCCTTTGGCAGCGCAAAGACAGGCTACGACTTCGCAGCCAGCTCCTCCGCCACCGCCACGGCCCGGTCGATATAATCCTTGGTGACGTAAGGCACGAATCCAAGCCTGTCCCCAGACTCAAAGCTGGCCTGATAGGATTTGAGCTTCTCAACCTCCCCAAGGATAGCAAGCGAAGCAAGGTGCAAGATCGGCCCCGTACCAGGCGCATCGGTGGGAAGCGCAGCATGGTCGCGCAAAGCCTTGTCCATGTCCTGGCTCTGCGCCCATGCAATGGCTTGCTCAGAAGCCTGCTGGATATGCTCTGCGAGGATCTCGGGCGCGCGGATGTCCAAGCCGCTCCATGCGGTCATGAGTGAGCCGTAATCATCCTTCCCTCCGCCGATCTTGCGGTAGGCGTGAGAAAATCCATTGGTAGACAGGGACAGCACACCTCGAAACTTTTGCTGATCCCTGATCCTATCAAGGCTATAGATAATTTCTACAACTCGGTCCGGAAGCTCGAAACGCGCATATCTATAACCAATTTCATCCCTTTTCGTCGACCACCCTATAGCTCGGAGAAACTCCGTGACTTCCTTTATTCTCATTGCCCAGCTCCCCGAAATCTTTCGACGACAATTGGAATCCCGTTCGGGTAACCCTGATGCCTTAAGTGGCATGCCAACTATTGAGTTAAACTCCCTTGCGACGCTTCCTCTTGGCGATCGACGCAGACCGCGAAGAGGAATGCGGCGCGCTGAACCAACTCGCTCATTCAAAGTCCATGAACACGGACCTTGTTGACGTCAACATCAGCGGCTGCAGCAACCAGAAACTCGAACGCGTCCAGGGCAACAGGTAGACCGGCTACAGAAATTCTGATCTCGCAATCAGCCCCCCCAACGAACTCCCGGATCAGGAAATGCCGCGCTTCGGGCGTGAACCAATACATAAAAGCACTAGGAGACCACAATCCCCAAGGACGGACCAGTTTATAGCGAGCCGGAACTGGCGTTGAGAAGAACTCTTCCATGTATGCTTCGGATTCATCCTCTGTTGGCTCGCGACCCAATCGGCGCGCAAGCCACAAAGGTATCTTTATACAATCAAATATACTTTCAATTACGTTTCTATCAACCTCGCCAAAAAAGCTGATCATGCGATCTTTAAGCACCAGCCAATTCGCATAGACAACTGTACATGTAAGCCAAGGTCAGTCATCACCGTAATCTGCGACCACAGCCCCATTTTGTGCCGCGCATTTCAGGAATCGGAGCTCATTGGCATAGAGATAAACGTGCATGGCGCACTTACCTTCCCCGTACCTGGTATAATAACTTTCTATGGAGCAAGGAACTGTTCATAACGAAGACCAAACTAATCCGCTGCTTTCGTTGGGTCGACGATTTGTGGTGCATTTGGCCTTAGCGTCTTTTGAGACTGCATAACCGCGCTCCGCTTTAAATCATCCAGGAACGATGTCGGCACGTCAAACTGCTTGATCGTCGTGTTCGCAAAGCCCTGTCCCAAAAGTTGTTCGAAAAACTCAACGGCGGCGCTTGCTTACTATCGGATTCGGATCGTCGATGGTCTCGATTTCCTCACGCGACGTGACAATCCCCTTCGGTTTCAGATAAGTCCCCAAGTCCACGAAGGGAGCAACACCGATCGCATCCCGGGTGAACCAGGTAGCATCACACTCCTTGCAGGCGAACAATGTTTCACCAGTACGGCGGACACGTAACTCGACGACGTAATCCTGCTCGCATCGCGGACAGACGATTTTCATGTTTCACCTCACGGGATATCCTGTGATAACTTCGCTCGTTCCCGGGCGCACGACGAGCCTTATGCTCGTCTCACCACCCATCCCAACCACCCGGCCCATGGGAACGACATACACGGCCCTGTCGTTTGGAAGTGGATTACCGCGCAACGCCCACGCCTCGTCAAGCAAGCCGACAATCTGTTCACGGCCGACATTGAAAACGGAGTGTGCAGGTTTGCCCGGATTAGGAGCGGTATGCGCGAGAACGTGCTGCATACGGTTCCCATACTGCGTGTCTTTGCCATAGACCAGCCCGCCCGGAGAGGTCCAGGTCCTCGCGGTCTTGTCGAAGACGAGGCTTCCGGCCTCCGCGGCGCCAACCCTCGCCGCAGCCTGCTCGACAACATCATCAACCAGCCCAGCCGCACCCTTCGTCGCCTGCACCACCCCCGCGCCCAGCGGCAGGAACGTTCCCGGGCTTGCGCCCGAGACCGCCTCGCCGATGGCCGCCGTCGCCTCGTTGCGGCACAGCGGGTTCGCCGCGCAGGCCAGCGCGGATTTCGTCGCGGGGATGAGGACAATCGAGGCGCCCACCGCCACAGCAATTGCGCCCGCGTAGCCCGGAAGCTCCTCCCACAACGTCGCCTGTCGGCTCGCCGTGAAGGTAAGCGCGTTGATCCAGCCGCCCAGCGGGTTCGTCTGCCCGCCGGAGGTGTTCTGGATTGGTCCGAGGCGGAACGGATCCCGCCCGGCTCTCAAGTCTCCTGCAACCTCGCCAACGGCGTTCGAGATGAAGGCGAGCGTGCCGCGCGTCTTGTCCGAACTGATGATCGCATCAATCTCGGCCTTGATCGAGAGCAACCCCACCGTATTGCCGGCTCTTGCCGCCGCGACGATCCGCAACGTCACCTCGACGCGATAGGGATCGACCCCCGACAGCTTCAGGTGCGCCGCAAACTTCTCCTCGCCTCGTTCAAACGCCTTCCGTGAGCTCTAACCATCCCGGCCGCGCAGCCCGAAGTTTCCCGCAAAATCTTCTAAAAACCTCTTGAAATCTTCGCGTGATTCATCCCGCGCAATCTGATTGAGCATTGCAATCAGCTTTGGAACATCTGTATCGGAGATGTTCTGCAGCTCGGCGCTGACGACCTCCATTATCTTTACACAAAAGTCCGTGTCTGCTTGACTTTCGTCAGCTTTATCTAGCACAAATAGAAGCTCGACCAGACAAAAAAGAATTGATCGCAAAGACGCTTCGTTCATTTTGGAACCACCCTTACCTCTATATTGCTGACACCGAGTTCTTTGAACATCCTAATAGCACGGTCCGCTTGATACTGGCTGGGCACTTCCCATCTACCAGCTAAGCTATTCTGCTGCAAAGCATCAGATTGGCGCATAATCTGATCCTTAGCTTTCTGCGTCGTCAGCACTGCCAGCTTTCGATCAACAAGAATGCCACTATCGACGCCATCGAAGCGTACAAAAGTGGAGTTACCATCTCTATCAATTCTGACCACGGCGGGGGCCAAAGGAGATTTTGTATCAATACTGTAGCGAGAACCTGTTGCAGTGTCATCGTAATTTCGGGCCGCAATGCTCATACTACTGTTCTCATGAACCCATATGACTTTCCCGTCTGCGCCAAGACGCGAAGCAGTTGCGCGGTCGATAAAGATGGCATCCACTGACCCCCTGCTGACAATCTCTACCGCCTGCTCGACAACATCATCAACCAGCCCAGCCGCACCCTTCGTCGCCTGCACCACCCCCGCGCCAAGCGGCAGGAACGTTCCGGGGCTGGCGCCCGAGATCGCCTCGCCGATGGACCACAGGACGCATCGTTACCAAGTTAACTCAGTGGTCCGACCTTACTTAGCCCACCCTACGGATTCATACGCACCTGTGGCGATATCAACATCGAACAGTCCTCCATCCCATGTGGACACGAGAACTTTATCAGCCCCGCGGGGGGAGGGCCGCACTCCGGTCGCCACATTCCACCCGTCGGTTGTGGCACCTTGGAACTCCGCTAACCAACGCAGGCCATCCATGTCGAAACACGCGAGATTCTTGTGCTTCGCCCCGCCCTCTCTCGCAACCTGATCCCAGTCAAACACAACTACTTCGTAGTCTCCACTGCGGACACAATCATGGAGCCCCTCCTTATGCACAAAGTCTTTTCTTAACTTTGCGTAAAGCCTCTTCTCACTCTGCATAGAATCACCTCAGCGGCCGAGCGTTCGTGAATGCAGACATTGGAATATCTGAGCGCAGCAGAAACTGTCGCCCCTCGCCTAGCCCGCCAAGCGCTTCGCTTGCTGTCCCGGTATACATCTTTGTTCCGACAGGCACTGTTACATCCGCAACCATGCTCGGGACACGGGGCAGCGAGTATTTCGAAGCGATCTGCTGTGGCGTCAGACCGAGG
This sequence comes from Hyphomicrobiales bacterium, assembly GCA_027484655.1. GTDB lineage: Bacteria > Pseudomonadota > Alphaproteobacteria > Rhizobiales > Beijerinckiaceae > Terripilifer. The sequence goes on along the minus strand of JAIXSM010000062.1, from coordinate 1,270 downwards.
ATATCATCCGCGCGCATGATCCAGCCACCAATCATGTCGGTACCTCCTCCTCCATAAACCCGAACGAACTTTTCATCCATGGTTGATGTGATCTCCCTTACGGTTGTCCCTTCCTTCCAGGGTGGCTGATACCCTGGCCTCGTCGCGAGAAACTGTGCATTGGCTTCCGCTGCCGACATCTCGCGCAGCAGGATGGTGCGTGGCGCGCCCACTGTGGCGGCGAACCTCATCCCCAACTGCCTGGCGACTGTCTCGCCAACGCCGGCGGCCAGACCCATCACGGCGTCGAGAACGGACGCGGTGACAGGGTTTTGCGCCCGCCAAACGTTGTTCAGCAGCTCGGCGTACGGCGTCTGATGAACGCCGGCGCTCGCATACTGCGTCAGTATCGCGACCGCCTGCTCCTTGTGCTGCTGGGTCGCGCCACTCCTCACCATCACCTCAAGCAGCGCGCGCACCTCCTTGCTGGCGGTTTCATACGGCGCGACGCCACCGTTCCATCGATCACGGATACTGACGAGTTCGCTCATCGCCGCCGAGATCATGAGCGAGCGCAACCGCTCGGGCGGCTTGTTCGCGTCAATCTGGTCGTTTGGAGAGATGGCCCGGTATTGCCTCACCGCCTCCATCATCGCGATCTGAAGCGCGTAACCCGTCCCGGCGCGCAGTCTGTCGCTCACCAATTGCAGCTGCCCAAGCGAGTCTTCCCCGCCCAGCAGCACCCATGTCATCGCGCAGCGATAGATGGCGTTCGCACGCTCCTGATCTGAGATATCCGGCCTTTGCGCCAGTATCTTGAGCTGCTCGGCGAGGAAGTTCGCTACCGTTTGCCGGTCCAGCCGGATCTTGTTGATATCGACGCCGCAGACGGTGCTTGGCCCGCTGGACGAACAGTCTGTCTTGATTTTGTAGGTTTGATCGGTCTTGTCGAAATAAACTTCTTCGCCTTGCGCGATCAGATACGCGATGCGCGCCAGCTCCTGCGGAGAACGCGCGCCATTTTCAACCGCAGCCTGCCAGCTGCGGCGTTCACGCAGCATATTCTGAAATTCGCCCGTCGCCATCAGCTGGCGCGCCTCGGCATCCGTCGCCCCGCGCAGCAGCAGCGCGTGGTACTGCTTCACCGCCTGCTCGCCCTGCTCTTTCACCGCTTGCGGCACATTCGCAGTGAGCGCGTTGACGTAGTTCGCGGAGTTCTGGATATCCTGCTGCAGTTTCGCGAGGTTCAGCGAGGGAATCGCGAACGCCCACGAGGTCGAGCTGGTCACCC
>JAIXSM010000001.1 GCA_027484655.1 Hyphomicrobiales bacterium | reverse complement strand
GCGCGCGTCCTCGCGCGCAAAAGAGCGCCTGGATCAATGCGCGCGGGGCCCCGGATCGCCTTCGGCGTCCGGGGAGGTGGCGCGCGGTCCAGTTTGGCGCCAACCTCGCCGTCATTCCGGCGAAGGCCGGAATCCCCGATAAGCCGCAGGGCGCAAGCGTTTGCCTGCCGTGGATGCCGACCTTCGTCGGCATGACGCTGTGGCAAGATGGGCGCCTTCTGGACCGCGGGCGTCCTCGCCCGCAGAAACAGGCGCGCGATCACGTTGGCGCCAACCTCAAGCCGCCTTCTTCACCGCCATGGCGGCGAGATCGCGCACGATGCGGCGGGCGCCCTCAAGCCGTTCATCGGCGCCATCGAGATCCCGAATGAACACGATTTTCATATCGGGCCTGACCTTGGCGCGCGGCCCCTGCTCCGAGACGTAGCGCACGAGGCTGGCCGGGTTGGCGAACGAATTGTCGCGGAAGGCGACGATCACGCCCTTGGGCCCCGCCTCCACCTTCTCCACGTGAGCCTTGCGGCACAGCGCCTTGATGGACATGAGCTTGAGAAGCTGCTTCACCTCGTCGGGCATCGGCCCGAAGCGGTCGATCATCTCGGCGCCAAAACTCTCGATGTCCTCGTCCGCATCCAGCGTCGACAGGCGGCGATAGAGGTTCAGCCGCACGCTGAGATCGGTAATGTACTCTTCCGGAATCGTGACCGGCACGCCCACGGTGATCGTGGGCGACCAGGCCTCTTCCTGGGGTTCCTCGATGCCGGCCTTGAGCGCGGTGACGGCGTCCTCCAGCATCTGCTGGTAGAGTTCGTAACCGACTTCCTTGATGTGGCCGGACTGCTCGTCGCCCAAAAGGTTGCCGGCGCCGCGGATGTCGAGATCGTGGCTGGCAAGCTGGAAGCCGGCGCCCAGAGTATCCAGCGACTGCAGCACCTTGAGGCGCTTCTCGGCCTGCGCCGTGAGTCCCTTGTTGGCGGGCGTGGTGAACAGCGCATAGGCGCGCGTTTTCGAGCGGCCCACGCGTCCGCGCAACTGGTAGAGCTGGGCGAGGCCGAACATGTCCGCGCGATGCACGATGAGCGTATTGGCCGTTGGAATATCGAGGCCGGATTCGACAATGGCCGTGGCCAGCAGCACGTCATACTTGCCGTCGTAGAACGCGGACATGCGCTCCTCGAGTTCCGTGGCCGCCATCTGCCCGTGGGCCATGACGAACTTCACCTCCGGCACGGACTGGCGCAGGAAGGCGGCCGCCTCCTCCAGATCCTCGATGCGCGGGCAAACATAGAAACTCTGGCCGCCGCGATAGCGTTCGCGCAGCAACGCCTCGCGCACGAGCAATTCGTCGAACGGGGTGATGGTGGTGCGCACCGCAAGGCGGTCCACCGGCGGCGAGGCGATGATGGACAGCTCGCGAACGCCCGTCATGGCCAGTTGCAGCGTGCGCGGAATGGGAGTCGCCGAGAGCGTCAGCACGTGCACCTCGGAGCGCATTTCCTTCAGTCGCTCCTTGTGGGCGACGCCGAAGTGCTGCTCCTCGTCGATGATGACGAGGCCGAGATCGCGGAACGAGATGGCTTTTCCAAGCACCGCGTGCGTGCCGACGACGACGTCCACGGAGCCGTCGGTCAGCCCCTTCTTCGTCTCGCGCTGCTGGGCGGCGGTCGTCATGCGCGACAGTTGCTCGACGCGTAGCGGAAGGCCCGCAAACCGCGTGGCGAATGTCTTGTAATGCTGGCGCGCCAGCAGCGTGGTGGGCACCACCACCGCAACCTGCTTCCCGTTGATGGCGGCTGTGAACGCCGCGCGCAGCGCGACCTCCGTCTTGCCGAAACCCACGTCGCCGCAAACCAGCCGATCCATGGGCCGGCCGGCGGCCAGATCGTCGAGCGCCGCGTCGATGGCGTTCTGCTGATCTTCCGTCTCGTCGAAGGGGAAACGGGCGCAGAACTCGTCGTAAATCCCATCTGGCGGCAACAGGCGCGGCGCCTCGCGCATCTGGCGGGCGGCTGCGATGCGGATGAGTTCGTGCGCCATCTCGCGAATGCGCTTCTTCATCCGCGCCTTGCGCGTCTGCCAGCCGAGGCCGCCCAACTTGTCGAGGGGAACCTCGGTGTCCTCGGAGCCGTAGCGCGAAAGAAGCTCGATATTCTCCACGGGGAGAAAGAGCTTGGCGGCGTCCGCGTACTGGATTTCGAGGCAATCGTGCGGGGCGCCCGCGGCCTCAATGGCCTTCAGCCCCATGAAGCGACCAATGCCATGGTCTACGTGGACCACGAGATCGCCCGGCGTCAGCGCCGCGGCTTCGGTCAAGAACTCCTTGGCGCGCTTGGTCTTCTTGCGTCCGCGGATAAGTCTGTCGCCGAGCAGATCCTGCTCGCCGAGAACTGCGAGGTCGCCAGCCTCAAAGCCCTGCTCCACCGGCAGCACCGCAAGAGACGTCTCGTTGCGCGGCAACGCGAGGGCCACGGACAGGGAGCTGACGGTCTGCGCTTTCTTGAGGCCGTGCTCGGCCAGCACCGTGGACAACCGCTCGCGGGAGCCGTCCGAGAACGCGGCGACGATAACCCGCTTGCCCTGCGCCTGAAGGTCTCTGATGTGAGCGACGGCGACCTCAAACACATTCGCGGCCTCGTCGGCCCGCTCCGGCGCAAACGTGCGCCCAGCGCGCCCGCCGCAGTCGATGACGAGGGAGCCGTCAGACGGCCCGACGAACGCGCTCAGGCGGGCGACGGGCGTGCGCGCAATCCGCGTTCGCCATTCGTCTGGCGTGAGATAGAGCGCATCCGGCGGCAACGGCTTGTAGCTCGGCGCGTTCGGGTCCGCCTCCTGCCGCTGACGCCGGGCGTCATAGTAATCCTTGATCTCGCCCAGCCGCTCGCCCACCGCGTCATCGGCAAGCGCGTCAAACATGAACGGCGCGCCAGCGAGATAGTCGAACAACGTATCGGCGCCGCCGTAATAGAGCGGGAGCCAATGCTCCATCCCCGGATGCCGGCGGCCTTCACTGACCGCTTCATACAGGCTGTCGCCCCGCGTCTGGGCGCCGAATGCGACGACATATCCCTGACGGAATCGACGGATGGTCTCGGTGGTGAGTTGCACCTCGCTCATGGGCACGAGGTCGAGCGCGCGCATCTGGACGGTTGTGCGCTGGCTCTCGGGATCGAACGCGCGGATCGACTCCAGCGTGTCGCCGAAGAAATCGAGCCGCAATGGCGCGGGCAGGCCCGGCGGAAACAGATCGAGAATGCCGCCGCGCACCGCGTACTCGCCGGTGTCGCGCACCGTTGACGAGCGAAGATAGCCATTTGTCTCAAGCCACTTCGCCAGCACGTTCATGTCGAGCGCGTTGCCCGGCGCGGCCGAAAAGCTTTCTGTCTCGATGAACTTGCGCGGCGGCAGGCGCTGAAGCAGCGCGTCCACCGTGGTGCAGAGGATCCGCGGCTTGTCTGCGGACGTGCGCGTGCGCGCGAGCCGGGCCAGAACCGTCATGCGCCGCGAGGCGACGGCAGCGTTGGGCGACGTGCGATCGTAGGGCTGGCAATCCCAGGCCGGGAAGTCCAGCACCTCAAGGTTTGGCGCCACGAACGCCATCGCCTCCTGGAAAGCGCGGGAGCGCTGCGCATCGCGGGCCACATGCACGAGGGCGGCCGGCCCGTCCGCTCCGGCTGCGCCCAACGCCCGGGCCACGTCGGCGGCGATGAAGGCGTCGAACCCGTCCGGGGCGTGGGCGAGCGTCAGCGATGCGCCCTTCGACAGTTCGGCGACGACGCGCTTGAATTCCTTCACGGGCTGACTTTCCTGATCCTGCGGGCGCACGGGCATGTGGCGCCGGCGGAAATTTCCGCCGTCGCTGCGATGGGGCCTATATAGGCTGGATGACTCCGGGCGGGAAGCGCCGGGCGTTGCTTGCGAGCGAGGACGCTCGCGGTCCAGGGCGCATCCATGGACCGCGAGCGTCCCCGCGCGCACGAGCCACGAAGCCCGCCGTTCCACTCACCCGTGGATCGGGCCTGAATGAGTGTGAAAACCCTTCAGCTTCCGAAACACCGGGGTGTCAAACTCCACCGGCGTTGGCTCGGCGTCGGTCATCCACTTGAAGAGGTCCGGATCAGGGGCGTCCATCAGCGTTTCGAACGCCGACAGATCCTCCTCCGACAGCCCGGCGAGTTCGGAGTCTGCGAACTTGCCCATGAGAATATCCATTTCCTTCATCCCGCGATGCCAGGCGCGATAAAGAACGCGACGTCGGCGAGGGTCGAGATCGGCGGAGGAGATGCTCGTGGACAAGATCGTCTACCTCTTCAAGGATGATGTGTTACGCCGCTTCTATAATGCAGCGCGGCGCGCCTGTCCCGGGGCTGCGTCGTAGGGTCTCGGAGCGCGTCCGTCGTGCACGAGATCCAGGTACGCCTCGCCGTTGAGGTGAAGCTCGACCGCGGACACGCGGTCTTGGTCAACCTCGATGCGCAATGTTCCGGCCATGTTCATGCTCGGGCCCGATCCCCAGTTCCGTAACGTTCCATTCCATTCGTAAACGGCCGCGCCGCCGATCCAGCCGAAACTGCCGATAGTGAAGACGAGCATCTCGACGTTCTCGTGAATCCGACGCAGCAAGGACGCCGCGCCCTCCCTCCCCTCGCCCTCATCCAGAAGCCGGCCATCAAGCGAATCAAACACCCGAAAAGCGCTTTCGTTTGTCATGCAGGCTGTGAACATTGTCGCGCCCCCGCAAGCGAAGGCGCTTGCGATGAGCACGGGCGCAACGGGCGATGCCGCCCCGACGCCTCCGTTGATAGAACGCATTACTTCCCCTTCTCTTCGGATGGCTTCTGCAAGAGCCTTTCCGCAGGGGCACCATGGACCGCTGAATGTAACGCGGCTGAATCAATTGGAATTTATTTTTACATACTTCTTGGGCACTTAAGCGCAGTTCCGGTAACAGCGGGCTCCCGCGGGCGAGAGCAGCCGAAGGCCCCGGCCTTGGCGCGCCCGCTCATCCCGCGCTATCCCTGCAAGAATGCGCCCTACGAACCTCAACCCGCTGTTCGCGCCCGTCGCCGCCCTGCCCGGCGTCGGCGAAAAAATCGCGCAGCATTTCAAGCGATTGCTGGCGCAAGGCGGCGAAGATGCGCGCGTCCTCGATGTGCTGTTTCATCTGCCGCACGCCGCCGTTGACCGGCGCGCCCGTCCCAAGATCGCCGACGCGCAACCCGATCAGGTCGTCACCATCGAGGCCATGGTCGCGGAGCATCGCCCGCCGCCGCCACGGTCGCGGGCGCCGTACAAGGTGCTGATCGAGGACGAGACGGGCGACCTGCTGCTGGTGTTTTTCCTCAGCAATCACCAGTGGATCGAGAAGATGCTGCCGCTCGGCGCACGGCGCTGGGTGTCGGGCAAGCTGGAGCTTTGGGAGGGCTACCGGCAGATGGTGCATCCCGAGCGGGTGCTCGATGAAGCCAGCTTGAAAAAGCTGCCGCCGGTCGAGCCGGTCTACGGGCTCACCGAAGGGCTATACCAACGCAACATCCAGCGCGCCGTGGAGGGCGCCATCGCACGCCTCCCGGACCTGCCGGAGTGGCTCGACCCCGCGTTCGCGCGGGAGCGGCGGCTGCCGTCCTTCAAAGAGGCGCTGGAGGCGTCGCACCGCCTCAGCACGCCGCAGGATGTGGATCCCTCAGCCCCCCATCGCCAGCGGCTCGCCTATGACGAATTGCTCGCGGGACAGCTGGCCCTCGCCATGGTGCGCGGGCGGGTGAAAAAGGTGGGCGGGCGCGCCAGCGTCGGCGACGGGCGTCTCACGCGAAAGATTCTTGCGGCCCTGCCCTACTCGCTCACCGGCGCGCAGGAGGAGGCGCTGCGCGAGATTCGCGCGGACCTGTCCAGCGAACACCGGATGCTGCGGCTCGTTCAGGGGGACGTCGGGTCTGGCAAAACCATTGTCGCGCTTCTCGCCATGGCCCACGCCGTGGAGGCCGGGCGGCAGGCGGCGCTGATGGCGCCGACCGAGATTCTCGCGCGCCAGCATTTCGAACGCTTGCAGCCCCTCTGCGAGACCGCCGGCATCCGCCTCGCCCTCCTCACCGGGCGCGACAAGGCCAGCGAGCGCAAGGCCACGCTGGCGGCGCTCGCTTCTGGCGCGTGCGACATCGTTGTGGGCACCCACGCGCTGTTTCAGGAGAGCGTCGCCTTCAACGACCTCGGCCTCGCGGTGGTCGATGAGCAGCACCGCTTTGGCGTGCATCAGCGCCTTGCGCTGGGCGAAAAGGGCGACGCCGCCGACGTGCTGGTCATGACGGCGACCCCGATCCCACGCACACTCGTGCTCACATACTTCGGCGACATGGATGTTTCCTCCCTGCGCGAGAAGCCTGCGGGACGCAGCCCCATCGACACGCGCGCCATCCCGGTCGAGCGCATCGACGAGGTGATTCAGGGGCTTGGTCGGGCGATTGGGTCAGGGGCCCGCGTTTACTGGGTCTGCCCGCTGGTGGAGGAGAACGAGGATCTTGACCTCGCCGCGGCGGAGGAGCGCGCGGAGCTGCTGCGCCAGTTCTTCGGCGATCAGGTCGGCCTGGTGCACGGCAAGATGAAGGGTCGCGACAAGGACGCAGCCATGGCCGCCTTCCAGCGCGGCGAAACGAAGATCCTTGTGGCGACCACCGTCATCGAGGTGGGCGTCGATGTGCCGGAGGCCACAATCATGGCCATCGAGCATGCGGAGCGTTTCGGGCTGGCCCAATTGCACCAGTTGCGCGGTCGCGTCGGGCGCGGCGCCGCCAAATCAACGTGCCTGCTGCTCTACAAGACGCCGCTGGGCGAGGTCGCGCGCTCGCGCATCGAGATCATGCGCGAGACGGAGGATGGCTTCCGCATCGCCGAGGAAGATTTGCGCCTGCGCGGCGAAGGCGAGGTGCTGGGCGCCCGCCAGTCCGGGATGCCGGGTTTTCGCCTTGCCGTGATCGAAAAGCACGGAGAGCTTCTGGCCGCCGCCCGCGACGACGCGCGGCTCATCCTCGCGCGCGACCCGGACCTGTCCAGCGAACGCGGACAGGCGCTCCGCGTGCTGCTGCACCTGTTCGGCAAGGATGCGGCCGTCAGGCTGCTTCGGGCGGGTTGATCCCGGCCTTGCCAGCGCCCCGCCCCTGCGCCGCCATGGCCGCAAGGCGCGCCTGAACGTCTGGCTGGATCAAGCCGGCCGACATTATAAGCTTGGCGGCCTCGTCCGGCGTCAGCGGCACCTCCACCACGTCGGCTGCTGGAAGATAGAAATAGAAGCCCGTGGTGGGGTTGGGCGTGCAGGGCAGAAAAACTGACATGTGCGGCGTCGGCGGCAGATGGGCGGAGATGCTCGATGACGGCGGCGCGGAAATAAATACAATCGACCACATGCCCGGCGCCGGGTACTGGACAAGCCCGACCTTGCGGAAGCCTCCGCCGGACTGAGAGAACACCGTCTCGAAAATCTGCTTCAGGCTCTTGTAGATGCTGCGCACGACCGGCATCCGGTCGAGCAGCATCTCGCCCACGCCGAGCAGCGTGCGGCCAGCGATGTTCGCGGCGAGGAAGCCCAGCAGCGTCAGGCCGAGGAACGCGACAACCACGCCCACGCCGGGAATATGCATCGGCAGGTACTGGTCCGGCCACATGGACGCGGGGACCAACGGCTTCACCCACCCGTCGATGAGCGTGATGAACCACCAGACGATCCAGGTGGTCAGCGCAAGCGGCCCGGCCACAATCAAGCCGGTGAGAAACCACGTACGGATGCCCGAGCCAAACCCATGATGGCGGCCTTCGGCGTCCGGCGGGGGCGGAACAGGCGACGTCTGGTTCATTTTCGGTTCAGCTTCCGGATGGTCACTTGAGGGGGACTGCTGATTCCAACATGGCGCGCCGCGCGCCGCCCAGCAAGGCGGCACGGCGCGTTTGGCGGGGCAAGCACAAGTTTCGCCTTTACTCGGTGGCGCCTGCGGGTAAAGTTCGACCGCGTCGGTTTGGCGGCCAGGACGGAAACTGTCTAGGGAGAATTATGTCCGATCCCGCGTCTCAGGGGTCAGCGACCGCGTCGACGCCGACCGGGTTTGACCGAGCCGTCGCCCTGCGTTTCGCTCGCATGACCGGTGGTTTCTGGCGCGGCTCGTCCGCCCGGATCGCCTGGACCCTTACCCTTGGACTGGCCGGCGTGCTCTTGCTCCGCCTCATGGTGGACGTCGGCACGAACGCCTGGAACCGCTGGTTCTTCGACGCGCTGGAGCGGCGGGACGGGTGGTCGGCGACGCTGGCTGTGTTCGCGTTCGCTGGCCTCGTCGTCTGTGTGGCCGCGGTCGGCGTCGGGATCGTGCTCACGCGCGAGCGCCTCCAGGTGCGCTGGCGAGAATGGTGCACGCGCACCCTGCTGGATGGCTGGCTCGCCAACAAGCGGTTCCATCGGCTGACGGCCGCCGACAGCCCCATGCCCAATCCGGAGTATCGCATCTCCGACGACATCCGCATGGCGACCGAGCCCGTCACAGATTTCGCTATCGGCCTCTTCACCGCGGTTCTTGGGGCGATCACGTTCGCCGGGATCCTGTGGTCGGTGGGCGGCTCGCTTGAGGTCTCCATCGGCGGCGCGCAAGTGGTCATCCCGGCGTTCATGGTGCTCGGCGCAATCGCCTATGGCGTCATTATGTCGGCGCTCGTGCCGGTGGTGGGTCGCAGGCTCGCTGGCGCGGCGGCGGCAAAGAACGAGGCGGAAGCCCGGTTCCGCTTCGAGATGATCCGGCTGCGCGAGAACTCCGAAGGCGTCATCATGGCGCGCGGAGAAACAGAGGCGCGGCGGCGCCTCGACGGATCGTACCTGTCGCTGGTGCGCGCGTGGCTGGAGGTCGTGCGTCAGCATGGCCGCGTCACCTGGGTGATGAACGCCAACAGCGCCATGGTGCCGATTGTCCCCCTGCTGCTGTGCGCGCCGAAGTATCTCGCGGGCCAGCTCAGCCTCGGCGAAGTCATGCAGCTCGCCTCCGCCTTCGTGCAGGTGCAGATGGCGATCGCCTGGCTGGTGGACAATTACTGGCGCATCGCCGAGTGGTTCGCCTCAGCCCGCCGCATCGTTGAGCTTTCCGACGCCTTTGAGCAAGCCGATCGGGACGCCAGCGGCGGGCAGTCGATGATCGAGATCGGCCACAGCGCCAGCGACACGCTGGAGCTTGAGGGGCTTCGCCTCGTGGACGATCAGGGCCGCGTGGTGGTCGAGCGAGCCGACGTGCGCATCGCCATGGGCGAAAAGGTCGCCCTGGGCGGCGACGCGGGAACCGGCAAAAGCGTTCTTGTGCGGGCGATTGCGTGCCTGTGGCCATGGGGCGAGGGGCGCATTCTGCTGCCGGAGGGGCGCTCGCTGGCCTTCATGCCCGCCACCCCATTCCTGCCGGCCGGCTCACTGCGTGACGCGCTCACCTATCCCTCGGTTCCCGACGGCCTCACCGACGACCAGATGCGCAAAGCCCTTGTCGCCTGCGGCGCCAATGCGCTCGTCACCCGCCTTGACGACGTCTCGCGCTGGGAACAGACGCTTTCGGCGACAGAGCGCCAGCGACTTGCGTTCGCGCGCGTGCTTGTCCAGAAGCCGGACATCATCATTCTGGAAGACGCGCTGACAGTTTTCGACGAGGCGACCCAAACCCGCATGGTTGAGGCGCTCATGGACGGGTGTTCGGCCTCCACCATCGTCGCGATCGGTGGAAGGTCGACTCTGGCGCAAGGTTTCAAGAGGTTTCTGGCTCTGCACAGAACAGCTGCGGGAGGCAGCGCGCTGGTGGAGACGGACGAGGCCGGGCATCCGGCGCTCACGGTCGTGGGCGGCTATAAGAGCCGTCGCGACGCGGCCGGAACGGCCTAAGTGATGAAGGGAATTGATATGGCTACGCAAGCATCGGGCAAGCTGCACTACTGGGACGCGTTCTGGGATCTGCGCATCGACGAATGCCCTTGCGACATCCACTTCTGCGACTGGCTCGAGAAGAACGACATCACGAACAAGTCGATCTTCCATTTCGGGACGGGCGGACACCACATCGTCGGCATCCGCACCGCTGAGAACGGCAGCGGAAACTGCGTGCTGGGCATCACGGCCGCTCCGCAGGAGTACGAGACCTTCATCAAGCTCGCCATCGAGCGCCCGGACGTCGAGAAGACCTACAAGACGTTTTTCGGCGACATCTACCAGCTCGACGAGCGACTGCTGCCGGAATTTGACGTCGTCACCCTCTTCCATCTGTGCGAGTTCCGCACCGATAAGAACGACGAATACGGCGCTCTCACCGACCGTGAGGTGACTGACATGCTCACCGACAAGACGCGCTCGGGCGGCTACATTGTGTTTTACACGAAGTCCTTCGCCTTCGACACGGCCGAAAAGGTCATCGCCGAATGGGAGAAGGAGAAGCCGGTCGAGAAGGTCGGCATGTACGAGACGCTGCTCGTCTACCGCAAGAAGTGACTGATAGCCCGTCGCGCTCTCACGCGGAGCGCGACGGCGCGTTCGTCATCCAAACTGATAAGCGTCCATGGCCAACAGGCCATAATCATAGCTCGCGTGAATACGCTGCGCCCGGTCGCCGCTCCCTGCCCCCATGGCGAACGGAAGCGGCAAAAAGTGCTCATCGCGCGGATGGTTTTCACGCGCGTAAGGAGCAAGCTCGCGATAGTTCGCGATATCGTCCGCGCAGCCGCTCTCAACCTTGTCGGCGATCCAGTCCGTGAACGCGCGCACCCAATCGCGAACAGGCGCATTCACGTCACGCCCGGAGCGTGAGAGTTCGTAGAGATTGTGCGTGAGGCTGCCCGAGCCGACGATCAGCACGCCCTCATCCCGCAACGGGGCCAGCGCCCGCCCGAGTTTCATGTGGTGCTCCGCGCCCTCATGAGGCTGCACCGAGATCTGCACGACCGGGATCTCCGCGTCCGGGTACATCAGACACAGCGGCACCCACGTGCCGTGGTCAAAACCCCGGTTCGCAACCGGATGGGCTGGATAACCAGCGGCCTGCAACAACTCGACGGCGCGACCGGCCAGCGCAGGCGCTCCGGGCGCTCCATACTGGATCTCGAACAGGGGCTTGGGAAAGCCGCCGAAATCGTAGATCATCGCCGGCCTGTCATCCGCTGACACCAGCGGCGCGCTGCTCTCGAAATGCGCCGTTGCGATGAGGATTGCCCTTGGCCGGGGCAAGCTGGCGGCGCATGTGGTCAGGAAAGCGCGCGCGGGACTCGGCTGGATCGCCGTCATCGGCGAGCCGTGCGACACAAACAAAGCCGGCATACGCGTCGCCATGCTTACCTCGGATCGAGCAAGGTTAATTCACACAGGCCAAGGTAATCGCTGATGCGCCTCACGCAAGCTCGCAAAAGTGTTGAGAGGCCGCTAAATTAACGCCAGACGCTCTGCAGCCGCCACCAGCCAGACAAGCGCGACAAATACTATTGTCACAAAAACAGCGGCTGACCCCAAGTCCTTCACAATCTTGATCTGAGGATGGAGGTCGGGCGTGACGTGATCGCACAGCTTCTCAATGCACGTGTTGAGAAGCTCGACTGAAATCAGCAGGAGCAAGACGCCAATAAGCGCGACGCGCTGCCAGGGTCCGGCGCCCACCAAAAATGCTGCGGGCGTCGCGAAAGCGAGGGTCACGATTTCCTGACGTACAGCACGTTCCGTTCGCAGGGCATGGGAGAGCCCCGCACACGAATTCCTGAACGCAGCGCGCCACGCTTTCATCGCCCCTACCCTTTTTTTATCCGCTCAGCGCAGCAGCGAAACCGCTACTCCGCCGCTGGCGCCTGCGCCGGCAGGCTGGACCGCTCGGCCTTAAGAAGTTCAGCCACGAGGAACGCCACCTCGATGGATTGCTCCGCATTCAAACGCGGATCGCAGAACGTGTGATAGCGATCGCTCAGATCGCCTTCCGTGATCGCCCGGGCGCCGCCGGTGCATTCCGTCACATTCTTGCCGGTCATCTCCAGATGAACGCCGCCCGCGTAGGTTCCTTCGGCCTGGTGAACGGCGAAGAATGTGCGGATCTCACTCATCACCCGCTCGAATGGCCGCGTCTTGTAGCCGCCCGCCGAAATGGTGTTGCCGTGCATGGGATCGCACGACCACACCACCGTGCGCCCCGCCCGCTTCACGGCGCGAATGAGCGAGGGCAGATGGTCCACAACCTTGTCGGAGCCGAAGCGGCAGATCAGGGTCAGACGTCCGGCCTCGTCATCCGGGTTGAGGAGGTCGATCAGGCGCAGCAGGTCGTCCGGCTTCAGGGACGGGCCACACTTCAGTCCAATGGGGTTCTTGACGCCGCGGCAGTACTCCACATGGGCGTGGTCGGGCTGGCGGGTGCGATCGCCGATCCAGATCATGTGGCCGGAGGTGGCGTAATAGTCCCCCGTCGTCGAATCAACGCGGGTGAGCGATTCCTCGAAGCCGAGCAGCAGCGCCTCGTGCGAGGTGTAGAAATCAGTGGCGCGCAGCTCCTGATGCTTCTCGGCGTCGAGGCCGATGGCGCGCATGAACGCCAGCGTCTCGGTGATGCGATCAGCCAGCTCCTGATAGCGGTGGGACTGGGGCGAATCCTTCACGAAGCCCAGCATCCAGCGGTGAGCGTTCTCAAGATTGGCATAGCCGCCGGTGGCGAACGCGCGCAGAAGGTTCAGCGTCGCCGCCGACTGGCGATAACCTTCCAGCAGCCGCCGCGGATCTGGCGTGCGCGCCTCGGGTGTGAAGTTGATGTCGTTGATAATGTCGCCCTTATAGCTCGGCAGCTCAACGTCGCCGCGCTTTTCCGTCGGCGCGGAGCGCGGCTTGGCGAACTGGCCGGCGATGCGGCCCACCTTCACCACGGGCGAGGCGCCGGCAAACGTCAGCACCACGGCCATCTGGAGGAAAACGCGGAAAAAATCGCGAATGTTGTCGGCGGAATGCTCGGCGAAGCTCTCCGCGCAGTCACCGCCCTGAAGCAGGAACGACTGTCCGGTCGCCACTTCACCCAAAGCGCGCTTCAGTTTGCGCGCCTCGCCCGCGAACACGAGAGGGGGAAAGCCGGCCAGCGTTTTCTCGGCGTCGGCCAGCGCCGCCGGATCGGGATAGGCGGGCGCCTGCTGGATGGGCTTGGCTCTCCAGCTGTTCGGGGTCCAACGTTCTGCCGCCATGCTCGATGCTCCCGGGCGCCGAACGCCCGATGTTATGAAAGAAGATGGGGCCGGAGCCCCGAAAGTCGGCTCCTATACACGAGGGCGGGCCCGGAGGCGATATGTCGGAAGTGATAGACAGACCCGGCGTCAGCGCCAGGACGCCTGAATGAAGCTCAGCCCGCCGCGTTGCGCTCGAACCGCGCGGTGCGTGTGCGCATGGTCACAAGCTCCTCCGCCGCAGTCGGATGAACCGCCATCGTGGCGTCGAAATCCGCTTTCGTCGCGCCCATGCGCACGGCGATGCCGAGCAGCTGGACCATTTCCCCGGCATCATGGCCAACGACATGAACGCCGAGCACACGGTCCGAGGCGCCATCGACAACAATCTTCATCAGCACCTTTTCGGCGGCGCCCGAAAGCGTCGCCTTCATCGGCCGAAACGAGGTGCGATAGATATCGACCACGTCATAACGCTCGCGCGCCTGCTGCTCCGTGAGGCCAACGACGCCGACCTCCGGCGTGGTGAACACGGCGGTCGCAATGTGCTCGTAGTCGCAGCGCGCGTCCTTGCCGCCGAACAGGCGATCAGCGAGGGTATGCCCTTCCCGGATGGCGACGGGAGTAAGGTTGTTCATGTCCGTGACGTCGCCCACGGCGAACACCGAAGGGGCGCTCGTGCGCGAGAGTTCATCCACCATAATCGCGCCGTTGGGACGCATCTCCACGCCCGCCGTCTCGAGGCCGAGCCCGCGCGTGTGAGGCCTGCGCCCTGTGGCGACGAGCGCCTGATCGACAGTGACGGCGCGGCCATCGGACAGCGTCACAACAAGCCCGTCAGCCGAACGCACGAATGATGTGGGCAGCGCGCCGAAGCAGAACCTCACGCCCGCATGGACGAGCCCGCCGCGCAGCGTCGTGCGCACATCCTCGTCAAAGCCGCGCAGGATGTTGTCGCCGCGCATTGCCACCGTGACCTCGGCGCCAAGGCGCGCGAACACGCTGGCGAACTCAAGCGCGATGTAGCCGCCGCCCACCACGAACAGGCGGCGGGGAAACTCCGGCAGATCAAAAATCTCATCCGACGTGATGGCGTGCTCAACGCCGGGCACGTTGGGCTCACGCACTGGCGCCCCGCCAACCGCCACAAGGATGTGGCGCGCGCGCACAAGACGCCCATCCGCAATGAGCCGCACTTCATGCGGCCCCTCGATCACGGCGCGGCTCTCGACCACCTGAACCCCCGCCCCGTCCAGACCCTTGCGGTAGAGCCCGGAGAGACGCGTGATCTCCTTCTCCTTCGCGGCGACAAGAGCGTTCCAGTCAAACGTCGGGGCCTGCGGGATCGACCAGCCAAACCCGGCCGCGTCGGCGAAGTCGTCCGCGAAGCGGCTGGCGTAGACGTAGAGCTTCTTTGGCACGCAGCCGCGGATCACGCATGTTCCGCCGATGCGATACTCTTCCGCGATCATGACGCGGGCGCCATAGCCCGCCGAGATGCGCGCGCAGCGCACCCCGCCGGAGCCGGCGCCAATGACGAAAAGATCGACGTCGAAATCGGACATGCGCGCGGCTTTCGGTTAGAGGCTGTGGCCCCTCTTGCGCATCTCCTCGCGCACGCGGGTCATCAGGTCTTCGGACATCTGACGATTCCAGGCTTCAAGCGAGATCATCATCTGGTCGATGACCCTCGGCTGCATGGCCACGTAGGCCTTGCCGGCCTCGGAACGGAAGAACGCCGCGGTGTCCTTCAACGCCTGCTCGCTCATGACGCCGGCGAAGGAGCGCGCGGTCGATGTGACCATCTGCTCGTCGCGCTTTTCGAACTCGGGCTGAAGAGCCTTCAGAACGGTGATGAGGTCATTGCGCAGCTCCGGGCGCGTGCGGCTGAGATTGGCCACCAGACTGTCCGTGAGCTGCGGCAGGAAGAGATCATAGGTTCGGGCGATGCCCGACAGACGCACGACTTCCTTCGCCGCCTCAATGTGGGCTGCCGAAGGCTGCGCGGCGCCGGTGGCGGCCGGCGCGGGCGCGGGCGCGGCGGGGCGCGGCGCCTGCTGCGCTGACAACGGGGCCGCGACGAGAGTGAAACCGACCGCAAGAGCGGCCACCAGAGGCTTGCTGAACATCACCTGAGTTATCTCCCCGTCATCCTGCGTCAGCCGCGGGAGGCCCGTCCTTCCGGATGGCCAACAACCTCGACGCCATTCTCGCCCGCGACGATCACTGCGTCGGCAAGGCCGAGAAACAATCCGTGCTCCATGACGCCGGGAACCGCGGCCAGCGCAGTCGCCAGAGCCTCCGGATCGGGGATGACCCCGAGCCGGCAGTCAAAGATGTAATGCCCTCCGTCCGTGACGAAGGTTTGCCCCGCGCCGTTCTGGCGCAGGACGATCTCGCCGGAACACCCGGCGCTGCGCAGAGCGGAGACCACAGCCCGCCGCGTGGCTTCAACGCCAAACGTGGCGATCTCGACTGGCAACGGAAACCGCCCCAGCCGCTCGACACGCTTCGTGCCGTCCGTGATGACGATCATGCGGGCCGAGGCGGCCGCCACGATTTTTTCGCGCAGCAAGGCCCCGCCGCCGCCCTTTACGAGCCGCAAGGCGCCGTCGAACTCGTCCGCGCCATCCACCGTAAGGTCAAGCTCCGGCGTCGCCTCAAGCGTGGTGAGGGGAACGCCGAGACGCTCTGCCTGGGCGCGGGTCACCTCGGAGGTCGGCACGCCGACCACCTGAAGCCCAGCCCTCACGCGCTCGGCCAGCAGATCGACGAAGTGCTTGGCGGTGGAGCCGGTTCCCAGTCCCAGACGCATTCCGGGCTCGACAAACTCCAAAGCCTTCGCGGCGGCGTGGCGCTTCAGGTCGTCGGCGGACATGGCGGCCTCTGCGGTACAGACCATGGCCGGATAGCCCGTCCAGCCGGGAAACGCAATGCGGCGCGGCCGCTTGCCGGCAATGTCACTTCGCAGGCGGCGTACACACCACTTCCTGCTTGAGAACGTAACAGATCGACATCATTCCCGTGCGCAGATCGACACGAAAGACTCCGCCTTCCCGCTCGTGGCGGGAGGACACCAGTTTGTAGGTGGACGGCGGCTGACCCTTCGCACCCTGGCCGGAGGGATAGCAAAGCGTGACGCCCACGGTCCCCTCCTTGTCGCCGTACTGGCAGGCGCCAATCTCCCCCGTCACGGTGTCGAGGCGATAGACGATGTTCAGCTCGATTTCGGGCGCGGCGAGGAAATCGAAGTTCTGCGCCAATGCGCCAGGAGCCGCGAGCAACGCAGGCGCGAGCAACGCAGCCACGCCCGCCAACGCGGGAGCGAACCTCGAAGGCGTGCGAATGGAGGGGATGCGGGCCATATTCGCGTCTCCGGATGCGGGCGACCGGGCCCGCCGAATCAATGCTGCAATCATAGCGGATCGGCGGGCGGTGTGTCGGGACCGCCCGGCCTGTGGTAGCCAGTGCGGGAAAGAATTCACGACAGGAATCAGTCGCAATGTCCACCGCACCCCTTCTTGTCCTTGACCTTGATGGCACCATCGCTGAAACCGCTGGGGATCTGATTGGCACGCTGAACACTATCCTGATGCGCGACGGGCTGTCGCCGCTCACGGTCGCAGAGGGCCGAATGCTGGTCGGCGCAGGCGCCAAGGCTTTGATTGAGCGTGGCTTCGCGGTGAACAAGGCTCCGCTCGCGGCCGAGCGCCTCGAAGCGCTTTTCGAAGAGTTTCTGGTGATGTACGAGGCCCGGATCGCCGAGGAGTCCACCCTGTTCCCCGGGCTGCTGGCGGCGCTCGACCAATTTGAGGTCGCCGGCTGGCGCCTCGCCGTTTGCACCAACAAGGTTGAGTCGGCTTCGGTGAAGCTTCTCGCAGCGCTCGGCGTCGCAGAGCGCTTCGCCGCGATCTGCGGCCGCGACACCTTCACCATCGACGGCGTGGACGTGTTCAAGCCAGACGCGCGCGCCCTGTTCATGACCATCGAGCGCGCCGGCGGCGACCCGTCCGCCTGCGTCATGGTGGGCGACTCCCGCACCGACATCCAGACAGCCAAGAACGCCGGAATTCCCGTGGTGGCGGTGGATTTTGGCTACACGGACGTGCACGTGAGCCAGCTCGACCCCGACGTGGTCATCTCCCACTTCGACGACCTTTGGAGCGCAGTCGCGGGTTTGCGTGAAAAGACAACCGCCACGGCTTGACTTCCGGACCCGTGCCGGATCATAAACCGGCCACCGACGCAGTGGTTGGCGCATTCGCCAGCCGCCGCTCAGGGCGATTAGCTCAGCGGGAGAGCACTCCCTTCACACGGGAGGGGTCGCAGGTTCAATCCCTGCATCGCCCACCATTGTTTCCAAGGGCTTGCGCCTCCAGCTACGGTGGTCATGGTCTCATGGTCACACTCTGGTCACACGGAGTGGACAATGGCGACCATTCGAAAGCCCAGAGGCAAGTGGCAAGTGGCAGGTTCAGGTTCGGCGCAAAGGCTACCGGGCGTAGGCGTCATGAGCTTCCGGACGAGACACTCTTCTTCAGTCTCGATCAGGCCAGAAACAAGCTTGCGGCATGGGCTGCGGATTACAATCTCCAGCGCCCGCAGTTTTCTCTGGGATATCTAGCCCCGGTCGCTTTCGCGGCCAATCTCAACACAACAGGCGATCAGCTGCGCAACTCTAACCCGCTCCGCAGATCCCCTATTGCTACCACCGCACAACCTGGCTCAAAATCCGCCAAGGCTCTAGTCGCCGCTGGATGACAAATCAGTGGTAGGTCACCTTCACGACAGTGGCGTTACACTCGGCGCTGGGCCATGAGGCAGGGGTGGAGACTTGGCTCATTAGTAAATCAAATTTTTATGATGTGTATTAGTTTAGCTGAAGCCAGCGAAGAACTCCGCACCGATGACCGCCACGTGTGCGCTATGAGCACCAGCGTCCCGATGCTGAAGAAGCACTACGGTCATACCAGCAACGTCGCTTCAGCAGCGGAACTGACCAAAGGCGGTCGCTTCAAGAGCACTTGGAAAGCGATGGCGGTGGATTGGTTGACGGAGTGGATAAAAAAACCCAGCGCCGGAGCGCTGGGTCGTGAACACGGCTTGCTTCTCTTAGAGAGAAGCAGCGCTGCTCATACTCAAACTGGCGGTAAGGAACCTTATGGAGTAACCGCCGGATACAGCCAACGGATGGGATCGAGTGAAGCGCCCGAACGATCACGCTGGAAGAGTGTCTGAGAGCCAAGGTTCCACTTCGCCCCGATCATGAAACGCTTATCAGTTTCCCATAGCGAGTCAGCAGCGACCTTGAACGCCCCACGACGATAGTCAGCTTCGGCGAAGACGCTGATAAGAGAAGCGGCAAACCGATATTCCGCCTTACCGCCCAGGGACCAAGCAATGTGATCCATACCAGCAGCAACGCCATCGAAACTAAGGTCAGAATACTCGCCCCTCAGCGCCAGCATGAAGTTAGGCGTAGTAAAGTAACGAACCTGACCAGCAAGAGCGAAACCGTTAGCATCAGCGTTCACACCATACACATTGATGGCCAGGCTCTGGTAAGCAACCTGACCATATAAGGTCACGTTACCAATGAAATACTGAGCCTCGACACCAAGGAAGTACTAGCGGTCGGATGTGAAGTTGCCGCTCTTGGCGTTGCCCTGAGCAATCACGCCAAGCAAGCCCTTGTTCGAATCACGCCAGAATACGTGACCGGCAAGCGAGCCCGTATTGTTGGTTATTTCATCACTACTGTAGTATGAACCCTCAAACATACCGTCAGCTTGAAACCCAAAAGCGCCAGAAAGTGTCGAGGCGAACGTAGCACGAGCCTCGACATTCAGGCTTTGCTCCAAAAACTCCCTTACTTCCCAACCAGTGTACCCAATGGCGACGGAGCCAAAGGCATCGAAATCTGGGACGTTGGTGAACGCCGCGGCGGGGGCAGTAACACGCTGAGGAGGGTCTGCAGCAAAAGCGCCAACTGGCAGCAGAGCCAAAGCAATAGTAGCAAACAGTTTCCTCATAGGCCCCTACCCGTCGTTCATACTGCCATGCTTGTAGCACAGCATCTACTCATGAACAGGGCAAGGAGTCCCCGATTGGGGGCTCTGGCGTCACACACTCTCTAAAATCCCTCCACCACACGTCTCTTCGCGTCCTCACCGCTCTCATTATATCGCTGAGTTGTCCCCAGCGCCGAATGACCAGCCAAGAGTTGAACACCGCTCAGCGACCCACCTAGCGAACAGATTTTCCAAGCCCGTCCCGTGATCGCTGTCCGTCGCCCACCCTTTTCCCTGTGGAAGTGTCATTGGTGTGGATATCTCCAACGCGCAGAGCGAGGGCAACTACAAGGGACGGCTGCAACTGCGAGGGACGCCTACCTAATCTCAACATCCAGCAGCCGCCCCAGACACGCCCCTCCGGGTCGTCGGCTATAGAAATGCAGCTTGAGAGCATTTTCCGTCCAAGTGGATGCCGGTTGGACGTAAGAAAATGCGTAAAAACAATAAGCTAGAGCGGACGACCTGATGCAATCAGGTCGGTTTCCGCTCTAGCGCGCTTAAGCTTCAATATTTCGGCCCATTAAGCGGAAACGGGCTTCGCGTCCCGCGAAACAGGGGCTCGCAGGCACACGCTCTCAGTGGTCACACTCTGGTCACACCGCCGGTAGCGAGAAAGGTGCAGGCTCTCGTCCCTTACGCTCTGTCATAGGCCGAGGCTTGCTTTTACCGGGCTCTGTAGTCAGTTGACCTTGTCAGCGTTTCCGTGAGTTCCGGCCACCGACGCAGCGATTGGCGCCCCTTCCCATCATCGGCTCACGGATCATCTCCGCGAGGGTGATGAACCTTGGCTCCCAGCTGATGCGTTGGCGCGTATCGCGCGCGCAGCCCATTCCTTAGCCGCACTGCTTATTCAATGAGCATCGCGCCGAAAACACAAGCAAAGCCAGTAACATTATCTTGGCTGAAAGATCTCGACGCGCGGCTCGGACGCGAGGCTGGCGCCCGAGGTTTGTGCGAAATGGAACGGGACTTGCTTAACGAGTGACCAGATCGATAAAAAACCGACTGGAACGCCCGGATGATAACCAACCGCGTACGCCTGCCCGGAGTTTGCGCCCTCGCGTTGCTCCTGCCTGTCCCGGCTATTGCCGCCGAAACAAAGATCGACGCTGCCGACACGGGATTCATGATCATCGCCACCGCGCTGGTGCTCATGATGACCCTGCCCGGCCTTGCGCTGTTTTACGCCGGCATGGTGCGACGCAAGAATGTGCTCGGGACCATGGCGCAAAGCGCCGCCGCGCTCGCCATCGTCTCGGTCCTCTGGTTCGCGGTCGGCTACAGCCTCGCGTTCAGCGGCGACGGCGCTGTGCTCGGGGATTTTTCGCGCAGTTTCCTGCTTGGGATCCGCCCGGACAGCACAACGGCGCTGGCGCCCACAATCCCTGAATTGTTGTTCGTGCTCTACCAGATGACGTTCGCCGTCATCACGTGCGCGCTGGTCGGCGGCGCAGTGGCGGACCGCATGAAGTTCTCGGCGTTCTGCTTGTTCTGCGTCGGCTGGCTCTTCGTGGTTTACATCCCCTCCGCGCACATGGTGTGGGGCGGCGGCTGGCTCGCCTCAATGGGCGTGGTGGACTTCGCCGGCGGCGCTGTCGTGCACATCAACGCGGGCGTTGCGGGCCTCGTCGCAGCGGTCATGATCGGCGCGCGGCGTGGGTTCGGGCGCGAAAACCTCTCCCCGTTCGACCTGTCTCTCGCCGTGGTCGGCACCGGTCTGCTCTGGGTCGGCTGGTTCGGCTTCAACGGCGGCTCAGCGCTGTCGGCCGGCGGGCGCGCTGTCTCCGCGATCGTCGCGACGCACCTTGCGGCGTGCGCTGGCGCCATCGTGTGGAGCGCGCTGGAGTGGGTGGAGCGCGGCAAGCCGTCGGTGCTGGGCATCATCTCCGGCGCAATCGCCGGCCTGGGCACCATCACGCCGGCCTCCGGCTTCGTGCTGCCATGGCACGGGGTGCTCATCGGCGCCGTCGCCGGCGGCGTGTGCTATTACTTCTGCACGTTCATCAAGATGCGCTTCAAGTACGACGACTCCCTTGACGTGTTCGGCGTGCACGGCGTCGGCGGCGTGCTTGGAATGCTGATGGTGGGCGTGTTCGCCACAGCGAGCATCAGCGCGTCTGGCGACACGGCGGGCATCAGCGGCCTTCTGGAAGGCAATACGGGCCAGCTGGGCGCGCAGGCTCTCGGCGTCCTTGTGACCACGCTCTGGTGCGTCGCAGGCACATGGTTGGTGCTGAAGGTGATTGATCTCGTCTGCGGCCTGCGCGTGTCGACGGACGAGGAGATCGAGGGCGTCGACCTCGCCATGCACGGCGAGGCGATCCAGCAGTAACTGCGGAAGGGGCGGCGTGGGGCGGCCTGGGGCGGAAAACGCTCCAGCGCCGCCCCGCCCTGTCAGGCCGCGAGCGCGTCCTCCACCGCCGCAGCGATGGAGAGCACGCGGCGGTCAGCGAGCGCGGGACCGCAGACCATAAGTCCGCTCGGCGGCTCCCCAGGCCCGTGCATGGGGGTCGAAATCGACGTCCCGTCCATCATGTTGACCAGCGTAGGATTGCGCAGCAACAGCAGGTTCAGGCGCGCGAACTCCTCGTCCGTGGCGAAAGCGGCGACGGGCGGCGCCACAATGGGGGTCGTCGGCCCGATAAACGCGTCGTAGCCCGCGAGCCGGCGCTCGATGCGCTCGATGAAGCCGGCGCGAGCGATCATCAGATCGCTGTAGTCAGCCGTTGTCTGCTGCGCCCCGCGCTGGATGCGCGCCAGCACCCGCGGATCGTAACTTGCGCCCGCGCGCTCCATCCGCGGGCGATGCCACGCGTACGCCTCCGCCGCCGAGAATCCGCCCTTGGCGTTCATCACTGCGACCTCATCGAACTCCGGCGCGTCGATCTCTTCGATGATCGCGCCAGCATTTGCCAACCGCCGCAGGGCGCGGGCGTAGGCGCTGGCCACGTGGGCGTCCAGGTCGCTCTGGAAAATCGTGCGTACGGCGGCCAGACGCAGCCCGCGCAGGCGCGCTTCGATCAGCGGACGCGCATCGCCAGACAGATACCCGTGGACGGTCGCGCAGCAACGCACGGAGCGCGCCAGCGGGCCGATGGAATCGAGGGTGCTGGACAAGGGAACAGCGCCCTCCCGGGGCACGAGCCGGGCGGTGGGCTTGAACCCCGCGATGCCGCACAACGCCGCCGGAATGCGGCACGAGCCGCCCGTGTCGGTGCCAAGCCCCATGTGCGCCATGCCGTCAGCGACGGATACGCCAGCGCCCGAAGATGAGCCGCCCGGAACGCGACCGGTCGCGCGGTCCCACGGGTTGAGCGGCGTGCCGTAATGGGGATTGATGCCCACGCCCGAGAAGGCGAACTCCGTCATGTTCGTGCGGCCGATGACGATGAATCCGGCCGCCTTCAGGCGCGCCACGACGGGCGCGTCAGCCGCCGCCGGCGGGGCGTCGGCAAGGGCGCGGGAGCCCGCGCGCGTGGTCTCGCCGGCCAGGTCGAAGAGATCCTTGATCGAGACCGGAATTCCCGCAAACGGCGACGGCGCGGCGCCGGCTGCGCGCAGCGCGTCCATGGCGTCGGCGATGCGCGGCGCGGCCTCGTTGACCGAGAGGAACGTGCGAGCGCCCTCCCCCGCCCCGTCGGCGATCCGGGCGAGACACTCGTCCACCAGTTGCCGTGACGTGGTTTTCCCCCGCGCAAGATCTTCGGCGAGGGAGGCGAGCGTCCTGTTTTCACGCATACGAGCGATTCTCCGGCAAACGACGTTTGCGGGAGAGTATCGCGATACGGCTCTAGCGGAAACGCAAGACGGACACCCGATAATGCAGGCGTCACCCTTCCCGCTGCTACGGGCTTGGACCGCGCGCGTCCTCGCGCGCTACGTGCGGGCGGGTCCAGCGGGCGCGCCTTTGATAACGCCGGCTCAATTGGTCTGGCGTGACGCCTTCCGCGCAGCGAAGCACGCGACACAAAGCTTGGGTTCATCGTCCGGCAGGTAGGGCCGATAGCTCAGCGCACGGCCGCAATCGGCGCAAGGGCCCTGGCGGTCGTCAGCGAAAGGGCTGTCACCGGCTTCCCGGCAGACCAGTACTTCGCTGCCGAGAGACCGCATACGCGCTTGGGACGTGCTTTCAGGCATGGGCGCCTCCGCCGTTTCCAGCCTGTCACGTTCAGGAGGAACGCCAATCGAGCCAGTGTGTTCATTACGTTGCGTCAATCCCGGTGGATCAGCGCCCTGCGAACGGGGAACAGGTTCGGCTCGGCCCGGGTTGTCCCATCGAACCGTGTGCTGCGCGAGGCGCGATGCCAATGAACGAAGAGATTACGATCGGCAGCTCGAACGTCGATTTGGGCGAGGCCCTGCGCTCCCATGTGCGGGACAGCGTGCTGGGGATGGCGGAAAAGTACCTGCAAAACCTCGTTCGGGCCGGCGTTCATTTCAACAACGATGGCAACGAGTTCCACTGCTCGGTGAACGTGCAGGCCGGCTCCCTCCCGGTCATGGCGGCGGAAGCGAGCGCGAAGGACTGCTACGTCGCGTTCAAAGTGGCGCTGGACAGGGTCGGGAAGCAGATGCGGCGCACCAAGCGCGCCGTCCGGGAGGACAAGGCGGCGCGCGACGACAAGGAAATGACAATCCGTGAAGGGCTGCGCCCCATCCCCGACTAGGGCGTTTTCACCCCCTTGGCCATGCGGATTGTATCGCAGACTGGGCTGCCCTATAGCGGTCGGACAGAAGACCAAGCAGGGGAGCAAACATGCGGAACGCCAAGGTTTGGGGTCTCGCCGCCGCAGTGGCCGGCGCGCTGGCCGTGAGTGGAGCGTCAGCGTCGGATTTCTATGCGGGGAAGACCATCACGCAGCTCATCGGCAGCGATGCTGGCGGCGGTTACGACACCTACGGGCGGGTCGTCGCCCGGCACCTGACCAAGCACATCCCCGGCGCGCCCAACATCGTGTCGCGCAATCAGCCCGGCGCTGGCAGCGGCACGGCCGCGGCGGCCCTGTTCAACACGGCGCCGAAGGACGGCACCTGGATCGGGATCGTGTTCCCCGGCATCATCATCGGGCCCATTCTCGATCCCAAGCCGCAAATGCT
This sequence comes from Hyphomicrobiales bacterium, assembly GCA_027484655.1. Lineage (GTDB taxonomy): Bacteria > Pseudomonadota > Alphaproteobacteria > Rhizobiales > Beijerinckiaceae > Terripilifer. Next base: position 2,733 of record JAIXSM010000001.1, on the reverse strand, counting down.
GTTCGACGTGACGAAGTTCTCCTACATCGGCAGCGCCGACAGCGGCACGCGGGTGTGCATCACATTCGAGCGCTCCCAGACAAAGACTTTCGAGGACGCGCAGAAGCGCAAGACGATCATGGGCGCGAGCGCCGCCGGCGGCTCCACCCGCGACTACGCCTACATGCTGAACCACACAGCGAAGACGCAGTTCGAGGTGGTGAGCGGCTACAAGGGCACCGCAGATATCTTCCTGGCGCTTGAGCGCGGCGAGGTCGATGGCATGTGCGGACTCGACTGGTCGAGCCTGAAGTCCCAGCGGGGCGACTGGATCAAGACGAAGAAGCTGAACATCATCGTCCAGACCGGCATCGATCCCGAGCCCGACCTCGTGGCCCTGGGCGTGCCCGACATGTGGCGCTACATCAGCGCTCCTGCCGACAAGGCCGCTGCGGAACTGATCGTCAGCCAGCAGATCTTCGGCCGCCCCTTCATCGCCCCGCCGGGCATCCCCGAGCAGGCGCTGAAGACGCTGCGCGAAGCCTTCATGAAGACGATGGCCGATCCGGAGCTTCTCGCCGACGCAGAGAAGGGCCGAATCGATATCAATCCGACCAGCGGTGAAAAGGTGCAGGATTTGGTGACGCGCATCTTCGCCTCCCCGCCGGAAACCGTGGCGCGGGCCAAGCGCATCATCCAACAGTAATAAACGCCGCAACACTATGCCCGGGCGGCGCATTGGCGCCGCCCGTTTCTGCGAACATTGTGGCATGAGTGCAACAAATGCCGCTTATGTTTTGCGTCAGGGTTGAAATACCTGTCCCGCATATTGCGCCGGCCACGCCCGAGGCGCGAATGTGACTCACAGCGTTGGTGGGAAGGCCACACGCGCAATCAAATTCTGGGTCACGGACAATGCAATTTTGGAGCAGAGCCGCGTTCTGCGTCGTCGCCGCCATGGCGTGGACGCCCGTCGCGCAGGCAGAGGAAACTGCGGCGGAGTTCTTCAGCGCCGCTTTCAACCAGACAGCAAGGACGAACAGTTTCCGGCTCCAACAGGGGGCCGTTGCGCGGGACGTGGTCGCCTACCCCGGTCGCCATGCGCCGGGCACGGTCGTCGTCTCCACGTCGGAGCGGCGTCTTTACTTCGTTCTGCCTGATGGGCGCGCGGTCCGTTACGGCGTCGGCGTCGGGCGGCCGGGCTTCCAGTGGGGCGGCCAAATGAGCATCACACGCAAGGCGGAATGGCCGGATTGGCGCCCGCCGGCGCAAATGCTGAAGCGCCGCCCGGACCTTCCGCGCTTCATGAAGGGCGGCCCGGAAAATCCGCTCGGCGCCCGCGCGCTCTACCTCGGCTCGTCCCTGTACCGGATTCACGGGTCAAACGAGCCCGAGACAATCGGCCAGGCCGTGTCGTCGGGCTGCATCCGCATGACGAACGCTGACGTGACGGACCTGTACAGCCGCGTGCGCGTTGGCACCCGCGTCGTCGTGATGCGCTAAGGGCGTTACATCCGCCCGCAGAAGGGCGCCCCCCTTGGACCGCGGGCGTCCTCGCCCGCAAGTCAGCACAAATGCGCGCGGGGCCCCGGACTTGATCCGGGGATTAACCCGCGGATCCAATCTCGCAGCTCATCGTCTGGATGGCCGGATCAAGTCCGGCCATGACGCTGTGGGAAGGCTGGTGCCCCCCTTGGACCGCGGGCGTCCTCGCCCGCAAGTCAGCACAAAAGCGCGCGGGGACGCGCGCGGTCCACATGAAGCGCGCGGTCCAGGTTGGCGCGCGGTCCAGGTTGGCCCGCGGATCCGGCTCCACACAAGCTGCGGCAAGGCGACGCCAACCATCTCGCCAAGCGGTATGTTCCAGCATATATATTGCTGCGGAGGGAGGCCCGATGAATATCCACGCACCGAAGCAGCAGTCCGCCGCCGCGCCGCTCGTCGATCCGTTCGGGCGCGCCATCACCTATGTCCGGGTCTCGGTGACAGACCGTTGCGATTTCCGCTGCGTCTACTGCATGTCGGAAGACATGACGTTCCTGCCCAAGCGTGATCTGCTGACGCTTGAGGAGCTGGATCGTATGTGCAGCGCCTTCGTGGCGCGCGGCACGCGCAAGCTGCGGATCACGGGCGGCGAGCCGCTGGTGCGCCGGGACATCATGACCCTCTTCCGCTCCCTGTCGCGGCATCTGGCCAGCGGCGCGCTGGAAGAACTCACTGTTACGACAAACGGCTCGCAACTCGCACGCTACGCGCAGGAGTTGGCCGACTGCGGGGTTCGCCGCATCAATGTGTCGCTGGACACTCTCGACCCCGACAAGTTTCGCGCGGTCACCCGTTGGGGCGACTTCTCGAAAGTGATCGAGGGCATTGACGCGGCGCAGGCAGCCGGCCTCCAGATCAAGCTGAACGCCGTGGCGCTGGCGGGCGTCAACGAAGGCGAGTTTGCCGACATGGTGCGCTGGGCGCACGGACGCGGCATCGACATCACGTTCATCGAGGTCATGCCGCTTGGCGAGATCGAGGGCCAGCGGGCGGACCAGTATCTGCCGCTCAACCGCGTGCAGGCGGACCTTGCGAGCACGTTCTCGCTGGAGACGAGCGACTATCAGACAGGCGGGCCGGCCCGTTATGTGCGTGTGAAGGAGACCGGCGGACGCATCGGCTTCATCACGCCCCTGACCCACAACTTCTGCGAAAGCTGCAACCGCGTGCGCGTCACCTGCACCGGCACCCTGTATATGTGCCTTGGTC
>JAIXSM010000006.1 GCA_027484655.1 Hyphomicrobiales bacterium | reverse complement strand
GCCCGGCGCGGGCGGAGCCACGTTCGGAGATGTCACACCGGGAGCAACCGGACGCTGGCCCGGCGCCACCGCAGGGCCACCCGGCTGCTGCTGGGGCTGGACGCCCGGCGCGGGCGGAAGCGCGTTCGGAGACGTCACGCCCGGAGCAACACCTGGACGCTGACCCGGCGCCACCGCAGGGCCGCCCAGCGGCTGCTGCTGGGGCTGAACGCCGGGCGCAATCTGCTGGGGCTGGACCCCCGGCGCGGGCGGAGCCACGTTCGGAGACGTAACACCGGGAGCGACCGGACGCTGGACCGGTGCCACCGCAGGGCCACCCAGCGGCTGCTGCTGGGGCTGAACGCCGGGCGCAATCTGCTGGGGCTGTACACTGGGCGCAATCTGCTGGGGCTGGACGCCGGGTTGCTGCTGGCCTGTCTGCATCGGGGGCCGGCCCACCACATTGGGGCTCTGAACGAGCGGCGGCATGCCCGGCGGCAGGACCGGGGCGCGGCCACGCGGGGGCGCCGAGATGGGCGGCACGAACGGAACCTGTCCCTGACGGACGTCAGGCGACTGCACCGCGGGAAACTGCGCGGCGGGACGGTCGCGGCGACGGTCGTGCAGGATCTTGCCGGCAATAACGCCTGCCGCAAGGGCGGCCGGAACCGCAACGTACGGATTCACAGCGAACCCCGGACGCGGCTGCTCGACGATCAATGGCGGCGGAGGCAGATCAACGTACACCGGCGGGGCGAGCCAAACGGGTTGTGGCGCGACAGGCACAGGCACGGGGAGGTAGAAGTAAGCCTCCTCCACGTACACCGGCGGCGGCGGGGGACGCCACCACACCGGGCGCGGCGCGACGTAAACCACCTCGATCGGCGCCTCGACAACCTCGTAGTGATGCGGTCGCGCATCGACGAAATACACGATCTCCTCCCGCGGCGGCGGGGCGATGTCGTACTCGATCACGCGATAGCTGGGCGGAGGCTCCTGCGCGGCCTGAAGACGCGCCAGACGCGCGCGGGCCGCCGGAGCGTTTGGCCCCTTCGGATAACGGTCGAGGTAGGTCCAGTAAGATTCGGGCGTGTTCGCCTGCACGGTGCGCCGCCATGTGATCGCTTCACGGCGCGCAGCCAGAATGCTGCGGACGTTGCGCGCGTACGGGCTGGACGGATAGGCCGCAAGAAACTCCTCGTAGCCGCGGATGGTGTCCCGGTCGATGGCGAGCGCATAGGCCTCTGCCTCGCTCACTTCGCGCAGCGGTCGGGCGCGCCGCACCTCAATGTCAGCCTGCGAGACAGTCGCAGGGGGCGCGTCGGCCGTGCGGTCGAACAGGATCAGAGGGCGATCAAGGCGCGCATCGCGGAACGGCACCTGTGCGCCGCGCGTGAGTTCGGCGACGCGCATGCGGACGCGGTCGAACACGTCGGCCATGGGCAGGCCCGCCTCGCGGGACATCTCGGCGATGGCTTGCGCGAATGGCCCATAGGGCGGCTCGGCGGCTGGCGCAAAAACGCCCGGCGCAGCGTTGAAGGCGATCAGGTCGCCCGGGCCCGCCTCCATGATGGCGAGGCCGGGTGGCAGCCCCTGCCCTTCGCGGGCGAACGGACCTTCATAGGCCACATCGAACACGAAGACGCGCGCCTGCGCCGGCAAGCCGGACAAGGCCCGGCTGAAATCGGACAACCGTATGGCGTTGAGGGCGAGATCCGCCGCGCGGACCACGCGCGCTCCCGGCGGGATAAAGTAGTTCTCGCCGTCGGACTGCACGCCGTAGCCGGAAATATAGACGAAGGCGACAGCGTTCGGCCCCGACGCTGCGACCTTTTCGAGGAACTCACGGTAGCTCGCCCGCAGGGTCTCCTGATCGAGGTTGCGGGCGCCCGTGACGTCGAAGCCGGCTGTCTTGAGCATATCCGCGACAAGGGAGGCGTCGTTGGCCGCGGTGCGCAGCTCGGCGCCGTCATAACCGTCATTGCCGATGACGAATGCATAGCGGGCCTGCGGCGCGGCCTGTGCGAGCGCGCCATGCCCCCCAAGGATCGCCATTATGGCGACGAGCGCAGCCCGACAAAACTGAACGAACATCCGACCCTCCACCCTGACCGCTACGCTCCGGCACACCGGCAAATCCGCGGACCGTTTTGTACGGTGATACTATGTCTTAATCTTGTCCAGCATGAACTGCTGCTGAATGGGGTGCGGTTGGCGCCGAACCCACTGTCATTCCGGCCGTTTTGGAGCGCGCGCGTCCTTGCCCGCAGGACCGGGCGCACGGGGACGCGCATGGTCCGGGTCGCGCGCCTGATCTGGAGGTATCGTTAAGGGTTTTGCCCCATTATCCGCAAGCCCGTTGCGGGCGTGTCTTGGATTGATTGTGTTGCGTCCCATGAGTGAATTCAGCGCGAAAAGCCGCCCGATGGGCGCCGACCTTCGCACCGCGCCCGATCAGCGCAAGGCCGCGCGGCGGGTGCGGGAGGTGCGCGAAAAGCTCACGTCAACCGGCAGCGGCAACCGGAGCATCGACCTCGACCTGATGCGGGAGTTCGCCGAGAGCCGCGTCAGCGCCTTTCCGTTGATGGCGACAATCGCGGTCGCTCTGAGCGCGATATGTCTCATCTGGGCGCCGATTGAACGCGTGCTGGTCTGGTCGTGCCTCGTTATCGGTCTGCTTGTTTACAGCTTCCAGTTTTACCGTCGTTCCATTCCGGCGATTGCTTCCGGGGAGCAGACGCTGCGCGCGTGGCGCCAGCGCATTCTTGTGCTCGAGGCTGCGCAGGGCGTTGGCTGGTCGCTGCTGGCGGTGACCCTGCTGGACGTCAACGACGAGGCGGCGCGTTCCTTCCTGTTCCTGGCGCTGCTGCTCGTGGGGGCCATGGGCTCCATGATACTGGCGCTTATTCCGGCGGCTGTTTACGCGAACCTTGTTCCGGTCACGCTGGCGGTGGCCGGATTTCTTCTGAAGATTGAGTCCAACCCTGCGCCACCGCTGCTGATCGCCGCGGCTGCTGTGGCCTACTTCATTTTCCTCAGCCGCCGGTTCTACGCCACCAGTCTGTCCTCCCTTCTGTTGCGACTGGAGAAAGACGGCCTGATCGAAGAACTGGAGCATGCGAAACTGAGCTCCGACGAAGCGCGCCAGAAGGCGGAGGAAGCAAGCCTCGCCAAGTCAAGGTTTCTCGCAACAATGAGCCATGAACTTCGCACGCCCCTGAACGCCATCCTGGGCTTTTCAGAGGTAATGAAGGGCGAACTGTTCGGCCCTCATGCTGTGCCCGCCTACAAGGATTACTCGTCGGATATCCATTCCAGCGGCCAGCATCTGCTCGCGCTCATCAATGAAATTCTCGATCTCTCCCGGGTTGAGGCGGGTCGTTATGAATTGAAGGAAGAAGCCGTCTCACTGGCGCTGATCGTCGAGGACTGCACGCATTTGCTGACGCTGAGGGCGGAAAAGCGCAGCATTGTCATCACGGAAAGCATCGAGCGGAACCTGCCGCGGATCTGGGCGGACGAACGTGCGGTGCGCCAGGTGGTGCTGAACCTGCTCACCAATGCGATCAAATTCACGCCGCCCGGCGGCGGCGTCTTCATCAAGGTGGGCTGGACCGCCGTGGGCGGACAGTACATCTGCGTTCGCGACACTGGCACAGGGATTCCGCCGGAAGAGATCCCCGTGGTGCTCTCGTCGTTCGGCCGCGGCTCCATGGCGCAGAAGAACGCCGACGAGGGCTCCGGTCTTGGTCTGCCGATCGTGAAAGGCCTTGTGGAGCTGCACGGCGGACGTTTCACCCTCAAGAGCGAGGTGAACGTTGGCACCGAGGCCATCGTCATCCTGCCGCCCGAACGGGTGATGGACGCCCTCGCCCCGGTGGACGTCGCCGCCGAGCCGCCCTCGACATATCGCGCCCGCGCGGCCTGAGCCGCCCTCGCAAAGCCGGGTGCGCGGCGCTACTCTCCCTGGGTCGCCATCGAGGAGGAGCCATGCGCACGAACCTTCGCACCCGCACCCGCGCGCGCGCCGTCGTCGCCGGGCTTGCGCTGGCATGCGCCGCCTCGCTGGCCATTGCGCAACCGGCGGGGCATCCGCCCGTCGCGGAGACGCGACCAGCGCCGCCTGCCCCACCATCCCCAGCTTCTCCGCCCACCTCCCCGCCAACGCCCGCCCCCCAAAGCCCGCTGCCAGGCGACCGCGCCACCCGCCACGCGGTGACCCTGCCGGACGGGCGCGTGCTCGCCTTCACGGCGACGGCGGGCGCAATACGGCTGTTCAATCCCGAGAGCGGTGCCCCGGTCGCGGACATCGCCTTCATGGCGTTCGAGCTGGAAGGAGCCGACCGGTCGAAGCGTCCCGTCACGTTCGCCATGAACGGCGGGCCGGGCTACGCCTCGGCGTGGCTGAACCTCGGCGCCATGGGACCGTGGCGGCTGCCGATGGATGCGCGGGCCGCAGTTCCATCCGCGTCGCCGGGCCTGAGCCCGAACGCCGAGACATGGCTGCCGTTCACCGACCTCGTGTTTCTCGATCCGGCGGGCTCCGGGTTCAGCCGCATCCGCGGCGGCGACGATACGCGGCGAATGCTGTGGAGCGTCAACGGGGACATCGACTCCCTCGCCACAACCATCCGTCGCTGGGTTGAGCAAAACGGACGGGGCGCGTCGCCAAAATTCATCGCCGGGGAAAGCTACGGCGGCTTCCGCGTTCCGCGCATCACCCACCGCCTGCAAACGGATCAGGGCGTTGGCGTTTCGGGCATGATCCTCGTCTCGCCCGTTCTCGATTTCGGCCGCTTCAACGCGTCAACCGGCCTGATTGACCACGTGGCCCGCCTGCCCTCGTACGTCGCCGCCCGGCGCGCAAGCGAGCGCCCCATCACCCGCGCGGACATGGCGGACGTGGAGGCTTACGCGACGGGCGAATACCTCGCCGACCTGATGCGCGGCCTCAAGGAGCGGGACGCCGTGGAGCGCGTGAGCCGGCGCGTGGCCGACCTTACGGGCCTGCCTGCGGACGTGACCCTGCGACACGCTGGCCGCGTGCCCATGGGCGCCTTCCTCGATGAATTTCGCCGCGCGTCCGGCCGGGTGGTGAGCATGTACGATGCGCTGGTGGAGGGGCTGGCGCCCTCCCCGTATGGCGCAGGGCCGAGCGCCGACGACCAGATGCGCCTTGGCCTCCATGCGCCCATTGTGCAGGCGATGGTGTCGCTCTACCGCAACGAGCTGCAGTGGTATCCGGCTGACGCGCGCTGGTTTTTTCATAGCGAGCAGGCCAATCGCCAGTGGGACTGGGGTAATCGCGCCCGCGTGGAATCCACAAGCGCATTGCGCAGCGCGCTCGCGCTGGATCCGCAGTTGCGCGCGCTGGTCGTCCACGGCCTCACGGATCTGGTGACGCCATACTTTGAGACGAAGATGGTGCTGGATCAGATTCCAGATATCGGCGCGCCGGGGCGCGTACGCTTCGAGGTCTATCCCGGCGGACACATGTTTTACTCGCTGGAAGGCTCGCGCGCGCAGTTCCGCAACCACGCGCGCGAGCTGATCGAGGCGCGTTGAACTACTTCTTCGAAATCAACCCGGCGTCATCGGCACGGAACGAACCGGTGGTCGAGCCCTGCAACGAGCCGTTTTTCAACCAGTCGATGGAGGCCGCGTGCAGCACGCGGCGCTGCTTCTCCCAGTTCATGAAGTGGGTGCCGCCAGCGACCGCGAGGAACGACTTCTGCTGCGCGCCAAGGTCTTCGAAAAGTTCAAGATTCGAGCGCATGAGATCGTCGGACTCGCCGACCATGATAAGGGTCGGGATCTGCACTTTCTTCGCGCCGTTGGCGTTCCATCCCCAGTACGTGCGCGTGGGCGCTCGCAGGCCGCCCGGGCCCCAGGTTGCGCCGATTGGATCGACGAGCTGATTCAGCGCCGAGATCATTTCGGGCATGCCGGGCTCGATCATGCCCTGCGCCTTCTGCGTGCCCAGCCAGCGCCGGTCAATGCCCACCGTCCGCGTCTGAAACGTGATGGGCGCACCGGGCGCCGGCAGCGCGGCGGGCGGGCCGTCGGGGTTCTTGCGGCTGTAGTTCGAGGACGCCCAGATCACGTACCGGTCGACCTTTTCAGGATGACGACCGATAAACGTGCCCGTGCGGATGCCGCCGCCCGACCATCCCACCAGCGAGATGCGATCCACCCCACGGAGCTTGCGGATAAAATCCACGACCGCGTTGATGTCGTCGCTCTCGCTGTCGCTGTTGACCAGTTCGTAGGGGTACTTGGGCGCGCACGGCGCCGGCAGCGTCTTCGGCGCGATCTCCTTCTGCTGGGCGGGCAGCAGGTTGCAGGGCTCGTCCATTTCGCGCGGGCGGGTCGAGCGGCCATAGCCGGTCATGTCCATGGTGAAGACGTCAAAACCCTCGCGGGCGAGACTCTCCATCCATGAATAGTCGCGATACTGAACGTCGAAAGCGAGGGTGGATGGCGAGAACCCGCCGTGCACCATCAGCACGACCTTTCGCTCGAACGCGGCCCCCGGCGGCCGTTCGTTCATGTCCGCCGCCACGCGCTCGCGCACGAACAGGCTCACCTTCTCGCCGCGGATCGCGGGCACGGTCGACGTGTGCTCCACGAGCCGGTCGATTGTGAGAATGGTGGGCGTTGAGGTCTGCGCCACTGCGATGGTGGATAGTCCGATGGTCGCGGCGAGCGCCGCGAGCGCCAACGTGTTGGTCATGTTTCCTCCCGATGTTTATGGCGGGAGGATAGCTTGGAAGCTCGTTTGCTCAAAGGGCGACACAGTCACATCCCCGGACGCCGGGGGCCAACCCGGCGACTGTATTGGGAGGCGAGTGGCCATGCTGTCTTTTTGGTATGCCACGCGATCCCTGACGAGGGCGTTGGCCAGAATGAGCAGCTTTCGGGCAATAGCGACGATGGCGACCTTTGCGGGTTTTCCTTGAGCGCGCATGTCCTCGTAGGCGAGCTTGACGCTAGGGTGGCAGCGGGAGGCGACGTGGCCTGCCGTTGATGCAAGGACGGTCTTGCCGTCGCCGCCCCTCGCCTTGATCGCCGTTTCGCCCTAAATCAACGCCATGGAAGAGCACACGGACATTCTGGTCGCAGGCGCTGGCGCCGCTGGCCTCACCGCCGCCCTCGCCCTCGCCCGGACATCGTTCAGGGTGACAGTCGTTGGCCCCCCGGATGTAGGCGGTTCGGCGCGCACCGTCGCTCTGTTCGACGGCTCAATCCGCTTTCTGGACAACATTGACGCGTGGGCGCCGTGCGCGGACGCGGCAGCTGCGCTGCGCGTGATGCGTATCGTTGATCGCACTGGCTCCATCTTCGCCCCGCCGCCAGCGAGCTTCCCATCCACCGAGATCGGCCTCGACGCCTTCGGCTGGAACATTGAGAATCAGGTTTTAGTGTCGCGGCTGGCCGATCTTGCGCGCGCGCACCCGGGAATCCGCTTCATCGAGGATTTCGTCAGCGGCTATGCGTTTGAGCGCGATTGCGTGCGCGTGCGCACGAAAGGCGGCGAGGCGGTGTCTGCGTCGCTGGTGGTCGCCGCTGACGGCCGCAGCTCGCCCACCCGCGAGGCCGCGCGCATCACCACCACCACGTGGCGCTATCCGCAGGTCGCGCTGACCGCGATCTTCGCCCACGACATGCCGCACAAAGACACCTCCACGGAGTTCCACACGCGGCAAGGGCCCTGCACGTTCGTCCCGCTGCCCGGAACCGCCGAGCATCCCAACCGCTCAAGCCTCGTTTGGATGATGTCGCCAGAGGAGGCGGACCGCCGCGCCGCTCTTCCCGCGGAGGCGTTCGCCCGGGAGGCCAGCGAGACAGGACTGCGTCATCTGGGCGCACTGAGGCTCATCAGCCAACGTGGGCGCGTGCCGATGCAGGGCCTCACCGCCCGTCGGCTGACAGGTGCGCGCATCGCGCTCGTTGGCGAAGCGGCCCACGCATTTCCCCCCATCGGCGCGCAAGGCCTCAATCTCGGTCTGCGCGACGTGGCGCATCTGGCTGAAGCGCTGGAGGGCGCGGCGGCGGGAGACGATGCGGGCGCGCCAGCGCGGCTCGCAGTCTACGAGCGCTTGCGGCGGGCGGACGTCGGCACGCGCACCATGGGCGTGGACACGCTCAACCGCGCTCTGCTGAACCACCACCTGCCCATGGATTTCCTGCGCGGCGCCGGCCTGTTCGCGCTGTCGAGCATCGGCCCGCTGCGCCGCATGGCCATGCGCGAGGGCGTCCTGCCCGGCATGGGCGCGCCGCGGGTTATGCGTCAGCGCCCGGCGCCCGTGAACACGTAAAGAAGCGCGGTGACAGTGAACACGGACGCCACCGTTCCGACCATGATGAGGCTCGACGCGCGCTCGACGTAAACGCCGTACTGGCTCGCCATCACGAAAACGTTCAGCGCGGGCGGCAGCGCCGCCATCAGCACCGCCGTGTAGACCCATACCGGGTTGAACCCGCCGATGGCTGTGAGCGCCGCCCAGACCATGAGCGGATGGATCACGAGCTTGATGGCCAGCAGCACGGCTGTTTCAGGCGCCACGCTGCGCAGCGGCCGCAGCGCCACAGTGACGCCCATGACGAACAGCGCGCACGGCGCCGCAGCGTTCTGGAGCCATACGAGAATCTTCGCGATGGTCGTGGGCGGGGTCCACTGGGCCCAGGCGGCGAGCGCCGCGAGCATGATGGAGACGTTAAAGGGGTGCGTCAGCACGCGGCGCGCCACCTGCAGCGCCGTGCGGGCGAACGACTGCTGCGAGCCCCCGGCTATGCCCATCAGGAAGGGCACGACCGTGAAGAAAATCGCGCTGTCAAAAGCAAAGATCAGCGCCGTCGGAACCACGGACGGCGGCCCGAAAGTCGCGAGGGTAAGGCCCGGGCCCATGTAGCCCACGTTGGAGTACCCGCCGGCGACGCCCTGGATGGTGGCCGCGTCGAGGCGCCCGCGCGAGGCGATCCAGCCAACGCCAAGCCCCATGGCGAACGCCGCCAGGGTGCAGACCGAGGTGATGAGAATGAAGCGCCAGTTGGCCAGTTCGCCAAAGGGCGTCACCGAAATCAAATTGAAGAAGAGCGCCGGCAGCGCAAGGTAGACGATGAACGCGTGCATCCACGCGAGCCCGCCCTCCTCGATCGCAAACAGCTTGCCCATCACGAAGCCGAGGAGGATCAGCCCGAAAAACGGCAGCGCCAGCCCCAGCACGCCGCCAATGGCGGGAACGAGCGCGCCAAGCCCCATAAGCGCGAAAAAACCCGCCACCGGCGGGGCGAGCGATTTCCAGTTCGACACGATGGCCTCCGCCGGTCGTCAGGCGCCGGTTGCGGGGCCGGTTTGGCGGGACCGCGCCCGCATGTCAACGTGATCGCCGCCGCCTTGACTTCGAGGCCGCGCGCTCGCATTGGTCCGGTCACCGTTCGCGAAAGCCGATGCCAGACAGCAAGCTCATTTTCAGATACCGGCTCGAATACGCGGGCTTGCGCGCGGTTGCGGCTCTCGCCCGCGCGTTGCCGCTTGAAACCGCATCGAATCTGAGCGCCTTCCTCTGGCGCGCGGTGGCCCCGCGCTTGCGCCGACACGCGCGCGCCGTCTCCAATCTGCGCGCGGCGTTCCCCGAAAAATCGCCGCAGGACTGCGAGCTGATCGCCCGCGAGATGTGGGCCACGCTCGGGCGCATCTTCGCCGAAAGCTTCCGCCTCCCAGACATCATCCGCGAGGGGCGGATCATCGTCGACCCGACGTCGCTGGCGCTTCTGCCGCCGGATCGCCGTTTCATCGCGGCGGCGCCTCACCAGGGCAACTGGGAGCTGGCGATCGGGGTTCTGGAGCAGACGGGCGGCGCGGGCGCAGGCATCTACCAGCGCATCAAGAACCCGCTGGTGGAGGAATACATCCGCCGAATTAGGGCGCCCCTCTACCCCGGCGGGCTGTGGCCGAAGCATGAAGACGCCGGGCGACGCGCCCTGCGTCATGTGCGTAACGGCGGCGTACTCGCGACCATGGCCGACCTGCGCGACCACCATGGCATCATGGTTCCGTTTTTCGGCCTCCCCGCGCCCACATCGCCGTTCCCGGCCCTCGTCGCGCGCATGACCGGCGCGCCGCTGTTCGCCGTGGAAATCGTACGGCTGCCCGGCGTGCGATTCCACATCTCGCTGACGCCGGTCGATGTGCCCGCCACGGACGACCGCCAGGCCGACATCGCGGCGGCGACGGCGAGCCTACACGCCCGCTTCGAGGATTTCATTCGTCGAAACCCTGAACAGTGGATGTGGGCGCACCGACGCTGGGGCTGAGACGCGGGCGTGCTATGCTCGCCGCCAAACATGGGAATGACCGTGCGGATCGCGACCTGGAACGTCAATTCGGTGCGTCAGCGCCTCGAACACCTCCTGACATGGCTCAAGGAGGCGGAACCCGACGTGGTTTGCCTGCAGGAGATCAAGTGTCTCAACGAGGCGTTCCCCCGCCTTGAGATCGAGGCGGCCGGGTACAATGTCGCTGTCCATGGCCAGAAGACCTTCAACGGGGTCGCGATTCTCTCGCGCTTGCCCATGGAGGCGCAGGCGGGCCTGCCCGGGGACGATGAAGATACGCAGGCGCGCTATCTGGAGGCGGTCGTCTCCCATGACGGCGGCGTCGTGCGCGTCGCCTCGATCTATCTGCCAAACGGAAACGGCGGACCGGAAAAATACGCCTACAAGCTCGCGTGGATGCAGCGCCTGCGTCGCCACGCGGCGAGCCTCCTGCAACTGGAGGAGCCGCTGGTCCTGGCCGGCGACTACAACGTGATCCCCGAACCGCGCGACGCCAAGACGCCCGCGAACTGGACCCAGGATGCGCTCTTTCTGCCGGAGACCCGCACGAAGTACCGCAAGCTGATCCACCTCGGGTTTACAGACGCGGTGCGCGCAACCACGGACGCCGGGGACGTGTTCACCTTCTGGGACTATACGGCGGGCGCATGGCGACGCAACGAAGGCATTCGCATCGATCATCTGCTGCTGTCGCCGCAGGCCGCTGACCGCCTGCGCAGCGCCAGCATCGACAGCCATGTGCGCGGTTGGGACAAGCCCTCCGACCACGTGCCGGTGCGCATTGATCTGGGGTGAGGATAAGCGCGCGGTACATATGCACACCCCCTCCCCGGCGCCATCCGGCGCCGACCCTCCCCCGCAAGCGGTGGAAGGTCGCCAACGATCAGCATTAAGTGTGTAATTTACGTGCGCGAATCCCTCTCCCAACGAAGTTGGGGGAGGGTGACTGGCGGAGCCAGTCGGGAGGGGGCTAACCCCTACTACAAACTAATTATGCGCGCGGTCCAACTGGCGCCCGCCTTGCCGTCCTCCCGGCGACGGCCGGGATCCACGGTAGGCCGCAGGACGCAAGCGTTTGCCTGTCGTAGATGCAAGGACGTTCTTGCCTTCGTCGGCATGACGCTGCGGGATGATGGGCGCCTGTATTGCGCGCGGGGACGCACGCGGTCCAACGCCTGCCTCAGCGGCCGCGGCGCTTCAGATGCTGCCCAAGTTCCTCGCGCGCGCGCTGCTTGTCCAGGTCGGACGCCGTTTGCATCGCGGTGACATACTTGTCGACGATCCATTGCTCCTGCGCACGATCGCCAGCGGCCTCCCGCGCAAGTGTGAGGTACATCAGCCCACGAGCGCGACGGCCCGGCTGGTTGGCGGAGTTGCGAAACAGCATGTCGCCAAGAACCGCCTGCGCCTCAACGTGATTCTTGTCAGCCGCGGAGTTCAGCCATTGCATGGCGAGCCGCGTGTCGCGAGAGACGCCATCGCCGTCGAGATACATGCGCGCGAGGTGATACTGCGCGTTGCCATCCCCGAAATAAGTCGCGGCGTAATGAAAAAGATCGAGCGCCCGTTCCGGATTTCGACGAACAGCCGTGTTGGGAATGCCCGCGAGGCTGTACGCGCCAACCGATACGAACGCACTTGAGACAATCGAACGAACGCGCGGGTCGGCGCGCTCGTCATCGTAGCCGCGCACGATCTGGTCGAAATACTTGTACGCGGCGAGATGGTCGCTGGGGACGCCGTCGCCCGTGGCGTACATCTGCCCCAGCTTCCAGCGCGCCAGCGGCTGCCCGCCCTCCGCCGCGTACTTCAGCGCCGAAATCGACGCGGCGAAGTCCCCGGCCTGATACCCCTGGATGCCACGCAGCAACGCCGTGCGCGGATCCTTGAAGATGGGGGCGACAGCCACGGCGGCCGCCCCCGTCTGCGGCTCAAGAGCCTGGGCGGCGGGCGCAAATGCTCCCGTCGCCGCAAAAAGGAGGATCACAACTCGAGGAAAGGAGGGCATAGCCGCCGCCGTCAGATATCCGCGTAGATAGATACTTCACCCGACTTGCCCGGATGGGTGACCGCGCCGTCCCGGGCGCAACCAACCGTCTGGGCGTACTTCCAGATGGTGCCCGAGCCGAACTCGGTGCTGCGCGGCGTCCACGACTTCCGACGCTCGGCCAACTCCTCATCGCTCAGTTCGACCGACAGGATGCCGTCAATGGCGTCCAGCACGATCATGTCGCCGTCGCGCAGAAGCGCGATAGGACCGCCGACCGCCGCCTCCGGCCCGACGTGACCAACGCAGAAGCCGCGGGTCGCGCCGGAGAAGCGGCCATCGGTGATGAGCGCAACCTTGTCGCCCATCCCCTGCCCGTACAGCGCCGCCGTCGTGGCGAGCATCTCGCGCATGCCCGGACCGCCCTTCGGCCCCTCGTAGCGGATGACGAGCACGTCGCCTTCCTTGTACTGGCGCTTGGACACGGCCTCGAAGCACAACTCCTCGTTGTCGAACACGCGCGCAGGCCCACGGAACCGCTGCTTGTCGGCCGCCATGCCCGCCACCTTCACGATGGCGCCTTCAGGGGAGAGATTGCCGCAAAGGCCAACGACGCCGCCCGTCGCGGTCAGCGGACGATCAGCCGGGTAGATCACGTCCTGCTCATCGTTCCACTGAACCTTCTCGAGGTTCTCGGCGATGGTGCGACCGGTGACGGTCAGGCAGTCGCCATGCAGGAAGCCGTGGTCAAGGAGCGTCTTCATCATCAGCGGAATGCCGCCGACCTCGAACATATCCTTGGCGACGTACTTTCCGCCCGGCTTCAGATCGGCGATGTACGGCGTGCGCTTGAAGATTTCCGCCACGTCGAACAGGTCGAACTTGATGCCGCACTCATGGGCGATGGCCGGCAGGTGCAGCGCCGCGTTGGTGGAGCCGCCAGACGCGGCGACCACAGTGGCGGCGTTCTCCAGCGCCTTGCGAGTGACGATGTCGCGCGGACGGATGTTCTTGGCGATCAGCTCCATGATCATCTCGCCAGCGGTCATGCAGAATCGGTCGCGAATCTCATAAGGCGCGGGCGCGCCGGCCGAATACGGCAGCGCGAGGCCGATGGCCTCGGACACGGTCGCCATGGTGTTGGCGGTGAACTGGGCGCCGCAGGCGCCGGCCGACGGGCAGGCGACCTGCTCCATCTCGTCGAGATCCTCCGGCGACATCTCGCCCACGGAGTACTTGCCGACGGCCTCAAACATATCCTGCACGGTGATCTGCTTGCCGCGGAAAGTGCCGGGAAGGATCGAACCGCCGTAGATAAAAATGGACGGCACATTCAGGCGCACCATCGCCATCATCATGCCCGGCAACGACTTGTCGCAGCCAGCCAGCCCCACGAGGGCGTCATAGCAGTGCCCGCGCATGGTCAGTTCGACGGAGTCAGCGATCACATCGCGGGAGACAAGGGACGACTTCATGCCCTGGTGGCCCATGGCGATGCCGTCCGTCACGGTGATCGTGCAGAACTCGCGCGGCGTGCCGCCGGCGGAAGCTACGCCCTTCTTCACGGCCTGCGCCTGCCGCATCAACGCGATGTTGCAGGGGGCGGCCTCGTTCCACGCGGAGGCGACGCCCACCAGCGGCTGGTGGATCTGATCGCGCGTCAGGCCCATGGCGTAGAGATAAGATCGATGGGGCGCGCGCGCGGGGCCCTCGGTGACGTGCCGGCTGGGAAGCTTGTTTTTGTCGAAGACGCGCGCGTTCATGTAACCCTGCACTCCGGTCTGTTGACGATGTCCATCCCTAAGGACGGTCTTGCATTTTCCCCCCGGACCCGCACCCGGGAGCAAGCGCCCCGCGTAGGATCCGACGTCCCGTTCTGCCGCCCTGGGGCCTTCGCGGCGAACCGCGCTGCGATCGTAAGCGGCGAAAATTAGCGCTGGGTTTATGGCACAAAGGCGGCGCGAACTCAGGCTGCCGGTGACGCGCTCGGAATGTTTTGAAGGCTGTTGCCGGGCTGCAACATCATAAGCGGCGCCGTCGCTGTTTCGGGACGCTGCTCCACATTCCCGGGGCGCGCGGAGCCCGAACCCGGGACCCAGCCCTGAAGCGCGGCCCCTGCCCCCCCGGATCGCCTTCGGCGTCCGGGGATGTGGAGAACTGAAAGAACATTGCGCGCGCCATGGACCGCGCGCGTCCTCGCGCGCTCAGGCAGTGCGAGCGAGGACGCTCGCGGTCCAGCTGGCGCCTCTCTCGCCGTCCTCCCGGCGAAGGCCGGGATCCCCGAAAGGCCAAGGGCATCAGGCGAACGGGGTTTTACTCCACTTTCCCGGGGCGGGCG
>JAIXSM010000050.1 GCA_027484655.1 Hyphomicrobiales bacterium | reverse complement strand
GAAGGTGCCGCCGCCAAGGTCGTACACGGCGATGGTGCCGGCGCCCTTCTTGTCGAGACCGTAGGCGAGCGCAGCCGCGGTGGGCTCGTTGATGATGCGCAGCACCTCAAGGCCGGCGATCCTGCCGGCGTCCTTGGTGGCCTGGCGCTGGGCGTCGTTGAAGTACGCGGGCACCGTGATGACCGCCTGGGTGACCGGCTGGCCGAGATAGGCCTCCGCAGTCTCCTTCATCTTCTGGAGCGTGAAGGCGGAGATCTGGGAGGGCGAATACTGCTTGCTGTCGGCGCCAACCCACGCGTCGCCGTTGCCGCCCTTGATGATCTTGTAGGGGACCAGACCCATGTCCTTCTGGGTCATCGGATCTTCGAAGGTGCGCCCGATGAGGCGCTTGATCGCGAAAAAAGTGCGCTCGGGATTTGTGACCGCCTGGCGCTTGGCCGGCTGGCCGACGAGACGCTCGCCGTCGTCCGTGAAGGCGACGATGGAGGGCGTCGTGCGCGCGCCTTCCGCGTTCTCGATGACCTTCGGGGTCGTGCCTTCCATCACTGCGACGCAGCTGTTGGTGGTGCCCAGATCGATGCCGATAACCTTACCCATGCTCATGTCCTTTCAAACGCAAGACCCCCGGACCCCGAAGCGGTCCGGTCGAGGGCGGGCGCTGGCTCTCTGTTCAGGGCGCAGCCCGCCGGTCCCCGATGTTCCCGAGATTGTGTTCGCCGCGGCGAACCGCAAGGCTGGCGCAGATATAGGAGGGGGTTTTTTCGCCCGCAAGCGTCCGAAGGCGGCCGCGACGCCTCAGGGCCCCGCCGCAGCGCGGCCGGCCTCCCAGCCGATGATGGCCTGCTTGCGCGTCAGCCCCCAGTGATATCCCGTCAGCGCTCCGCCCGCCCCCAGCACACGATGGCACGGAACCACGAACGAGACCGGGTTGCGGCCAACCGCGGCCCCGACCGCGCGGGCGGCCTTGGGCTTGCCGATATGCTGCGCGATGGAGGCGTAGGTCGTCGCGGCGCCCATCGGGATGCGCAGGAGAGTCTCCCAGACGCGGATCTCGAAGTCGGAGCCAATGAGCACGATCCGTAACGGCTGGTCGGCGCGCCACTTTGCGGGATCGAACACGCGTTCCATAAAGGGGCCGGTCGTCGCCGCGTCCATGACAAGGCGGGCGCGGGGCCACCGGCGGCGCATATCCTCCAGCGCGGCGGGTCGATCGCCGTCCTCGACAAAACCAATCCCCGCCAGCCCGCGCGGCGCAACCACAGCCAACGCCTCGCCGAACGGCGACGGGTGAAAGCCGTAGCGCAGCTCCAGCCCCTCGCCTCCACGGCGGAACTCGCCGGGGCTCATGGCTTCGTGAACCACAAAGAGATCGTGCAGACGCCCCGGACCGGACATGCCCAGTTCGTAAGCCGCGTCGAGAAGGGAGGCGGACTCGCGCAGCAGCGTGCGGGCGCGGTCAATCGTCACGGCCTGAAGGAAATCCTTCGGCGTCAGCCCCGCCCAGCGCCGGAAAAGCGCCGTGAGGTGTGGCGCCGACAGCCCCACGTGGGCGGCGATGTCCTCGACGCTGGGCTGGGGACGCGACCGTACGGATGCGAACTCAAGGGCGGCGCGCACGAGCGCGTAGTCGTCGCGCGCTCCCTGCGCGGCGGTCGCGTCGGGCAACCCGGAGGCGCCAAGGGCGGTGTCCTGCTGGATCATGGCGCAAGGATGCGCCCTCAAATGCCCACGCGCCACCCGAAAACGATGGCGCCGCGGTCATCGCCCGGCGGAGAGGCCTTCGGTCAGGATGCCCCATGACCCCTGAATGGCGGCCGGGCGAACCCGTTCATCCGGGCGCGGTTGTCCCCCTTGCGGCGGCGGGTGAGCGCTCTTTTCCGGGGCCGGCGGATATGTTGTCCCCTTGGATACAGGGACGTTGGCCCCGTCGAGCCCCCTGCTCTCACGAGGAACCAGAGCCGGGTCAGTCGGTGCGAACTGAAACTTGTGACCCGACAGGCGCTGCGTCCAACGTGGCGCCGCAGACGCGGACGAAGCCGCGGAAACGGGCGCAGGAACAGGGACAGGCGCAGGAGCACGCGCGGAAACGGGCGCACGAGCGGAAACAGGAGCAGGCGCAGCAGCAGTAACCGGCGCGGAAACCGGCGCGGGGGCGGGCGAAGCAGCCGCCCGCGTGCGCTGGTCGATCTCAACGAGGTCCGCCACCTCGCCTGCGCACCTTGCCCGGGCCCGGGGAAACTCCTTGAAAACGACATCGATCACGCCAAGCGCGATGGGACCGTCGAGACCCTCGAATTGCGGCCGTTCCTGCGCCTGGAGCGCAGCACCGGCGGCGCCCAGCAGCGAGTAGCGCACGGGACGCTGGATTGTGCTGATCTGCCTGTTGACCCGCGAGGACATCTCGTCGAGTTGCACCGAGAGACTGAGTTGCGCCCAGCCGGCGCGCACGATCGATCCAGCGCGCGCGTCGCTGGCCGCCGGGCCCCGGAAGTCGAGGCTATTGAACACGCCATTGATCGCGTACTGCCCCCGCGCCGCTTCGGCAGGGCGGCCGAAGTAGGTCGAAATCACCCGCCCGCCCGCCTTCGTCAGCGCCTCCGTTATGTGGGCGGCGCTGCCTCCTTGCGGAACGGCGTCGCGCGCGGCGGCCTGGGCTGCAGGGATGGAAGGGCTGATCCTGCCGGTGGTGTCAGCGAACGGGCCGACGACGAACGTCTTGCCCTTCAGGACGCCCGTCTGGCGTATGCACGAGAGCGTGCTGTCCACGGCCGTGTGGACTTGCGCGACGCTGGCGAGCTGCGAGGCGGGGGCGGCGCCCTGCGGGCCAGCCTCTCCCTGTCCGGACGGCGCAGGCGCGCAGCCCGTCACAAGAAGGCTTCCCGAAGTCAGCGCGAGGAACGCCCCAGACAGCCGCATACCACCTCTGCCTTGCGCGATATCTGAAACAGAATGACGCGCGCCCCGCGCACTTGCCGAAGCAGCGATGTCAAGCCGAATCAACGCTTTTCAGCTTATAGTTAACAGCGCGATTTGCTAATACTCAAGCTGCATCGTTGGCGGCGAGCTGAAAAAGCTTCAGAAATATCTTCGCTTTATCCCTGCTGTGCGCAGTTTTCCGCCACGCTTGCCGCTTCCAGCCAAGCGGATGCGGGCTTGACGTAAGAAACTGCGAAAAAAGAACAATCTGGAGCGGACGGCCTGATGCAATCAGGCCGGTTGCTGCTCTCATGCGTCTCGCCTCAAGAAAACCGCGGACCCTGGCGGGCCTCGGCGAGAGCGCGGGAGAGCCCCGCGGCGAACTCGGCCTTCGCGTCAGGCCCCAGAAAGCCGCCGATCTCCACCTCCCGGTCGCGGGAGACCAGCGCAACGCGCTGCACGCCGTAATCCTCATCCTCCTGCCGGATGAGGCGCACCCAGAGCGGGCTCCAGCGCCATTCCGCCCGCTCGCCCTTGGGAGAGACCTTGGCCACGGTCAGCTCCAGCGGCGTCAGGCTCACGTCCTCATAGGCTCGCGCGGCGCGAAAATTCGCCCGGAAGGCGAGCCAGAACACGAGCGCGTCCAGCCCCATGAACCCGGCGACGGGCCACGCCCCCAGCAGCACGAAGGGCAGGCTCGTGAAAAAGCACGCGCCGCAGAACACCATGAGCAGCACGCGGAAGTTCTGCTGCGAGAGCGACCGGTGCGGCCGCAGGCGCGCCGCGAAAAGCTGTGTGTTCCAGGGATCGGGCTGGCTCAAGGCGTGACGCTCCGGACTGAGTGCGGATTATAGTCTGTTCATGCCCACGAAAAAGCCCGCCACACCCGCGCCCCGTCGTCGCGCCGCCAAGGCTGAACCGCCCGCCCCGGCGCCGCGCTCCGCCTCCCGCCCTTTGCCCAAGGCGGTGCAGGCCGTGCGCGCCCGGAAGACCTTGCCGCGCGCGGTGGGGGCGGCGGTGATCGAGGAGATTTTCGCCCGCTTCCAGCGCATCGAGCCCGAGCCCAAGGGCGAACTGGAGCACGTGAACCCGTTCACTCTGCTGGTGGCTGTGGTTCTGTCCGCGCAGGCCACCGACGCCGGCGTGAACAAGGCCACGCGCCCGCTCTTCAAGGTTGCGGACACGCCGCAGAAAATGCTGGCGCTCGGCGAGGAGACGGTGCGCGACTACATCAAGACCATCGGCCTTTACAAAACCAAGGCGAAAAACGTCGTCGAGCTGTCGCGCCAGCTTATCGAGCGCTTCGGCGGCGAGGTTCCGCCCGACCGCGACGCCCTCGTCACCCTGCCCGGCGTCGGCCGCAAGACGGCGAACGTGGTGCTGAACATGGCGTTCGGTCAGGAGACCATGGCCGTGGACACCCACATTTTCCGGGTCTCGAATCGCCTGCGCCTCGCCCCGGGCAAGACGCCGGAGCAGGTGGAGGAAGGGCTCGAGAAGCGCGTGCCGAAAGCCTACCGGCTCCACTCGCATCATTGGCTCATCCTGCACGGCCGCTACATCTGCAAGGCGCTGCGGCCCGAATGCGAGCGCTGCCCCGTGGCCGACCTGTGCACCTCAGGCGACAAGCGAATCTGAACGAAAATGGACCGCGAGCGCCCTCGCTCGCCAAGATGGACCGCGAGCGTCCCCGCTCGCAAGATTGGACCGCGAGCGTCCTCGCTCGCAATGTTGGACCGCGAGCGTCCTCGCTCGCATGGACCCGAATGAAAAAGCGCGCGGGGACGCGCGCGGTCCAGATTTAGCGGGGACGCGCACGGTCCAGATTTAGCGGGGACGCGCACGGCCCGGCTTGCGGCCACGCTCAAGTTGAGCTAGGATTTGTGCAGTGCAACATAACCCGGAGGGCGCAGATGCTCGGCCCGGTGGATCTGGACGACTGGCAGTATGACCGCCGCGACGAATTGTCGTTGATGCTGCGGAGTCATCCCATCATTACGGGGATTGCCCGAGGGGCGGATCCGACAGGGCGCGGGGCGCCACCCGGCGTGCGCGGTCCGGCGGTGGCCTTCGCGGCGCAGGGTTTCCTGCCCATGGACAGCCTTGAGGCGCTGGCTTGCGCCCTTGGCGTCACCGTCAGCTCGTGAGCCAGAGGCCCACAAACCCGACTGACCCGACAATAATCCGCCACCACGCGAAGAACGCGAACCCGCGCGCGGCGACGAAGGCGAGGAACCCGCGCACCACAAACAACGCCGCGAAGAACGCCGCCACGAACCCGACGCCGATCATGAGCGCGTCGTCCATCGTCAAAATCTTGTAATTCTTGAACAAATCGTAGGTGAATGCGCCCGCCATGGTGGGCATGGCGAGCCAGAACGAGAACTCCGCCGCCGCGCGCTTGTCGGCCCCCGAGAGCATCGCGCCGACAATGGTCGCCCCGGAGCGCGACACGCCCGGCACCATGGCGAGGCACTGCCACAGGCCGATTTTTGCGCACATGAGCACCGGGAACGCGGTGGCGTCCTGATGGGTGTTCTTGAAGCGCATTTCGTCCACGGCAAGCAGCACCAGGCCGCCGGAGACAAGCATGGTGCAGACAATCCACGGATTGAACAGGACGCTCTTGATGAACGAATGCGCCAGCGCGCCGATGATGGCGGCGGGCAGGAACGCCACCAGCACGCAGAGCACGAACCGGCGAGCGTTGGGATCGGTCGGCAACCCTTTCGCGATGGCGAACAGCTTGTGGGAAAAGACCACGAGGATCGCGAGGATGGCGCCGAGCTGCACCAGCACCTCGAACGTCTTGCCCGTGGACTCGAAGCCAAGAAAATGCCCGATGAGCAACAGGTGGCCGGTCGAGGAGACGGGGAGAAACTCCGTCAGGCCTTCGACAGCGCCGAGAATGAGCGCCTTCAGGAAATCCATGGCGTGCGATCCGTGAGGGGGGGGCCGGGCGTTCCTGCTACCAGTAAGGACTTTCGTTCTGGTAACCAAGCTTTGACGTGCGTCAGCCTTCAGGCCGCCGGGAGCCTTCGCGTAAACCGGTCGTTAATGCGTCCCGTTGTTGCTGGGGCTCCCGACTGGGTTCATTGCGGCCAGGCCGCCGCTCGTGAAACAGGCTTCACATTCAATGGCGTCCCTTTTCCACCATCCGCTCTGCCCACGTTCCCGTTACATTCGTCTCCTGCTCGCCGAGTACGGCATCAACGCCGAGTTGATCGATGAACGTCCCTACGAGAGGCGGCAGGATTTTCTCATCGCCAATCCCGCCGGCGACCTGCCCGTGCTTGTCGAGCAGAACGACTTCATCGTGCCGGGCGCAAACGTCATCGCCGAGTATCTGGACGAGACGCGCGGGCTTGGACTCGACCGGCGCCTGCTGCCAGATGGCCCAGCGGCGCGTGTCGAGACGCGTCGGCTCGCTGACTGGTTCAACTACAAATTCTATCAGGAGGTCTCCGAGCCGCTCCTGATCGAGAAGGTCTACAAGCGCTTCATGCGCTCCGATCAGGGCGGTGGCGCGCCGGACTCCGGCGCCGTCCGCGCGGCGCGCACCAACATTCGGTACCATTTGCGCTATATCGGGCATCTGACGGCCCGGCGGAAATGGCTCGCAGGCGACACCATGACCCACGCCGATCTGGCCGCCGCGGCGCACCTGTCGTGCGCGGATTTTCTGGGCGACGTGCCATGGAGCGAGGACGAGGGAGCCAAGGAGTGGTACACGCGGATGAAATCGCGCCCGTCCTTCCGCAGCCTCCTGAACGACCGGCTGCCGGGCATGACGCCGGACCCGGTTTACGCGGACCTCGACTTTTAGGCGCGGACTTCAAAGCAAAGCTCGCTGACCGCGCGCGCGCGCTCGGGTTCGACGCCTGCCGCATCGCCGCGCCCGACGCCGCCCCCGAGGCTGCCGACCGCCTCGCCGCATGGCTGGCATCCGGCGCCCACGGCGACATGGGATGGATGGCGGAAACCGCGGAGCGTCGGGGAAGCCCCGCCGCCCTGTGGCCGCAGGTTCGCAGCGTGGTGATGCTCGCCATGAACTATGGCCCCGGGGAGAACCCGCTCGAGGCGCGGGCGGCGCGGCCCGACGCCACAGCCGAAATCTCCGTCTATGCGCGCCACCGCGATTACCACGACGTCATCAAGGGCAAGCTGAAAGAGCTGGCCCAGTGGCTCGTGAAGCAAGGCGCGCCGGCGCAGATAAACCCGGACGTAAAGGTGTTTGTCGACACAGCGCCCGTGATGGAGAAGCCGCTGGCGCAGGCCGCCGGGCTCGGCTGGCAGGGCCGGCACACAAATCTTGTCTCGCGCGAGTTTGGCTCGTGGCTGTTCCTGGGCTCGATCTTCACCACGCTCGACATCGCGCCCGACGCGGCGGAGAGCGACCACTGCGGCTCCTGCCGCGCCTGCCTTGACGCGTGCCCCACCAACGCGTTCCCGGCGCCCTACCAGCTCGATGCGCGGCGCTGCATTTCGTATCTGACCATCGAGGCGAAGGGCCAGATCCCGCGCGCGTTCCGGCAGGCCATTGGCGCGCGCGTCTACGGCTGCGACGATTGCCTCGCGGCGTGTCCGTGGAACAAGTTCGCGCAGGACGCCCGCGAGGCGAAGCTCATCGCCCGCGACGATCTGAAGGCCCCGTCGCTGCGCGACCTCGCGGAGCTTGATGACGCGGGCTTCCGCGCGCTGTTCTCGGGCAATCCCGTGAAGCGCATCGGCCACGCGCGCTTCTTGCGCAACGTGCTCGTGGCCATCGGCAACGCGGGCGACGCCAGTCTCGCGCCGCTGGCGATCGCGCGCCTTGATGATCCCTCCCCGCTTGTGCGCGGCATGGCCGTGTGGGCGTGCGCGCGCCTTCTGGACGCGCAGACGTTCGCCGCCCTTGCGCGCGAGCGCAGGCCGCGCGAAACCGATGCGGATGTGCTGGCGGAATGGGCCGCCGAACGTAACTTGGAGACTGCGCGGCCATGAACCTTCTCATTCTGGGATTGGGCTACTCGGCCTCGCATTACGCGCACACACGCGGCGCCTCGTACGCGCGGGTGAGCGCCACCGTTCGCTCGTCTGAAAAACGCGACGCCCTGCGCGCGCAAGGCGTGGACGCGCAAGTGTTTGCGCCCGACACCATGGACGACACGCTGCGCGACGTCATCGCGCAGGCCGACCGCCTGCTGGTCTCCATTCCGCCGGGCGCCTCCGGCGATCCTGCCCTTGCGCGCCTGCGCGAGGCCCTGTCGCAGGCGACGCGCCTTCGCTCCATCGTCTACCTCTCCACCATCGGCGTGTATGGCGACCATGGCGGCGCGTGGATCGATGAAAGCACAACTCCGCGCCCATCCAACGAGCGAAGCATATGGCGCCTCGCCGCAGAGGATGGCTGGCGCGCGCTCGCCCGCGAGAAAGGCTGCGCGGCGCATGTGTTGCGGCTCGCCGGCATCTACGGGCCGGGCCAGAACGCGCTCGCGAACCTTCAGGCGGGAACCGCGAGACGCATTGTGAAACAGGGCCAGGTGTTCAACCGCATCCACGTGGAGGACATCGCCCGCGCCATCGATGCAGCGTTCGCATTCGCAGACCAGCAGGCGGACCGCGTGTGGAACGTCAGCGACAATGAGCCTGCGCCGCCGCAGGATGTGGTGACGTACGCGGCAAACCTGCTGGGCGTGGAGCCGCCGCTGGAGCTCGATTTCGACACCGCGACGCTGTCGCCCATGGCGCGCAGTTTCTACGCCGAGTGCAAGCGCTGCTCCAACCGCGCCATGCGCGAGGAGCTGGGCGTCGCCCTCGCCTGCCCCACCTATCGCGAGGGGATGGAGCAGCTTTATGCGGCAGGCGAAGGTCGCGCGTAAGTCATCCCCGTCGCCTCGAACGCGGCGCGCGCGTCCGCGCTTGTGAGCGCTGCGAGCAGGGTTCTCACATCCGGGTCGCCGAAGGCTTGCGCTGTTGCAGCGGCCGCATAAGGCAACACCATCTGCGCCTCATTCGGCAGCAAGCCGCCGTGGGTCACGCCGTCCACACCGACGATCTCGGTGGTGGGGCCAAAGCCCAGCGCATCCGCGTCGCCTTCGCGGGCGAGCCAGGCGTTGATGTCGGATGATTTGTCGAAGCGCATCAGCTTGCCTTCAACCTCTCCGCGCAGGCCCAGCGCGCCAATGACAACTGTCATGTGCACGCCCGAAGGCGCGGTGGTGATGAGCACGCGCCGTGCGCGCAACAGCGCCGCGCGCAGGCCCTCCATAGTTTCAACGCCGGGAGCAGCGGCGCCGCGCGCCACAACCGCGCTTGTGGCGACCGCGCCAAGCTCCGTGCGCGGCCCTGCAAGCGCGCCCGCCGCAATGAGTTCCTCGATCATGTCACGCGGCAGCAGCAGCGCGTGCGCATCAAGCCCGCCAGCGCGCGCGGCCGCGAGGATGTTGTGGCCGTGATCAGTCGCCACAACGATGGGGCGGCCGATCAGGTCTCCGAGCGCAGGCGCCAGCGCGCGCAAGCCGCGCACGGTGGACCCCGCGCTCAGCACATGGATGGGGGCGCTCAGCCCCACACCTCGCGCGCCACCTCGACCACGAGTTCGAGCTTGCGCACCTCGTCGTCCACCGTGAGCTTGTTGCCACGCTCGCCGGACGCGAAGCCGCACTGGGGCGACAGCGCCAGCTGATCGATGGGGCAATGCTTCGAAGCTTCCTCGATGCGCCGCTTCAGATCATCCTTTGACTCAAGCTTGCCGGACTTTGTGGTGACGAGGCCGAGCACCACCGTCTTGCCCTTGGGCACATGACGCAGCGGGCGGAAGTCGCCGGCGCGCTCGCTGTCGTATTCGAGAAAATAGGCGTCCACGTTGATGTCGTTGAACAGCACGTGCGCCACGGGCTCATAGCCGCCTTCGGCCACCCACGCGCCCTCAAAGTTGCCGCGGCACAAGTGGATCGCCTTCACCATATCAGCGGGCGCGGAGGCCACCGCATCGTTGATGATGCGCGCGTACGTCTTCGGCAGTTCGTCCGGGTTTTCGCCGATGTTCTGCGCTTCCTTGCGCATGGCGGGATCGCAGAGATAAGCGAAGTTCGTCTCGTCGATCTGAAGATAGCGGCACCCGGCGGCTGCGAGATCGGCGATCTCTTCCGCATAGACGCGCGACAGGTCGGCGTAGAACTCCTGCATGTCGGGATAGGCGTTCGCGTCCACGCCGCCGCGCCCAGCGCGGAAATGCAGGATGGATGGCGAGGGAATCGTCTGCTTCGGCGTTTCCTTCGCCACCGACTTCACGAACTTGAAGTGATCGACAAAAATAGGCCGTGGGCGCGACACCTTGCCCTTGATATGGAACGCTGACAGCGGCCGCTCGATGTCGCCTTCCGCGGTGCGGAACGTGGCGCTGGCGCCCGTCTTCACCGACACGACGTTCTCGAAGGAGAGCAGGAAATCCGCGTGCCACAGGGTGCGGCGGAATTCGCCGTCCGTCACCGCCTTGATGCCGATGCGCTCCTGAAGGGCCACAACCTCGCGGATCGCCTCGTCCTCCAGCGCGCGCAGGCCCTCCGCGCTCAACTCGCCCTTGCGGAAACGTTCGCGCGCCGCGAGCAGCGAGGGCGGGCGCAGGAGACTGCCCACATGATCGGCCCTGAACGGCGGCGTGTCGCGATGCATGCTCATGCTCTTCTCCTGATGCGTTTCTCCGCCCGCTTTACCCAGCGGGTTTGGGCAACCTTTGGGCGCGTGCGCCCGCCCCGTCAAGCAGCGCCCTATACTTGATCTTAACTTTAACGAAACGATCCACTCCGCAAGGTGACGCTTTAGAATCGCAGGCGAGGTCGCTTATGTGGTTTGTGGTCTTTGCGGGACTTCTCATTGCGTTCGTCGGCGGCTACGGCGCGCGGGCTTTCGTGGCTGGCTGGCGCGCGGAAGAGAGCCCCAACAACGCGGGCGCGGGGCTCGACCCGCGCATCATCGACGGCGAGATCGAGCGACTGCGAGCCAAGATCACGAGCCTTGAGGCAAGCGCCGGCGCCGCGCGGCAGGCGGAGGCCGCAAACGAGGCGAAGACGCGTTTCCTTGCAGCCATGAGCCATGAAATCCGCACGCCGCTCAGCGGCGTTCTCGGCATGGCGGAACTGCTGGGCGACAGCGAGTTGTCGCCCGAACAGCGCAGCTACGTGGACGCCATACGCTCCTCGGGCGCAGCGCTCGCGTCCCTCATCGACGAGATCCTCGACCTCGCCAAGGTCGAGGCGGGCCGCCTCGAACTGGCGGCGGAGCCGTTTGATCTCACCACGCTTGTGGAAGGCGCCGCCGAACTGCTGGCGCCCCGCGCCCAGGGCAAGGGGCTGGAGATCGCCACCTCGCTGGCGCCTGATCTGCCGCGCGCCCTCATTGGCGATGCGGCGCGGATCCGGCAGGTGATCCTCAATCTCGCTGGCAACGCGATCAAGTTCACAGCCGCAGGCGGCGTCGGCGTGCGTGCGCTGCGCGCAGGCGACACCGTGCGCATCGAGGTGATCGACACAGGACGCGGCGTGCCGCCAGAGCGGCGGGACGCCATTTTCGACGAGTTTGTCCACGCGCGCGCCGCCGACGGCGCCAACGGCGCGGGCCTTGGGCTGGCGATTTCGCGACGGCTCGCGGAGGGCATGGGCGGTCGCCTGATGCTTGAGCGATCTGATGGGCATGGCTCCGTGTTCATCTTCGAGTTTCCTTTGCGGGAGAACGCCAACGCAATGTCCGCGGCGCCCGCGCCGCTGGCTGCGCGCCGCGCGCTGGTGGTGGGGGCCTCGCCCTTTGAGGCGCCGTTCCTGGGCGATCGGCTCGCGAGTTTCGGCGCCAGCGTAGAGCGGGCGGACGGGGTCGCCGCGGCGCTGGAGGCGCTCGCCCGCGGCCCTGCGCCAGACGTGGTGATCGTCGATTGCGCGCTCGGCGCAGCGCAGGCGGAGGACATCGCAACGGCGGCCCGCCGCGCAGGCGCTGGCCGGGCGCTGGTGCTGTTCTCCCCCTTCGAGCGGCGGCGGATGGAGCCAGGCGCCCTCAGCCATTTCGATGGCTGGCTCGTGAAGCCCGTGCGCGTAGAGTCTCTGCTGGCGCGCCTAGAGTCCGCCTCCGGCGGAACGCAAGGCGCCGCGATCCGCCCTCCCGCGCCAAACCTGCAAGCGCGCGTGCTGCTCGCCGACGACGATGAGGTGAACGCGCTGGCCACGCGGCGACGGCTGGAGCGCCTTGGCGCGGAGGTGATCCGCGCCGCCGACGGGCTTGAGGCGGTGGAACGCGCCCGCGAGGCGATGGCTGCTGACGGCATCGGCTTGTCCCTTATTCTCATGGACTTGCGCATGCCGCGCGTCGACGGCCTGGAGGCGACCCGGCGCATCCGCGCGCTGGAGGCCGCGCACCGGGCGCCACGAACCCGCATCGTAGCGCTCACCGCCAGCGCGTTCGCGGACGAGCGCGACGCGGCGCGGGCCGCCGGCGTGGACGACCTGCTGCTCAAGCCTGTTGACGCCGATTCGCTGCGGGAGACGGTAGCGGCGGCGGTGGCGGCAAGCGCGCCCCTGTCCATCGCCAGTTAAGCGGGCCACCTGTCACAAATCCGTCCGAGGGGTGGTCTATACGGGAGTATGAACTGAGGACGGGGGCGCGAGGAATGCTTTCGGCGGCGGGTGCGCTGGCGCACGGTTTTGTGCGCGTGACGGGGGCTTTCGCAAGGCCGCGACGTCTTGTTCGCGACCTGGAAGGGATGCCGGAAACGTTGGCGCGCGCGGGTTCGCTTGAACTGAAGTTCGCGGTGACGAAGAGCGAGATCCGGAGAGCCCAGCGCCTGCGCTACCGCGTGTTCTTTGAGCAGGGCGGCGCCATTCCCGACGCCATGTCCCGCGCACGGCGCCGCGATATCTGTCCGTTCGATCGTGTCTGCGACCACATCATCGTCGTTGACCACGCCGCCGTGAACCGCTTCGGTCGGCGCAAACCGAAGGTGGTGGGCGCCTATCGCGTGCTGCGGCAGGAGCGCATCGGCGACGCCAGCGCCTTCTACTCGTCGGCCGAGTTCGATGTGCCCGCGCTCGTCGCAAACCACCCCGGCAAGCGCTTTCTCGAACTCGGGCGCTCATGCGTGCTGCCGGAATACCGCGCCAAGCGCGTTCTCGAACTGCTGTGGCGCGGCCTGTTGGCCTATGCGCGGCATCATCGCATCGACTGCATGATCGGCTGCGCCTCCCTGCCCGGCGCCGATCCGCTGCGCCATGTGGGCGCCCTCGCCTTCCTGCGCCAGCACGCACGCGCGCAAGACGAGTGGAGCGTTCGCGTGCGGGAGGGCGTGAGCGGCTATACGCCGCCGCCAGATCTTGTCGTCAGCGATCCCCGGCGGGCCATCGCCAGCCTGCCCCCGCTGCTGAAGGGATATCTGCGGCTGGGCGCGCGTTTCGGCGACGGCGCGTTCGTCGATCATGCGTTCGGCGCCACCGATGTCTTTGTCGTGATGCCCGTTAGCGCCATCGACCCACGCTACATCGAGCACTTCAGCGGCGGCTTGCTCGAACCCCGCGCCGCCTAAGCGCCAACCAGCGCGCCCGCCTGTCCCGGCTCCCTCCTTACGCCGCCTGTGACCGCCAAACCCCTTGCGCCCGGTAGGCGAGCGCCTCCGCCAGATGCGCGCGGCCGACCATTTCCGATCCATCGAGATCCGCCAGCGTGCGAGCGAGCTTGAGCACGCGATGAAAGCCCCGCGCCGTGAGCCGCAGCCGGTCAGCGGCGTCGCGCAACAGGGCCGAGCCGGAATTGTCGAGCGCGGCCACGGTCTCGATAACGCTGGCCGGCGCGGCGGCGTTGGTGGCGATGTGCGGCAGCCCGATGGCGGCGTAGCGCCGCTCCTGCATTTCGCGCGCGACCGCCACCCGCTGCGCCGCTTCCCTTGAGCCTTCCCGAGGCGCCGGCAATATGAGATCCGCCGCGCTGACCGCCGGCACTTCGATGGACAGATCGAAGCGGTCGAGCAGCGGGCCGGAAATGCGCGCCTGATAGGACGCGATGCAGCGCTCGTTCGGCATCCGGCGGCACGCATAGCCAGGGTCCGTCCCGTG
>JAIXSM010000061.1 GCA_027484655.1 Hyphomicrobiales bacterium | reverse complement strand
CTGCGATCCGCGCGCGCCATGGCAAAAAGGCGGCGTCGAGAACGCCATCGGGCGCCCAGATTGCCGTCGTTCCGGCGAAGGCCGGAATCACCGACAGGCCAAGGGCCGAAGTGTTTGCCCGCCGTGGATGTAAGGGGCGCTTGTTGCCTTCGTCGGCATGACGCTTTGGAAATGTGGAGCGCGGGCGTCCTCGCCCGCAGGTGGAGATCGCGCGGGGCCCCGGATCGCCTTCGGCGTCCGGGGCGGTGGCGCGCGGTCCAGTTAGGCGCCCACTGGCAATTCGCTCAGCCAAACTGCTCGCGCAGGATCCGCTCCTCCAGTGAGTGCCCGGAATCACGCAGCAGAACGCAGCCGGTGGCGTGGTTCATGGCGATGTCGACCCGCGTGACGTTGCGGATCTCATAGTGGTCGGCCACAGCGGAGACGGGGCGCTTGTTCGCCTCCAGCACATCGCACGCAACAATAACCCGCTCGCCTAAAGCCACTTGTGCACTCCCAAGCAGCCCTTCATTTCCATTATGTTGTTAATATAGCACATACATCAGATTTGATTTTTGTAACCGTCGATATGCGTTTCCGGGTGGTACCGACAGTAACCTGGTAAAAAATTGAGGTTGAAATGAAAAATCTCCTGCTTGCAACGACGGCCTTGACGGTTCTGTCGGTTTCGGCGCTGGCCGCCGACCTTCCGGGTCGCGGCTCAGCTGCTACGCTGTTGTCTGCTTCGACTGCTTACTCGTGGTCCGGCTTCTACGTCGGCGCACAGATTGGCGGAGCCGCATTTGGTGGTGAACTGTCTGAGTGGGACGGCAGTGATAACGTTACCAGTTGGAACTCTGTTCTTGCTGGTGTTCACGTCGGTTATGATCATCAGTTCGGCAACATTGTGATGGGCGTAGAGGGCGACGTAAACGCTCGCTTTGGCTCGGCTGAAGGGTACATTGAAGCCAATTCTATTCCTTATGGTTGGCGGTCAGCCACGAAGTGGGATGGTAGTCTTCGTGCCCGTTTGGGCTTCCTCCTATCTGATTCTGCTCTGCTCTACGCAACTGGCGGCGTGGCGTTTGGCAATATGAAGTTTGACAATCCTGTTAACCCTACAAGTGCTGAGTGGACTGACGCCAATCTTTATGGTGGCACACGTGTCGGTTGGACGGCTGGCGTAGGCATTCAGTACGCGCTTTCGGCTAATTGGAGCCTCCGCGGCGAATATCGCTACGCTGATTACGGCAAGGAGACGGTCCGGTACGGTAGCGTGAGCTTTACATCGACTCGTATCGACGAACATCGCGTATCCGGGGGGCTGAGCTACAAGTTTGGTGCTCTGCCGTCGGCAGTTGTCGCGCGCAACTAGGCTGACAAGAGTTTTGACTGACAGCATGGTGGCATTGCCACCGTGCTTTTTCTTTATGATCGGCTAAAAAGTTAAGTGCTTTTTGAATCAGTGCTTCCAAAGCGGTTTCCGTTCAAGATGAGGCATACCCTGCGGCGGTGAAGTAGTTGGTCGCGTGCCGTGGCGTGACGATTGGGAGCAGAGCCCCAATGGTTGCCCACAAGCCATCCTGGGTTCTTTCGGCGGCCTTGAGCCTTATAAAGATTCGCGGTGCGCGCCGCTCGGCAACGCTAGATCCAACCGAATCGCGACAATCATCGGATTTTTCATGCCGGACCCGGTCAATCCCTGATCGAAGTGGTTGGTCGTGGCGACCTACTGGCGAAGCGTTTTTTTGTTGACCACATTTCAAACAAAGCGGGAAGAAGTTAAATTACTGATTTCGAAAGAATAAATATCTGTTTCTTCTTTT
Organism: Hyphomicrobiales bacterium; assembly: GCA_027484655.1. Lineage (GTDB taxonomy): Bacteria > Pseudomonadota > Alphaproteobacteria > Rhizobiales > Beijerinckiaceae > Terripilifer. The sequence goes on along the minus strand of JAIXSM010000061.1, from coordinate 8,915 downwards.
CGAAAAAGGCTGATCACTTTCCGTTCCTGTCGATTGCCAGAGGTAACAATCTGGAAATATTGCCTATGTCATTCGTATGGCTTTGGAAAAATGTCTCAGACACTCGCCCGTCTCTTCAGCGCACTGTCGACTCTCGAACACAAGTACGGACTCGCTGAACTGGATCCCGAAGAGCGCGCCATCTTCGGCTTCATCGCAGGTGAGCTGGCGGAGGGCCGCCAGCCCGCCATGCAGGATGTGGTGGCCGCGGGCCTGACACCTCGTTCGACCGCATACCGAAAGGTCGCGAATCTCAAGGACTACGGACTGATCGAGCACAAACAACGGTCCGGTATAAAATACTTTGCGATTCCATCGGGCCTGCGCGGATTCAGCACATCCTTGAAGAGCGCTGTGAACAGCATCGACCATCGACGCTGAGGAACAGCGCCTTGCAAGGCTAGCTGCTTTATTTTTACTTGAATTAAGGTGCTCCATCCGTGCGCGCACATCTTTTATCCGCACACAAAATGCGCCCTATCGCCGCCATCGCAGTTGGGGGCAGCGCGTTAATGAGCGCGCCCGCTATGATCATTACGAAGGCCATGGCCGCGTGCAGCGGTTCTGGAGTCGCTACCTGGACAGTGGCTTGCTCGGGCACGGACACCAATGGCTATTCAGCCTCCAAGCTTGTTAACTCGAGGATCACCATTGCTGCGGATGCGGTGGTCAACAATTTATCAGGTGGCGACGGCGGCGTCTCGATGACGACACTGGGCTCGGTCACCATCACCAATCTGGGCCAGATCAGCTTGGTTGCCGGCCCTGGTGTCGCCGCCATCGGGGCGACCGGAGTCACAATCAACGGCGCTGGGGGTTCCATCACAACGGCCAGCAACAAGGGGCCGGGAATTTTCGGGCTTTCAGCGGTCGGGAACGTTACGATCACTGACCCTGGCAACGTGACCTCTGGGACAGGCAGCATCGACTCAAGCACCGTGTCCACCCTTCTGAGCGGGCTATCGCTTCCAACAGTGCTCAGTGGCGGAGTCGTAGCGTCCGCTGTTGCGGGAAACGTCCGCATAGGAGGCTCTGATGGTATCGCCGGCACGATCACCACCACCGGAAACTTCGGAATCCTCGCGACTGCCGCCGACGTGGTCACCGTCAATACTAAGGTAGGGAGCGTTGTAACCGCCGCGAGCGGGGCGGCTATTACGGCTCTTGCCGCGGTTGGCAACGTGTCGATCAAAAATGGCGGGGCCTTGACGGGCAGTGGAAGCAACGTCACAACGGCCGCCGTCTGGGGTAGTTCCCTAACGGGAAATCTGTCCCTCACCAATTCGGGATCCATTACAACCACTCGGAGTAACCCCGCCGCAGGATACGCTGTCACGCTGGTTGGTCTCGATCTTGCCAACCCCGGATCGATCTCGATTACCAACAGTATTGGCGGTTCGATTACGGGCCGACTGTCGCTAGGCTCCGGCGACCCCTCCTATTCAGCGGCCTCAACCACTTTGACCAACGCGGGTACCTGGACGACGTCTGGCGCCAGCCAATTCGGCGCGAACGGCGTTGTCACCTTCTCAAATTCCGGAACGATTTCCACCAGCGGCCCCACGACGTTCAGCATGTCCTCATCTGTACTTGCCGCCGTGACGAATACAGGATCATTTTCCACTTCCGGCTCTTTGAACTTCACAGGCTCTCCTAGTTTCACCAACAGCGCCATCGGCATCGTCGATATTTCATCCGGCGATTTGACCGGCGTGGGCAGCTTTAACAACGCCGCAACCCTGGCTTCTGCTGGCGTCCGGAACTTGGGCGCGGGGACGTTCAACAATCACGGGACCGGCGTTCTCACGATGCGCAATCTGGTCTCAACGGACCGTTTGACGCTGAATGGAACGTATGTCGGCAGCCCAGGATCAGTCATTGCAATTGACGTCAGCATGGCGAGCGGCGCTCCGACCGGCGACAATCTGACGATCACCGGGGCTGGTTCCAGCGGCTCCTCAATCGTGACACTCAAGAACCTGGACGCCACCAAGGGCTTTTTTACAACGCCGCTCAAGCTTATCGAGGGATCCGGCGCTGCGAGCTTCGCGGCGGCTACTGATGCCGATACAGTGGCGACCTTGGCTCCGGGAAAAATGATAGGGTATTCTTTTCAGCGGATCAGTGATGGCGTTTGGGGCATCGTCTCGACGCTTGATTTGAGCGCTGCAGGCGGTCCCGTAGCTCACACCAAGAGCGCTCTAACCTCGCTCAACACGAGCTTCTTCCAAAACGTGTCGTCGCTTCTGGCGGCGCCCGTCGGCGCTGCTGCAGATGCCGGCTTTGGCGGGCTGTGGATCCTGCCCGCCGGTGGCGCCAACCAGATTTCCTATTCTAGTACGAGTACCTTCGGAGCGCCGGCGCGCACGACCGTCGGCATCAAGTTCGCGGGGTTCCAGGTCGGCGCAGACTTTGGCGTAGCGAACGTGAGCGGGAGCGGCCTAAATCTCCACCTTGGCGTTTCGGCTGGGCAGGTGGATTTGAGCGGATCTGACCGCAATGTTCAGTCAGGGGCAAGCTCAACGTTTTCGTCTCCTTACTTCACGACCTATCTCGCCTTGCAAGGCAACGGCTTCTTTGCGGACGCACAGGCGCGTCGTCTTAATTTCGACGGAGCGGTCTACAATGCCGGCGTGGGCTTCAAAGCGCCCATTAAATCACATGTAGACACGATTGCCCTGAACGCCGGATATCGCCTGTCGGATGGCGGGTTGTTTCTGGAGCCGTCCATCGGCTTCAGCCGCACGCGGCACCAGGGGGGCAACGTCACCGTCGAGGACGTCGGCGAGTTGCGGCTTGCGAATATCAGGAGTGACCTTGGGAAGGTTGGCGCGCGCGTAGGGGCTTCCTTGCTAATCAATCACGAGCTTCAGGTCGATCCTTACGTAAGCGTGAATTTCTGGCGCGAGCTCCATCGGGCGGCCATGACGCAATTTGAGGCTTTGTCCGGAGCCATTGCCGACGTTAGGACACACACGATCCAAAGCTTCACTCAAGTGAGCCTGGGCGTTGACGCAAAGCTGACGACAGCTCCCGTGGTCGCGTTCTTGCGCGCGGACGGACGCTTCGGCGCCGATATCAGCGGCTGGAGCGCCACCGGCGGCGTGCGGGTGTCGTTCTAGAAGAGCCTGGGATGTTGAGTTCCACTGAGAACTGATGACCTGCCACTGACCTGCCACTGTTTTGTCATCCAGCAGCGATTAGGGCCTCGGCGGATTTTGCTCTCACCCATATGCGAAGGGCGAGCATTTATCGAGGCATCAGGTGCGCCCGAAAGCCGCGTGGGCTGATACCAGATACTCACTTGACCTAAGGCAGTCTTTCCGTGACGCTTAACCCATAAAATCTATTACACCGAAAGAATGTAGAAAACGGTGGAGGAAGTTTTGGCCAGGGGAGACAGTCAGCCTCCAGAGGATGCTCGGCTTGGTGAACGTCCGGACCTTGGTGCGGGAGAGGGCGGCCGTCTGGAGCAGATAAAGTCTGATCGCTTTTTGCATGAGGCCGTGCTTGCCAACGTCATCACGCAAACTGTCATCCCGGCACTTTGGTCGCAGCACAGCGGGCTGTTCAAGCGGGCTGAGGAGGGTCTCCATCCCACAGAAGAGAACATCCGGAAGCTGAGCGCCCTTATTCTCGGGCCTGATAACGCGGATGCTATGGAATACATCTATTCTCTCCGTGATCAGGGTATTTCGTTAGATGACCTCCACCTTGAGTTGGTCGAGCCTACAGCGCGACGCCTCGGCGAACTCTGGGATGTGGATCATATCGACTTCGTTGCCGTTACGGTCGGCATCAGCCGACTTCAGCGCATAGTCCATCACTTTGCTGATCTTGGCGGAGTGGGGCCATACGACGACCGACGCCGAGCCTTGGTCATGGTGGCTCCTGGCGAAAATCACCGGCTCGGGAATCAGATTGTTCAGAAGTTCTTGAAGGCTGCGGGGTGGGCGGTCTTTACGCTTGATGGAAGCGATCACGTAAAGCTGATCGATTTCGTGACGCGAGAATGGCTTGCCGTCGTCGCCATTTCCATAAGTGGACATAGCCAGACGACCACTTTGGCGAAGATGATAAAGTCTGTCCGGGACCATTCGCTTAACCCGCATATCGGCGTCATGATCGGCGGTCCAATGGTGACACTCCGGCCGGAACTTGTTGATGAACTCGGCGCCGACGGGACTGCGGCGAATGCCGCCTCAGCTGTTGTCTTGGCTAAGAAGCTTCTCGCTGAAGGTCTGATTGCTGAACACGAAAACAAAAGCAAAGATCAAGGCTGACGAACTGATTTCTTTGAAACATTGAAGAATCCGGCGAGCGTGTGTGGCGCGCTCGGCGCCGACGGGCGTTTGGATTCTTGCTGCTCATGTGCGCCCGCTTTCGCTACGAGAGTGGTTTCCCCGTCTCTGTCACGAAGCCAGCAACAAGCCATTATCCTGACCTGGCCTTAATGGACCAGGCGGAACGTTTCAGACTTTTCTTTTGCCGCGCGGCCCCAAAACGGTGCGGCCGCGCGACAGGTCAGTGGGGGTCAGCGTTGCAGCGCGCAATCTCAGATCTTGCGCGCCGCGAATGCGATCAGCGTATAGATGCCGCCGCGACCGTAGGCCAGGCGCTGCACCATCTGCTCCGTTTGTCCGCCGGATGACTTCTGCAGATCCTTTTCGAAGGTCACCATGTAGTCTTCCAGTACGGACTTGCCGGCCTCGCTGTTGAGGTAGATGCACTCAATCGCCTCGACGACCTTCAAACCCGCGGGGCTGAGCGCCTTCGAGAAGTCCTGTGGCGTTTGCGAGCCGTTGAGGCAATTGGCCCAGCAATGCGCGAGCGACGCTGACGTGACGAGGTTCTGTGTCGTCCCCTCCAGCTCAAGAATGTTCTTGTAGGTGAAGGGCGGACGAAGGCTGCCGGGATCCTCGATTGACTTGAGCACTGCGTCCACCCACGCGGGGTACGGGAAATAGGCCCGCGTCAGGGAAGACTCCTTCATCTTGGCGCCTGCCTTGCGCGCCCCGAGCCTGCTTTGCCCTGCGCGCGCCTCATCAACGGCCGAGGTTTCCCTGTCAGGTTGCGTGGCGGGCGCGGCGAAGAACGAGGGCTCGGACCGCGGATATCTGTCGTATGCTACCGCGGCGGCCGCCGATCCGAGCGCCTGCGCAGAGTCCCACTGGCTCAGCGTCGTGGGCGTCTCTTGCGTGGCGCGAACGCCCGCCGGACGCTGCGCACTCCCGCGTTTGAGCGGCGTCACCCCTCTATCGACTGAAGCGGCTGTCTTCTCGGTGTCAGTCCGCCCTTTGGCGCGGAGAGAGCGCAGGCTTTGGCGAGCGCCGGGCGCGTTTGGCGCAGGCGTTTCATCGACTTTCGCCGCGGCGTCCAACGCTCCGCGCAGCGAGGCGAAGTTTGTACGCTCGCGAAGATCCGCTTGCGCCGCCTCAAGCCGGCCGGACGCCGTCGCCACCGCGTTTGTGAGCGCGCGATCGTTCGACGCCATGCGCCCGAGCAGGGACGGCAGATCAACCAGATTGGCCGTCGTCTCAAGCTTGCTTGTCGCTTGGGAGAGCGCGGCCTCGATGTGCTGGACGCGATCATGAACGCGTGAAATCACGTCAGCTTCCCGGTCGAGAAGAGACCCGTAAGCGCGCTCAAGATTGCCGAACACCTTGCTTTCGCTGGACCCGACCTCACTCAAAACCTGCTCCGCGAGCGCTTGAACGCGGTTCGTGAGGGCTTGCTGCGTCTCTGCAACCACCTGGTCGATCGCTTGCCGCAGCTGCTCGCGCACGGTCTCCGCGGAGGCGGAAAGCGCATCCACGGCGCGTTGCACGTCGTACTCCGTCTGGTGGCTGCTTGCGAGAGAGAACTCCAGCATCTTGTCGAGTTCCTCCGACAGGTGCGTCGCCACCTGCCTCTGCTGCTCGCGCAAACGCTCGATCGCCTTGTCGTTGTGCTGCTGCAGCAGTGCATTGAACGCCGAAAACTTCTCTTCAATGCTGCCGAAGAGTCCTTTCGCATGCTCCGTGGCTGCGGAGCTGATGGTTCCTGCGAGTTGATCGAGCTGCGTGAGGATTTCATCCTCGGCCTGGCCGAGTTGGTAGCGCAGCGCCACGAGGCTGCGCTCTGTGGCTTCCGCCACACGCTCCTCAAGGTTGCTCGCGCCGGACTCGAAGGTTTCGCGCACGGCGCTGGCGGCAGTGTTGATCGAGGTGTGCATCTCCTGCAGCTGGGCGCTGAGATGATCCGTTGATTGCAGGTTCGCTTCTTGCAGCTGAACGCCAAGCGCCGAAACCACGCGCTCGATGCCTGAGTCGACGCCGGCTGCAGTAGCCTCGATTTTCTGGGCGACCGACTGGGTTCCCGCCTCCAGCGCCTTCCGCAGGTTTTGCGCTGATGTTTCGAGGCTTGAGACCGTGGAGGTCTCGAGTTCCTCGAATTTGCCCACAACCTTGCTGGCCGTCTCGGAGAGCCGAGTCTCGACGCCCTGGGTCGTCACCGAGATGGTTTCGGTGAGCTTGCCGGTTTGTTCGGAAAGCTGCGCCAAGGATTCTTCCAGCGCTGTCTCCGTTGATTTCGTCGCGTGCGCGACTTCCTTGGAGATGGAGTTTCCGGTGGTCTTCAAAGCGTCCGTGAATTCGTCGAACTTGCGCGAGACGCCGGCCACGAAAGCAGCCTCGTTCCGGGAGAACGATTCATCGAAGCGCTCCGAGGCTTCCATAATACGCGACGTGAGCGCGAGGCTGGCCACATCGAGTCGTTCGGCCACCTGCTGCACATGGCTTTCGATCTCGCCATCGAGCGCGTTTGCGGTCTGGGTGATCTGCGTTGCAAGGGCAGACGTGCGCTCGTCGACAACAGCGAACACCGTAGCGCGAATCTCGCCCAGAGATCCGCGCATACGGTCTGAGACCTCCCCGATATGCGAGACGATGTTGTCGCTGGCCGATTCCAGGCCGTTGACCACTTCCTGCCCGCGTTCCTCGATTGTCGAAATCGTGCGGTTCATCGTCCTCGTGGCGGCGGTCGCCGCGGCGTCCACGGAGGACGTGATGTCCTGCGCCGTGGCGCCAAGGGTTTCTGCCAGCTTCTCCGTCCGCTCGGCGATTTCCCCGACAACAGAGGCCCCGAGGCTGTCCAGGGAGCCAGACATCTGCTCTGTGGCCTCCCCGATGCTGCTGGCGACGCCGTCAGCCGCCGTTTGCACGGCGGTCACGGCTTGCCTTGACTGCTCATCAATGCGCGACACAGCACGTTCAACGGTCTGCGTCGAACGCTCAACGGAAACCTCAACGGTCGATGCGACAGCGCCCGCCGATGCTTCGATGGTCGAAGCCAGGCGCGTTGCCCCGTCGTCAAACGTGAGGACCAACGAAGACCCGAGAGCGTCGATCGACGTTTCCATGCGCTGCGCAGCCTCGGTGAGGCTGCCAGCGGCGGTGTCGGTCGCCAGCGAGAGGCCTTCGATGACGTCGCGGCTGTGTGTCTCGATCGTGGAGATCGCCTTGTCTATTTGCTGCGCGGTTGCGTTGGTGGAGGCCTCCACCGACGCATTCACTTCCAGAGTCGAGGTCTCGACGGCGCCGGTCAGGCGCGTCACTGCACCCTCGAGCGTTGTTGCAAGGGAGTCGCCGAGAGCGCCCACGCTCACTTCGACGCGCTGCGCCGTTGCTGTGACGTCAGCAGCCATGGTCTCTGCCGCTTTCGACATGCCGGCGATCACGCGACGGCTTTGCGCCTCGACGCCGGCGACGGTCTTCTCCATCGACTCGGTCGCTATGAGGGCGGAGCCTTCAACGGCGGATGTGATTTCGCGCGCCGACGACTCAACAGTCGCGGAAAGCGCGCTCGCGCGATCGTTGATCGTGTAAACGAGATCGGAACCCAAGCTCTCCAGTGAGGAGCTCATGCGCTGGGCGGCGTCGGACAGGCGGTAAGTCGTTGCCTCGCAGGTCGCCGTGAGTTCCTCCACAACCGTCCGGCCCTGGGTCTCCACCGCGTCGATCGTGCGCGCGAGGGAGGTGGACGTAACATCCGCAGCCGCCTCCACGGTTGCGCTCACAGTCCGAGACGACATCTCGATGGCTTCGGCAAGATTGCGGGTTCGGTCATCAATGCCGCCCACCAGTTCAGAGCCGTAGCTTTCAAGCGTTTGCTCAAGGCGCTGCGCTGCATCGCCCACGCGTGCGGCGAGGGTCTCGCCGGTGATCGCAAGCCCGCCGACCATCTCGCGTGTTTGCGTCTCAAGGGCGGACATGGTCCGCTCAAGCGCCTGGGAGGCGATGCCGGCTGAAGCCTGAACTGCAGTGGACATGGCGTTTGCAGAGGAGTCGAAGCTGTCCGCCAGCCGGATAGTGCGCTCCTCGATGCCCGAGATGAGCGAGGCGCCGATCTCGTTGAGCGTTGATCCGAGGCGATCCGTAGCTTGCGACACGTCCGTGCTCACCCGGTCGCCGGTCTGCGCAACGCCGGCTAGCGCGTCGCGAGTCTGGCGCTCGATTCCCGCAAGGGTTTTCTCCATCGCGCTTGCGGCGCGCTCGCTGGCGGTCTTCGCCGCATCGCCCACGCTGCGTGCGGATGTCTCAACAGTGGTCTTGATCTCGTTCGTACGCGCATCGAATGTTTCGACAAGCGTTGTGCGCAGGGCGGAAAGATCGCTCTCAACTACGCGCGTTGCCGTCGTCACATTGCGAGTGGTGTCTTCGCTCGCAGCCCTCAGCTCGCCCACGACCACGCGGCCGTTATCGTTGATGTCCGCGGCAACCTGCTGAACCGTGCTGGTGGTGAGTTCAACAGTGGCGTTCACCGCCGCAGTCAGTCCTTCCGTCAAGGCGCTGTTTTCTTCGTGCAGGCGGGTGATGGCCTGCTCCATCGCGCTGGCT
>JAIXSM010000040.1 GCA_027484655.1 Hyphomicrobiales bacterium | reverse complement strand
CGCGCGCCAGCCGCGCGCAATCCCTCCTCAAGCTGCGCGGCAACCGCGTTGGCGTGGCGCGCCAGATGCAGCCAGTGATCGTCCGCAAGCCACGCATTCATCTGCGCGGCGAGAAACCGGCCCTTGGAGAGCGTGTGCCCGCCCCGCTTGCGGCGATAGGCGAAGTCGGCCGCCAGCGCGGGATCGAAGAACACCACCGCCTCGCACGCGAGCGTGCCGTTCTTCGAGGCGCCCAACGACAACACGTCGACCCCGGCGCGCCATGTCATTTGCGCAGGCGTGCAGCCCAGCGCCGCGACGGCGTTCGCGAATCGCGCGCCATCCATATGCACGCGCAGGTCCGAATCGTGGGCGCGGGCGGAAAACGCAGCGATCTCATCGACGCTGTAGAGCGTGCCGCTTTCAGTGGCCTGCGAGAGGGTGAGCGCGGCGGGCTGCACCTGCTTGATGAGGCCGCGCGGATAGGCGTCCAGCGCCGCCTCGAAGGAGGCCGGATCAATCTTGCCGGCATCGCCCTCCAGCCCCACAAGCTTCGCGCCGGCGCTGTAAAATTCTGGCGCGCCGCACTCGTCGTCCATCACGTGCGCGTCCTTGTGGCAGAAGATCGCCCCCCACGGCGGCGCGAGGCTCGCCAGCGCAAGCGCGTTGCTGGCGGTGCCTGTGGCGAGCAGGAACACCGCGCATTCGCGCTCGAACAGCGCGTTGAGTCGCATCTCCGCCTCGCGCGTCAGCGCATCGGCGCCATAGGCCGGCGCGAAGCCCCTGTTGGCCTCGATGAGCGCCGCCAGCACCTTGTCCGACGCGCCGCTTGCGTTGTCGCTTGCGAAATCCATCCGACCCTCCGAGTCGGCAGCCATACTGCAGCCGGCGCATCATTACGGCAATGGAACGCGCTCCACTCGACGCGACCCGCCTTTCACGGCATGAGAGGTGAAACAGGATCTGAACCGTGCCGCGCATCGCCAGCACCTTCTTCGCCCGCGCCGCCGGTTCGGCGTCGCTGCTGCTTTTGCTGACCACCCTGTTCTGGGGCGGCAATGTGCCGGCTGCGCGGCTTGCGGTCGGCGAAATCTCGCCGATGCTGATCGTTGGCGGACGATGGGCGATCGCGTGCGCGCTGCTCTTCTTCTTCCTGCCGAAGGACGTGCGCGCGGACTGGGGCGAGATGCGCAAAAGCTGGCGCTGGCTCGCGATGATGGGCGCTCTGCTCACGTTCTCGAACGCGCTGATCTTCCTCGCTGCAGTCCACACCAGCGGCCTGAATCTCGCCATTTTGCAGGGCGTGACGCCGGTGCTGGTCATCATCGGCGCGTGGGTCGCCTATCGCACGCCGGTGGGCGCCGTGCGCTGGGTCGGCCTCGCCGTATCGCTCGCGGGCGTGGTGCTTGTAGCCACGCAGGGAAACCCGCTGGCGCTGGCGGGAACCGCCGTGAACATCGGCGATTTCTACCAGTTCGTCTCGTCATCGCTCTACGCGATGTACGTGATCGCCCTGCGCCAGAAGCCGCCGGGCTCGGCCTGGGCGCTATTCGCGCTCATCAGCGTCGTGTCGTTCGCAACGTCCCTGCCCCTGATGGTGTGGGAGTACGCCGCCGGCGCGATGATCTTTCCAACATGGAAAGGGCTGGCCGCCCTGTTCTACATTTCGATTTTCACGTCGCTTCTGGGGCAGTTGTTCTTCATGCGCGGCGTGGAGCTGGTGGGGCCGGGTCGGGCGGCGACATTCCACAATCTCACGCCCGTCTTTGGCGCGATCCTGTCGCTGCTGATCCTCGGCGAAAGCTTGAGCGCCTACCACGTGGCCGCCCTGGCGCTGGTGCTCGGCGGCATCTACGTGTGCGAAAAATGGGGGACGAGATAGAAAGGGGCCGCGCACGTTTCCGCGCGCAGCCCCTTCCTGAATGAAACCTGCGGGCGAGGACGCCCGCGGTCCAAAAGCGCCTCAGAACTTCAGCGCCTTCGCCTGATTCACGCCCGGGATCTGCTGGATGCTGTTGAGCACAGCGTCCGGCACGTCGCCGTCGATCTGCACGAGCGCGATGGCCGAGCCGCCAGGAGCGTCGCGGCCGAGCGCGAACGTCGCGATGTTGAGGCCCGACTCGCCGATCACGCCGGCAAAGCGGCCGATGAAGCCCGGCTTGTCCTCGTTCGTCACATAGATCATGGACGGCGCGAACTCGGCGTCGACGCTGATGCCCTTGATGTTGACGATGCGCAGCTTGCCATCGTGGAACACGGTGCCCGAAATCGAGCGGGTCTGACGGTCGGTCTCCACCGTCACGGTGATGAGCGACTCGTAATCGCCTTCCGCCGCGCGGGTCACCTCGTCGATGACCATGCCGCGCTCCTTGGCGACGATGGGCGCCGACACGACGTTCACATCCGACAGCATCGGGCGCAGGAAGCCGGCGATGGCCGCAGCAGTGAGCGCCTTGGTTTTCAGTTCAGCGACGCCGCCCTCGTAGGTGATCGTCAGCTTCTTGACGCCGGTCTCCGTGAGCTGGCCGGCGAACGAGCCCAGCTTCTCGGCGAGCGCGATGAAGGGCTTCAGCTTCGGCGCTTCTTCCGCGGTGATCGAGGGGAAGTTGATCGCGTTGGAGATGGCGCCGCGGATCAGATAATCCGACATCTGCTCGGCGACCTGCAGCGCCACGTTCTCCTGCGCTTCCGTGGTGGAGGCGCCCAGATGCGGCGTGCAAACCACGTTGGGCAGGCCAAACAGCGGGTTCGACGTCGCCGGCTCTTCCGAGAACACGTCGAACGCGCCGCCGGCCACATGGCCCGACACCAGCGCCTCGCGCATGGCGGCCTCATCGACCAGCTCGCCGCGCGCGCAGTTGATGATGCGCACGCCCTTGCGGGTCTTGGCGATGTTTTCCGCCGACATGATGTTGCGCGTCTGCGGCGTCAGCGGCGTGTGCAGCGTGATGAAATCAGCGCGCTTCAGCAGGTCTTCGAGGTCCACCTTCTCGACGCCCAGATCACGGGCGCGCTCAAGCGACAGGAAGGGGTCGAACGCAACCACGCGCATGCGCAGGCCAACCGCGCGATCAGCGACGATGGAGCCGATGTTGCCGCAGCCGATGATGCCCAGCGTCTTGCCGGTGATCTCGACGCCCATGAAGCGGTTCTTCTCCCACTTGCCAGCCTGCGTTGAGGCGTCAGCGGCGGGGATCTCGCGGGCGACCGCGAACATCATCGCGATAGCGTGCTCGGCGGTGGTGATGGAATTGCCGAACGGCGTGTTCATCACAATGATGCCGCGCGCCGTGGCGGCGGGAATGTCAACGTTATCGACGCCGATGCCGGCGCGGCCGATCACCTTCAGGTTGTTCGCGCTTTCAAGGAGCTTCGCGGTGACCTTGGTGTTGGAGCGAATGGCGAGGCCGTCGAACTGGCCGATGAGTTCGGCGAGCTTGTCCTTGTCCTTGCCGAGATTGGGCTGGAATTCGACCTCGACGCCACGATCCTTGAAGATCTGGACGGCGGCGGGAGACAGAGCGTCGGAAATGAGAACGCGAGGCGCCATGGGATTATTCCTTCAGCGTGTGAAGCAGGCAGGCGTATGATGATGCTTGATCGAGGGCGGGAGCGCGCACGCGCGCGTCTCCCGTGAAAGCGAACGGCGCGTCAGGCGGCCAGTTCAGCCTTGGCCTTCGCGAAGGCCCAGTCGAGCCACTGCGTGAGAACCGCGACGTCGGCGGCTTCAACCGTGGCGCCGCACCAGATGCGCAGGCCCGGAGGCGCGTCGCGATATCCGTCGATGTCGTAGCCGGCGCCAGCGCCTTCCACGGCTGCCACCATCGCCTTCACAAACGCGGCCTGCTTGTCTTCCGGCAGTGCGGTGATGGCGGGATCGACAACCTTCAGGCACACGCTGGTGTTGGAGCGAATGTCCGCGCTCTTGGCGAGGAAATCGACCCACGAGGTCTTCGCGACCCAATCGGCGATGGCCTTGGTGTTGGCGTCGGCGCGGCCGACGAGGCCATCAAGACCGCCGATGGACTGCGACCACTCCAGCGCGTCGATATAATCCTCGACGCAGAGCATGGACGGCGTGTTGATGGTGTCGCCGACGAAGATGCCTTCGATCAGCTTGCCGCCGTTGGTCATGCGGAAGATCTTCGGCATCGGCCATGCGGGCGTGTAGGACGTGAGACGCTCCACAGCGCGCGGGCTGAGGATGATCATGCCGTGCGCAGCCTCGCCGCCCAGCACCTTCTGCCAGGAGAAGGTGACCACATCGAGCTTCGAGTAGTCGAGGCGCTGGGCGAAGCAGGCCGACGTCGCGTCGCAGATCGTCAGGCCCTTGCGGTCCGCCGGGATCCAGTCAGCGTTGGGCACGCGCACGCCGGACGTGGTGCCGTTCCATGTGAAGACAACGTCGTTGTCGAAGTTGACCTGGGTGAGATCAGGAAGCTCGCCATACGGCGCCTTCAGGATGCGGGCGTCTTTCAGCTTGAGCTGCTTGACGACGTCCGTCACCCAGCCTTCGCCGAAGCTTTCCCAGGCGAGCATGTCGACGCCGCGGGCGCCAAGCAGCGACCACATGGCCATTTCAACCGCGCCGGTGTCGGAGGCGGGAACAATGCCGATGCGGTAGTCGGCGGGAACGCCGAGGATTTCACGGGTAAGATCGATGGCGCGCTTCAGCTTCACCTTGCCGACCTTCGCGCGATGCGAACGGCCGAGCGGCGCGCCTTTCAGATTTTCGAGGGAGTATCCGGGGCGCTTTGCGCAGGGGCCGGAAGAGAAGTTCGGGTTCGCGGGCTTGTGCGCGGGAGCAAGCGTATTCGTCATGTCAGTCCATCCTTTCAGATGGGCGCCTCCCGTTGGGGGGAGGTGTCCCGCGGATGGGGTTACGCCTGTCAGAACCCTGCGTCAAGCGGCACTTTTTTACGCCTGATCCGTCGCGCCACGGCCTGCAAGCCATGGCGCGCGTCCTCTTTCCAGCCTTTACTCCGCGACCTCGGCGCGACCGGCGGCGCGGATGGCGTCGCAGATGTCGTCCACCACCGCCTCGACGAGCACGGGATCGTCGCCCTCCCCCATCACGCGAATGACAGGCTCTGTGCCGGAGGGGCGAATAAGCAGGCGACCGCCGGCGAGACGCCGCTCGCCGTCAGCGATCACGCGCTGCACGGTGTCCGCGCGCAGCGCATCACGCGACGTTGTGCGCACGTTCTTGAGCACCTGCGGCGCAGGCTCGAAACGCTGGCACACCTCACTAACGGGCCGATCCTGCCGTCGCACCACAGCGAGCACCTGCAGCGCGCAAATGAGCCCATCGCCGGTGGTGGTGTAATCGGAGAGAATGATGTGGCCGGACTGCTCGCCCCCCACGTTGTACCCATGCTCGCGCATGTGTTCCAGCACATGGCGGTCGCCCACAGCAGTGCGCGCCAGCGTAAGGCCGATGGAGTGCAGATAACGCTCGAGTCCCAGATTTGACATCACTGTGGCGACAATGCCGGGGCGGCTGAGGCGACCGTCCTCCTTCCAGCTTTCAGCTATGACGGCCATCACCTGATCGCCGTTGATAGGAAGGCCGAGCTCGTCCACGAGCAGCACGCGGTCCGCATCGCCGTCGAGCGCGATGCCGATGTCAGCGCGCACCTCG
>JAIXSM010000003.1 GCA_027484655.1 Hyphomicrobiales bacterium | reverse complement strand
GCGCCGCCCATGGCGAGCTCACTACCGCCGCGGCTGTTCCCGCCTTGAATGACCTTGTAGTTTTGCGACGCAGCGTTGTCGAGCAGCTCGCGCGTCCAGATGCTGGCGTACTTTCGCCCGGCGCCAAAACCTGACCCGGGGCCATCAACGTCCGAAAAGTGATCACCGACCACCATGATGGTGCGCCGGGATTTGGGCGGCGCGCGGCGCGAAGTGTCCTTGCATGAAGTGGTCGTCATAAATAGCCCCATCGTTGAAAATCGTTTTGCTTCCTATTGTAAATACTTGTTTATACCGCCGGGTGTTTCACATTTCGCGAGTATTTAGATCTTAATAGGCTTACGACAACAAAGCGATGCTGCGAGCTTTGGTCGCTTTCGATGAAGCCTCAAGCTGGGATCCGCAGGATCGTGGCGGCCAAAAAAGCGCTGTTCGCGAGCGCGGCTGCGGCTAGTTCCGTCGCGGTGCAGAGCTTCCTTGGCGACACGGCATTTACGTCCCTCTTAAGTGGCGGCGGCGGACCGCGCTTATCTTGGACTTAACTTAAGGAAGCTCTTGTCTAAGCGTCAATGAGATTCTTGCGAAGGGGTAAATCTGTTTGCTTCGTCCATGGCGGCAATTTGGTCATGTCGGGTGAAATATCTTCGAAATCATAGACGCTTATCCAGCGTGCTGTTACGTTTGAGCAGCTATCGCGTGGACATGGGCCCGCGGTATCGTCACCGGAGTTCCGCTTGCGACAATCGATACGAAGCGGCCGGGAGCAGGTATCTGTGTTCAAGGGCAACGCGCTCCCAGGCCGTGACCACAAGCGGGGTAGATGCTTGCGCTGAGGACTGGCGCTGGATTTCAGTGGCCAAGGCATTGCGCCGCCGTTTCAATCCATTGCATTCTGGAGCGACAGCAGCCGGGCAAAGGCGCCCCCTGGGCGGCTTGCGAGATCTTGGTATGCGCCTTCCTCGATGATCTTCCCCCGTTCGAACACAATAATCCGGTCGGCATTTCGAACGGCTGACAGGCGATGAGCGATGATGATGACGGTTCGGCCTTTGCAGATCTCGGCCATGTTCTTCTGGATTGCGCGCTCGGATTCATAGTCAAGCGCGCTCGTCGCCTCATCGAATATGAGGATGCGCGGCTGCGACAGGAGGGCTCTCGCGATGGCGATACGCTGGCGTTGGCCGCCGGACAGGGTGGAGCCATGTTCGCCAACAAGTGTATCGTAGCCCGCAGGAAGCTCGCTGATGAACTCATGGGCGCCGGCGAGGGTGGCCGCCTCGATCACAGACTCAATGGAGGCGACGGGATCCGAGAGCGCGATGTTGTCCCGGATGCTCCGGCTGAACAGGACGTTCTCCTGAAGCACCACACCCACCTGCCGTCGCAACGAAGCCGTATCGACCGTGGAGAGGTCCACGTCGTCGATCATCACGCGGCCCTGTCGGGGCACTTGCAGGCGTTGAACCAGCTTGGTGAGCGTGCTCTTGCCGGAACCAGAACGCCCGACAACGCCCACCACCTCACCTGGAGCAATTGACAGGCTCACATTGTGGAGCACGTCGGGTGCATCAACGTTGTAACGGAAATAGACGTCCTTGATGTCAACCTTGCCCTTGATGCGTGGCAGCACAACCTGGGCCGAGCCGGTCTCGCCCGGGGTATTCAGGATGTCGCCGAGGCGTTGCATCGAGATTCCGACCTGCTGAAAGTCATTCCATAACTGCGCGAGCCGCAAGACGGGTCCGGACACATGTTGCGCAAACATGTTGAACGCAATGAGTTCGCCGATTGTGAGGCGTCCCTCGATGACCTCGATCGCGCCAAGCCACATGATAAGCACCGTCACAACGCGGCCCACAAAGGTGACCCATGCGCCCGCTATTGTTCCGGTGTTCATCGCCCGAAAGCTGGCGTTCACATACGACGCTAGCTGCAGATCCCACTTGCGCTGCCATTGGGGCTCGACGGCGCCGGCCTTAACGGTTTCAACGCCGGAGATTGTCTCCACAAGGAAGGACTGGTTCTCCGCCCCCCGATTGAACTTTTCCTCGAGGCGACGTCGGAGCAACGGTGTGTAGATCACCGATATAATAACGTAAACCGGCAACGAGGCGAAAACAATCATCGACAGCTTCGTGCTGTAGACAAGCATGATCCCAAGAAAGACGACCGAAAACAAAAGGTCGAGGACAACTGTGACAGCATTGCCGGTGAGAAAGTCCCGGATGTTTTCAAGCTCACGCACACGGGCGACAGAATCGCCAACGCGTCTGGCATGGAAGTAGTTGATTGGAAGGGATAACAGGTGCCGGAATAGCCGCGCGCCAAGCTCGACGTCCACGCGATTGGTCGTGTGCGAGAACACATATGTGCGCAGTGCAGAAAGCAGGGTCTCGAAAATATAAGCGCACAGGAGGCCAATGGAGAGCACCTGCAGCGTGCTGGCGGCCTTGTTCACCAGGACTTTGTCTGTAATGACCTGAAAGAAGAACGGCGTTGCAAGCGCGAGAAGCTGCAACACAAGGGAGACGAAAAGCGTCTCTCCAAGTTCTCGTCGATATTTAACGATGGCCGGTACAAACCAGCTGAAGTCAAAACGCGCGACATTCCCAGTTATGGAGGCTTGCGATGCGATGAAAATGAATGTGCCTGTAAACGCATCCATATAGTTTTGTTGCGGCAGCAACATTACGTTACCGCTCGTGGTGTCCTGGACGATAAGTCCTTCCTCCCGCCAACCGCCTACAACAACAAATTCACCGTTCCGCATCTTTGCGATGACAGGATAAGGCAATGTCTCCAGGCGGGACTTTCGCACGTTTACGATCCGAGCCTTCAGCTTCACGGAGCGCGCGGCGAGAACAATAGACGTTTCATCCATGGACGCGCCGGCTTTTGCGAAATCGTGAGCGATCTGCTTGGCGTCCGCGGGAACGTCATGGTATCGAGCAATCAACATCAGGCTTGCGAGGCCGGTATCGACACGCTCCGTTGCGTTATCGAGCAGGATTTCTGCGTTGTCAGCGCTCACGTGCGGCCTCACTGATCGTTTTCATAATCGGGCTTAGGAAATAGGTTATGATTGTTCGCCTTCCGGCCATAATGTCAGTCATGACACTCATACCCGGAGTGATGGGTAGCGAGCGACCATTCGCACTAAGCACTGTCGCTTCGAGCTTCAGTCGTGTTTGATACCGCAGGACACCGCGCTCGTCGGCTACCGCGTCTGGCGAGATATAAACAATCGTCGCCGGCATCGTTCCATAACGGGTGTAGTCGTAAGTCTCGAACTTTACTTCAGCCCGTTGCCCGATCCTTATGAAGCCGACATCGCGGTTTTCAATCAATACCTCGACTTCTTCGATTTCAGCGTCGGGTACTATTGCCAGCGCCTGCTGGCTTGCTGGAGCGACGGTTCCGGGAGCAAGAACGCTGAGCTGCTGAACCCGGCCGCTCACCGGCGCTGTCAGTTTGTTTGTCGTCGATCTATAACGTGATTTTTCAAGCTCGGAGGACGCTATATATGCATCTCGTTGGGCGTCGTTGAGGCGTTCTCGCCAGTTTACGCGTTCTGTGGCCGTAACGAGGGAGAGAGCAGCTTCCGCTTCCTGAACCGAGAGGGTCGCCTGACGTTTTTGCGCCGATAGTCGGCTTACTTCGCCCAGCAAATCCTGAAGCTTGACCTCCTGCTCAATGAGCGCGTGACGCGGCACCGCTGCCGCCCGCTGCATTTCCCTGAAGTCCCGCTCTATTTCGCGCTGCTGTTGAAGACGCTCAATCGCAGTCTTTTCTGTAACGTCGATCACCTCAAAATCGCCTCGGCGTCTCTCAAGCTCCGCTTGCGCGCGCTCGACTTTCGCCAGGAACTCGTCCCATTTTACCTGGATCAGTGTTTCTGCGAATACTTGTTCCTCAGCACGTACCTCTATTGCTGGCGCGCGTGTCATCGACGCAGCGTTCATTTCCAGCGTCCGCAGGAGAGTGGCGTAGGCCTCGACAAGCGCCGATGCGCGCTCCAGCTCTTTGGAATACCTTCGTATGTCGGCGTCGGAAGACATCGTGTCAAATTCGATGAGGACATCGCCCTCTTTGACGTGCATGCCATCCCGGACATAGACGGCCTTTACGATCTGGCTTTCTATGGGGAGGATCGCCTTTGTTTTGCCGCCAGAGAGCACTTTTCCGTTCGCCATGACGACGATGTCTATACGGCCGATCATCGACCACAGGATTGCAAGAATGACAAAGCCGCAGATCATCCACAGGGCTACGTGTGGCATGACAGGGGTAGGGCGCTCGCTGACCGCGAGGGACGCAGGGAGGAAATCCGCCTCAACCGAGAGATAACGGCGAGATCGGCGTTCGCTCTTGCGGTTGGCCCATGCTGTTCCAAACGCCTCACGATAACGTTTGAACAGCTCTTTTCGCGGCGTGAAGTCTTCAGACATGAATAGCCAGAACCTGTTGAAAATTGATTGTGGGCCTTAAGTTTTGTGTGTTTTGAAATCCTATCTTGAAGAGGCTTGCCTATCTTGAAGAGGTTTGGGAACGCGCGGGGGGAACGCTGTCCATCGCGCTCACCGCGCGCTGGCGTGCGCCCAAGTCAAAAGTCCACGCGCCTATGTCTCCAAGCGCCAGCATAAGGCGCATTCGGGCGAGGCGGATATTTGAC
Organism: Hyphomicrobiales bacterium; assembly: GCA_027484655.1. Lineage (GTDB taxonomy): Bacteria > Pseudomonadota > Alphaproteobacteria > Rhizobiales > Beijerinckiaceae > Terripilifer. The sequence continues at coordinate 120,280 of JAIXSM010000003.1, read as the reverse complement.
TCTGCGCGGATCACCTCGATCCTCGCGTCGAAGTAGGTTTGTTCGGCTCGGAGCCACTCGGTGATATCGTTGGCGCCGTTGTTGTACCTTATCTGCGCTTGCGCCCGCGCAGCGAGGGCGCTTTCCACCACAGCCTGGGCAGCCCGGTGCGATTCAACGGAGAGGATAGACGATTGATGCGCTTTCCAGATTGCGTTTTTTACTTGCGCCCTTGCGTCATCCAGGGCGGCGAGATTGCGCTCGAGCTGAGCGTTAGCGGCCTTGACCCTGTGATGTCCCGCAAATCCGTCGAATATCGGATAGTTGAGCGAGATGCCTATGTATGTCTCGTTTGATCTTGTGGATGAGACGGACGCGCCGGGCCGGCCATTCAAATAGTAGTTTGCGGACAAAGAGAGTTTTGGCCAGAGTTCGCTTCTGGCCGCCACGATTTGGGCTTGTGACGACGCCGCACGGGCTGCAGCTTCCCGAATTTGCGGGTGCCTTTCGACGCGTTCGATTAAGACGCCTATATGTTCGTTTGTTCGGCTACTGAAGTATGTGGACGCAAACCCGCTGTCGGCGGCGTTGTTTGAGAGGGTGATGCGCGTGTTCGGCTCCAGTTTGAGCGCGGTCGCAAGATCGCCGCGTGAAAGCTGCAACTGTTCGTTAATGCGGGAAACGAAAAGCTCGGCCTGTGCTTGGCTGACTGTCGCGTTTTGGCGATCGGCTGGTGTCGCCGCTCCCATCCGCTCCCGAACTGTGGCCGCTTCGACCAGCCGCTTTGAGTTGGCGACGGCGTTGTCCGCTATCTTTGAGAGGGCCGTCAGGGTCGCGACTGAAAAGTACGCCTCCGCGACAGCGACGAATGCGTTTTGCAGAACCATGTCCTGACTGGCGATCGCCGCGATGACGAGTTGGGAGGCGTTTGCGATTTGCGCGTTTCTTCCCCCGAAGTCATAGAGGAGCCAGCTCAGCGTCAGGCTGCCGGCGTACCCTTGGGTTTCGTTGATGCTTGGGCCGAACGGGGAGTCGGCCCGCGTCTCGTTGCGGGCGTGAGTGACCGTTCCTGAGATCGATGGGAAGAGAGGCGCCATGGCGATGCGCCTTTGGGAGCGCTCAAGATCGACGACGGCCTTGGCGTCCCGGATGCGCGGGTGTGCGCACAGGGCCCTATCAACTGCAACCGCAAGGGTCAGGCGGCTTGCGTGCCTGTCGTCCCACTGGCAGGCCGCTGCCGTTCTTTCGGCAGAAAACGTTGAGGCCGTCGGCTGGGTCGATGAGATATTCGATGACGCAGCTGCTTTGAGGCGGGGGTGTTCTTCCCTTTCGTTGGGCACAATAACCCCGCCGCAGGCAGACATGCCTCCTGCAAGAGCCCAAATCGCCGCAGCGCGCGCCAACGGGCGTGCTGTCACTAAAATCACCATAAAGAAATCATCCTTGCTCAAAAAATAGGCAAGAACCGGCGACTCACGGTACGCAAACCGTTAACAATGGGTTAAAGCGATAACACAGGCTGGTGATGCAGCAAGCAGAAAGTCGGGAAGTTGTCCCCAGCTGGCTGAACGCCGGGTTTCGGCTTTGCGCAGTCATGAAACGTCTTGGGGGAGCGGCCGGCTGCCTTTGAAGGCGAGCCGGATGTTAAGATTTGCCAGAGGTTTGATTGCTGTCGCTTGGCGGGTTCGGGATGACCTCCCTTGCGCCCTTGCCGACCGTCGCGCCCGTGCTTAAAAATACGTCCTTCGACAGAGCCCCGATGGGGCCAAAGGAGGGGACGTTATGGATCGCAGGCAAGTACTTGGGGGCATTGGGGCGGGAGCTGTTTCGCTGTCGCTCACGGGCGTTCCGGCGTTCGCGCAGGCTGACTGGCCGGCGCGCGCCATGCACATCTTCATCGGCTTCCCGGCCGGCAGCGGCGCCGACATTCTCGGGCGCTACTTCACCAACAAGATCGCCGAGGTGTCCGGTCGACCTGTGGTGGTTGAGAATCGCCCCGGCGCCAACAGCAACATCGCGGCCGGGCTCGTGAGGAACGCCAAGCCCGACGGCTACAATCTCCTCTTCATCGCGTCCTCGAACATGGCCGCGAACCCGTTCCTGTTCAAGCAGCAGCCGTTCGATCCCGTGAACGACTTTGTTCCCGCCGGCACCTTCGCGCAGATCGTGTTCGTGCTGGTCGTGCGCCCGGACTCGCCGTTCAACACGATTGACGACCTGGTCAAGCATCTCAAGTCGAAGAAGCAGAACCGCTACGGCACGACGAACCAGACGGCGATCATGTCGACCGAGCTGTTCAAGACCATGACCGGCGTTGAGGCTGTGAACGTCGGCTATCGCACGGCGCCGGACGCCATGCCTGACGTGACGAACGGCACGCTCGATTTCATGATCATGGACGGCACCTTCGCTGCCGGCCAGGTGCGCGCCGGCCGTCTGAAGGCGCTGGCCGTCACCACCGCCGAGCGCAGCCCGTCGTTCCCGGGCGTGCCGACGATGCAGGAGTCGGGCCTCAAGGGCTACGATTTCGCGCCGTGGTGGGGCGTTTTCTTCCCGAAGGGCACGCCGGATGTGATCGTCACCCGCATGGAGGCTATCCTTCAGAAGATCGGCGCCATGGACGAGACGGCGAAGTTCCTTGAGACCGTCGGCGCCATCGTCAACAAGGATACGGCGGAGGGCACGCGCAAGCGCCTCCTAGCCGAGATGGAACGCATGGGGCCGATCATCAAGGCGGCTGGCATCGAGCCACAATAAGCCGGACGTATCCGGATACATCGACGGCGGCCCTCGGGCCGCCGTTTTCCGTTGTGCTCAGCGAGCGAGGACGCTCGCGGTCCAACTCACTCCGCGGCGATAGCCGGCAGGCTCGCCTTGAGGCCGGGAAGATCCTTGATCTGCGGATACACTTCCTTGGCGAAGAGCTGGATGTTGCTGACCGTGCGCTTGTGGTCGAGGAAACCTGCCTGCATCATCATCAGCAGATGGTCGAAGCCGCCGACGCGCTCGTATTCCAGCTTGATCTGGGCTGCCACCTGATCCGGCGTGCCGTACATCACGACGCCAAGATCGCGCTGCTCTTCGAGCGAGACCTGGCGCAGGGCGTCATTGGTGCGCGAGCGCACGTCGGCGCCGCGCAGGCCCACCACGTTCGCCGCAATGGTTGCGTAGCCTGGCGGGTTGCGGAACTGCGGCTCGGTCTTCGCCTTCAGATACCAGGTCAGCTCGCGGGCGCCGGCTTCCGCGTCGGCCTCGTTGTCGGCCACGTAGAGCAACGGCATGAACGCAAGGCCGCCGCCGCCCGGCTGCCCGTTGTCCCTGTATGCGCTGCGGTACGCATCAAAGAGCATGCGCACCTTGTCGTAGGTCTGCAGGAAGGTCGCGAAGACATACCCCTTCGACGCGGCCTTTTTCACAGAACCCACGTCGCTCGAGCCCGTCACCCAGACCGGCGGATGCGGCGTCTGGTAGGGGCGCGGCCACAGGTTGATGGCGCGCTTGTGGGTATACTGCCCCTCGAAGTTGAAGGGGCCATCCGTGTGGGTCCACGCCTTCACGCACAGGTCAACGCCTTCCCAGAGTCGGTCGAGAGTCTGGGTGGGGTTGGCGTTGGAGGCGAATGTCTCGTAGGGGACGCCGCGCACGAAGCCAGCGTTTACGCGCCCGCGGGAGATGCAATCGATCATCGCCATTTCTTCAGCGATGCGGATCGGATCCTGCCGGTTGGCGATTGGGTTGCCAAGGATGCAGAGCTGGGCGTTCTTCGTCTGTCGGGCGAGAATGGCCAGCGACAAAGGCGCGCAGGTGTCGATGCACGTGGCGGTCTGGTGGTGCTCGTTCACCATCAGGTCGAGCCCGGCCTCGTCCGCGATGACGTGCTCATCGAGATAGCGGTTGTAGAGGTCCGCGCCGATTTTCGGGTCGAAGTATTTGCTTGGCAGATTCACGCGCATGCTGCTGATCGTGTCGAGCGGTGGCAAATCCGGATACGGCATTTCTGTAAAGTACCAGGCGCGCATGGCCCTAACCTCCCTGAATTCTGTTTGCGCCGCTATGTTAGCGCCCGCGCCCAGGAGTTCAAGCGAGGCGGCGCGGCGGGAGTGTCTCAGGTTGAATTTATTGGCTCATCGGCGTTACCACGCCGCTGATATCACCTGATGATGGAGTGATATCCATGACTTGTTCATCGAACAGGCGAGAAATGTACTCTTCCATTTTGGGAAATTTGAGTTCGCCACTTTGCCAGGCTATGTCGGCTTCTTTCAAAGCTTCATAGTAGGGTTTCCGCTCCAATCTAATTCGTTCAGGAACGATAATACTTCCTCCTGGGAGACCGCCAAACTTAACGCACAGAATGTAGTAGCAGGCGGCTCTTGCCGTTCGCCCATTTCCTTCGATGAAAGGGTGGATCCAATTCATCCGCCAGAGTACATAGGCAGCTAATGTGGTCTCACTCCAGACGAACCAGTTTTCTTGAACCGTAGAAATGAACTGGTCCATGAGGTGGTTGACTTGGGCGTAGTGAGGAGGAATGTGGTCCTCCAAGTAAATTGGCTCTTCTCTGAAACGTCCGCCAAATTGCGAAATATTGGAAACAGCAGCGGCATTTAGAGACCAAAGAAAGAATTTGTCGAAGGCGCGCACCCCTTGGTAGACGCCTATCTCAACGCAGTTAATTAAAAGATCATACTGACGAGCGAGGTTTCGCTCCTGAATCCTGTCGTACAGCACCCGGTTTTCTTCTTCGAGTAGAAACACGGTGGTCTCCAACAAAAAATGCCCCCTGAGGAGGGGGCATTGTGGCTCACTCCACAGGCTCCAATCGAGTAAATCGGGCTGCATGACGAGCAGAGGCCTTCGTTATTCCGGACCGGACCGGGGCATTGCCAAAGACAAAGCTTGCCTTTTGCTCAGCCAAAACATCTTCCGTTACCCCCTGCGCAATTGAGGCTTTAACGCGACGGCGAAGTTCTGTTCGGTCCGGAGGCGTAAAGCCAAGCGACTTCCGTTCAACCATCGTGATTCCTCCTTGAATCAGTTGGCTAGCATCTAACGAAATGTTTCATCGAAGAATACCTAATTTTGCGCCTGTTTCAAAGCGGCAGGTAGCGGCAGGGGGCGCCGGCCTTGGCAGGGGGCGCAAACGGCGGACGAACGATCAGCGCATGGGCCTGGGCAAGCACGCCCAGCATGGATGAATCCTGCCGCGTGAACGCCGTGACCACCGCCGGACCGCTGTGCCCGCCCGACAGCGTCGCGCGCAGGTAATCCTGCCGCTGGTCGTTTTCCGCGAGGTCGGCCCCGAGCACGCCCGGGCGTGTTGGGTCGGCTCCGGCGTCCGGGTCGCCGGTGAGCGCCCGCACCAGCGGCGCCAGAAAAAGCGCCGCGCAGACGATGGCCGCGACGGGGTTTCCCGGCAGGCCAAGAATGCGCGTGTCGCCGATGCGCCCGTGCATAAACGGCTTGCCCGGCCGCATGGCGATCCGCCAGAAGCCAAGCTCCATGCCTTCGCGGGTGAGTGCGGTCTGCACCAGATCGTGGTCGCCTACCGATGCGCCGCCGAGGGTGACGAGGACATCGGCGCGCACCTCGCGCGCGCGCCGGATCGCGGCTTCCAGCGCGGCGAAATTGTCGCCCGCTATCCCGAGATCGATCACCTCCGCGCCGGCCTGCTGCGCATGGGCGCCGACCGCGAAGTTGTTTGAGGCGACGATCTGGTCCGGGCCGGGCTCCGCGCCGGGCGGCACAAGTTCATCGCCCGTCGCGAGAATCGCCACCCGGGGGCGGCGCACGACGGAAACGCTGGCGTGGTTCATGGCGGCGGCGAGCGCCATCTCGGAAGGCCCCATGCGGCGACCGGCTTTCAGCAGCACGTCGCCAGCCGAGAAGTCGAGGCCCGCGCGGCGCACGTAACGGCCTACCGGTTCGGTCGCCAGCGCGGTCACGTCCCCGTTCTCGGCGCGGGCGTCTTCCTGAATGAGAATGGCGTCGGCGCCCTCCGGCACAGGCGCGCCGGTGAAGATGCGCACCGCTTCGCCCGGACCGACGCATCCGCGGAAGCCGTGGCCGGCGGCACTGGCGCCGATCACCCTGAGACGGGCGGGAACCGTCGCAATGTCGGCGGCGCGCACGGCGTATCCGTCCATGGCCGAGACGGCGCACGGCGGCTGCGTGCGGCATGCGGCGAGGTCGGCGGCGAGCCTGCGACCGAGAGAATCCGCGAGCGGAACGGTCTCCGCTTCCAGCGGTTCGCTCGCCGTGGCCAGTATCCGCGCCAGCGCGTCCTCGACAGGCAGCAGCGGACTCCTCGCCATGGTTACTCCTCGCGTTTCCAGTCTCCGGACTTGCCGCCGGACTTTTCGGTCATGCCAACCCCTTCAATGGTCATGAAGCGGTCAACCGCCTTGACCATATCATAGATGGTCAGGCACGCGACGCTCACGGCGGTCAGCGCCTCCATTTCGACGCCGGTCTGGCCGGTCACCTTCACGCTCGCGCGCACGCGCACGCCGGGCAACGCCGCATCGGGCTCCAGATCCACGATCACCTGCGACAGCGCGAGCGGGTGGCACAGCGGAATGAGTTCATGCGTGCGCTTGGCGGCCATGATGCCGGCGATCCGCGCCGTGCCCAGCACGTCGCCTTTCTTGGCGTCGCCGGCGATGATGAGCGCCAGAGTTTCCGGCTTCATCACCACGCGTCCAACCGCGACGGCGATGCGGGACGTGGCGTCCTTCGCGGACACGTCCACCATATGCGCTTCGCCGCTCTCGGCGATGTGGGTGAGTTTCGCCATGGGTCAGGCCTTCGCCGCAGCGCCGTGCAGAAGATCGTGGGTTGCGCGGGTCACGTCGTCCTTGCGCATCAGGCTTTCGCCCACAAGGAACGTGCGCACGCCCGCGCGGGCGAGGCGCAGGCAATCCTCGTGTGAGCCGATGCCGCTTTCGCCCACCACAATGCGGTCAGCCGGAATCATCGGCGCAAGCCGCTCGCTCACCTCCAGCGAGGTGTGGAAGGTGTGCAGGTCGCGGTTGTTGATGCCGACGAGCTTCGTCTCCAGCGCCAGCGCGCGCTCAAGCTCTTCCTCGTCATGGACTTCCACCAGAACATCCATGCCCAGATCGTGGGCGGCCTTGTTCAGGTCCGCAGCCGTGGCGTCGTCCACCGCCGCCATGATGATGAGAATGCAGTCCGCGCCCCACGCCCGCGCCTCGTAGACCTGATACGTGTCGTAGAGAAAATCCTTGCGCAGAGCGGGCAGGCGGGTCGCCTCGCGGGCGGCGGTCAAAAACTCCGGGGCGCCTTGAAACGACGGGCCATCGGTCAGCACCGAGAGGCAGACCGCGCCGCCGCGCTCATAGGCTTGCGCCAGCGAAGGCGGATCGAAGTCGGCGCGGATGAGACCCTTGGAAGGGCTCGCCTTTTTCACTTCCGCGATGAGCGCGAAAGCCCCCGCGTCGAGCGTGGCCTCGATGGCGTGGGCGAAGCCCCTTGGCGGAGACTGCGCCTCAATGGCGCGCTCCAGCGCGTGCAGCGGCATGCGCACCTTCGCCTCGGCGATTTCCCGGCGCTTGTAGACTTCGATCTTGTGCAGGATGTCGGCCATGGTGGGTTTTCCCTTATGCGCGGCCAGAAACCTCGGCGAGGCGGGCAAGTGTGTCCTTCGCCTTGCCCGAGGCGATAGCAGAGGCGGCGACGTCCACGCCCTCGCGCAGGGTTGTGGCGCGACCAGCGACAACCAGGGCGGCGGCGGCATTCAGCAGGGCGATGTCGCGGTAGGCGCCGGGCTTGCCATCCAGCACGTCGCGCAGGGCCTGCGCGTTGTATGCAGGGTCTCCGCCGCGCAGATCGTCGGCCGTCGCACGGGCCAGCCCTGCGTCTTCCGGCGTCACTTCAAAGGCGCTGATCTCGCCGCGGTCGAGGGCGACGACTTGCGTGGGGCCGGTCGTGGTGATCTCGTCGAGCCCGTCGCAACCATGGACGACCCACACCCGCTCGGAACCGAGATTGCGCAAGGTTTCCGCCATGGGGCGCTGCAGGTCGGGCGAGAACACGCCGACCACCTGCCGGGTCACGGAAGCAGGGTTCGAGAGTGGCCCCAGAATGTTGAAGATCGTGCGCGTGCCAAGCTCCACCCGAACCGGCGCCACATGGCGCGTGGCGGCATGGTGGGTCGGCGCCATCATGAAGCCGATGCCAGCTTCAGCGATGCACGCCTCAACCTGCTTGGGCTGCACGCCGACTGTAACGCCCAGCGCCGTGAGAATGTCGCTCGCGCCGGATTTTGACGAAGCCGCCCGGTTGCCGTGCTTGGCGACCGGCACGCCGCAGGCGGCCACGAGAATGCAGGCCAGCGTCGAGACATTCCACGTGCCGGCGTTGTCGCCCCCGGTGCCGACGATATCGACCGCGCCAGCCGGCGCGCTCACGCGCAGCATCTTGGCGCGCATGGCGGATACGGCGCCGGTGATCTCGTCCACGGTTTCGCCGCGCACGCGCAGCGCCATGAGAAAAGCGCCCATCTGCGCGGGCGTCACGTCGCCGGAGAGCAGGGCGTCGAAGGCGGCGCGGGCCTCGTCGCGGTTCAGGCTGGCGCCGGACGCCACCTTGGCGATGATGGGCTTGAACGAATCCATACGGGTGTCCTCAGGCGAGCGCGGGCGCCGCGTCTGCGCGTTTTGTCGCGTTCCACTCGCGGGCGAGATCGAGAAAATTGGCGATGATCCGGTGGCCGTGCTGGGAGAGGATGCTCTCCGGGTGAAACTGCACCCCGTGCATGGGATAGCGCCGGTGCGCCAGACCCATGATGAGGCCGTCGTCGGTCTCCGCCGTCGTCTCCAGGTCGGCGGGCAGCGTCTCGCGGCGCACGACCAGCGAGTGATAGCGCGTCGCCTCGAACGGGCCATTGAGGCCGCGGAACACGCTCTTGCCCTCGTGACGTATGGTCGCGAGCTTGCCGTGGACGGGCAGGGGCGCGCGGATGACCTCGCCGCCGAACGCCTCGCCCATGGCCTGATGACCAAGGCACACGCCGAACATGGGAATCTGGGCCGCGGCCGCTTTGATAAGCTCGAGGCACACGCCGGCCTCCCGCGGGCTGCACGGGCCGGGCGAGATCACGATGGCCTCGGGCCGGGAGCCCAGCACGTCGGCGACGCTCACCTCATCGTTGCGGCGCACGGTGACGCGCGCGCCCTGGGCGCCCAGATAATGCACCAGGTTCCAGGTGAACGAGTCGTAGTTGTCGATCAGCGTGACGGCGGTCATGCGCGTCTCCTTGCCGGTTCTTTTCGTCGCCGGGGGCGCGCGCGTCAAGCCGGCGGTCGCCCAAGTGGACCGCGCGCGTCCCCGCGCGCTGTTTTGCGCCGTCTCTCCGCAGCGTCATGCCGACGACGGTCGGCATCCACGACAGGCAACCGCTTCAACCCTGCGGCTTGTCGCGGATTCCGGCCCTCGCCGGAATGACGCAGGTGAGAGGTTTGCGGTCACTGGACCGCGCGCGTCCTCGCGCGCCAGGGTTTGCGGGCGGGGACGCCCGCGGTCCAGTCTAGCGCGGTCCACGGCTCCACATTCCCGGGGCGGGCGCAGCCCGAACCCGGGATCCAGCTTTGAAGTAAACGGCCCTAGGCCCCGGATCGCCTTCGGCGTCCGGGGAGGTGGCCCGCGGTCCGGTTAGGCGCCAGTGCGGGCGAGGACGCCCGCGGTCCAGGGCTACGCGGTCCAATGCGCCGCATTGCGCCGGGCGGGGGCGGAGCGCATGGTGATGCGCAACCTGCTACGGACCCGGCGCGCGCCATGGACGCCCTCAACGAACCCCTCATCCGGCTGTCGAGCTTCCTCGGAGTGCTCGCCATCATGGCGGCGTGGGAGATCATCGCCCCGCGCCGCGCGCTCACCGCGCCCAAGAGCCTGCGGTGGGCGTCGAACCTCGGCCTTGTGGCGGTCAACACGGTGGCGGTGCGGCTGCTGTTTCCGCTGGCGGGCGTTGGATTCGCCCTGCTGGCAGAACAACGCGGTTGGGGCCTCGGCCCGCTGCTGGGGCTGAGCGGGTGGCCTTGGGCCTTTGTCTGCGTGATCGCGCTCGACGCCGCGATCTGGGCGCAGCATGTGGCCTTCCATCGCGTTCCGGTCCTGTGGCGCCTACATCGGATGCACCACGCCGATCAGGATATCGATGTCACCACGGGGCTACGGTTCCACACCGTGGAAATCATCCTGTCGATGCTCATCAAGTTCGCGGTGATCGCGGCGCTGGGCGCGCCGGCTGTCGCCGTGCTGATCTTCGAGGTGCTGCTCAACGCCACGTCGATGTTCAACCATTCCAACGTGCGGATGCCAGCGCGCATCGACGCGGTGGTGCGCAAGGTGATCGTCACGCCCGACATGCACCGTGTGCATCACTCGGCCGATCCCGCCGAGACGCACACCAATTTCGGCTTCAACCTGTCGATCTGGGATCGTCTTGCGGGGCTCTACACGCCGCAACCGCGCCTCGGCCACGATGGCATGACCATCGGCCTGCCGATCTTCCGCGATCGGGCCGAACTGCGGCTCGACCGGATGCTGACGCAGCCGTTGCGGGACGGGCGCAAGGCGCCCTGACTTACTGCCCCCGCCGCGCGCTGGTGGCGAAGCGCACGGCCTCTTCAGCGGCCTTGAACAGCGCGGCGGCCTTGTTCACGCACTCGCGGTGTTCGTTTTCCGGCACGGAATCATAGACCACGCCAGCGCCGGCCTGCGCGTGCATCTGGCCATCCTTGATGACCGCCGTGCGCAGGACGATGCAGGTGTCCATTTCGCCCGAGGCGCCGAAATAGCCGATGCAGCCGGCGTAGATGCCGCGCTTGTCGATCTCCAGCTCGTCGATGATCTCCATCGCCCGCACCTTTGGGGCGCCAGACACCGTGCCTGCCGGAAAGCCCGCGCACAGGGCGTCGATCACGTCATGCTGCGGATCGAGCTTGCCCTCCACGTTGGAGACGATGTGCATCACGTGGCTGTAGCGCTCGATGAAGAACTGGCCCGTGACGTCCACCGTGCCGATCTGCGCCACGCGGCCCACATCGTTGCGGCCAAGATCCAGCAGCATGAGATGCTCGGCGCGCTCCTTGGGGTCGGCGAGCAGTTCATCCGCCAGCGCCTGATCCTCCGCGGGAGTCTTGCCGCGCCAGCGGGTGCCGGCGATGGGTCGGATCGTGACCTTGCCCTCGCGCACCCGCACCAGAATCTCCGGGCTCGAACAGACAATCTGGAAGCCGCCGAAATCGAGATAGCAGAGGAACGGCGCCGGATTGACACGGCGCAGCGCGCGAAACAGCGAGAAGGCGGGCAGATGGAACGGCGCCGTGAAGCGCTGGGACAGCACCACCTGAAAGATGTCGCCCGCGCGGATGTATTCCTTCGCGCGCTCCACCATGTCGAGGTAGCGCGCTTCCGGCGTGTTGGAGCGCGGCGGGGCGGCGAGCAGATGCGGATCGGCCGCCGGCGGCGTGTGGGCGAGGGGGCTTTCCAGCACGGCCACCACCGCGTCAAGCCGCGCCTGCGCGGCCTCCCACGCGGCGCGCGCGTCCAGGCCAGCCTGCGGGCGCACCGGCGTGACGATGGAGAGTTCGTCGCGCACGGAATCGAACACGACCATGAGCGTCGGGCGGATCATCACCGCGTCGGGCACGCCGATGGGATCGGGCTTGGGGGCGGGCAGGCGCTCCATCTGGCGCACCATGTCGTAGCCGAGATACCCGAACACGCCGGCGGCCATGGGCGGCAGCGAGGGGTCGGCGTCGATGCGCGATTCCGCGATCAGCGCGCGCAGCGCGTCGAGGGGTTTTTCGTCCTGCCGCTCGAAGGCGTCAGCCGCGTGCAGGGCGGTGCGGTTGATCTCGCACACGTCGCCCGTGGCGCGCCAGACGATGTCGGGGTCGAGCCCGATCATGGAGTAGCGGCCGCGCGCGGCGCCGCCCTCCACGGATTCCAGCAGGAACACGTTGGCGGCCCGCGCCGCGGTCAGCTTGAGGAACGCGGACACAGGCGTTTCGAGATCCGCGACGAGCGTTGTCGCCACAAGGCTCGCCTTCCCGGCGTCATAGGCGCTGGCGAAGTCCACGTAACTCGTCTGCGTCATCGCGCGGCGTCCGTTCTCAGTTCTGGTCCGATCCGCCCACCGCCAGACGCACGGCAGCCTCGTTGATCGACACGCCGACTTCGTCCTGAACCCGTGCGATGTACTGGCTCAAAATGTCTTCGGTGAGCGCGGTGCGCAGTTGAGGCTCAAGGCCTTTTAGCCCTGGCGAGTCCGGATCGAAGGCCGGAACGGCGGAATCGATCACCTTGAACACCACGCGGGCGTCGCCGTCCGGCGCGGACGCCGCTTGACCGACGCGCACCGAGAACACCCGCTGGACGACCGCAACGGGGATCCGCGATTGCGTTATGCGGCGGACTTCGTTGTCGAATTCAGCCGAAACGCCGGCTTCCTTCGCCACCGCCTCGAAGCTCTCGCCCGCCTGGATGCGCTTGACCAGGTCGGCCGCCTTCTCCTGCAGGATGCGGGCGATCTCGTCGCTGCGCCACGCCTGCACGACGCGGTCGCGGACTTCATCGAGCGTGCGCTCGCGAGCGGGCTCGATGCCGCTCACCTCGAACCAGATGTAGCCGCCGTCGCGGGTCGGAACCACGTCGTTGTCGATCCCGATGTCCGATGCGAACACCGCGCGCAAGAGCGCGTCACGGTCAGGCAGAGTGATTGCGGGGGCGCCGGCGCGATCGCGTCCGGCGTTGTCCACCTCGGCCTGCGTCGGCGTGAGCCCCACCGTCTTGGCGGCTTCAGCAAGGGCGCGGCCGGCAGTGCGGGCGTCCTCGATCTTGTCGCGGAACGCGCGCACCTGATCGCTGGCGCGACGGGCTGCGATATCGCGCTTCACCTCGTCGGCGACCTGCTCAAACGGGCTCACGTTCTGGGACTCGATCCGTGAAACGCGCAGCAGCGTGAAGCCGAAGGCGCCCTTCACCGGGTCGCTGGTTGCGCCCTCCTGAAGGGCGAAGGCCGCCTGGCCGGTGGCGGGATCGACGAAATCGCTCCACGCGAGCGTGCCCAGCGCGATGTCCTGCGCCGACAGGTTTCGCTCTTTGGCCATGTCGTCGAAGGACAGGCCCTCGGCGATCCGCTTGCGCGCGGCTGCGGCTTCTTCTTCCGTCGGGAAGACGATTTGTTGCACTTCGCGCCGCTCCGGGCGGCTCCAGCGCTGCTTGCTGGCCTCGTAGGTCTTGCGGGCCTCGTCGTCGGTGATCCGTGATGGATCGGCGACGCTGGCGGGCGTGACGGGAAGGAACTGGATCGCCCGGTACTCCGGCGCGCGGAATCCGGTACGCCGCTGGTCGTAGTAGGCTTTCAGGCTCTCGTCGGTTGGGGCGGGAAGCTCGCCGGCGAAATTCTCCGGGAGGCGGAAGTATTCGACGCTGCGGGTTTCCGCTCCATAGCGGTGGGCCGCTTCCATGAGCACGCGGGGAATCGGCGGATCGCCAGCGACGCTGAGCGCGAGTTCGCGACGCAGGTAGCTCAGGCGCTGCTCCAAAAGGAAACGCTGTTCGTTGGGATAGCCCGCCTCGCGGAGCGCGTCGTTGAAGCGCTGGCGCTCGAACCGGCCTGTGGGGCCAAGGAAAGCGGGGTCGTTGACGATCGCCTGGGCGATGTCCTTGTCGGCCATCGCGAGGCCCATGGCGCGAACGCGCTGGTCCAGCGCTGCCTCTGAGATCAGGCGGTTCAGCACCATGCGGTCGAGGCCAGCGGCGCGGGCCTCGTCGTTGGTGATCGCGCGGCGCGCTTCACGCTGCCAGCCCTGCAACTGCTTCTGGTAAGCGTTGCGGAAAGCCTCGGTCGTGATGTCGGAATCGCCGACCTTCGCCACCGTGCCTACACCGAAGCCTTTGAAAATGTCGCCGATGCCCCATACAGCAAAGCTGAGGACAAGGAAGGAGAACAGGATTCCGACGACGATCTTGCCGAGCCAGTTTTGGGAGGCCCGGCGGATGCCTTCCATCATGATGGGCGTCCGCTTGCTGGTGCGGGGGAGCCCCCCGCTTCGCGCCTCACATAACCCTTGGCGGCGGCTTTGCATAGCGCGCCGCCTCTGATAACCGGGGCGCCGTCAAAGACCGCGCGCCAATCCCCCGAGGAGACCCTATGACCGCCAGGCCCCGCCCGCTCGTCGCCGGAAACTGGAAAATGAACGGCCTGAAGGCCGCTCTGGCCGAGATTGAGGCCATGGCCCAAGGGTACGACGAGGGTCTACGCGCCCGAATCGATCTTCTCGTCTGCCCCCCGGCCACCCTCGTGGCGGCCGCCGCGGGCCTCGCCGCCGGGCGCATCGCTCTCGGCGGGCAGGATTGCCACCCTAAGGCCAGCGGCGCCCACACCGGCGACGTTTCGGCCGAGATGCTGGCGGACGCCGGCGCGACCCACGTCATCGTCGGCCACTCAGAGCGCCGCACGGACCATGCGGAGACCGACGCAATCGTGAAAGCCAAGGCTGAGGCGGGCCTGCGCGCCGGGCTCGTCGCCATCGTTTGCGTGGGCGAGACAGAGGCCGAGCGCCGCAGCGGGCGGACGCTGGACGTGGTGGGCGGGCAGATTGCCGGCTCGCTTCCTGAGGGCGCGACGGCCGCCAATCTGGTCATCGCTTATGAGCCCGTGTGGGCCATCGGCACGGGGTTGACGCCCACCGCCGGCGATGTGGCCGAAGTGCATGGCTTCATCCGCGCTGCGCTCGGTGAGAGGCTGGGCGGGGAGGGCGCTGGCGTGCGCATTCTTTACGGCGGCTCGGTGAAGCCCTCGAACGCTGTCGAGCTGATGGGCGTCGCCAACGTGGATGGCGCGCTGGTGGGCGGCGCGAGCCTCACTGCGAAGGATTTCCTCGGCATCGCCGCGGCGTATCGCTGAGAGGCGAGCGCGCTCTTCTTGCTTTGATCGAGGGGAAGAGCGCGCGCTTCAAAGCTCGGACTGAAGTTGATACATTTGTCGGCCGACATCCTGCACGTCGATTTCGGTCACGGCCAGCTTTCCGTGCGCAAGAAGATTTCTTGTTTGATACAATTTGAAAATGTCTGCCCATGCGCTTCCGTTGCCAGCGCTCTTGTCGGTCAAAAGGGCGACGCGATCAAGGAACGACAGTCCTGAAAGCCTTTTTTCGTCTGGATTGTAAATGTCCCAGCCGCGTCGTTGCGGCCAGTGCGGATGAGATCGACGTTTCCTGATCTCGTTGCGACACTTGTCGTCGATATCCGCCTCGAATTGTCCCCAGCAAAGAACGAAGTACGCGAAGCCATTCAGCCGTTGGCGTTCTTTCGCGTTCGCGAGCGACTGGGAATTCCCTGTAGCTGCGGCGGCTTGCACCTCCGCATCCAGGAGGTTTTCTACGGCCTGATGCGTGGCCATAATCTGCATCAGATCCTTCACGCGAGCGCGTCCCGGAACGTCGTCCGGTCGAACGACGCTCGCCGCTCACGTCGGTCGCGAGGCGCGATTTCCCAGTTAGGTGGCTCGAAGTTCTCGGCGCGGTCAACGATGACGTAATCGCCGTTTGGCGCATGAAAATCGACGCGACCGTTGGCGCCGATGATCCAAAGTCCTCGTGGCGTGAGGCCCGCTTCCCGGCCTGCCTCGTCAGTCAGGGTCAAGGACGGCACGAGGGTGGAGCTCACTTTGTGCCGCTGCATAAGTTCTTCATGCATCGAAATCTTTTCGCGGCGGGATACGCTCCAACCCGGCGGAAGCCATTCAACAGCGTCACTCAGCAGGTCGGCGAGGCGGTTGGCCCAGTCGTCAACCCGTCGCTGCACCAGAGCTTTGTCCAGCTTGTCCGACACCAGATCGTCGAGCGCCGACATCAAGGGTCTCCGTCTGATCCACCACCCTAACATTTCCAAGGATATGCTACATGAGCGGGGCTTGCAATCCGTGCAATAAATCCGGCTGGCTATCTGCGCCTCCCCGCCGCGCTTTGCTTTCGGGCGCGCATCGTGTAAACCCCGCGCAATTCTGGCGGCGGCTTCAGGCCGCCCATGTCCGGCGAGACCATGGAAACCATTCTGATTGTCATCCATCTGATGATCGTGATCGCTCTGGTGGCGGTCGTGATGCTGCAACGCTCCGAGGGTGGTGCGCTTGGCATCGGCGGCGGCTCGGGCTTCATGACCGGCCGCGGGCAGGCCAACGCGCTCACCCGGGCCACGGCCTGGCTTGGCGGCCTGTTCTTCGTGACCAGCCTGCTGCTCTCGGTGCTCGCCAACATGCAGCGTGCGCCCAAGTCGGTGTTCGACCAGGTCGCGCCGCAGCAGCAGCAGGGCGCTCCTGGCCAGGCCCCCGCCGGCGGTTCGCTGTTTGACCAGCTCCAGCGGCAGGAGCAGGCGCCCGCTCCGGGTGCGCCTCAGCCGCCTCGCCCGTAAGCGCGGCAACCATCTTGAACGGGGGCCGGTTCGCCGGCCCTTTTCGTTTGCGGGCCGGCGTTTTGCCGCTGGACCTGTGAACAGTCGCGTGCGGAGCCGTTTTTGGGCTCCCCGAATCGCAATTTCAGGAATAGGGGTCAGATCCCATGGCGCGGTACGTATTCATCACCGGCGGCGTGGTCTCCTCGCTTGGAAAGGGCCTGGCTTCGGCGGCCCTCGGTTCACTGCTTCAGGCCCGTGGCTACACGGTTCGCCTGCGCAAGCTCGACCCCTATCTCAACGTGGATCCGGGGACCATGAGCCCCTACCAGCACGGCGAGGTGTTCGTCACCGACGACGGCGCTGAAACCGACCTGGATCTCGGACACTACGAGCGATTCACTGGCACTTCCGCCCGCCGCTCGGACAACATCACCACGGGTCGCATCTATCAGGAGATCATCGCCAAGGAGCGCCGCGGCGACTATCTCGGCGGCACGGTGCAGGTGATCCCCCACGTCACAAACCATATCAAGGAGTTCGTGCTGTCGGAGAGCGACGGCGTGGACTTCGTGCTGGTGGAGATCGGCGGCACCGTCGGCGACATCGAGGGCCTCCCGTTCTTCGAGGCGATCCGCCAGCTCGGCAACGATCTTCCGCGGGGGCGCTGCATCTATGTGCACCTCACGCTGCTGCCCTACATCCCGTCAGCCGGCGAGCTGAAAACCAAGCCCACCCAGCACTCCGTGAAGGAGCTGCGCTCCATCGGCATCCAGCCGGATATCTTGCTGTGCCGCACGGATCGCACCATCCCGAGTGAGGAGAAGCGCAAGCTCGGGTTGTTCTGCAACGTGCGCGAGAGCGCGGTGATCGAGGCTCGTGATGTGGGCACGATCTACGACGTGCCGCGGGCGTATCACGAGGCTGGCCTTGATCGTGAAGTGCTGTCCGCGTTCGGCATCGAGCCGGCGCCGAAGCCGGACATGGGCCGCTGGGACGCGGTGTGCGAGCGCATTCACAATCCGGAGGGCGAGGTCACCATCGCGGTGGTGGGCAAGTACACCGGCCTGAAGGATGCGTACAAATCGCTCATCGAGGCGCTCACCCATGGCGGCATCGCCAACCGGGTGAAAGTGAACCTTGAGTGGATCGAGTCCGAGGTCTTTGAGGCTGAGGATCCGGCGCCCTACCTTGAGAACGTGCACGGAATCATGGTGCCGGGCGGGTTCGGCGAGCGCGGGGCGGAGGGCAAGATTCTCGCAGCCCGCTTCGCGCGGGAACGCAAGGTGCCGTATTTCGGGATCTGCTTCGGCATGCAGATGGCGGTCATTGAGGCCGCGCGGTCGCTGGCAGGCGTCAAAAACGCCAGCTCGACGGAGTTCGGCCCGTGCGCCGAGCCGGTCGTGGGTCTGATGACCGAGTGGATGCGCGGCAACGAACTGGAGACGCGCCGCGCGGGCGGGGATCTTGGCGGCACCATGCGTCTCGGCGCGTTCAAGGCCCGGCTGCGCGATGATTCGCTGATCGCGCGCATGTACGGCGCGACCAATATCGAGGAGCGCCACCGTCACCGCTACGAGGTCAACACCGCCTACAAGGAGCGGCTGGAGGCCAAGGGCATGATGTTCGCCGGCATGTCGCCCGACGGCCTGCTGCCCGAGACGGTGGAGATCGTCGATCACCCGTGGTTCATCGGCGTGCAGTACCACCCGGAGCTGAAGTCGCGCCCGTTCGAGCCGCACCCGCTGTTCGCCGGGTTCATCGCGGCCGCGAAGGCGCAGAGCCGGCTGGTGTGAGCGGGTTTGTAGTTACCCGCTAAGCGGGGGCGCCGCAAAATGTGGACCGCGCGCGTCCTCGCGCGCTGGGGTGTGCGGTCGGGGGCGCCCCCGGTCCAGTTGGGCGCCCGCCTCTCCGTCATTCCGGCGAAGGCCGGAATCCGCGACAGGCCAAGGGGCCGAGCCTGCGATCCTCAGGCGCCGATTTTAGAAGAAACCAACATCGCACTTGTGGCCTGCCGTGGATGGCGGCCTTCGCCGCCATGACGCTGGTGAGAGGTTCGTGGCCCAGTTTGGCGCGCCCACATTCCCGGGGCGGGCGCAGCCCGAACCCGGGATCCAGCTTTGAAGTAAACGACCCTAGGCCCCGGATCGCCTTCGGCGTCCGGGGATGTGGAGAGAGGGGCGGGCGAGGACGCCCGCGGTCCAGTTGGGCGCCAGCGCGCGGTTCGCCGCCGCCTTCACACCAGCCCGGGGTCGATGCTCCCCGTGCGCTCCATCCAGCCGGGCACGGGCAGGTTCTTCTCCCGGAGGAACGCGGGGTTGAACAGTTTTGAGGCGTAGCGCACGCCGGAGTCGCAGAGGATCGTCGCGATGGTGTGGCCGGGCCCCAGCTCTTTCGCGAGGCGCATGGCGCCGGCCACGTTGACGCCCGATGAACCGCCCAGCAGCAGCCCCTCATGTTCGGCGAGATCGAAGACGATGGGCAGCGCCTCCTCGTCGGTGATCTGGAACGCCATGTCGATCGGCGCGTCCACAAGATTTGCGGTGATGCGGCCCTGTCCAATCCCTTCCGTGATGGACGTGCCCTCCGCCTTGAGCGCGCCCGTGGTGTAGTACGCGTACAGCGCCGCGCCCATGGGGTCGGAGAGAGCGATCTTCACGTTCGGGTTGCGCGCCTTCAGCGCCATGCCGACGCCCGCCAGCGTGCCGCCGGTGCCAACCGCGCAGGTGAAGCCGTCCACCTTGCCGTCAGTCTGCTCCCAGATTTCCGGGCCGGTGGTGTCGATGTGGCCTTGCCGGTTGGCGACGTTGTCGAACTGGTTGGCCCAGATCGCGCCATCCGGCGTCTCTTTCGCCAGTCGCTCGGCGAGGCGGCCCGAGACTTTTACGTAATTGTTGGGGTTGGCATAGGGGACCGCAGGCACCTCGATCAGTTCAGCGCCCTGGAGGCGGAGCATGTCCTTCTTTTCCTGCGACTGCGTCTCGGGGATCACAATCACCGTCCGGAAGCCAAGTGCGTTGGCCACCAGGGCGAGGCCGATGCCGGTGTTGCCGGCTGTGCCCTCGACGATCACCCCACCTGGGCGAAGCTCGCCCCGGGCCATGGCGTCCTTCACGATGGCCAGCGCCGCGCGGTCCTTCACCGAGCCGCCCGGGTTCATGAACTCCGCCTTGCCGAGAATCGTGCACCCGGTTATCTCTGAAGCCCGGCGCAGCTTGATGAGCGGCGTCCTGCCGACGGCTCCGATGACGTCCCCGGAAAAGTGCATCGTAAGGTCTCCATTTCAGGGTGCGCAAGCTATGGTGAGCGCCGCGCGCGCGCAAGCCTCAAGAGGGGGCTGAAACGCGAGTGATCCGCCCTAGTTAAACAGGCGTATAGTTGCAACTCGGGCATCGGCGGGTCGGCCCCCACGCGAAGTGAGGCAGAGAGGTGAGCAAGTACACTCAGGTCCATGAAAATCCTCGCGCTGTGGACGATCTGCTTGCCGCCTATGGCGCTGGCTCGCTAGATCCCGCCCGGCACGCGCTGGTCGCCACCCATCTCCTTCTCAAGCCCGAGAACCGGCGGTTCGTCCGGATGCTCGAGAATGTTGTGGCCGCCGACCTGCTTGCCGAACGCGCGGGAACGGTCTCCCGGCGCGATGCGCGGCTTGCCGCGATCTTCGACTGCGAGGATGCGCCTGTGGCTTCGCCCGCTCAGGCGGGGGATGGTGGCGTTCTCCCGGAGCCGTTGCGGCGCTACATGGGGTGCGAGCTGAAGGACGTGTCCTGGAGCTTCGTTGTTCCCGGTGTGCGCGAATGCCGTCTGGGCGAGGTTGGGCGCGGGACAGCGAGCCTGCTGCGCGTGCGCGCCGGGCGTCGGCTCCCGCAGCACACCCACGAGGGCTCTGAGATCACCCTCGTGTTGACGGGCGCGTTCTCCGACCCGTTAGGGCGTTACATGCGCGGTGACATTGCAGTGGCTGACGCCGCCATCGATCACAGCCCCGAGGTGGATTCCGAAGAGGATTGCATCTGCTTCGCCGTGACGGACGCGCCTCTCGTGCTCACCAGCCCGCTTGGGCGCGTGGTGCAGCGCATCTTTGCGATGCGCCACTGACAGGGCGCCGAGCCGCCTTCCGGCGGCTCACGCCTCTGGCTCGCCGGCTCCCCCAAGGGTCTTGAACGCCCGCAGCGCCCGCTCGCGGGCGTCTCCATGGGGAACAATGGGGGCCGGATAGTCCCGCGCCAGCAGCCCGGGCGCTTCCCACGGCTTGTGGATGAACTTCGCCGGCGCATGGGCCAGCTCGGGCACGAACCGGCGCACGTAATCCCCGGCGGGATCGAATTTTTCTCCCTGAAGCACCGGGTTGAACACCCGGAAATAGGGCGCCGCGTCCGCGCCGCAGCCGGCCACCCATTGCCAGCTCGCTGAATTGTTGGCCGGATCGGCGTCGCAGAGCGTGTCCCAGAACCATTGCTCCCCGGCGCGCCAGTCAATCAGCAGATGCTTGACGAGGAACGAGCCGACGATCATGCGCACCCGGTTGTGCATGAAGCCGGTGCGCCAGAGTTCGCGCATTCCAGCGTCCACGATGGGGTAGCCGGTGCGACCAATGGTCCATGCGCGCAACGCCTTCGCGTCCGTGCGCCACGGGAATGCGTCGAAGCGCGGCTGGTAGTTGCGCGTGGCCAGATCCGGGTTGTGGAACAGCAGGTGGTAGGCGAACTCGCGCCAGCCGATCTCGGCCAGAAACTTCGCGGCGTCGTCCGCGATGGCCGAGGCGGCCGCCTCCCGGTGCGCGACCGCATGGAGGATCGTGCGCGCCGAGATTTCGCCGAACCGCAGGTGGGGCGAGAGCCGCGACGTGGAGGGCTTGTCCGGCCTGTTGCGCTCGTCCGCATAGCCGCGCAGGCCGCTGCCGAGGAATGACGCAAGCCGGGCGCGGGCGCCATCCTCCCCGGGCGTCCAGCACTCTCGCAGGCCGCCCGCCCAGTCGGGGGCGGTCGGCAGCAGGCCCAGGTCACCCAGCGCGCAGCGGGTGGGGGCCATGGAGGGCCAGGGCGCGGCCTTGAGGGCTGTCGGCGCGGGCAGGGGCGGGGCGATGGGCCCTAGAGCGCGGTGGGCGCGCCAGAACGGCGTGTACACCTTCATGGGCCCGCCGGATTTGGTCGTCACCTCCCATGGCTCGCGCAGCAACTGGCCGTTGAAGCTGTGGACGGGGATCCCGGCGCCCAGCAGCGCCGCCTTCACGGCCTTGTCGCAGGCGATCTCAGGCCCGCCGTACCGACGCGTCCAGTAGACCTCCGCCGCGTCGAGCGACGCCGCTATGGCCGGCAGATCCCGATGCGCCGCGTGCAGAATGTCGAGCCGTCCGCCGATCTTTTCGAGCGCCCCGGCGAGTGCGGCCAGCGAATGATGCAGCCACCACCGCGACGCGCCGCCCAGCGCGCGCCCGGCAGAGTCGCCATTGTCGAAAAGATACAGGCAGAGGACCGGGCGCCCTGAGGCGGCGGCTGCGGACAGGGCGGGCTGGTCGGCGAGGCGCAGATCGTCGCGCAGCCAGACAAGCGCCGGGGATTTCGAGGCCATCAAGGATCCTGACGTGAAGCGGAAGGCCGCTTCTATACGCCGCCCGATGGCGACCGGATGCGCGCCGTATCAGCGTGCAGGCGGCTGCGCCGGCTTGGCGGGTGCGGGCCGTTGCGGCTGGGGCGGCGCCGGTTTGGCCGTTTCAACCGTCGGCTCCGCCGGGGCGGGAGGCGTCGGCGGCGCTTCCGGTCCGCTGGGGCTGAGGCGGAGAGACAATCCGGCGAGCCGCCAGATGCGATCCTCCGGCGCGAACACCAGCGAAAAGTTCACCTGTGAGGGCACAGACGGGAAAACCCCCTCCAGTCGCATGAGGCCGTCCGCGCCGATGGTGGGGGCGGCGGACAGCTGCGGCTCGAGCACGCTCACGCCTGACAGGTCGAGACGATCCCGCCGGTGCGGCGCGAACGTGTCAGCGATCTGCGCCGCGTTGTAGGCCCGGAACGTCGCCGAGCCGAGGTCGCGAAGCACCGTGTAGTTGCCGGTCTTGTTTGCATGGTCCAGCGCGAGGAGCGTGGAGCGCAGCAGGATCAGCACGCCGTTACGGTCGATGGAGGCGGGGCGCGGGGCCTGCGCCTGCGCGGGCGCTGCGGGGGCGGGCTGACTGTGGGCGGCTCCCGCAAGCGCCAACACGCAAGCGAGCGCGACGACAGGGCGTCGCGCTGCGTTGAGTTTGCCTGCGGAGGAGAACGTCACCACGCGAACGTCACTCCCACGCGGCCGCCGACGGACCCGGTCTTGAGCCCCGTGCCGATGCTCGCGTTGAGCACGGCGGCGTCGTTGACGCGCGCCTGCGCGGTGAACGCGACGGCCTGATGACCCTGATAGGTGGCGAAGTTGCCGGAGATGGCGAACCGCTTGTCGCCGGGCAGGCCGGCGCCGCCCATGGCCATCGCCACCGCAGCGCCGTCCAGCGCGTAGGGCATCTCTTTTTTCAGCCGCGCCACGTCGGTCTTCATCATGTCCACGTCCCCGGCGAGGCTGCTCAGTGAGAGACTGCTCGTGGCGAGATTTCCGAACGCATCGGAGGTCACGATGTTTGTGGCGCCCTGCTGCGCAGCGCGGGACGCCGCGGAATTGATGCCGGCCATGGTGTAGGTGGTTGTACCGGTTCCCAGCACGATCTGGTTCTCGCGGGTGGTCTTCGCTTGGGATCCGATGGCGGTGGAGTTTGTGTGAGTCGCCTGGCTTTCGCGACCGATGGCGACGCTGTTTTCGGCCGTGGCCTGCGCTTGCCAGCCAAGCGCCACGGCGTTCGTGCCAGTCGCCCTGGTGTTTTCGCCGATTGCTATTGCGGCGTAACCGCTGGCGCTGGCGGTTGCGCTACCTGCAATCGCTTCGTTGCCGATCGCGATGCCTTTGCGGGCATATGCCTTCGCGCCTTGGCCCATAGCTGCGGAGTTTTGGCCGGACGCCGTCGTGTTTGCGCCCAGCGATGTCGCAAACTCTCCCGTCGCGGTGGCGTCAAACCCCAGCGCCGCCGCGCCCTGATCGGTAGCCACAGACGAAGTGCCAATCGCGATGGAGTTGATGGCGCTCGCTTGTGCGTCCTTACCGAGCGCCGTTGCAGCTGTCGCTGCGGCTGCGGCAGCGGAGCCAATCGCCGTCCCATAATTGCCGGAGACGCTTGCGCTCACCCCAATAGCGAGAGCGTTGGAGGATTCCGTTTCAGGCGTTCCCGCTTTAGCTGCACGACCAATAGCGATTCCCTGGAAGGATGCCGATGAGGCAGTGGCGCCAATTGCTGTCGCATGACTCGCGCTTGCGGCTGCGTTGGTTCCTATGGCGATGGTGTCTTCGGTGGAGTTAACTCCTGCCGCACCGATGATGCCCGCTTTTGCGGTGGTCCCGATGGCGACGGCGCGCGTAGATGTTGCTTGTGAATAGAAGCCGATAACCGTTGAACTTGTTCCTCCGGCCTCGGATTTGGCGCCTACCGCGGTAGCCCTTGTCTGGGACGCGGTAGCGTTTGCGCCTATCGCTGTCGCTTCACCGATTGGGTTGCTTGCGCTTAGTCCCTCAGCTTCCGCTCCTGCGCCTATCGCCGTCGTGAGATTGCCTATAGCCAGCGCCTGAGTCCCGACAGCCGTCGCATTCGAGCCATCCGCAACGGATCCCGACCCCGCCGCGTAGGCGCCATCCCCCGAAACCGTCTGCGCCATTGCGCCGGGGGTGGAAAGACCAACCAGAGCCAGCGCGCCGGCGCTGATGAGAAGGGACCGCTTGAAATTGCCTTCGAGGACGCGGGCCTTCGGGGAAGAGCGGAAAAAAACACGCATTGGAAAAACTCCACCTGAAATCTGGTCGGAGTTTCGCGCGCCGTGGTAAACGCTGTCTGAACAGTCCAGCTCAAGAAGGAGAAATTTTCGCGAAGTCTCAACCTTAACGAATGCTAAACGCCAGACCCCTTCAGCCGCCGCGTTCGCGTCGCAGCTTCGCCCAGTAATCCAGCCGCTTGCCGATCTCGCGCTCGAAGCCGCGCTCCGCGGGCGCGTAGAGTTTCTGGCGACCGATTTTCTCGGGCCAGTAATCCTGGCCTGAGAACGCATCCGGCTCGTCGTGGTCGTAGCGGTAGCCCGACCCGTAGCCTTCCTCGCGCATGAGTTTCGTCGGCGCGTTCAGGATCGTCTTCGGCGGCATCACCGACCCGTGCTCTTTCGCGAGCCGTTGCGCGCTCTTCCACGCCACATAGGCTGCGTTCGACTTCGGCGCGGTGGCCACATAGATGACCGCCTGGGCGAGCGCGAGTTCGCCTTCCGGCGCGCCTAGAAAATCAAACGCGTCCTTCGCCGCATTGGCGATCACCAGCGCCTGCGGATCGGCGAGGCCAATGTCCTCCACCGCCATGCGCACCACGCGACGCGCGATGAACAGGGGATCTTCGCCAGCATCGAGCATCCGCGCGAGATAGTAGAGCGCGGCGTCGGGATCGGAGCCGCGCACGGTCTTGTGCAGCGCGCTGATGAGATTGTAGTGGCCTTCCTGCGCTTTGTCGTAGATCGGCGCCCGGCGCTGCACGATCTCCGCAAGCTTGCCGGTGTCGAACGTCTCGCCGGGAGCGGCGGCGCGCCAGATTTCCTCAGCCAGCGTCAGCGCCGCGCGTCCGTCTCCATCCGCCATGCGAATGAGTGCGGCGCGCGCGCCATCGTCCAGCGGCAGGGGCTTGCCCTCCAGCGTTTCCGCCCGCGCCAGCAGTTTCGCAATGGCCTCTTCGTCAAGCGCGCGGAATGTCATCACCCGTGCGCGCGAGAGCAGCGCCGCGTTCAACTCGAACGATGGATTCTCTGTCGTGGCGCCGATGAGCGTGATGGTGCCATCCTCCATCACCGGCAGAAAGGAATCCTGCTGCGTGCGATTGAAGCGATGGATCTCGTCCACGAACAGCAATGTGCCTTTGCCCATGGCGCGGTTCTGGCGCGCTTCCTCAAAGACCTTTTTCAAATCCGCGACGCCGGTGAAAATAGCCGAAATCTGGGCGAAGCGCAGATCGGTGGCATGCGCGAGAAGCCTTGCGACAGTGGTCTTTCCTGTTCCCGGCGGCCCCCAGAAGATCAACGATCCCAACGAGCCCGAGCGTAGCAGACGCGCCAGCGCGCCATCGGGTCCGAGCAGATGGTCCTGCCCTGCAACCTCATCAAGCTGCGCGGGGCGCAGGCGATCAGCGAGGGGGCGCGGGGCGCCGCGCTCGAATCCGGAGGCTGCGAAAAGATCAGACATGGGTGCGTTGCGATGAGTTTATGCGCGCCGCAGTGTGCGGCTATTGATACACACAATGCGCGATGCGGAACGAAGTCAAACGACTTTGTGGCAATTTCGATTGCGACTCAATCGGCTTGATCCTAGCTTGGAGGAATCGGGCCTGAATTCGTTTGCGTCGTCGCTCGATGTCGTAGTGGGGCTTGCGGCGGCGGCCCCGGGATCAGGGGACTAATATGCGGACGATTGCGCTTGTCACACAAAAGGGCGGCTCGGGTAAAAGCACGATAGCGTCTTCACTTGCGGTCGCGGCTCACGAAGCGGGAGAGCGCGTGTTCGTGATCGACATGGACCCGCAAGGTTCTCTCGTGCGCTGGTTCCAGGTGCGCGCGGACTCATCCATTCCCGTTGAGGCTGTTTCGCCCCCAAAGCTTCCAGCAGCGATTGCGTCACTCGAAAAGAATGGCGTGACGCTCGTCATCATCGACACCGCCGGCGCTGACACCGCCGGTTCGCAGGCTGCGATGAAGGCTGCGGATCTGTGCGTGATTCCCTGCCGGCCGAACGTGTTTGACCTGTGGGCCAGTGAGACCACGCGCCAGCAGGTGAAGGCGCTGAAGAAGGAATTCGTGTTCCTGCTCACCCAGTGCCCGCCTGCGCAGCAAAGCGCGCGGGTGGAGGAGGGCGCTGCGGCGCTCGAGGCCATGGGCGGTCTCATCACGCCGCTGATCGGCGCGCGGGTGGATTATCAGGAGGCCGCGCGCAACGGCTGGGGCGTCACGGAGCTGAATCCGTACGGCATGGCGGCGGAGGAAATCTGCAAGCTGTGGTCCTCGATCAAGCGGCGCGTTGCATCCGGCAAGGCGAAGAAAGCAGCCTGAGTCAGGGCCGCAGCACGGGCGCGCCGCGTGAGGGCGGCGCGTTTCCGTTCATCAGCCGCCGAAGACGGACTGGAACACCTGTCCGCCGCGACGAATGGTGAGGCGCCACAAGCGGGGACGTAGCGTGCTCGCCTGTTGCAGATCCGCGGTGCGCGCAATCTGCATCTCGTTGACCGCGATCACAACATCGCCGCGCTGGAGATTGACCCGCGCCGCGTTCGAGTTGTCCTGCACGTCCGTGATGACCACGCCCTCATTCACGCCTTCCACGCCGGTTTCCTCTGCAACCGCAGGCGAATAGTTCGCGACCATCGCGCCGGCGAAAGGCGAGCGGCCAGCGATGCGGATCTCTTCCCGCGGGGGCGTCTCCGGCGCCGGGCGCATGGGCACATCCAGCGTCAGGGGTTTGCCGTTGCGCAGGATCCGCATCGGTACGGATCCGCCAAGCGGGCGCGTGCCAAGACGGAATCCGAACGCCTCGGGGTCATCGACCGATAGATTGTCGAGCGCGATCACGATGTCGCCGCGCCGCAGCCCGGCCGCCTGCGCCGGGCTGTTGGGGTGGATGTCCGTCACGAGCGCGCCTGCGGGGCGGTCGAGACCCAGCGAGTCCGCGATCTCCTTTGAGAGCGGTTGCAGCGCTGCGCCGACCCATGGCCGGCGCACTTGTCGGTCGCCGCCTTTCGCCGTGGCGACGACCACGCGCACCATCGTCGAGGGGATCGCGAAGCCGATGCCCACCGAGCCGCCCGTGCGCGAGTAGATCGCCGAGTTGATGCCAACGAGGCGCCCGCTCATGTCCACAAGCGCGCCGCCCGAGTTGCCGGGATTGATGGCCGCGTCGGTCTGGATGAAGAAGCCATAGTCGCTGATGCCCGTCTGCGTGCGCGCGAGGCCGGAGACGATGCCCTGCGTGACCGTCTGGCCGACGCCAAATGGATTTCCGACCGCGAGAACGAGATCGCCCACCTCAAGGCCTTCAGAATCGCCGATTTCGAGAGCGGGGAAACTGGAGCTGCCCTTCACCCGAAGCACGGCAAGGTCCGTCCGCGGATCGCGAAGCACGATTTCCGCGTCCAGTTCGCGCCGGTCTGACAGCGCAACGCGCACCTCCGTCATCCCCTCGATCACGTGGTTGTTGGTGACGATGAGACCGCTTGCATCGACGATGACGCCGGAACCAAGCGAACGGGCCGGCTGCCCGCCCGGGCGCTGGCCGAAGAAGCGCTGGAAAAAGGGATCGTCGAACAGCGGGTTGGCCGGCCGGCGCTCCACACGCGAGGCGTAAACGTTCACCACCGCTGGCGTCACGCGGCGCACAATGGGCGCATAGGAGAACTGGATTTCGGCGCGGGCGCCAGGCGTCACCCGTTGCGGCTGCGCCGAACCATCTTGCGCGACGAAGAGCGCGGCGGCGGCAAGGGCAGCGACAAGCGCGGCGGTGCGGATTGAAATGCGCATGGGCGAATACGTCTCGGATTCGGGAACAGGGTCTCGATATAGGCCCGCACGCCCATGGCCGGAAGGGCTTTGGTGAGCCCGCTCAGCCGCGCTCGGTGGGTCCGAACACATCCTCGAACGCGCTGCGCAGCGCCGCATCGACCTCCTCCATGGTGACGGGGAGCCCGAGGTCCACAAGGCTCGTGACGCCGTAACGCTGCTCGGAGATGCCGCACGGGACGATTCCGCTAAAATGCGACAGGTCCGGCTCCACGTTGATGGAGACGCCGTGAAACGTCACCCAGCGACGCACGCGAATGCCGAGCGCCGCGATCTTGTCCTCATGGCCGGGGCCTTTCTCCGGCCGGCGCACCCAAACGCCCACCCGGTCCTCGCGACGCTCGCCGCGCACATTGAACGCGGCCAGCGTCTGAATGATCCACTCCTCCAATGCGCACACGAAGGCGCGCACGTCCGGCTTGCGGCGCTTGAGGTCGAGCATGACGTAGCCGATGCGCTGCCCGGGGCCGTGATAGGTGAATTGCCCGCCGCGCCCGGTGCGATAAACCGGAAAGCGGTCGTCGATCACGTCGCCGTCGCGCGCCGACGTGCCCGCCGTGTAGAGCGGGGGGTGCTCCAGCAGCCAGACGCCCTCGGGAGCCTCGCCGGCGGCGATGGCCTCGGCCCGGGCCTCCATGGTTGCGACAGCCTCTTCGTAGGGCGTCAGGCCGTCCCGGATGCTCCACGCGACTGGGGGCGCGTCCGTCGGCGCCCTCATCAGGCCGGAGAGCGCGCCGCGCTGCGCAGGGGCGTCGGCGTCAAGGGGGCAGGAGCGAGCGTCTGTCACAGATCCTCCATATCGCGGGTGGAGCCTTGCGCCAAATGAGTCGGCCGGCATGGCGCATGATTCGCGCCTTTTCCGCCGCCGCCCGGGGGCGCCGCCCGCGCCCGCATGGCGATGCTCCCCGGGGGAGGCCATCGGAAACACGACGATTTTCGCTAACACGCTTGTCACCGCCATTTCGATTTGTTAGTCACCCGCCTGCCGACGCACTGGGGCTCACACGAGCAGCGACGGCCCGGGGTTCGCCCCTGTTTCCCAAGCGGCCATGGCGGAATTGGTAGACGCGCTAGCTTGAGGTGCTAGTTCCTTAACCGGAGTGGAAGTTCGAGTCTTCTTGGCCGCACCAAGCTGAAGGGTTGTTGCACTGTGGGCCCCCGAGGGGGCGCCACCGTTGCAAACTTCAGATTTCAAGTTCTGGTCCTGCGCCTCATGCACCCTAGTTTGTCCGCCATACAGCGGAGTTGAGAACGATGGGCATGATCCGAGACCTGCGGGCGCTTCGGCGCTCCTGGCGCATTTATCACGGAAATCCGTCCCATGACCGGGCGCTCGACGCCCTGTACGCCGGTTTCGTCAAGCGCGGCGATCTCGTGTTCGACGTTGGCGCCCACGTTGGCCATCGCACGGCGAGCTTCCTGCGGCTGGGCGCGCGGGTCGTGGCTGTCGAGCCGCAACCTCTTGCTGCGACATTAATCCGGGCGGTCTGGGGCTGGCGCGGCGCGGAGGTGGTCCGCGCGGCCTGCGGCTCGGCCGATGGCGTCGCCACGATGCACGTCAACTCTGAAAATCCCATCGTCAGCACCATGTCCGCCGGCTTCATCGACGCGTCGCAGGGTGCGCAGGGCTGGGAGGGGCAGGCGTGGGATCGCAGCCAATCTGTGCCCATGGTCACGCTCGACTCGCTGATCCGCAAGCACGGTGCGCCGTCCTTCGTGAAAATCGACGTCGAGGGGTTTGAGAAAGAGGCTTTGACCGGCCTCAGCGAAGCGCCGCCTGCACTCTCGTTTGAGTTCACCACGATCCAGAAGGACGTGGCGCTGGCCTGCGTCGCCCGCTGCGCGGAACTGGGCCTGACCCGCTTCAACGTGGTGATCGGTGAAACGCACAGGCTGGAGTTCGGCGAACCCGTGGACGCCCAGACCATCGCCAGCTGGCTCGAAGCGTTGCCGCACGAGGCCAACTCGGGCGATGTTTATGCGCAACGGCCGGCGTAGCGCCCTCAGAGCGCGTCGGCGCCGCCCTTCACCTTCACCGGAATCGTGAGGTAGCGGACGCCGTTCGCCTCTGCTGGCGGGAATTTGCCCGCCCGGATGTTGACCTGGATGGATGGCAGCAGCAGGCGCGGCGCGTCCAGCGTCGCGTCCCGCGCTGTCCGCATGGCGACAAACTCGTCCTCACTGACGCCCTCGTGCACATGGCGGTTGGCTGCGCGTTCCTCCGCGACCGTCGTCTCCCACGCGTAGAAGTCGCGACCGGGCGCCTTGTAATCGTGGCACATGAAGAGCCGCGTCTGGGGCGGCAGCGTCAGCAGGCGCTGGATGGAGCGATAAAGCTGGCGCGCATCGCCGCC
Organism: Hyphomicrobiales bacterium; assembly: GCA_027484655.1. Classification (GTDB taxonomy): domain Bacteria; phylum Pseudomonadota; class Alphaproteobacteria; order Rhizobiales; family Beijerinckiaceae; genus Terripilifer. The sequence goes on along the minus strand of JAIXSM010000003.1, from coordinate 89,883 downwards.
GGGGAAGTCCGCCCGTGCGGTGCCGTAATCAGGCATGAACAGGGTGTCGCCCACGAACACCACATCACCAATCCTGTATGCAACGTCGGCCGGGGTGTGTCCCGGCACATGCATGACGTTCACCTCAAGGGCGCCGATCCGGAATGTTTCCCCATCCTTGAACAGTCGGTCGAAGTCGCTGCCGTCCGTCTTCAGGTCCGTGGCGTTGAAAACGGGACGGAAAATGCGCTGCACGTCTGTGATGCGCTCGCCGATGCCGATGCGGGCGCCGGTCTTCGCCTTGATGTACGGAGCTGCCGAGAGATGGTCCGCGTGGGCGTGGGTCTCCAGCGCCCAGACGATGCGAAAACCGCCCTCGGCGGCGGCCTTCAGCACTGCATCCGCTGACCCCACGTCCACGCTGCCGCCGTTGTGATCGTAGTCGAGGACCGGGTCGATCACAGCGGCCTCCTTTGTCGCCGGATCCGCGACAAGGTAGCTCACGGTGTTGGTCGGCTCGTCGAAAAACGACTGAATCACTGGGCCTTGCGTCATGGGGTGATCTCCGTGGCGCGGATTTGGCTCCGCCGGGGGCGCCTTCATTTCGGTCTTGCATATATGGCTCGGACGACTAAATTAGCAATATCTAATCAAAGCTGAGGCGTCACAACGGCGCCCAAAGGAGAGTTACGTCATGTCCATGCCCATCATTAGCGCCGTCGAGGCCCGGCGCCTTATCGAGAGCGGCGCCCTTCTCGTTGACGTTCGCGAGCCCGACGAGCACGCCCGCGAGCGCATCGAGGGCGCCCAGCTTGCGCCGCTCTCGCGTCTGGAGCAGACGAAGATTGAAGCCGGCGGGCGCGCCGTGCTGTTTCACTGCAAAAGCGGCATGCGCACCCAGGGCGCCGCCGGGCGCCTCGCTGCGGCGGCGGGCGAGGGCTGCGAAGCCTATATTGTCGAGGGCGGTCTGGACGCCCTGCGGAAAGCTGGCGCGCCTGTCCTGCGGGATCTCCGCCAGCCTATCGAAATGCAGCGGCAGGTGCAGATCGGCGCTGGCGCGCTTGTACTGACGGGCACGCTCCTCGGGCTTTTCGTCGCGCCCGGGTTTTTCGCTGTGCCCGCATTCGTCGGCGCTGGGCTGATCTTCGCCGGCGCCACGGGTTTCTGCGGCATGGCGAGGCTGCTCGCCTACGCGCCGTGGAACGCCGCCCTGCGGACTCCTGCGCGCCCGACCGCCTGAGCCGACGGCGGTATCTCATACCGGAGGTGACGCCATGACGATGTCTTTGGCGCAGGCGGTGCTTGGCCTGGTTTCAGGCGGGCTTGTGGGCTTTTCGCTTGGGCTCGTTGGCGGTGGCGGCTCGATTCTGGCGACGCCGCTGCTGGTGTACGTTGTCGGCGTGGCGAGCCCGCATGTGGCTATCGGAACCGGGGCTGTCGCAGTCGCGATCAACGCGCTGGCGAGCCTCGCCTCCCATGCTTCAGCCGGCCATGTGAAGTGGCGCTGCGCTGGTGTGTTCGCGGCCTTCGGGGTCGCCGGCGCGGTGGCAGGATCGACCCTCGGCAAGACCATGGACGGCGAACGGCTGCTGGCCTTGTTCGCGCTGCTCATGATCGCGATTGGAGCGCTGACCCTGCGCAGGCGGGGAGCCGCCGGAGATCCCGCCGTGCGACTGTCGCGGGAGAATGGCCCGATGCTCGCTGTGTTCGGCTTCGGCGCCGGGGCGCTGTCAGGGTTCTTCGGCATTGGCGGCGGATTTTTGATCGTGCCCGGGATGATCGCAGCGACCGGAATGCCGACGATCTACGCTGTCGGGTCATCGCTTGTTGCGGTCGCCGCATTCGGCGCCGCGACCGCCGGCAACTACGCGGTCTCCGGGTTCGTGGACTGGCCTCTTGCGCTGACATTCGCCGTGGGCGGCGGCGCCGGCGCGTGGTTGGGCACGAAGGCTTCCGGACGTCTCGCCGCCAGAAAAGGCGCGCTCGACGCCGCCTTCGCTGTCGTCATCATGTCGGTGGGAGCCTACATGCTGCTCCGCAGCGCGCGAACGCTTCTGTGACCGGCGCCGGCGACCCGCTGAATTGTGCAAAGCCTGGGGAAACTTTGGCTTACGTGTCGCGTTCTAACCAGAGCCTAGCCTGCCCGGCCGCGTTGCGGCCGGCGGTGAGCGGAATCTGGAAGGGGCCTCATGCTGGCGGATACAGACCTTCTCACGCGGTATGCGAGCGATTACGAAAGCCGCCGCACGGTCGAGCTGACCATCCCGGAGTTTCTTGAGTCCTGCAGGACGGATCCGTCCTGCTACGCCAGCGCCCATGAGCGCCTGCTGGCCGCCATAGGCGAGCCGGTTCTGATCGACACGGCGAAAGACGCGCGCCTCGGGCGCATCTTTATGAACCGGACCATCCGGAGCTATCCCGCGTTCGCCGAATTCTACGGCATGGAAGAGACGGTGGAACGTATCGTCGCGTTCTTTCGCCATGCCGCGCAGGGCCTCGAGGAGCGTAAGCAGATCCTTTATCTGCTGGGGCCTGTGGGCGGCGGTAAATCGTCGCTCGCAGAGCGTTTGAAGGCGCTGATGGAGGCGAACCCCATCTACGTTCTGAAGGCGGGCGATCAGATGAGCCCAGTCTTCGAAAGCCCGCTGGCGCTCTTTGATCCTGTCACGATGGGTGATGAGGTCGAGCGGCGCTATCACATCCCCCGCCGGCGTCTTGCGGGGCTCATGAGCCCATGGTGCCTCAAGCGGCTTGATGAGTTTCGCGGCGACATATCAAGGTTTCGCGTGGTCAAGGTGACTCCGTCGCGCTTGCGCCAGATCGCCGTGGCGAAGACAGAGCCCGGCGACGAAAACAACCAGGATATCTCGTCGCTGGTCGGCAAGGTCGATATTCGCAAGCTTGAAACGCTCGCGCAGAACGACTCCGACGCCTACAGTTATTCCGGCGGCCTCAATCGCGCCAACCAGGGCATTCTCGAATTCGTCGAGATGTTCAAGGCGCCGATCAAGATGCTGCATCCTTTGCTCACCGCTACGCAGGAGGGCAATTACGTCGGCACCGAAAACATCGGCGCCATTCCCTTCTCCGGCGTCATTCTGGCGCATTCAAACGAGGCGGAGTGGCAGAGCTTCAAATCCAACAAAAATAATGAAGCGTTCATTGACCGCATCTACCTCATCAAGGTGCCGTACTGCCTTCGCTCCACAGAGGAGCAGAAGATCTACGAGAAGCTGATCCGCGGCTCCGAGCTGGCGGAGGCTCCATGCGCGCCTGCGACGCTGGAGATGCTGGCCCGTTTCTCGGTGATGTCGCGGCTGCGCCCGCACGAGAACTCCACGTTTTTCTCCAAGCTTCGCGTCTACGATGGCGAAAGCCTCAGGGAAACGGACCCACGCGCGCGCAGCCTGCAGGAGTATCGCGACGCCGCCGGTCCTGACGAGGGGATGGACGGCATCTCCACCCGCTTCGCGTTCAAGGTTCTGGCCGCTACGTTCAACCACGACTCCCAGGAGGTTGGCGCCGATCCTGTGCATCTCATGTACGCGCTCGACCAGGCCATCCGTCGCGAGCAGTTCAGCACCGACGTGGAAAAACGTCTCATCGAGCACATCAAGAGTGATCTTGCGCCGCGCTACGCGGAGTTTATCGGGCACGAGATCCAGAAGGCCTATCTGGAATCCTACCACGACTACGGACAGAACCTGTTCGATCGTTACGTGGACTACGCGGACGCTTGGGTTGAGGATCAGGATTTCAAGGATCCGGACACCGGGCAACTCATGGACCGTGATCTGCTCAATCAGGAGCTGACGAAAATCGAGAAGCCCGCAGGCATCGCCAACCCGCGCGACTTCCGCAACGAGGTGGTGAAGTTCGCGTTGCGCTCCCGCGCCGCGAACGGTGGAAAGAACCCGCCATGGACGAGTTATCAGAAAATCCGCGAGGTGATTGAACGGCGCATGTTCAGCCAGGTCGAGGATCTGCTGCCAGTCATCAGTTTCGGGTCCAAGAAGGACACCGAGACGGAGAGGAAGCACGCTGACTTCGTCTCCCGGATGATGGAGCGCGGATACACCGAACGGCAGGTCAGGCGGCTGGTCGAGTGGTACATGCGGGTGCGGCAATCGGCCTGATGCCAAGCGCATGACAGGAGAGCCCGCGGATGCAGTTGATCGACAAGCGGCTGAATCCATCCGGAAAGAGCCTGCCGAACCGGCAGAGGTTCCTTCGCAGAGCCCGCGCCATCATCCGCAAGGCCGTGAGCGACGCGTCTGCCTCGCGCTCTATCCGGGAGCTGGAAGAGGGCGGCGCCATTGTTATCCCCGCCACGGGGATTGAGGAGCCGCACTTCCGGCGTGGCTCGTTCGGCCTGCGGGATCAGGTGTTTCCCGGCAACGAGGAGTTCCTCGAAGGCGACCGCATTCCGCGGCCGCCCGGCGGCGGCCCCAGCGGACGCGGGTCTGATCCCGGTCGTGGCTCCGGCGAGGATCAATTCAGCATCGTCCTTTCGGCGGACGAGTTCCTCGACTTTTTTCTGGAAGACCTTGAGTTGCCGCACCTCGAGCGGCGCAAGCTCGCCACGATGAAGGCAGAGGGCGTGCGTCGCGCGGGATTCGCCACGCAAGGTTCTCCCGCCAACCTCGCGATCACGCGCACCATGCGCAATGCGTTGGCCCGGCGCATGGCGCTGTCGCGCCCGCGCCCTGAGGAAATCGCCGCGCTCGAACGCGAACTTGAAGACGGGGAGCGCACCGGCGCACCCGAACTGGACTTGGCGGCGCTGCGCGAACGCGTGAGCGAGCTTCGCCGGCGTTTGAAAATGATCCCGTACATTGACCCGATCGATATTCGTTACCGTCGTTTTGAGGAGACGCCGCGACCCATCGCGCAGGCGGCGATGTTTTGCTTGATGGATGTGTCGGGCTCGATGACGGAGCACATGAAGGATCTCGCCAAGCGCTTCTTCATGTTGCTCTACGTTTTTCTCAACAAGCGATATGAGCATGTGGAGGTGGTCTTCATTCGGCACACCGATGAGGCGAGGGAGGTGGACGAGCAGACGTTTTTCCACAGTCGGGAGACCGGCGGAACCCGCGTGTCAACCGCTTTTCGCGAGATGATGCGCATTGTGGCCGAGCGCTATCAGGTGGACGACTGGAACATCTACGCCGCGCAGGCGTCCGACGGCGACAACGAACGCGCCGACAATTACGAAACCGTCGAACTTCTAAGCAAGCAAGTTCTGCCTGTTTGTCAGTACTTCGCGTACATCGAGGTGGGCGAGCCCGGGCGCGAGGTGGGCATGTCTTCGCTGTGGAAGAATTACAAAAACATCGGTGAGGAAGAACCCGCTATGCGCCGCGTGGCGACACGCGAGGAGATTTATCCAGTGTTTCGAGAGCTGTTTCAGAGGCAGCCTGTCGGAGCCATTCCATGACGGGCCTGCTTTACGAAGGCGCCGACTGGACCTTCGACACGATCCAGCGCGTGCACGATGAAATCGAGAGGATCGCCATCGGCGAACTGGGACTGGATGTCTATCCGAACCAGATCGAGGTGATCACGTCCGAGCAGATGCTCGATGCGTACGCCGCCACAGGAATGCCGATCTACTATTCGCATTGGTCGTTCGGAAAGAGCTTTGTCCAGAGCGAGCAAGCCTATCGAAAGGGTTACTCTGGCCTCGCGTACGAGATCGTCATCAATTCGAGCCCGTGCATTTCCTATATCATGGAAGGCAATACGATGACGATGCAGACGCTCGTCATCGCCCATGCCGCCTTCGGGCATAATCACTTCTTTAAAAATAACTATACATTCCGCGACTGGACGGATCCTAACGGCATCCTTGATTACCTTGTGTTCGCGCGCAGCTTCATCGCCAGTTGCGAGGAGCGGTATGGCGTGAGCGCCGTGGAGCAGGTGCTGGACGCTGCGCACGCGCTGATGGCGCAGGGCGTTAACTCCGCGCGCCGGCGCCGCCGGCCCGATCTGCGCTCGGAAGAGGTGCGCGAGCGTGAGCGCCGCATGAACGACGAGCGCATCTACAGCGAGCTGTGGCGCACCTTGCCGCAAGGCGCGAAACCGCCTGCAGCTCGCGACGACAGCGCGCTTCTTCGCAAGCTTCTGGAGTTGCCGCAGGAGAATATTCTTTACTTTCTGGAAAAGAATGCGCCCAAGCTCCAGTCCTGGCAGCGTGAGATTCTTCGCATCGTGCGTCTGATGGCGCAGTACTTTTATCCGCAGCGGCTCACGAAGATCATGAACGAGGGGGCGGCCACGTTCGTCCACTACGAGATTATGAACCGCCTGCACAAAACCGGCCGGATTACGGATGGCGCGTTTCTTGAATTTCTCGCCTCGCACACAAATGTCGTGATGCAGCCGGGTTTCAGGGAGCCGCAATTTGGCGGCCTCAATCCCTATGCGCTGGGCTTTGCGATGATGCGAGACATCCAGCGCGCTTGCGCCGCGCCCGACAATGAGGACCGCACATGGATGCCGGACATCGCCGGGTGCGGCGACCCCATGGGCGCCTTGCGGAACATCTGGGCGAACTATCGTGATGAGAGTTTTATTCTCCAGTATCTTTCACCGAAAGTGATCCGCGACTTTCGTCTCTTCCACGTGGTGGACGATCCCGATGAGGCGACCCTTCTGGTGGAGTCAATCCACGATGAGCGCGGGTATGCCCGCGTGCGGTCGGCACTGGCGAGAAGCTGCGAACTGTCCCACAGCGAGCCGCTGATCGAGGTGCACTCGGTTGATCTGGCGGGCGACCGGAAACTGATCCTCCGGCACAAGTTACTTGACCGCGGGTTTCTTGACGAGGGCGAAGCGCGGAAGGTGCTCCGCTATGTCGCAATGCTCTGGGGCTATGACGTCCTGCTTCAGGAAGTCGATTCCGACGGGCGGGTCGTCAAGGAGCATGTGGCCGCGAACCCCGCGTGACGCCGGCCGACGGCTTTTCCACAGCCTCGATAAAGGTTCCGAGTTTGCTTGCGAGGCTTCGCGTCGCGAGGCAATGTGCGGCGTCGGTCCGGTTGGCGCGCGCAATCCAGTGATGGTTGGGCGCCGGCGGGCATGAGGGGTCGTCCGGGATCAACCCGGGGGCGTGAAGGGACGTCGGGGTTACTGGATGAGCATCGCTCTGGTGTGTCTGATCCCGTTTCTGGCTGCGCTGGTGGCGCCGCTCGCAGCGCGGGGCGGAAGGACTGCATGCGCGCTTGCGACCGCGGGGGCCTCAGCGGCGGCGCTGGCGGTTCTTCTCACGCAGGCTCCGGCGGTGTGGGCGGGGGATGTTCTTCGTTCCGCGATCCCCTGGGTTCCGCAGGTTGGGCTCTCCTTCAGTTTCTTTCTTGACGGTCTCGGGCTCTTCTTTGCCGGCCTGATCCTGACCATTGGCGTACTTATCATCGTCTATGCGAGGTTTTATCTCTCGCCCGACGACTCCATGGGGCGCTTCTTCGCCTACCTGCTTCTCTTTCAGGGCGCGATGCTGGGCGTGGCGCTGAGCGACAACGTGCTGTTGCTCGCGATCTTCTGGGAGCTGACGAGCCTTTCGTCGTTCCTGCTGATCGGCTTCTGGCGCCAGTCGGAGGAGGGGCGCCGCGGCGCCCGCATGGCGCTGGCGATCACAGGTGGTGGTGGGCTCGCGCTCATCGCGGGTCTGCTGCTGCTCGGGCAGGCGGCCGGTACTTATGAAATCAGCGAGATCATCAAGCGCGGCGAGGCCATCCGCGCCTCTTCGCTCTACATGCCCGCGCTGCTGTTGATCCTCGTCGGGGCCTTCGCGAAGTCTGCGCAGTTTCCGTTTCATTTCTGGCTGCCGCACGCCATGGCGGCGCCCACGCCGGTGTCCGCCTATCTTCACTCCGCGACGATGGTGAAGGCCGGCGTGTTTCTGCTGGCGCGCCTGTGGCCCGCGCTGGCTGGAACGGAAGCCTGGTTCTTGATCGTATCCGGCGTTGGCCTCGTGACCATGCTTGTGGGCGCGTGGATTGCTCTGTTCAAGGATGATCTGAAAGCGATCCTCGCATACTCCACCGTGAGCCACCTTGGGCTCATGACGATGCTTCTGGGCTTCGGGACGACGGCCGCCGCGACTGTCGCCATCTTTCACATCTTCAACCATGCCGCGTTCAAGGCCGCGCTGTTTATGAGCGTCGGCATTGTGGATCATGAAACCGGGACACGGGACATTCGCCGGCTCGGCGGCCTGCGCGCGCTGATGCCGATCAGCGGCGCGCTTGCTCTCATTGCTTCCGCCGCGATGGCGGGCGTGCCTCTGCTCAACGGGTTCCTCTCCAAGGAGATGATGCTGGAGGCGGCGTTCACCGCGAATTACGCCGGCTTACCGTGGCTGATGCCCGGGCTGGCCGGTCTTGCGGCGTTGCTTTCGGTCGCTTATTCCGCGCGGCTGGGCGTTTCCGCTTACCTCGGGCCGGAGCGGCATGACTATCCGCACCATCCCCATGAGCCTCCCGCAGGCATGTGGGGGCCGGTCGCTGTGCTCGTGGCGCCGGTGATCCTGGTTGGTCTTGCGCCGATGACGTTCGCCGCCCCGCTGGTGTCGCGCACGGCCGCGGCTGTTGTGGGCGGCCCCATCGACGCGTTCAAGCCCGCCCTTTGGCATGGCCTGACGCCTGCGCTTATCGTTAGCGTCATCGCGTTCGTGGGAGGCTATTTTGTCTGGCGGTTTCACGCGCGCATTGACGCGGCCCGCCGGTCGGCGCCGCGCCCGGATGGGCGTCGTCTCTTCGAGCGGGGACTGGCCAACGTCGTCGGCGCTTCGCGAAGCCTGAACGCGCGATTGCACTCGGAGTCGCTGCCGTCCTATTTGGCCGCCATGCTGAGCGCTGTTGTGGTCGTTGGTGCGGCCGGCTTTTTCACCGCGACCCACGCGGCGGGGGCCCGCGAGACGCTGCCGATCAACGCGCCAGCGGCTGTCATGTGGGCGTTCCTGGTCGCTTCCTGCGTTGCGCTTGTGATGCGCCATGGCGACCGCCTGCTGGCTCTCATCGTCACAAGCGTTATCGGCGTCGTCGTCTGCGTTGCTTTCATCCAGTTCTCGGCGCCAGATCTCGCGCTCACGCAGATTTCTGTCGAGGTTGTCACCACGATCCTGCTGCTGCTCGCGCTTAATCTGCTGCCCAGGGAGACGCCGCGCGAGACCAGCGTTCCGCGCAACGTTCGGGACGGGGCGCTGGCGCTCGCGTGCGGCGCTGGCGTCGCATTTCTGAGTTTCGCCGCCATGACGCGGGATGTGGCGAGCATCGCGGATTATCATATTGCCGAGTCCAAGCCGCAGGGCGGCGGGACCAACGTGGTGAATGTGATCCTCGTTGACATTCGCGGCTTCGACACTTTCGGCGAAATCATCGTGCTTTGCATTGCGGCGCTTGCGATTTATGCACTGCTGGACAGCGCGCTGCGCGGTGAGGCCGCGCGCCGGCTCGCGGCCATGCGACAGGGTGTCGAAAGCGCCGATGCGCATCCGCTGCTTCTGGTGGTGGCGACGCGCGTGCTGCTTCCACTTGCGCTGGTCGTCGGCGTTTACATCTTCCTGCGCGGCCATAACCAGCCGGGCGGCGGGTTCATCGCCGGGCTCGTGGTGGCGATTGCGCTGCTGATGCAGGCGCTCGCCAGCGGCTACGGGTGGGCTGCGCGCCGGAGCCGGATCAATGCGCATACGTTGCTTGGCGCGGGCGTACTGATAGCCGGGGCCACGGGCGCCGCCGCTTTCGTGTTCGGGCGGCCCTTCCTGACAAGCACATTCGGCTATTTTCACATACCGCTTGTTGGGCAAATTGAACTTGCGTCCGCGATGGCGTTCGATCTTGGCGTGTTTCTCACGGTGGTCGGCACGGTGATTGTCGCGCTGGCGCAGATCGCGCGCGTTGAAGCGCGCGCCGAACGCGCCGCGACGCCGGAAGGTCCGCTTGGTCGTGGATATGGCGAGCGCGCCACAGGCGCTGGCAGGGAGGGCTGACGTGGAGTATCTCGTCTCAACCGGCATAGGCGCGCTCACGGCCTCCGGCGTTTACCTGTTGCTGCGCCGTCAGATGTTTCCGGTCATCATTGGGCTTGCGCTGCTGTCATATGCCGTAAACGTGTTCATCTTCTCCATGGGGCGTCTGGCGATCAATCAGGCGCCCATCTTCGAGAAGGGCGTGAGCGCCTACGCTGACCCGCTGCCTCAAGCCCTCGTGCTCACCGCTATCGTGATCTCGTTTGGCATGACGGCGCTCATCGTAGTGCTGGCGCTGCGCAGTTTCCTTGAAACGGGTTCCGATGCGGTGGAAGAGGCGGTGCAGGATCCGCAGGCCACGATCAAGGATGACAAGGAGAGTGTTGTTCGATGAATGCCTCCTGGATCATCGCGCCTATCCTGCTGCCCGCGGTCGCCGCGCCGCTTCTGATCCTTTTGCGACTGAAGGATCATGCGGTTCGCCGGGGCGTTTCGGTGGCTGCGAGTGTTGCGCTTCTGGCCATTGCGGCCGGGCTTTATGGTCTTGCGTCCGATGGTCAGCCGCGCGCGTACCTGCTTGGCGCATGGGAGGCGCCCTTCGGCATTGTGCTCGTGCTCGACCGCCTGTCGGCCACGATGGTGCTTCTGACCGCCATTCTCGCCCTGCTGGTGAACGTGTACGCGTGCGCAGGTTGGGACCGGCGCGGCAAGCACTTTCACTCGCTGTTCCAGTTTCAGCTCATGGGCATCAACGGCGCCTTCCTCACAGGCGACGTCTTCAACCTGTTCGTCTTCTTCGAAGTGATGCTGATCGCATCCTACGGGTTGATGCTGCATGGCGGCGGGGCGCGACGCATTACGGCAGGTTTCCAGTACGTCGCCATTAACTTGCTCGGCTCGGTGTTGTTCCTGATCGCCGTGAGCCTGATGTACAACGTCACCGGCACGCTGAATATGGCCGACCTCGCTGTGCGGGCGCCGCTCACTTCCGAGGGCAATGTCGCGTTGCTGAAGGTCTCGGCGTTGCTGTTGTTTCTTGTGTTCGCCATCAAGGCCGCGCTGGCGCCGATGCACTGGTGGCTGCCCACCGCCTATAGCGCCGCTTCCGCGCCTGCGGCGGCGCTGTTCGCGATCATGACGAAGGTCGGCGCCTATTGCATCATCCGCGTGTACTCCCTGATCTTCGGCGCCGACGCTGGCCCAGTCACCCATCTCGCCGCCCCGTGGATCATGCCCGCGGCGATTGCGACGCTGGTTCTCGGCGCCATCGGCGCGTTGGCCAGCCGGTCGCTCGCCGGGCTGATTGTGTTCGCTGTGCTCTGGTCCATGGGGACGTTGCTTGCCGCGCTGGCGGGTTTCGACCAGGCCGGGTTGTCCGCCGCATTGTATTACGCGATCCACAGCACGTTTGCTGCGGCGGCGCTGTTTCTCATCGCTGATCTGATTCTGGAGCGGCGTGGCGGCGTGGGCGCTCTTGTGACGGCTCCGCCCATGGCGCAGGCCGTTCTCATGGGAGCTGTCTTCTTCGCCGCAGCCGTGTCCATGTCCGGCATGCCGCCGCTCTCGGGCTTTATCGGCAAGCTGTTGGTGCTTGACGCCACGCGCGGCGCTGCGTTGGGCGCGTGGGTCTGGACAGCGGTGCTCGCCACGAGCCTCGCCATCATTATCGCGTTCGCGCGTGCTGGCTCGCTGCTGTTCTGGAAGGCCGAGACGGTTGCGGCTGACGCCAGGCCTGCTGTCGTCACATCCTTGCCGGCGCTTGCGTGTGTGCTTGCGCTGGTGACGATGACCGGTTTGCTCTCGGTCTTTGCGGGGCCGGTGACGCGCCACATGGACGCCGCCGCTGCGCAGGCGCTGGATCGCGACGCCTATGTGCGCGCGGTGCTTGGCCGATCCCCAACCCAGATTGCAGAGCGGTGACGCCCATGCTCAGCTGGATCCTGCCACGTCCCATCCTCTCAGCGGTTCTTGCGCTTGTGTGGGTGTTGCTCGCCAACGAGGTGTCGGTTGGCTCGGTCGCTCTCGGCGTCGTGCTTGGTGTTGTGATCGCCAAGTGCGCGACGCCGTTCTGGCCGGTGCGTCCTGTGGTGCGAAGCAAGCGGGCCGTGGCGCCGTACCTTGGGATCGTGATGAAGGATATCCTCGTATCCAACATCGACGTGGCGAAGCTGGTGCTGTTCCGACGCGGCGACACCATGCGATCGCAGTTCGTCACGGTGCCGCTGGATATCCGCTCGCCCGAGGCCATCGCGGTTCTTGCAGGGACGATTACGCTGACGCCGGGAACTCTCACGGCGGACGTCTCCGCAGACGGTCGCTTTCTCCTCGTTCATTGCCTCGAAACTGACGATCCCGCCGGCGTGGTGGCCAGCATCAAGGAGCGCTACGAAAGTCGCCTCAAGGAGATCTTCGAATGATTGCGTTCGCGTGCATCTTCGCCTTCGCGCTGCTCTCCCTTGCCTGCCTGCTTGCAGGTTACAGGCTGGTCGCCGGTCCCGATCCGTTGGATCGGGTTCTCGCCCTCGACACGCTCGTCGTCAACGCGATTGGCATCATCGTCGCGATGGGGATCTGGTACGGAACCACGCTCTATTTCGAGATGGCGTTGCTGTTCGCGATGGTGGGATTCCTGACGACGGTTTCCTTCTGCAAGTTCTTCCTGCGCGGCAATGTGATCGAGTGACGCCATGACATTTGTGCTCGAAGCCCTGGTCGCGCTGCTGATCGTGGTTGGCGCGGTCTTCACCTTCATCGGCTCGCTGGGGTTGGCGATCCTGCCGGACATGATGCGGCGGCTCCACGCGCCAACGAAGGCGACGACGCTGGGCATCGGCGCGCTGCTGATTGGCTCGCTGCTTTACTTTGTCGGGCTCAAGGGCGAGTTCACGGCGCATGAGGCGCTTATCACGCTGTTTCTGTTCATCACCGCGCCAGTCAGCGGCATGATGATCGCAAAGGCCTTTATCCTGCGGGAGAAGGGCGTTCGGCGGGAGTTGCCGCCTACAGGCGGCGATACGGGATGGGCCACGCTCGATCCCGCCAAACCGACGCCAACCCGGCTGCCGGCGCCAATCGAAAAAAGTTAAGCGTCACACAGCCATTCGAAAAGCGAACCCGAGCGCGCCGCATATGGCGAGCAGCGCCGGTACGCTCACCTTGAAGCGGAACAGCGCGACAAGCGCCAGCGCTGCAAGTGCGGCTGCCCCGGGATCAAGGCTCAACAGCTTTGGCGCTGCGATGGTCAAGGGGCCAGCCGACAGGGGCTCCACCTCGCGGAACAGCACGTGTATGGCGAACCAGAGCGCAAGGTTGAGAATGACGCCGACGACCGCGGCGGTGATAGCCGCCAGTGCGCCGGAGAGGGCCTTGTCTCCGCGTATCCGCTCGATGTAAGGGGCGCCAAGAAAGATCCACAGGAAGCAGGGCGCGAATGTCACCCAGGTTGCGACCGTAGCCCCGAGCAGGCCGCCAACTAGCGGGTCCACGCCCATCTGATTGCGGAAGCCCGCGATGAACGCGACATACGTGAGCACGAGGATAAGTGGACCCGGCGTTGTTTCCGCCATGGCGAGGCCGTCCATCATCTCGCCGGGTTTCAGCCAGCCGTAGGTTTCCACGGCCTGCTGCGCCACGTATGCGAGTACGGCGTAGGCGCCGCCGAATGTGACCACCGCCATTTTTGAAAAGAAGGCCGCCATATCCGTAAACAGGTTCGGCCAGCCAAAGGCCGCAATGAGCAGCGGGACGGGCGCAATCCAGAGCGCGCAGCAGATCGCAATCACGCGCAGCGCCCGCATCGCGCTTGGCTGCGCGGCGAGGTGAGTTGATGACGCGCGCTGCAAAGAAGCCGCTACGGACTTTGGTTCGCTCATCTCGAAAACAGGCGAGCTGAAGCGGGCGCCGAGATATCCGATAAGGCCCGCCACGAGGATGACAAGCGGGAAGGGCGCGTCGAATGCGAACAGCGCGACGAAGGCCGCGGCGGCTATGGCATACATCGCCCGTTGGCGGAGAGCTCTGCGGCTCAGGCGGATCAGGGCTTCGGCGACGATGGCTAGCACCGCCGCCTTCAGTCCGAAGAAGAGCGCGCCGAGCCAGGCGGTCTCCTGATACATCGCGTACAGCGCCGACAAGACGACGATGACGCAGAAGCCCGGCGCGACAAACAAAAGGCCCGCCGCTAGCCCGCCGCGCCATCCATGCAGCAGCCAGCCCACGTATGTGGCCAGTTGTTGCGCCTCCGGCCCCGGGAGCAGCATGCAGTAGTTCAAAGCGTGCAGAAATCGCTCTTCAGAGATCCAGCGCCGCTGCTCGACGAGTTCGCGATGCATGAGCGCGATTTGTCCGGCGGGGCCGCCGAAGCTCAAGAGCCCGATGCGAGTCCAAACGCGCAGCGCTTCCCTGAAGGTTGGATGGGCTGGCGTATTACTTTCGGAGGCGGGCGTGAAAGCCATTCGAATCAGGGCTCCACGGTTGCGAGCCTGGTCACTTAAGCATGAAAAGAAGCCTTTGGCGCACAAGAAGCCGTTGCAGGGCGGGAAGGGGGCGACAAAGGTTGCGCCGTGTCGGGATCGCGGGGGCATCTGCAAGCGCGGCGTCTGTTTGCTCTCGCGACAGCGCGCGAGCGCTCTTGATGCGCGGTTTCACATTAGCTCGCGCGCAGCCCGCTGCCGATAATGCCCCCGAAGTAGATGATGAGGATGATCGTCTGCACGAGAATGAGCGACCACTTCCGCCACAGGAACCCGATGACGAACCAGCCGAGGTTGCCGGCGAAATTGAAAAACAGGTTGAGCGGGTAGACGTTGAGGCTTGTCAGGAGAACGCCGGTGATGAGCACCGCCGTCGAAATCCATTCAATCCAGAAGCCGGGTCCGCGTGCGCGCAGGTTGGGCAATGGCGGCAGTGGCATGGGCTCATCCCGTTGGATCACTGCCGCGACAATGTCGTGTGAGGGCGGGCAGGGCAACCTTGGCGCATCGCCGCAGCGGCGGCTACACCCGTCGCCCTGCGCGCTGGCGGCTTACTCCGTCCAGTTCACGATCGGGGTGAACAGTTCGTCCACGGACGGGCGCTTCTCCACGAAGGCCTGATCGACCAGGTAGCCCATGAAGGCCTCAAGGATCTTGCGGTTCTCCTCCACGCCGTAGGGCCATGGATTGGAGCCCATCAGCGCGTCCATTTCCGCGATCTCGTCGAACAGCCATGGCAGCATGAGCCGCTGCGCCCCGGAGAAGCGCATCTGTCGAAGCGCCCATGCTTTCGACTCCTGACACGCCTTGAAAATGCTCTCGGGAATCCACGGCTGCTCCTTGAACAGATCCTCGCGGATGACGAGCGTATGCATGATGGGATGGAAGCCTGTGCGGCCGTAGAAATCCTTCTCGCGGGCGCGGTAGTCGGGGAAAAGCCGCGTCACGTTCTTGCCGCGGTCGAAGGCGCCGGGGCGGCGCGCGCCGAAATAGGCGTCGATTTCGCCAGCTTCCAGCATATCGTTCAGCGTGCGGTCGGGACCGATCAATTCAAGCTTGATGTCGCGCACGGGGCGCAGGTCCATCTCGTGATCTTCAGGCCGCGGCTCGTTGACGCCGCCTTCAACCCACGTGATGCTGTCGAGGTTCACGCCGTAGTCGTGTTGCAGGATGCCGCGCACCCAGACCCCGGCGGTCTGGCGATACTCCTGCACGCCAACGCGCTTGCCCTCCAGATCCTTCGCCTCGCGGATGCCAGCGTTCTTGTTGATGAAGATGTATCCGTGGCGGAACACCCGCGACGGGAACACCGGAATCGCGACGAACGGAAACTCCCCGCGCGTGCGCATGATGGAGTAGTGCGCGAGCGACATCTCGGCGATGTCGAACGAGCGCGTCTTGATCATGCGGGCGAAGATTTCCGGCGGGGATTGGATAGCAATGTAACGAAGGTCGATCCCCTCGGGCTGCACGACGCCCTGCGCCAGAGCCTCCATGCGATCATAGGGTCCGCACGCCATGGTGAGGGGCAGTCGCTTCATGTGTTTCTCTCCCGCGTTGTTGCGCCGAACTTAAAGACGGGACAGGGGCTGTCAACACGTCCGCAGCGTTTGGCCGGCGCGTCCGTTGGCGCTTCAGCCATCGAAGACGGGGTGGGGGTTGCGTTCGCGCGCCATCACAGTCAACCCTGCCATTGTATTCGCAGGGAATGGGACGAATGCCTGGATTGCTCGATGGCGTGAAGGTGCTCGACCTCACGAATGTGCTCGCGGGGCCGTTCTGCGGCTATCAGCTTGCGTTACTTGGCGCAGATGTCATCAAGGTTGAGACGCCGGACGGGGGAGACCTCGCGCGCCAGCTCGGCGCCTCCCCTGCGCTCAACCGCAGCCTGATGGGCGTCTCCTTCCTCGCGCAGAACGCCGGCAAACGATCGATCGCCCTGGACTTGAAGAACCCTGAAGGGCGCAAGATTTTCCTGGACCTGGTGGCGAGCGCCGATGTCGTGCTGGAGAATTTTCGTCCCGGCGTCATGGACCGATTGCAACTGGGCTACGAGACGCTGCGCGACGTCAGGCGCGATCTTGTTTACTGCGCGATCTCCGGCTTTGGACAGACCGGACCTCTGAAGGATAACCCCGCGTACGATCAGATTGTGCAGGGCTACTCGGGCGTGATGAGCGTGACGGGCGACGCTGAGACAGCGCCCCTGCGCGTGGGCTATCCTGTTGCGGACACCATCGGCGGACTGACAGCGGCGTTCGCGATTGTGTCCGCGCTGTTTCGTCGGGAACGGGCAGGAGTTGGGGAGTTCATCGACGTGTCCATGCTTGAGGCCACGATGGTGACGATGGGTTGGCAGGTGTCCAACTGGCTCATCGCAGGCGTCGCCCCGCAGGCGATGGGCAACGAGAATATGACAGCCGCTCCGTCAGGCACGTTTCGCGCGAGCGATGGCCTGATCAACATCGCCGCCAACAAGCAACAGCAGTTCGTGGCTCTTTGCCAGATCATCGGCCGGCCCGAACTTGCGACCGATCCGCGTTTCGCCGAGCGGGAGGAACGCAAGCGCAACCGCTTGGCCTTGAAATCCGCGATAGAGGAGGCCCTCGCCGAGGACGATGCGATGTCATGGACGCGCAAGTTTAGCGCCGCCGGCGTCCCGGCCGGTCCGGTGCTCTCGGTTCCCGATGCACTGGCCCATCCTCATCTTGTGGAGCGCGGTTTCGTGCGCACGTTTGATGACGCGCCCGGCGTCGATGGCGCGCTGAAGGTCGTGCGTTCCGGTTTCCGTCTCGCGAGCGGGGATCCGGACCCTCACTCACCGCCCCCTACGCTCGGTGAGCATTCCCAAGACATCCTGCATGACTTGGGCTACGGGGCTGAACGAATAGATGCGCTGGCGGTCGCCGGCGCGTTTGGGCGTCGTGACAACGTCGCAGGGTGAAAAATGACGGACATGGCAGACCACTCCGCGCGAATCGACGCGCTGGAAATCCGAATCGCCCATCAGGATCGCCAGATCTCGGAGCTGAACGAGGTCATCACGGACCAATGGCGGGCAGTTGACGCGCTCAAGCGACAAATCGCCATGCTGCGCGATGAACTGCAGAGCCTGGCGCCCGGGCGGGAGGGGCCGGAGCCGCCGCCGCCACATTACTGAAGTTTTTCAGATACGTGCGTGCGCGAGACGCGCAGCGTTCCGTAACCTCGAAGCCCCGGCTTCGTAAAGCTGTGAACCAGTCCTGTTAGCCATGCGTAACTATTGAGTGTGGAAAACGTAACGATTAGCTTGACCGTCCTCCGAATACAGATAGTCAGTTGTGGTGTTCATCAAGGGCTCGGAAGCATGAGACCGCATCGCATCGAAACATTTCTGTACTGGTGCGCCATGATCTCGTCATGCTGGGTTCTGTTGCTGGCGGCCAGCGCCTTGCTCCTTTCCAGCAGGCACTGATGGGCAATCCTACCGGAGCGCAGCGGGGATCGAGCGGATTGCGTTGCGGCCGAAACGCTGGGGTGGCCATCCCGCTTCAGCCAGGATGAATCCAGCTCTGAAAACTCCTGAGGTCGGCTCCTGGCTTGTGGTCGGCGCCAGCAAAGTCTTCCCCCGCGCGTCGATCAGCGTGCCGTCTAATTAGGTTTCCGCTTCTTCCGCATTCATGGCGCCGTTTAAGTGATGCGTCGGCGGTTTTGCTTGAGCGTCGATGGCCTGCAAATTGTGATTGCCAGTTTGCGGACGTTCCGAGCGCATCTGGCCTTGCAAAGTGGAAGCCCGGTCCACACTGGAGCTCATGCTCTTCGAAAATGCCTATGCAGCGGGCATTTGTTTCAATTCAGTGAGCCGGCGCGATCATGTCTCACTGCGCTTGAGACAGTTCGCAGCGCGTGGCGCGAAGAGCGTCGGCGAGCGCTAACCAGCTTGCTCACCACAGGCTGTGAGAGCCTGTTGAAAGCGGTGCAAACAAGTTGACACCAAGGCAGAAGTTGGGTCTGTTTGCCTTAATAAGTCGTTAATCAAAGCACGGCGCGGCCGCTCGGCTCAGAACTCAATGAGCGTCGGTTGCCTCTTTATATGGTGTGGAGCTGACATGGTGCCGCGGATGAGAGACAGGCTAGGCCACCTCGATGACTTTCAGCGGTTCTCGGGCACTGAAACATCGTTCGGCCGGGGAGCTTATCGCCCGATGGACCGCGAACGCGCGGAAACTGGCGGTGAGACCGATTTCCTTGATCTTGGCCGCAACTACAAGGATATGGCTGACACGATCGCCAAGGCCGCGAACACCATCAACGAGTTGGTGAAGCGCAGCCAGGCGCTGCGCGCGGACGCTGAGGCGGCGATCTCCGCGGCTCGCGCCGAGGCGCAGTCGGAGAAGGAGCGCGCGGATAAGCTGCAAGCCACTCTGGACGCCGCCCTCGCTGAGCGCTCGCGCATTGTGCAGGATCAGGAGCGGCGCATCCGCGAGCTGCACGCTGACAAGCAGGAGGTCGCTGACCAACTCGAAAAGGTCACCGCCGACCTCGATTTGGCGAACCAGTGGCTGGAGTACTTGACCTCCCACGTGCACTCGCAACTCAGCGACACGATCAAGAAGGCCGAGCTGGTTGTTCGCAACCGCAACGCGGCGTAATTACAATCGCTGGGCGCTCCTACGCAGGGGCGCCCTCGTTTTTCTTAAGTAACATTCAGTATCAGGATCTGATGCCCGGCCACATTATGGCCCGCAGCTTCTCAAGCTCAGCCGCCTGTTCCTTGACGGTGCTCTCCAACGTTTCGATCCGTTCGTTGGATGACGCCAACAGCCCTTCGTAATCAGCGCGCAGCGCAGTCAATTGTTTCTGCAGACTGTCGACCTTGTCGCGCGCCGTGCTGGCCAACTGGCGGTAATGCAGGATTCCACGCTCAGAAACGTCCGAGATGTTCTGACCGTAGGCGACAAGCTCGTCGATGGTGGCCGCCGCTTGCGCCACCAGATCAGCCGCGCGCGACACAGCTGGCGGCATGGGCTCGCTGGCGCCGACAGTACGCCCCCGGGGGAGCGGCACGACGTCGAACTTGTCTGCTTTTGAGCGCGAATCCGAATACATCGCCAGCTGCTTCTACCAAGATAGCTACGCTTCAATCCCTAAGTGTAACACGTCCTGTCCGAAAAGCCAGCATCAGCAGGTCCGCAAAAGCCCTGCAGCCAAGCTCTGTTGCCGAATCGCGTTGTTTAATGCATGGTTTATGTAATTGATTCACATAAACTCGGCAGCCGGCGGCCACGACATGAGCGAAGCTTTCAGAGGCCATGCGACGGAGGTCGATGTTCAGCCGTACGCCGCTCCTCCCGGTCGTCCACCTGTTCAGTACAAGGCATGGCCGCGGGATCGCGCCGAGGAACCCGAAGACAGCTATACGGATTTGGTTCTGCGGCTTGGGCAGGCCAGGCGGCGCGGGTATATGCTTTACAGCCTTGCGGCGCTCGCGTGTTTGGGCTGGTGGGGCCTTCTGGCCGCCAACGTGGTCGCCGATGGCGGCGATCTTGTCCAGGCCCTCGCCGGTGCGGGGCCGATGCTGCTCATGACCGCAGCCGGACCGGCCGTGCTCGCCTTCGCTGTTGCTGCGTTGATGAGCCGTCTTGGGAAATCCGACGCTTATATCCTCGCCTTGTCCCGCGCTACAGGGGCATTCATGCGGCCAGACGAGCGGGCGGCCGAGCAGATCGTCTCTGTCAGCCATGTGGTGCGCCGTGAGATTGCTGCTATGGCCGACGGGCTTGAGCGGGCCTTCAGTCGGACTGCCGAGCTTGAGTCTGTGGTGCGCAACGAG
Source organism: Hyphomicrobiales bacterium (assembly GCA_027484655.1). GTDB lineage: Bacteria > Pseudomonadota > Alphaproteobacteria > Rhizobiales > Beijerinckiaceae > Terripilifer. The sequence continues at coordinate 69,647 of JAIXSM010000003.1, read as the reverse complement.
ATCGTGAGACTCGAGCGCGCTTTCAGCGAGAATGAGCGTCGCATTGGCGGGCTTTTGCGCCAGCTCGAAAGCGAGCGTAACGCCGTTATGCGTCATGCCGATGCTCTCAAGACGGCGCTGCCGCTTTTCCAGGCGGCTTCCGCAGGTGCGGTGGGGGCGGACGCCGCAGGCGCAGGGGCCCAGCGGGCGCGTCTGCTCGGCGGCTTGCAGGCCGATACCGAACGGTTGTCTCAGGAGGTCGCCAGCGCGGTCGCGGAGTCCGCTGGGCATATGCTGAATGCGTTGCGTCTGGAGAACGAAAAGGCGCTCTCGGTCGTCATGGACGCCGTGCGGCGTCTTGAGCGTAACGCCGCTGTCGCTCAGCCTGGCGGTGATTTGACCGCCGCCTCAATGGTCGCCCTTGAGGCTGTCGCCCGGGAGGCGTCGGATACACTCGCCCGCGAGGTGCGCGACGCAATCGCCGCCCTGAGCGAAGAGATGACGGCGAAGGCGCAGGAGCTTGGCGGCATGCGAGCTGGCCTTGCTGCAGTCCTCGATCGGTCGCGCCACGAATTCACCCGGGCGCTTGCCCAGACGGCGCGCGAGGCGTCCGCTGAGATCACCGCGGCCCATCGCGAGGCGCGCGTTGCGCTCGAGAAGGACATCGTGGATGCGACGGCGGTGACAGCTGGCGCACGCACGGGTGGCGTGGCCTCAGGCTCACTGTCGACGTTCACCACAGAACTGGCAGCCGTTCGGCAGCTGCTTGAAGAAACGGGCGAAGGGCGGATCGAGGAGATTCGCGGGCAACTCGCCGAGCACGCCGCGCGGATCGAGAAGCTGGTTTCCGGCTCGGTTACTCAGGTCAACGAAGGGGTCGCCGAGCGCCTCAAGGCTCTGCAGGCCACGCTGTTCGAACAGAAGGGCGGGCTCGCGGAGCGCTTCGACCATAGCCACGGCGCGGTCGTGGAGCGGTTGCAGGAAGTTTCCGAGAGCATCGACGAACTCGTGCAGAACTCGCTCGCGCAGGCGCAGGCGACGGCCGAGCAGTTGTCCAGCCTGGTGGATACGCTTGGCCTCGTCGCGCGAGCGCGGCGTGAGAGCCCGGCCCGGGAGGGGGCGGCGTTTATTGCGCGCGAGAGGCCGCTCATCACGCCACGGCGCACACGGGGCGCAGAGGCAGCTGAAGCCCAGCTACAGCATACAGATGCCCCCGCTATAGCTCCTGGATATCGCGAGAACAAGGCGCCCGCAGCGTCCCCCGCCGCGCATCAGGATGCGCAAGAGCAGGGAGAGCGCTCCCCCGCGTGGCTGTCCGACCTGCTATCGCGCGGTCCGAAGGTCTGACGCGGCGCAGCCTCAGAACGCTCGCCGTCCCGGCTCCGGTCCTGAACGCCGCTTGAGCAACCGGCCAAGCGGATGCCGTTTGGTCGAAAGCCTGATCGTAAAACAACAATCTGGAGCGGCTAGCCCGATGCAATAGGGTCGGTTTTCGCTCGAGGCTCGCCACGCGGAAACGGCCAACAAACCGGCGCGCTCACGCAACCAGAATGCGCGAGGCTAAGGAAAACGTCGGCGCATTGCGCGGATTGACCGGGTGAATTTGGCTGGGGGACCTGGATTCGAACCAAGATTAACGGAGTCAGAGTCCGCTGTTCTACCGTTGAACTATCCCCCAGCAGGCGGCGTGGCCGCTGGCGAGGGGCTAGATAGCAACGTCGCGCACGGAGCGCAACTCATTTACGAGGGGGGTGCGCGACTTGCGTGTGGGCAAGCGTGGCGGGCCCGCAACCGCCCTTGGCGCCGCTGGGGGCGCGTGCTTACATCAAGGTGGAAATGTCGCAGAATTCCTGCGGCGAGGAGCAAGAGCTTGTCCACCGATTGGAGCGGCGCCCCGGGCGCGCCGGCCGCGATTCGCCCGCTTGTGGGCGACGGGACCACGGCGCAGCCGCGCGCCGTGTCGCGCGGTCATGCCCAGGCTCCAACCCAGGACGAGACGCTGGAGCGCGGCGGCGCGGATGGCGGCCGGTCCCACGCGCAGGGCAGGGCGAGGCAGGCGCATGGGCAGGCGACTGGGCAGGCGACTGGGCATGCGCATGGCACAGGCCACCCCCATCATGGCCATGGTCATCATGGCCACGTCTACGCTGCGCTGGACCTTGGAACCAACAATTGCCGGTTGCTGATCGCGCGCCCGTCCAGCGACGGGTTTCGCATTGTCGATGCGTTCTCGCGCATCGTCCGCCTTGGCGAAGGGCTTAGCCATACTGGCCGGCTGGGCGAGGCTGCGATCCGGCGCACCATCGCGGCCCTTGCCGTCTGTCGCGACAAGATGCGTTCCCGCGGGGTGACGCGCTCGCGCCTGATTGCGACGGAAGCCTGCCGCGCGGCCCAGAACGGCGGCGCGTTCCTCGATCAGGTGGCCGATGAACTGGGCGTCGACCTTGAGATCGTCGATCGCGAAACCGAGGCGCATCTCGCCGCCGCCGGTTGCGCCGCCCTCGCTGATCCGGACGCGAAGGCCATCGTACTGTTCGACATCGGCGGCGGATCAACGGAGATCGTCTGGCTTTCCGGGGAGGACGAGGCGCCGTCTCTGCGTGAGCGCATCCGCATCTGGGCCTCGTTGCCCATGGGTGTCGTCACCCTCGCCGAGAAGTTTGGCGGCCATGATGTTGACGACGGTGTGTTCGAGGGCATGGTCGCCCATGTGGCGCAGGCTCTGGGCCCGTTTGTCGAGAAGGCGCAGGCGCAAGGACGCTGCCCCCGCTTCCATCTGCTCGGGACGTCGGGAACAGTCACCACGCTCGCCGGCGTTCATCTGGGACTGCTGCGCTATGACCGCCGGCGCATAGACGGCCTATGGATGGCGGAGGCGGAGATCGATGAAGCCCTCGCGCAACTCCGCGACATGAGCTACGAGGAGCGCGCGGCGAATGGCTGCATCGGCCACGAGCGCGCAGATCTTGTGCTTGCGGGATGCGCCATTCTTGAGGCGATCCGCCGGGCGTTTCCGGCGCAGCGCGTGCGCATCGCTGATCGCGGGCTGCGGGAAGGGATATTGGTTCAGCTGATGAGCGCGGACGGAGCGTGGCGAAACGCCGGCGTGCGAGAGATCGCGCCATGACCGGAGCCAAGGGGCCTACGGGCGGCAGCGGGCACGAAGGCGGCCGCTCACTCAAGGTGCGCGTGAAGAGCGCGGGCAAGCGCACCATGTCATCAAAACTCTGGCTGGAACGCCAGTTGAACGACCCCTACGTGGCCGCGGCCAGGCGCGAAGGCTGGCGCTCGCGCGCGGTCTACAAGCTCATCGAGCTCGACGAGCGCTTCCACTTCTTCAAGCCGGGCCAGAAGATTATCGATCTGGGCGCGGCCCCCGGCGGCTGGGCGCAGTATGCCGCCAAAAAGGTGAACTCCGCCACCGGCAAGGGTAAGGTCGTGGGCATCGACCTGCTCGACATCGAGCCCATCGCCGGCGTCGAGTTCACGGTGATGGACTTTCTGGAGCCCGACGCGCCGGAGCGCCTGAAGGCGATGCTCGGCAGCGAGGCCGACGCCGTCTTGTCCGACATGGCCGCCAACACCACCGGACACAAGAAGACCGACCACCTGCGCATTGTGCATCTGGCGGAGCTTGCGGCGGAATTCGCGCGCGAGGTGCTGGCGCCCGGCGGCTTCTTCGTCGCCAAGGTGTTTCAGGGCGGCGCCGAGGGTGAGCTGCTCACCATGCTCAAGCGCGATTTCGCCGTGGTGCGGCACGTGAAGCCGAAAGCGAGCCGCGCGGACTCCGCAGAGTTGTACGTGCTCGCCACCGGCTTTCGCGGCAAACGTGAAGAGGCGGACGAGGGCTGAGGCGGCGCCCAGCCCCCGTCCATCAAATCAGCGCCCCAAAGTCTTGCGCACGGTTTCCGCAACCGCGGGCGGCGTGGCGAAGAGCTTCTCGATCAGCTTCTCTACATCCTCGCCAGAGGTTGGCGTGATGTCGATGTTGAGCTTTTTCGCTTCCGCCAGCAGTTCGGCGTCTTCGAGCGAGGCCATGAACGCCTTGCGCAGGGCGAGCGCGCGGTCCTTGGGAACCTCGGCGGCGACCACGTACGGGCGACCGAGCACGTTCTGCGAATAGAACAACTCCAAAGCCGCCACGGCTTCCGCGCCGCTCGCCAGCTTGCCCGTCACCGGCACGCCGCGCGCGGTGAGCGCGGGGTGGCCGTTCATGTCCTCCTGCGCGAACATGACGAACTGCTTGTCCTCGAACAGGCGCGGGTACTGCACGGAGAGGGTGGACCACGCGAGCCCGCACGCGCCCTGCACCTCGCCGCGCTCCATGGCCAGCGTCACCTCGCGGGAGCCCTTGTAGCCGCGCACAACTTTCAGGCGCGTGCCCAGAAAATGGTTGGCCATGAGCGGGAAGTCGACGGTCGTGCCGCCTTCCGCAGTCGCGCCGACAATCAGCTCCTGCTTGCGGGCGTCATCGAGCGAGGCGACCTTTGCATCCGGGCGGGCGATGCAGGTGTAGACCTCGCGGCTCGCGGACCCGAGATTCTGGAGCTTGCTGGGATCGAACTTGAGACGGGAGCCGTCGCCCAGCAGCGGCTCCAGCATGGCGCTGGCGTAGATGGCGCCGATGTGTGTGCCATCCTTTGGCATGGTGTTGGCGATGGCCGCAGCCGCCACGATGCTGCCGGCGCCGGGCATGTTGCTGGGCGTCACGGCGGGCGCGCCGGGAATGTGCTTGCCGATGTGCCGCGCGATCAGGCGGCCGTACGTGTCGTAGCCGCCGCCCGGCGCAGCGCCGATGACGATGACAACGGTTCTGCCCTTGTAGAACGCGGCGGGATCCTGCGCGTTGGCGGCTGAGGTGAGCGCGCCGAAGGCGAGGGCGCCGGCGGTAAGGCTTTTCAGAAGCGACAAGATTTCCTCCTTTTATCGGATCATTTCGACATTCAGGATCGCGGTGCGTCCCTGCGCGTTGGCGGCCAGCGCATCGGCGAAGGCGCGGGCGAGTTCGTCCGCGTTGCCAACCTTCGCGCCGAAGAAACCGAAGTGCTGGCCGAGATCCTGATACTCGGGGCCATCAATCTCCACGCCGTGGTGAAAGCGCGTCGTGTCGGCGACGCCGCCTGCGTAATAGATTACGTGGCCCTTGCGCATAGCTTCGTAGCGGCGGTTGTTGCACACCACAATGGTGATCGGCAGCCCGTGCGCTTTCGAGGCGCCGAGCGCCTGTATGATCGGGTTGTAGAGAAACGAGCCATCGCCAACGAACAGCACGACAGGACGCTCCGGCGCGGCGAGTTTCACGCCGAGCGCGACGCCGATGCCCTGGCCGAGCGCGCCGCCGGTGACGCGGAAGAAACTCTGCGGCGCATCGAGCGGCAGGTGTGCGCGCATGACGGGCATGTGCGTGATCGTTTCATCGCAGATGATGGCGTCAGCCGGCAAGCAGCGCGCGGCGATGGCCGCCAGCGCAACGGCGTCGATCTTGCCGCTGGCGAGGGACTTTTCCTCGTCCGCGTTCAGGCGCGCCAGCAGGGCCTCGTGGTTCGCCCGCCAGCGCGTCCGACGTTCTGCGATGGCGTGTGTATCGGCGCCTTGCAGGGCCGCGTTGCGCAGAAGATCGAGGGCGCTCGCGCAGTCGCCTTCCAGATAATGATCGGCGTGCAGCACCTGATAGCCCAGATGCGTCTTCAGCGGGTTCTCTCCGATGACGACGACAGGGCCTGTGCCCGGGCGCCGTGAGGGCGGATTGAACGGCGTGCGCGCCTCGACGACAAGGATCAGGTCCGCCTCGTCCAGGTGGGAGAACTCAGCGTAGCCGGCCCACATCTCGTGGCTGCGGGCGAGGTTTGTGTAGGGCGCGCCGCGCACTGCGATGACGGGAATCGCGAGATCGGCGGCGAACGCCGACAAGGCTTCGAACCCGGCAGGATCACGGCCGGCGGCCTCCGTCACGATCACGGGCTTCGACGCCGCGCGGACAAGCGCCGCGACAGCCTCCACATCCTCCGGCAGGGGCCGGGTGCGCGGGGCGGGCGGGTAGGGGCGGCTCTCCTCGGGCTTGCGCCAGTCGGCCAGCATGGCCTCAAGCGCAACGTTCACATACGCTGGGCCGCGCGGCAGACGCTGGGCGATCTCGCCAGCGCGGGCGATGGTGTTGACGAGGGTGGCCCCATGGGCTGCGTGCGTGGCGTACTTCACCACGGGCGCCACGAACCGGTGTGCGCCGCCCTCGCTGACGCCGCCATACCATTGAGGCTCAACGGGGATTTGGGGATCGTCGCCGTAGGTCGTGGATTCGCCGGACAGCACCAGCATCGGCAGTTCGGCCTTGGTCGCGGTGAGCAATCCCATGGCGCCATGCATGAGGCCGACGCCGGCGTGCAGGAGAACCGCCTGCATCTTGCCGGTGAAGGCTGTGTAGCCCAGCGCCATGTCCACGGCGAGGGTCTCGTGCCAGCAGTCCAGAAAGCGGGGGCCGGCAGCATGGCTCTCTGTCTGGCGCGACATCGCCTCCCAGACGGGGCTCCACTCGGAGCCGGGCGACGACATGATGTAGTCGATCCCCAGACGCCTGAACGCATCGAGCGTCGCTTCGCCCCCATCAAGACGGTTTTTCATATGTTTGCTTCCTCCCGCCGCCATTGTCGGACGCCCGGCTCCGGCGGGTCAAGGAACGCGAGCGGCTGTGCCGGTTGCATCGGCGGGCGAGGGTGCTACCTACCCCCACGCGGCGCGTTGGCGCGCGGGCGGGGGCACACCAATGACACTCACAAGACGACAGCTCATGGCCGCGGCGGCCGGCCTGATCGCCGCCCCTGCGGTCCTGCGCGTGAGCGGGGCCCGGGCGCAGGCCGCCATCACCCTGCGCCTCCATCATTTTTTGCCGGCTGTCTCCAACGTCCACGCCCGCGTCATCGCGCCCTGGGCGAAACAGGTTGAAGCTGCATCGCAGGGCAAGCTGCGCGTGCAGGTGTTTCCCGCCATGCAACTGGGGGGAACGCCGCCGCAACTGTTCGATCAGGCCCGCGACGGCGTGGTTGATATCGTCTACACGCTGCCCGGCTATACGCCCGGACGCTTTCCCATGACGGAAGCCTTCGAGCTGCCCTTCATCGCTGACCGGCGCAGCGCCGTTACGTCTCCGGCCGCGTGGGAGTTCGCGCAGGCCCATCTGGGCGCCGACACGCGGGACGTGAAGCTTCTGTCCTTCTGGTGCCATGACGGCGGCGTGATCCATGCCACGCGGAAGATGGAGTCCCTCGCTGACCTGAAGGGCCTCAAGCTGCGGTTTCCCACGCGCCTTGCCGGCGAGGCGTTGCGGGCGGCAGGCGCCGCGCCCATCGGAATGCCGGTGACGCAGGTGCCGGAAAGCCTCGCCCAGCGGGTGCTCGACGGCGCCGTCGTGCCGTGGGAGGTGGCGCCGTCCATCAAGTTGCCGGATCTCGCGCGCAATCATCTCGACGTTCCCGGCAACCCGACGCTCTACACAGCGACCTTCTTCATGGTCATGAACAAGGCGCGCTTTGAAGGGCTGCCGGTCGAATTCCGCCAGATCATCGATGACACAACCGGCGGGACGTTCGCGCGCGCCGCTGGCGCCTCCTCTGACGCATCGAGCGCGGAAGTTGAGGCCGCCGTGCGCAAGGGTGGGCGCAACACGTTCGCGACGCTGTCCGAGGCCGATAAAGTCTTGTGGATGAAGGCCTGCGAGCCCATCCACGCCCAATGGGCGGAGCAGATGAAAGCCCGCGGCGCCGATGGTCTTGCGCTCATTGAGGATGTGCGCAAGCGCATCGCAAAGAACGCCGCGTGATACCCGAACCCCCAGCGGCCTCGCTCCTTGCCCGCATCACCCGCGCCGTGGCGCTGTGCGGCGGGGCGCTGGTTTGCGCGCTCGCGGCGCTCGTGACGACGAGTGTCGCGATGCGGTGGGTGTCCGGCATGCCCGTGCCCGGCGACTTCGAGTTCGTGCAGATGGGGACGGCGCTCGCGGTGTTCGCCTTCCTGCCGTTCTGCCAGACGGAGCGCGCGAACATCGTCGTGGACGCCTTCACCGCCCGCCTGTCCATGAGGGCGCGTGAGCGCATCGACGCCGCGTGGGATCTCGTCTACGCGCTCATGATGGGCGCAATTGGCTGGGCCATGTGGCCCGGCGTGGTCGATGCGTGGCGCTCGGGCGAGGAGACCATGGTGGCGCGGCTCGCGCTTTGGCCGGCGCTTGCGGTGTCGACGGCGCTTGTGGCTCTGCTGGCCTTTGCGGCGCTCGCCGCTGCCACCGTCTTGCTGAGGCGGGCGCGATGACCGAGGCATGGCTGGGCGTTGGCGGTTTTGCCGTTCTGCTGGCGCTGATCGCCGCGCGGATGCCCGTGGGGCTGGCGATGCTCGCCACAGGAGCTGCGGGCTACGCCTATCTGTCGAGCTGGCACGCGTTTCTCGCGTACATGAAGACCAACTCGTATCACCAGTTCGCCAACTACACGCTCTCGGTGATTCCGCTGTTCGTGCTGATGGGCGCTCTCGCGGAGCAATCCGGCCTTTCCACCAAATTGTTTCGCGCCGCGGCCGCGCTCGTTGGGCGTCTGCGCGGCGGGCTTGCGTATGCGGTTATCATCTCTTGCACCGGTTTCGGCGCCATCTGCGGCTCGTCTGTGGCGACCACGGCCACTTTCGGTCGCGCGGCCCTGCCGGAACTGCGGCGCTACGGCTACGAGGGTGGATTTTCCACCGGCGTCATCGCTGTCGGCGGGACGCTGGGCATCCTCATTCCGCCGTCCGTGATCCTCGTGGTCTACGCCATCGCCACCGAACAGAACATCGCCAAGCTTTTTATGGCGGCTCTGATCCCCGGCCTCATCGCGGCGGCCTTTTATTGCGTGGTGATCGCCGTCGTCGCGCGGCTACGCCCTGAATGGGCGCCCGTGCAGCACCGCGCCGAGGGAGAGCCGCCCCTGCGCGCACTCGTTGGCGCGTGGCCGGCGTTGCTCATCGCCTGCATCGTGGTGGGCGGCATCTACGGCGGCGTCTTCACGCCGACCGAGGGTGCGTCTGTGGGCGTCGCTGCGATGTTCGCGGCGGGGTTCCTCACGGGCTCGCTGGGGCTGGAAGAAATCCGGCGCGCGCTGCTGCAAACCGCGAGCACTACGGGGATGATCTTCATCATTCTGTTGGGCTCCGAGGTCTTCAACGCGTTCCTGGCGCTGTCGCAGCTTCCCATGCTCGCCGCCGGGTGGATCGGCGAGCTGCAACTGCCGCCATATGTCATTCTGGGCGTGCTGCTGGCGTTCTACATCCTGCTCGGCGCTGTGATGGATGAACTGGCCATGCTGTTGCTTACGCTGCCGGTTTTCTTTCCCATCGTCGCGGGCCTCGATTTCGGCCTCGGCGCGGAAGAGACAGCGATCTGGTTCGGCGTGCTCGTCCTCGTCGTCGTTGGTATGGGCCTGACGGCGCCGCCGATCGGCCTCAACGTGTTCGTCGTCAGCGCGGTCGCCCGCGACGTGCCCATGGCGGCCACGTACCGGGGCGTGCTGCCATTTCTCGTGGCGGACGCCGCGCGCCTCGCGCTGCTGGCGGCGTTTCCCGCACTTTCCCTCACGCTGGTGCGGTGGCTCAGCTGAGGTGTCGCTTCGGAGGGGCAGAACGAGCTTGCCGGCGCTTTGCGCGGGGATGAGCGCATGCTATGAACTCTCGCCAATCCTGCCGGCGAGTTTTGCTCCGCTGGCTCTTCCCGTATCGGCGTCCCCACGCCTAGGAGAATTGGCGCATGGCCATCATCGAAACGCACCAGCTTATCGAAGCGCTCACGTTCGATGATGTCTTGCTTCGCCCCGGTCATTCGGAAGTCATGCCGTCGATGGTGGACATTCGCAGCCGGCTCACGAAGTCGATCACGCTCAACCTGCCGATCATTTCCTCCGCCATGGACACCGTCACCGAGGCGCGCCTCGCCATCGCCATGGCGCAGGCGGGCGGTATCGGCGTCATTCATCGCAACCTCGAGCCAGAGGCCCAGGCCGAGGAAGTGCGCAAGGTGAAGCGCTTCGAAAGCGGCATGGTGGTGAACCCGATCACCATCTTCCCTGACGAGACGCTGGCCGACGCGCTCGCACTGATGCAGCAGCAGCACATCTCCGGCATTCCGGTGGTCGAGCGCGGCTCCAACGGGAAGCCCGCCAAGCTCGTCGGCATTCTCACCAACCGCGATGTGCGGTTCGCGGACAATCCGCTTCAGCCAGTCGCCGAACTCATGACGAAGAAGCTCGTCACCGTGCGCGAGGGCGTGACGCAGGACGAGGCGCGCCGCCTGCTGCATCAACACCGCATCGAGAAGCTGCTGGTGGTAGATGACGATTATCGTTGCGTCGGGCTGGTCACCGTCAAGGACATGGAGAAGGCGACGCAGCACCCCAACGCCTGCAAGGACGAGCAGGGGCGCCTGCGCGTTGCCGCCGCCTCCACCATCGGCGACAAGGGTTATGATCGCGCGCTCATGCTCATGGATGCGGGCGTTGACTGCATCGTCGTTGATACGGCGCACGGGCATTCCCAGAACGTTCTTGAGCAGGTGACGCGCATCAAGCGCATCTCGAACAAGGTCGCGGTGATCGCCGGCAACATCGCCACGGGGGATGGCGCGCGGGCGCTGATCGACGCTGGCGCAGACGCCATCAAGGTGGGTATTGGGCCGGGCTCCATCTGCACCACACGAATCGTCGCGGGCGTTGGCGTGCCGCAGCTCACCGCCATTATGGAGGCGGCGGAGGTCGCCCAGAGGGCCGATGTGCCGGTCATCGCGGATGGCGGGATCAAGTACTCCGGCGATCTCGCGAAGGCGATGGCCGCGGGCGCCGAGGTGGCGATGATCGGCTCGCTGCTGGCTGGCACCGAGGAGAGCCCCGGCGAGACGTTCCTTTACCAGGGCCGCACGTTCAAGGCCTACCGTGGCATGGGCTCCGTGGGCGCCATGGCGCGGGGCTCGGCGGACCGCTACTTCCAGCAGGACATCAAGGACCAGATGAAGCTCGTGCCGGAAGGCATCGAGGGGCAGGTTCCCTACAAGGGCCCGGTGGGTGCGGTGCTGCACCAACTTGCCGGCGGCCTGCGCGCCGCCATGGGCTACGTGGGCGCGGCAACGATCCCGCAGTTCCAGCAGCGCGCCCGCTTCGTGCGCATCACCGGTGCGGGCCTGCGTGAAAGCCACGTGCACGACGTGGCGATCACCCGCGAGAGCCCGAACTATCCTGGCGGGCTTTGATTACAGGCCCTGCGTGCGCGCCATCCGCTCGAAGGAGGCGCGCAGCAGCTCGACCTTCCGCATTCCCCCGGCGCCGGGGAGTTCCCCAACAGTCTCCCGCTCCACCTCCGCCAGAATCTCGGCGAGTTCGCGCTCGGTCAGATGCTCGATGCCGATAAAGTCATTGCGGGCGTCCGATACAGCGCGCAGCAGTTCGTCGAGCTTGGCCTGAATGGCGGCGCCGTCCCGGTTCTGGGTGTTCTGAATCAGGAACACCATCAGAAAGGTGATGATCGTCGTCGTCGTGTTCACGACGAGCTGCCAGCTATCGGAAAAGCCAAACAGCGGTCCGGTCGCGCCCCATATGATAATCGACGCGCAGCAGACGACGAAGGTGAGGGGCCGTCCTGCGGCGCGGGACACCGCGTTTGCGAATCGCGTGAACGTCTTTTCCATGGATCGCCTCCAAAGTGCCGACCCTGCAGGGTAGCGGACCCGGCGCTCGCCTCAACCGGGCCGCCTCAAGAGGGCTACTTGCGAACGCGCGAGCGTGCCGTCATGATCACGACAAAAGGGAGGAGTTGACATGCGCGGACCCCATGATGTGGGCGGCCTCGACGCCGGACCCATCGACACCTCGACCCATGATCTCGCCTTCTGGGAAAAGCAGATCGATGGCGTGCGCGCCGTCATTGGCGCGAAAGGCCTCGTCAGCAGCCATGAGAACCGCCGCACCGTCGAGCAGCTTGGCCACGACGCCTACGAGCGCCTGAGCTACTACGAGCGCTGGACCGCCTCGCTGCAGCGGCAAATGATCGACAAGGGCGTCCTCACCCAGGATGAGATCGACGCGAAAGTCGCTGAAGTGCGCAAGCGCCTCGAGGAGAGCGGCGAACTGGAGCTGCGCCCGGGCGAAGAGGAGAAGTGCCGGTGAGCGGCGCGTCTCCCACCGTGCGCTTCCGCGAGGGCGACCGTGTTCTCGTGCGCGACGATTACCCTGTCGGCCACTTCCGGACCCCGGTTTACATCCGCGGCAAGACCGGCGTCGTCACACGTTGCTTCGGCGCGTTCGGCAACGCGGAGACGCTCGCTTTTGGCTTCAAGGGCGACCGCAAGAACGTCTACGAAGTGCGCTTTCGTCAGGCGGATGTGTGGCCCGATTATCGCGGCGCGCCCGATGACGCGCTCGAGATCGACCTGCAGGAGAACTGGCTCTCCCCCGCGCCGGGCGGTTGAAACGGGCCAGCGCCAGTAACGATCAAAAATCAACGAAGAGGGAGGATCATCCATGGCTATCTCACGTCGCCGCGCGCTTGCGCTCACAGCCGGCGCTTTTGCCGCCTCCGGTCTGCCGTCGAGCGCGCAGACAGGCGACTGGCCGTCCCGGCCGCTCCGCGTCATCGTCGGTTTTCCCGCTGGCAGCGGCGCCGACATTCTCTGCCGCTGGTTCGCGCGCAAGCTTGAGGAGGTAAGCGGCCAGACCGTGGTCGTCGAAAACCGCCCTGGCGCCACCGCAAACATCGCCGCCGGCACGGTCGCCAAGTCGAAGCCTGATGGTTACACGATCCTGTTCGCCGCCAACTCGAACATGGCCGGCAGCCGGTTCCTGTTCAAGGATCTGGGGTTCGACACCATCAAGGACTTCGACCCTGTGGGCCTGTTCTCGGACAGCGCGTTCGTGCTGACGGTCGCGCCCCAGTCTCCGGTGAAGAGCGTTGCGGAATTGACCGAGCTTCTGCGCGCCAAGCCGCGCAGCTTGTACGGGTACGCGAACCAGATGTCGCTTGTCACCAGCGAGTATTACAAGACGCTCACGGGGCTGAAGACTGCGCCCGTGGCCTACAAGAACGGCCCGGACGCCGTCGCCGACCTCGCCAGCGGAGCGCTGGATTTCATCATTCTGGACGGCACCTTCGCGTCGGGGCAGGTGCGGGCGGGGCGGTTGCGCGCGCTGGCTGTCACCACCGCCGAGCGTTTGGCGAGCATGCCTGATGTTCCTACAATGCAGGAGGCGGGGCTGAAGGGCTTCGTCTTTTCCGCCTGGTGGGGCGCCTACCTGCCTGCGGGCACGCCCGCGCCCATCGTGGAAAAGCTGGCGGGCTGGCTCAATCAGGCGTCGAGCGGCGAGGACGCGCGCAAGTTCATGGAGAGTATCGCAGGCTTCGTCCTGCGCGATGGGCCGGCGGCGACGCGGGCGCGTTTGAACGCCGAGCTTGAGGTGTGGGCGAAGATCGTCGCCGCTGCGGGCCTCAAGCCTGAGTAAAACGCCGCGCGGGCGGGGAGGTTTGCTCTCGTCTGGCGGTCATGGCAGCATCAACATCTGGCGCAGACCCAAAAGAGATCGCGCCGCTTTGGAGGGAACATGGTTTCATTCAATCTGAACGGGCGCGCCGTGTCGGTGGACGCCAAGCCCGATACGCCGCTTTTGTGGGTGATCCGCGATCAGATCGGCCTGACTGGCACGAAATACGGCTGCGGCGCCGGGCTTTGCGGCGCCTGCACCATTCACATCAACGGCGAGGCGCTGCGCTCCTGCCAGACGCTGGCGTCGGAAGCCGCGGGCAAGAACGTCACGACGATCGAGGGGCTTTCCCCCAATTCGTCGCACCCCCTCCAGAAGGCGTGGGTTCGGCACGAGGTGCCCCAGTGCGGTTACTGCCAGTCCGGCCAGATCATGAAGGCGGCGGAACTCCTCGCCAAGACGCCGAAGCCGACCCGCGAGCAGATCGTGCAGCATATGGACGGCAACATCTGCCGGTGCGGCACCTATCACAACATCATCGCCGCGATTGAAACCGCTTCGAAGGAGGGCTGATCCATGACCATGCTGGAAAGCTCCAACCTGTCCCGTCGTGGGTTCCTCGCCGGCCTTGGCGGCATGTCGTTTGCCGTCGCCATCGGCTCTGACGGCGCAAGCCTGTTCGCCGACGCGCATGCGCAGGGCGCCGCGCGCGCCATCAACGCCTGGGTGCGAATTGCGCCGGACGGAGTCGTGACGATCTACAGCGCCGGCGCCGAAATGGGGCAGGGCTCCAAGACCTCGCTGCCGATGATCCTCGCCGAGGAAATGGACGCCGACTGGTCGAAGGTCGTCATCGAGATGGCGCCGGCGGATCGCGATGTCTACGGCTACACGTTCAACAACGAGCGTGGCATGTCCATCGTCGGCAGCCGCGCGGTCATGCTCTATTTCAACGATCTGCGGATGGCCGGCGCGCAAGTGCGCAAGGTGCTCATCCAGAACGCCGCGCAGCAGTGGGGCGCCGACGCCAAGACGCTGCGCACCGAGCCGGGCTTCGTCATCAACCCGGCCAACGGCCAGAAGCTCTCCTATGGCGACATCGCCGCGAAAGGATCGATCCCCGATCCGCTGCCGAAGGTGGAGGCAAGCGAACTCAAGCCGCGTAGTCAGTGGCGAATGATAGGGCGAGGCGTTGCGCGCCGCGACACGCCGGCGAAGGTCAACGGCTCCGCCATCTACGCCATGGACGTGAAGCTGCCCGGCATGGTGTACGCCACCGCCATTCATGCGCCGGTCCACACCGGCAAGCCCGTGGAATGGAACGACGCGGAGATCCGCAAGCTGCCGGGCGTCCTCGACACCGTGCGCCTGTCGAATGGCGTGGCTATCGTCGCAGCGAGTTTCCTTGAGGCGCGCGCGGCCAGCGAAAAACTGAACGTAAAATGGGACGCAGGCGCGGCCGGCAGCTTTGATTCCGACGCGGCGCTCGAAAACTACGTCAAGGTTCACAACGATCCGAAGGCGAATGTCTTCAGCATCGAAAAGAAGGGCGACATCAACGCGGCGTTCACCGCCGCCGCCAAGAAGTTCAAGGCCGACTATCGGGCTGACTATGGCTATCACGCCCAGATGGAGCCTCTGAACGCCGTTGTGCGCATCGCGGACGACGGCGGGAGCGCGGAGGTTTGGGAAGGCACGCAGGCGCCTGACTTCACCCGCGACGAGGTCGCCAAGGCGCTGGGTCTGCCTCCGCAGGCGGTGACTGTGCATCAGTGCTACATGGGCGGCGGCTTCGGGCGCCGTACGCTTGGGGATTACGCCGCCGAGTGCGCCGTTATCGCCAAGCAGGTCAAGCGACCTGTGAAGCTGATCTGGACGCGTGAGGAGGACATGGCCTTCGGCATGTTCCGCCCCGCAGCGTTCCAGTGTCTTGAGGCCGCGCAGGACGCAACGGGCAAGGTCACAGGGTGGAAGCATTGCGTCGTTGGCGACGGCGGCGTGCTGCTGCACACCGGTATCCGCATCCCCTACTACGACTTGCCAAACCTCGACATCGAGCGGCGCGGCGTCTCCCACGGCATCCGGCTCAAGCACTGGCGCGCCGTTGGCCACGTGTTCAACGTGTTCGCCATTGAAAGCCTCGTCGATGAGATGGCCGTCGAGGCGAAGATGGATCCGATCCAGTTCCGCATCGAGCGGATGGCGGCGATCCCGAAGCTGCGTCGCTGCTTCGAGCAGGTCGCCAAGATGTGCGACTGGAACGCGCCACGCCCGGCAGGCCGCGCGCTGGGCGTCTCGCTCAGCGAGCGCTCGAACTCGCTTGGCGCCGGCGTTGTGGAGATCTCGCTCGACCGTGAGACGGGCAAGATCAAGGTCCACAAGGTCTGGATCTCGGTCGATGGCGGCGTCATTGTCACGCCTGGCCCGGCAAAGGCGAATGTGGAAAGCGGCATCATTTACGGCCTGTCCGGCCTGCTGCACGAGCGCATCACCATCAAGGACGGCGTGGTGCAGCAGTCCAACTTCCACGACTATCCGCTCATGCGCATGTCCGACCTGCCCGAGGTGATGGAGGTTTCCTTCATCGAGAGCGACCAGCGCCCCACCGGCCTTGGCGAGATCGGCAATCCGTTCCTCGGCGCCGCCATCGCCAACGCCTTCTACAGGCTCACCGGCAAGCGTATCCGGCACCTGCCGTTCACGCCGGAGCGGGTGCTCGAAACCCTTAAGGCCTGACGTGCAAACGGCGGAGGGGCCTCGCGGCCTCTCCGCCCATCAAAAAGGATAAACGGGCATGACGCAGCACGCGCACGGCGACCACGATCATCATCACGATCACGATCACGATCACGATCATGATCATGATCATGACCACGAGCACGCGCCGCCGCAGCCTGATGACAAGGTCCATTCGTATTACCAGATCCTCGGCGTCGCCCTGAAGGAGCTGCTGATCGAGAAGGGCGTCGTCACCGCGGATGAGGTCCGCGCGGCCATCGAAGCGCGCGATTCGATCACGCCCGGCAACGGCGCAAAGCTCGTCGCCCGCGCTTGGGTGGATCCCGCCTACCGCGAGCGGCTGCTGACCGAGGCCAACGCGGCCGCCGCCGAGTTGGGCCATCCTTTGCCGACAACCCACCTGATCGCGCTCGAAAACACCGAGAAGGTGCACAACGTCGTCGTTTGCACCTTGTGCTCGTGCTATCCGCGCGAGCTGCTGGGGCTGCCGCCTTCCTGGTACAAGAGCAAGGCTTATCGCGCTCGCATCGTGCGCGAGCCGCGCGCCGTGCTGGAGGAGTTCGGCGTTCGCGTCCCCGACGACGTCGAGATCCGCGTACGCGATTCCACGGCTGACCTGCGCTATCTGGTCGTTCCGCGACGCCCGGCCGGAACGGAGGGGATGAGCGAGGAGCAACTGGCCGCCCTCATCACCCGCGACGCCATGATCGGGGTGGCGACAGTCAAGCCGCCGATATTGTGACGGCGCCCTGAAATTTAACCGCCCGTTCACCTGCTCGCGGCAATTTTACTCAAGCGCGCAGCAGGCGCGTGGCGCAGGGCGTTTGGAGTGCGGGCCATGGTTGCTGGGTATGGTGACATGGCGATGATCGGCTTCATCCTCGTCACGATCATCGCCGGATTTTTTGGCCCGTGGGTCATCTCCCTGCTGCTTGGCGCCCTCTGCGTGGGATGCTGGGGGCTGGGCCGGCTGAGCGACGGCGAGGGCTGATCGTATTGCCCCCTCTGGACTTTTGAATGCGAAGGGCGGCAATAGGCGGCTCATGCTGCGGCGCCCTGTCCGCGCGACTGTTCGGAAAATCCCATGACACCCGCTGCCCGCATCGCCGCCGCGATTGAGATCATCGCCGACATCGCCGCGCGGCGTCGTCCCGCAGCGGACGTCTTGAAAGAGTGGGGCCAGACCCACCGCTTTGCAGGCTCCAAGGACCGCGCCGCCATCGCCGGAATCGTCTGGGACGCCCTGCGCGTCAAATCCTCCGCAGGGTGGATCATGGGCGCCGACGAGCCCCGCGCCCACGTGCTCGGCGCCCTGGTCCGCGCGCGCGGCATGAGCGCCTCCGACATCGCCGCCTTGTGCACGGGGGAGCGCCATGCGCCGGCGCCGCTGAGCGCCGACGAACAGGCCCGCCTCGCCAGCCCAAGCCTCGCGGACGCGCCCGCCCATGTGCGCGGCGACTATCCTGAGTGGCTTGCTGATCAACTGGCGGAAGCCTGGGGCGAGCGCGCCGCCGAAGAGGGCGCCGCGCTTTCCGCACGGGCGCCCGTCGATCTACGCGCAAACCTGCTCAAGACGACCCGCGACGAGGCGCTCGCCGAACTCGCCCACCTTGGCGCGCAGCCTACCGCGCTGTCGCCGTGGGGCGTGCGTATCCCTGTGGGCGTGGACGGGCGCCAGCCCGCGCTGTCCGCGGAAGCCGCGTACGCGCGCGGGTTTGTGGAGGTGCAGGACGAGGGCTCGCAGCTTGCCGCGCTCCTCACCGGCGCCGACGCCAGCCAGCAGGTGCTTGATCTCTGCGCTGGCGGGGGCGGCAAATCCCTCGCGCTGGCCGCCATGATGGAGAACAAGGGCCAGATCTACGCCACCGACCGCGACGGGCGGCGTCTGGCGCCGATCTGGGACCGGCTGGACCGGGCGGGCGTTCGCAACGTGCAGGTGCGCTCGCCCAAGGGCCAGCAGGACGTGCTGGGCGACCTAGAGGGCGCCTGCGATCTCGTGCTCGTGGACGCGCCCTGCACAGGCGCCGGCACGTGGCGGCGCAACCCGGACGCGAAGTGGCGCGTGCGCCCCGGCGCCATCGAGCAGCGGGTGAACGAGCAAAACGCCGTACTCGCGCAAGCGGCCCGGTTCGTGAAGCCGGGCGGGCGCATCGTCTATGTCACCTGTTCGGTTCTGCGGGTGGAGAACGAGGCGCGCGTTGAGGCCTTCCTCGCCGCCCACGGGAATTTTCTGCCCCTCGACATGGCGCACCTTGCCCGCAAGGCGGACGTCCCGGCGCTTGCCGAGCGCGTTTCCACGCTGGGGCCGGGCTTGCGCCTGTCGCCGGCGACCACCGACACCGACGGTTTTTACGTGGCCGCGCTTTCGCGCGCCTGAAGCGGCGCCCGCGGCGCCCTGCGCGCCAGCAGGCCCGAGAGGCGACGGGCGCGCTCTACCAGCCCCTCGGGGGCGGGCGGCGGTTTGGCCGGGAGCGGGGCTTCATCCGGCTCCGGGCCTTCGGAAAACAGGGTGGCGAAATGCCCCGCGCGTATTCTTTCGAGCATGGGTGAACTCCTGCGCCAGATCGGCATGAGCGCAACCATATCGAGGCCGCGTTTCGCCCGGCTCAAACCGGTCGCTCGCATTTGAATGACCCCGTTCACCCGTCCGTTTGCGCCGGGGCGCCATTGCGCGGCGGGGCGCCATGGCCTAATCCGGCCCACAACGCCCATTTTCGAGACCCGGCCGCACCATGACTGACGCCATCAGCACCGCCGCCCACGCCGACATCGTCAGCCACCATGACAAGGTGCTCATCGTGGACTTCGGTTCGCAGGTGACTCAGCTCATCGCGCGCCGCGTGCGCGAGGCCGGCGTCTATTGCGAGATCGCGCCGTTCCAGTCCGCCCAGAAGGCGTTTGACGAGTTGAAGCCCAAGGCCGTGATCCTCTCGGGCGGCCCGGCCTCCGTGACCGCCGAAGGCTCGCCGCGCGCGCCACAGGCGATTTTTGACGCCGGCCTGCCGATCCTCTCCATCTGCTACGGCCAGCAGACGACCGCCGTGCAGCTTGGCGGCGCGGTGGAGGGCGGCCACGCGGCGGAGTTCGGCCGCGCCGACATCGAGATCAAGGAGATGAGCGCGCTCTTCGACGGCCTGTGGGAGGTCGGCAAGCGCTATCCCGTGTGGATGAGCCACGGCGACCGCGTGACGAAGCTGCCCGAAGGCTTCACCGTGAAGGCGTTCAGCGAGAACGCGCCTTTCGCCATCGCCACCGACGAGGCGCGCCGCATCTACACCACCATGTTCCACCCCGAGGTTGTGCACACGCCGGATGGCGCGAAGCTCATCTCCAACTTCGTGCACAAGGTCGCAGGCCTGCGCAACGACTGGACCATGGCCGCCTTCCGGGGCGAGGCCATCGCCGCCATTCGCAAGCAGGTGGGGCAGGGGCGCGTGCTGTGCGGCCTCTCCGGCGGCGTCGATTCAGCTGTGGCCGCTGTGCTCATTCATGAAGCGATTGGCGACCGGCTCACCTGCGTGTTCGTGGATCATGGCCTCATGCGCATGGGCGAGGCCGAGCAGGTGGTGGGCCTGTTCCGCGACCACTACAACATTCCGCTTGTGCACGTGGACGCAAGCGAGATGTTTATCGGCGCGCTTGAGGGCGTGAGCGACCCCGAGACCAAGCGCAAGACCATCGGCAAGCTGTTTATCGATGTGTTCGAGGCGGAGGCGAAGAAGATCGCCTCCGATGGAAAGGGAGCGCCAGAATTTCTGGCGCAGGGCACGTTGTACCCGGACGTCATCGAGAGCGTGTCGTTCACGGGCGGGCCGTCCGTCACCATCAAGAGCCACCACAACGTGGGTGGACTGCCTGAGCGCATGAACATGAAGCTCGTGGAGCCGCTGCGCGAACTGTTCAAGGACGAGGTGCGCGCGCTGGGGCGCGAACTCGGTCTGCCGGAGGCGTTCGTGGGTCGTCATCCGTTCCCCGGGCCGGGGCTCGCCATCCGCATTCCCGGCGCGATCAGCCGCGAAAAGCTCGACATCCTGCGCAAGGCCGACCTCATCTATCTCGACGAGATCCGCAAGGCGGGTCTCTACGATGACATCTGGCAGGCGTTCGCGGTGCTGCTGCCGGTGCGCACGGTGGGCGTGATGGGCGACGGGCGCACGTATGACCATGTGTGCGCCCTGCGCGCGGTTACCAGCGTTGACGGCATGACGGCGGACTTCTTCCCCTTCGACATGAACATCCTCGGCCGCGCTGCGACCCGCATCATCAACGAGGTTAAGGGCATCAACCGCGTTGTTTACGACGTGACGAGCAAGCCCCCCGGCACGATTGAGTGGGAGTGAGGTTTGGACCGCGCGCCGCCCCCTCCCCGGCGCCATCCGGCGCCGACTCTCCCCCGCAAGCGGGAGAGGGAAGCCAATCTCGCTGGATTGAACCTGTGTAATTAAGCGCAAAACAGCGGGCGCGACTCCCTCTCCCGCGTAGGCGGGGGAGGGTGGTTTGCGAAGCAAACCGGGTGGGGGCTTATCTCTGCTTGATACTTAGTTGTAGGCGCGCGGTCCAGCAGGCGCCCACCTTTCCGTCATCCGCGGGCCTGACCCGCGGATCCAGTCTCTCCGCCGCTCGGTTGGGTGGCCGGATCAAGTCCGGCCATGACGCTGCGGAGAGTGGCGCACTTACTCTCCACTGCATCCGCAAATGCGCGCGATCCATGTGGGGGCTTATCGCTATTTACATGCCCGCGAGGCCCCGGACCGCTCCGCGTCCGGGGATGTGGCGCGCGGTACAGTTGGGCGCCCACCTTTCCGTCATTCCGGCGACGGCCGGAATCCACGACAGGCCGCAGGGCCGGAGCGTTTGCCTGTCGTGGATGCAATGCGCCTTTAGTGCGTTCGTTGCCCTGACGCTGCGACCCGATCGAGAAGGACTGATCTACTTTGCGGCCCCCTCCAAGCAGAGCACAAGGTGGGCTAACCAATTCTGAATGAATTAGCCCTAACCTCATCATCATTCTTCATTTGCGGAAATGAATTTCTCATGTTCTTCAGAAAGATCGACGAGTTCATTAGCTTTCTTATCCCAATCGATAAGTTGGCGCGCACGATGTTTCCCCCTGGCGATAAGTGCAACCTCATCATCGGTAGTGATATGATGTTTGATATCTTTAAGGATAACCATTTCGACGCTGTTAGCTTGTTCACGAAATTGTGTGCGCACTTTGACGTTCGGATCACGGATCAGGTCTATTACGAGGTAGCTCGGCCCTCATCCCCAACAGGAGCCGCTATTCGTGACTTCGTAGTGCGTGGGAAGGTGGCTTACATTCCCACCTCGGCACCAAGGCAATTGCGAGACCAATTTAGATCTGACGTTATCAAGGGCGGGAGAGGCGCAGATGTCTCCATCTCAACCTCGGCTCATGAAGCGGACGCGACTGTGTTTTTTCAGGGCCGGGAGATACCCCCTTTCGCGGGATATGAATTGTGGCTGGAAGAGGTCGAAACGGCAGTATGCTGGATGCTGCCAGTCCGCTCACATTTCTACTCGGCTTTGCTTCCGATCTGCCCTACGGCCCCACCCCCACCTGATCTTGACATCTCTCCTCTGCCCGGCAGCAACGATGCCTTGCGCGCTGCTGCCATCAAGTTCATCTGGTTGAAACGCCCCGACCTCGTTTGGCAGACGCTTTGGCATTATCAATTTGAGTGCGATGATCCTGACGAGACGCGACGGGTCATGAGTGAGAGGAAGTACGACGATACTTACCTCTACGATATGGCCGTCGAGATTGAGGACCGGTTTCCGGAATTTGGGAATCTCGAGATCAACGAGGTCCAAATGGATATTCTGCGGAAGTGCATGGTGCTCAAAGACCGTCTCCCTCTCCGAATTTGTCGTGCGCCATGGGCGCGAATGTTAATGGAACAAGGCGATCCGTGACTCAGAGCAGACCGTCATTTCGCCGCTCGGTTGGGTGGCCGGATCAAGTCCGGCCATGACGCTGCGGAGAGTGGCGCACTTACTCTCCACTGCATCCGCAAATGCGCGCGATCCATGTGGGGGCTGCCCCCACCCCGGCGCCATCCGGCGCCGACCCTCCCCCGCAAGCGGGAGAGGGAAGCCAATCTCGCTAGATTGAACCTGTGTAATTAAGCGCAAAACAGCAGGCGCGACTCCCTCTCCCGCGCAAGCGGGGGAGGGTGGTTTGCGAAGCAAACCGGGAGGGGGCTTATCGCTATTTACATGCCCGCGAGGGCGCGCGGTCCAGCGCGCGCTCCCTAAACTCGCAGCTCCAAAATCTCCACGCCGCGGATGCGGTCGATCAGGTACACCAGCCCCCGAGAGTCGATGGTCACGTCATTGGAGGATGCGCGCTCGTGGCCCGGCGCCGGGTCGGGCAGGTAGTGGGCCACGCGCTTGGGCGCGAAGGGATCGGCCACATCGAACACCTGCAGCCCCTGGGCAAACCACGCGAACGGGATCACCGTGCCGTTGAAGCGCTCGGAGGGTTGATGGCAGCCCGTCATCTTCGGCTGCGTCGCGCCGTCAACGTCGAGGCCCGGCACGTTGATGGTGGCGATGGGCGTGGGCAGGCTTTCCACGCTGATGTCGTACACCCACGCGAACGCGGGCGCGGACGGGCGGATCTGCGCCACGTCCTCATCCGCCACCACCATAATGTCGCGGCCCTTCAACTTGCCGGGCATCCGCAGGCAGGTGTGGGTGGGGTGAGGGAAGGCGGGGCTGCGTCTGTCGTGGCCCACCATGCGGGGTTTCGTGAGGTCGGAGATGTCCAGGATGTAGAATCCGTGGTGCCAGTAGCTCACGAAAAGCCGGTCGCCGAATCGCAGCGGGTGGTGGCACTTGGGCTCCACGAAATCGCCCCACGGGTAATCCTCGCCGCCAGCGCGCCACTGGCCGGGAATCCACCAGCGCGAGACCTCCTGCGGCCGCGCTGGATCGGCGAGGTCGAGAATCACGACGATGTAGCCGACGTAACCCTCTGCAGTGGCGGACACGTATGCATAGCGCCCGTCGAAGTCGTAGCGGTGAACGCCGGCGCCGCCGGTTTCCCACTTGGTGATGAGTTTGGGCGTCGAGGGCCGCGTCACGTCATAGATGGTGAGGCCGCCGGAAAAGCCCTCTGTTGACGCGGCGCCGTTCGTCTCGTGGTTGACGATCATCACCCCGTTTGACGCCCGCACCTTGTGGGAGTGCCACCCCTCCGGCATGTCGATGCGTGCAAGCAGGCGCGGGTTGGCGGGATCGGCGACGTCATAAAGGCTCGTGCCGCTGGGGGCGCGCATGTGGCCCACGTAGAGGATGTTGTCCTCAACCCAAACCTGTCCGCCGCCGGGGCAGTCCACCCGCCCGATTCGCCGCACGTTCTCGCCGCTCGCCATTCCCGTCCTCCCATGAATTCGACGGCAGGATAAACGATGCGCGCGCGGCGTCGAGGCGTGTCAGGCTTGTTCGTTGATGCGGCGACACTTGTGTCGCCAATGGCTTGCGGGCGAGGGACCGCAGGTTGCCCGGAGCGGGTCGCCAAAGTACAGAGCGAACGCGCGCAGCTGAGCTTTCAGCCGAGCGATCGTCAGATTTTCAAGAAAATGGCTCCCCGAGCTGGACTCGAACCAGCGACCATTCGATTAACAGTCGAATGCTCTACCAACTGAGCTATCGGGGAACATTGTGCGCCCGAGCAGTGTGTGCTCCAGCGACGAGAGGGCGTATAACAAGCTCCGATCCTTTTGCAAAGTGGGAAATTCGCGTCCCGCTCCGCTTTCTTTTCGCCGTCGGTCCTTGCTCCCCGGCCACCGCATTGGTATGAGGCTTGCGCACGGGCGAGAGCCCTGAGGCCTCGTGGCGGAGTGGCTACGCAGAGGACTGCAAATCCTTGCACCCCGGTTCGATTCCGGGCGAGGCCTCCAAATCTTCTTTCCCCTCCATGCTGATTGTTCAGGCGCGCCGGGAGCCTCGTGCGACGCGCGCGATCGTTCGCATCGCGCACGCACGCGCGTAGCGCCGTGCGCTGTTCGGCGGCCGAATCATAGAGCACGATCAGGCAGCTGAGCGCCGGCTCAGGTCCGGTCCTGGATGACGGATGCCGCCTCAGTAAACGCCGAAGGGCGCCGGCTGGCGGGGCGGCGGGCTGGCTGGCCGCGACGGCGCAGCCGGGGTGTCAGGAAAGAAGCTCTGCGAAGGCGCCCGGCGCTCCGGCTCGCGGGGAATGCTCCCCGGGGGGCGCGGCGCGCCTCCGGGCGGCGGCGCAATGTCCACAGGGCGGCCGAGTTCGGTTGGGCGACCCGCCTGCTGGGGAGCGGCGCCAGAGGTGGCTGCGGGCGCCGACGGGGCGGCCTGCTGTTGCGTGGGCTGGCGGCGGGCTGGGGGCTGCTGAGCGGCTGCGGGCGGCGGGGCCGCCACGCCGGCGGGACTGGCGCTAGCCGGCGCGCGCGCGACCGCGTCGGGGATGATCTCCTTGCCGCCTTTGCAGTCTGTGAGCCAAGCATCATAAACCGGGTGCTCGACCGCGTGCAGGCCCGGGCTTGCGGCGAACATCCAGCCGCCAAAAATCCGCTTGTACTCGTTGTTGACGTTCACCTCCTCCACCTCGACGAAGCCCGTGGTCAACGGCGCCTCGGTGGCGGGGCGGGTGAAGCAGACGCGCGGCGTGATCTGGAGCGAACCGAACTGCACCGTTTCGCCGATCGCCGCCTCGAAGGCGATGATGCGCCCGGTGATTTTATCGAGACCCGCGAAAACCGCGGTCGGATGAGAGATGCGGTTCGCCGACGCCGGGGTGACGGTCGCGCCTGCGAACAGGCATGTGGCCAGGATGAGCAAGCGCCCGCGCATCTCGTGTTCAAGCTCCTGGATTCGACCGTACGCCGTCGGGTGGATAGCACAAGTTGGCGCCGCCGGGCATTCCGGGTGGCCGCACTATGGACGTGACGCCCAATGCCGGCGAATCCATGACGGCCCGGGTCGCGATCAGGCGCATTCTTTCTGCGCCCGCTCGCCGAGGCGTTTCATTTTGCTGGCGAAAGCCTTCGCCTTCGCCTCGCCCATGGCGGCGACCTCCGTCATCATCGCCTCGCGACCGCGGGAGATGGCGGCCAGCGCCGCCCGGCGCTCGGCGGCGTCCAGCGTCGTGCGCGCCATGCGCGCCTGGCAATTGCAGGCGCTTTCGCGCAAGCCGCGCTTCATGCAGGCGGCTGCGAAATCATCCACGGGCGCCGCTGTCACAGGCGGCGTCGCGGCGAGACTGAGAACGAACGCCGCGAGGGCGGCTTTTCCGAAGGTCATGAACGGACCGCCCTTAACGAACTGAATGGGTGATGAAGCGCAGGCGGGTTGTGGACGACTCAGCCGCCCGGCGTCCACGGTTTGTAGTCGCCGGTGGCCGCCGGCCGCACGCCTGCGTTCAGGAGCGAGCCCTGCGGGCGATACGCCTCGCCGGTGCCGGTCATGTTCGGGCGATGGGGCATCTCCCACTCGCGCGCTGCGTAGGCTTCCTCCGTCGGTGGCGTGTCCGTGGAGTGGTGCAGCCAGCCGTACCAGCCGGGCGGCGTCATGGAGCCTTCGCTCTCGCCGGCGTAGATCACCCAGCGTCGCTCATAGCCGAGGGCCGGATCCTTAGCGCCCCCGCGGGTGCGGTAATACATGTTGCCGAACTCGTCCTTGCCCACGAGTTCGCCATGCCGCCACGTGTGGAAGCGCGTGTTGATGGTCTGCCCGCTCCACCAGGTGAAGGTCTGCAGCAACCAGGTCTTGATGGACATGAACGCCGATCCGGTGCGTTGACGGGGCGCTGCGCCCCTCCGAAAGTCGCGCGGACTATGGCGAGGCCCGCCGCCGCTGTCCAGTCGCCAGAAGGGAGCACACGCGGCCCGCAGGCGCCCCGGTCCGCGCGCACGCGCCGGGCGGCCCGATTCGAGGCGCCAAGTCGCTTGTTTTCGCGACGTGTTTTGCAGCCGCGCCAGCGTTGCGCCGCGTGTCCGGGCGCCGTCGCCCAAAGCCGCGCCCAGGCGCCGCGCCGCGACCAGCCGACGCGGATGTCTGGCCGTCCCCCGCAAACTGCGCACAGGCCCTTGCGCGGTGAAGGCGCCGAGTCGTCAGACACTTGGTGCGGTTGTCCCCAGAAGTCCCAACCTCATGGCCAAGGCACTACATCTGGGTCTACGCACAGGCGTCGAGCACAATCTCTTGACGAGCGGCCGGCGCGGGCGCACATTTTGGCCACATCCGCGGGTGGGCAGTTCGCCACCCGGCGGAGCGTGGAGGGCCGGCGTCATCGGCTCAATGCGTTCAGGGACACGACTTGGTTTTCGGGGAGGCCGGGCGGCGGCCTCGCGCGGGCTATTCCGCCCGTGCAGACTGGGGAAGAAATATGCGGATCGAGCGGCGGTATACGACGGCGGGACAGTCACCATATGCAGGGATCGAGTTCCGGAAGGCGAAGAGCGAAATCAGGAACCCGGACGGGTCGGTTGTGTTTTCGCTCGATGGAATCGACGTCCCGGCGACGTGGAGCCAGGTCGCGTGCGACGTGCTCGCGCAGAAGTATTTCCGCAAGGCAGGCGTCCCCGCGCACCTGAAGAAAGTTGAGGAGAACGACGTTCCCTCCTTCCTGTGGCGTTCGGTCGCCGACGAGGCGGCTCTTGAGGCGTTGCCTAAAGAGAGCCGCTTCGGCAGCGAGATGACCTCCACGCAGGTTTTTGATCGCCTGGCGGGGACGTGGACCTACTGGGGCTGGAAGGGCAAGTACTTCGACAACGAGGCTGACGCGCAGGCGTTTTTCGACGAGATGCGCTACATGCTCGCCGCGCAGATCGCCGCGCCCAACTCGCCGCAGTGGTTCAACACCGGCCTGCACTGGGCCTACGGCATCGACGGTCCGGGGCAGGGCCATTTTTATGTGGACCCCTTCACCGGCAAGCTGACGAAATCGAAGTCGGCTTACGAGCATCCCCAGCCGCACGCGTGCTTCATCCAGTCTGTGGCTGACGACCTCGTGAACGAGGGCGGCATCATGGACCTTTGGGTGCGTGAGGCGCGCCTGTTCAAGTACGGCTCTGGCACCGGCTCCAACTTCTCGCGCCTGCGCGGCGAGAACGAGAAGCTGTCGGGCGGCGGCAAGTCGTCGGGCCTCATGAGTTTCCTCAAGATTGGCGATCGCGCCGCCGGCGCCATCAAGTCTGGCGGCACCACGCGCCGCGCCGCCAAGATGGTCGTGGTTGACGCCGACCATCCGGACATCGAGGCCTACATCGGCTGGAAGGTGAAGGAGGAGGAGAAGGTCGCCTCCCTCGTCACCGGCTCCAAGATCGTCAAGAAGCACATGAAGGCCATCATGAAGGCCTGCGTGAACTGCGAGGGTTCTGGCGACGATTGCTTCAACCCGGAGAAGAACCCGGCGCTGAAGAAGGCGATCAAGCTCGCTCGCCGCGACAGCGTGCCGGACAACTACATCAAGCGCGTGATCCAGTTCGGGCGGCAGGGCTACACGGACATCCAGTTCGACACCTACGACACAGACTGGGATTCGGAGGCCTACCTGACGGTTTCGGGCCAGAACTCGAACAACTCCGTGCGCGTGACGGACGAATTCCTGCGCGCCGTCGAGCGCGACGCCGACTGGAAGCTGAACCGCCGCACGGACGGCAAGGTCCACAAGACCCTGAAGGCCCGCGACCTGTGGGAGAAGATCGGCTACGCCGCCTGGGCGTCTGCCGATCCCGGCATCCAGTACCACACCACCATCAACGACTGGCACACGTGCCCGGCGTCGGGTCCGATCATCGCATCGAACCCCTGCTCGGAGTACATGTTCCTTGACGACACCGCGTGCAATCTCGCCTCGCTGAACCTGCTGCAGTTCCGCGACGCGCAGACCGGCCGCTACGACCTCGCCGCCTACGAGCACGCCGTGCGCCTGTGGACGCTGGTGCTCGAAATCGCGGTGATGATGGCGCAGTTCCCCTCCAAGGAAATTGCGCGCCTGTCGTACGACTACCGCACGCTGGGGCTGGGCTACGCCAACGTGGGCGGCCTGCTCATGTCGTCGGGTCTGGGCTATGACTCCGAGGAGGGCCGCGCGATTACTGCTGCGCTCACCGCCATCATGACCGGCGTGTGCTACGAGACCTCTTCGGAGATCGCGAAGGAGCTTGGGCCTTTCCCCGAGTACAAGCCCAACGCCGCGCACATGCTGCGCGTCATCCGCAACCATCGCCGCGCGGCGCATGGCCAGACCGAGGGGTATGAGAAGCTCTCCGTGCTGCCGGTGGCGCTCGACCACGCGACTCTGGACAAGCTGGGCGAGAACGGCGCCGATCTGTCCGCCCGCTCGAAGGCTGCCTGGGACCGCGCGCTCGCCGGCGGTGAGCAGAACGGCTACCGCAACGCGCAGACCACCGTCGTGGCGCCCACCGGCACCATCGGCCTGGTGATGGACTGCGACACCACGGGCATCGAGCCGGACTTCGCGCTGGTGAAGTTCAAGAAGCTTGCCGGCGGCGGCTACTTCAAGATCATCAACCGCGCGGTGCCCGAGGCGTTGCGCGTGCTGGGCTATCGCCCGTCCGAGATCGCCGAGATCGAGGCCTACGCGGTGGGCCATGCGAGCATGCGTCAGGCGCCGGGCGTGAACCACGCCACGCTGCGGGCGCGCGGCTTCACCGATGAGAAGCTCGAAGGGCTTGAGAAGACGCTCGCGGGCGCCTTCGACATCAAGTTCGTGTTCAACAAGTGGTCGCTGGGCGAGGACTTCCTCACCCAGACGCTTAAAGTTCCGGCGGAGAAGCTGGAGGATCCGTCCTTCGAACTGCTGCCGTTCCTTGGCTTCTCGCGCGCCGAGATCGAGGCTGCGAACACCCACGTGTGCGGGGCGATGACGCTGGAAGGCGCGCCGCACCTGAAAGTGGAGCACTACCACGTGTTCGATTGCGCCAATCCGTGCGGCCGCACGGGCAAGCGCTATCTCTCCGTGGAAAGCCACATCCGGATGCTCGCCGCCGCGCAGCCGTTCATCACGGGCGCGATTTCGAAGACCATCAACATGCCCAACGACGCCACCGTCGAGGATTGCAAGGACGCCTACATGCTGTCCTGGCGTCTGGGACTCAAGGCGAACGCGCTCTACCGCGACGGCTCAAAGCTGTCGCAGCCGTTGAACTCGCAGCTCATCTCTGATGAGGACGACGAGGAAGAGGATGCGGTGGAGCAGCTCATCTCCATGCCCAACGCTGCGCGCACGGCGCAGGTGGCGGAAAAGATCGTCGAGCGCATTGTGGAGCGCATCGAGCGCACCCGCGAGCGCGAGCGCCTTCCCGACCGTCGCAAGGGCTATACGCAGAAAGCCGTGGTGGGCGGGCACAAGGTGTACCTGCGCACCGGCGAGTACATGGATGGGCGCATCGGCGAGATCTTCATCGACATGCACAAGGAAGGCGCCGCCTTCCGCTCGTTGATGAACAACTTCGCCATCGCGATTTCGGTGGGCTTGCAATACGGCGTGCCGCTGGAGGAGTACGTGGACGCGTTCACGTTCACGCGCTTCGAGCCGGCGGGCCTCGTGCAGGGCAACGACGCGATCAAGAACGCTACGTCGATTCTCGACTACGTGTTCCGCGAGCTGGCCATCTCCTACCTCGGCCGCAACGATCTGGCGCACATCGATCCTTCAGAGATCGGCGGCACCGTGATCGGCAAGGGCGAGCAGCAGAGCCGCGCGCCGGAGGCTGCGACGCCGTTCGTCTCGTCGGGCTTTGTGCGCGGCAAGCACGACAAGCTGATGCTCATTCAGGGCACGGGCACCCATGGCCCCGGGGAGGTGACTTCTTACGCGCAGACCGGCGCCGTGCGCACCACCGGCTTCCACGACGACGGCTCGACCAGCGTCGAGGCGCTGAACTGGCAGGCGGCGGGAAGTGTGGCCGGCGCTGTCGCGACCGGCGCCCGCGACGCCATGGCCGACAAGCGGGCGGAAGCACGCATGAAGGGTTATGTGGGCGAAGCCTGCCCCGAGTGCCAGAACTTTACGCTCGTGCGCAACGGCACGTGCCTCAAGTGCGACACGTGCGGGTCCACGACCGGGTGTTCGTGAGGCTTAAGTAACGTTAGTTTGTGAAAGTATTGAGCCCGGGGGGTGAGAGCCTCCCGGGTTTTTTTTATAGTATGCTTCCTCGAACCCGCGATCGTCATGCCGGCGACGCCCGGCATCCACGGCAGGTCACAGGCGCTATGCGTTCGGAGCTTCGGAAAACCCTCACCCGGTTTGCTTTGCAAACCACCCTCTCCCACAGGAGAGGGTTTTGCGCACGTTGCTTTGCGCCTCATTATACACGCTCGATGATGGTCGTGAGCATCCCTCTCCCGCTTTAGCGGGGGAGGGTCGGCGCCGGATGGCGCCGGGGTGGGGGCGGTCGCCAGCGGGCGGCCCTTTGCCTCTCGTGGATGCCGGCCGTCGCCGGCATGACGCGCCTGCGGCGCGGGCGCTTTTCGCGTCTTTAATGCGCAGAAAACTTACCGACGTTGTTGATCTATGCGCGGCGCCTGCCCCGTCATGCCGGCGACGGCCGGCATCCACGGCAGGTCACAGGCGCTATGCGTTCGATGGTGAAAACCCCCACCCGGTTTGCGTTGCAAACCACCCTCTCCCACTTCATGGGAGAGGGATTCGCGCACGTTGCTTTGTGCTTAATTACACAGAGACCTGATAGTGGATGGCGCAGGGGAGGGGCACTTGGCCCCTCTCACTCCGCCTTCAGCAGCACGTGCTTTTTCTTGCCCAGCGACAGTTTCGCGACCCCGTCGCGGAAGTCGCCCGCGACAAGGGCTGCGCGTTCGTCGGCCACAGCGTCGTCGTTCAGCCGCAGCCCGCCGCCCTTGATCTGGCGCCTCGCCTCGCCGGTGGAGGCGACGAGGCCCGCGCGCACGAACGCGGTGAGCACGCCCATGCCAATCGCCTCGGAGGCGGGCAGGGCGACGGTGGGCAGGCTGTCAGCCAGCACGCCTTCCTCAAACGTCTTGCGCGCGGTTTCGGCGGCGGTCTCCGCCGCCTCGCGGCCGTGCAGCATGGCGGTGGCCTCGTTGGCCAGAACCTTTTTCGCCTCGTTGATCTCCGCGCCGCCGAGCGCCTCGAGCCGGGCGATTTCATCCAGTGGCAGTTCGGTGAACAGGCGCAGGAAGCGGCCCACGTCGCTGTCCTCCGTATTGCGCCAGAACTGCCAGTAGCCGTAGGGCGCCAGCATGTCGGCGTTCAGCCACACGGCGCCGGCGGCGGTCTTGCCCATCTTGGCGCCCGACGCGGTGGTGAGCAGCGGCGCGGTGAGGGCGTACAACTGCGGCGCGCCCATGCGCCGGCCCAGATCGATGCCGGTGACGATGTTGCCCCACTGGTCGGAGCCGCCCATCTGCAGCAGGCAGCCATATCGGCGGTTGATCTCGACGAAATCATAGGCCTGCAGGCACATGTAGTTGAACTCGATGAACGACAGCTCCTGATCGCGCTCCAGCCGCATCTTCACGGAGTCCATGGACATCATGCGGTTGACCGAGAAGTGGCGGCCGACGTCGCGCAGAAAGTCGATGTAATTGAGTTTCGTCAGCCACTCCGCGTTGTCGATCATGATCGCGCCGGACTGAAAATCGAGAAACTTGTCGAACACCTGACGGATGCCGTCCTTGTTCTGCTCGATCTGCTCGATGGTGAGCAGCTTGCGCGCCTCGTCCTTGCCAGAGGGGTCGCCCACGCGCGTTGTGCCGCCGCCCATCAGCGCGATGGGTTTGCCGCCGGTTTTTTGCAGCCAGCGCAGCATCATGATGGGCAGCATGGAGCCCACGTGCAGCGAAGGCGCCGTGCAGTCGAAGCCGATGTAGGCCGTCAGCCCGCCCGCCAGCGCCTTTTCGTCCAGCCCGGCGAAATCAGAGCACTGATGCACGAAGCCGCGCTCGATGAGCACGCGCAGGAAATCGGATTTTGGGGAGAACGCGACGGTCATGGGCGGGCCTTTCCAGATTGGCCCGTGGTTTAGAAGAGGCTGCGCGCTGGCGCAACCGAGGGGGGGGACCGCGCGCGTTCTCCCGCTGGCGACTTTTTCCACTTCCCCGGACGCCGCAGGCGATCCGGGGCCCATGGGCTGCGCGTGACTGGGTCCAGGGTCCGCGCTGCGCGCGTCCCGGGAATGTGGAGCACATTGGAACTGGCCCCGTTGCCGGAATGACGGGGCCTTAGTGGACCGCGCGTCCTCGCGCGCATTGGCTCCATACTGGACCGCGCGCGTCCTCGCGCGCATTGGCGCCATACTGGACCGCGCGCGTTCTCGCGCGCATTGGCTCCATCTGGCGAGCGGGGACGCTCGCGGTCCAGAATGCTCGCGGTCCAGTTCGCGTGCTATTGTGCCCCCGGAGACGCACAATGCACCTGTATCGCGCCATTGGCCTCATGAGCGGCACGTCCATGGACGGGATCGACGTCGCCCTTGTGGAGACGGACGGCCGCAGCCGCTCGCGAACAGGCCCCGCGAGCTTCTACCCCTATGCCGGCGCCGAGCGCGCCCTGTTGCGCGCCGCGCTCGATGAGGGCGCTGTGCTGACGGACCGCGCCGCCCGCCCGGGCCGGGTGGGGGAGGCGGAGCGCCTCGTCACCGCCCGCCACGCGGAGGCAGTGGACGCGTTCATCGCCGAGCACCGGCTCGATCGCGCGGCAATCGACGTGCTCGGCTTCCACGGGCAGACGGTCCTGCACAAGCCGCAGCAGCGGCTCACCATCCAGATCGGCGACGGCGCCGCGCTGGCCGCCGCCCTTGGCCTCACCGTCGTCTGGGACATGCGTGCGGCCGATGTGGCCGCCGGCGGGCAGGGAGCGCCGCTTGTTCC
Organism: Hyphomicrobiales bacterium; assembly: GCA_027484655.1. Lineage (GTDB taxonomy): Bacteria > Pseudomonadota > Alphaproteobacteria > Rhizobiales > Beijerinckiaceae > Terripilifer. The sequence goes on along the minus strand of JAIXSM010000003.1, from coordinate 36,576 downwards.
CGTGTGGCACCGGGCGCTGGTGCGGGCGGCGGGCGTCGAAACGCCGGCGCTGGTGGTCAATCTGGGGGGGGTCGCCAACGTCACCTACGTGCCGGGCGATGGCGAGCCCATCGCGTTTGACACAGGCCCCGCGAACGCGCTGATCGACGACCTGATGCTGGAGCGGACCGGCGTCGCCATGGATCGGGACGGGGAGGCCGCCGCGCGCGGGCTGGTGAATGAGGCGGCGCTTGCGGACCTGCTGACGCATTCGTTTTTTGAGCGAACCCCGCCCAAATCCCTCGACCGGAATGCATTTTCCCGCGCCGCCGTGGACGGGCTCGCAACCGATGACGCGGCCGCCACCCTGACAGCCTTCACCGCCCGCGCCACGGCCCGCGCTCTGGAGCACTTGCCCGCTCGCCCGCGCCGGGCGGTTGTGTGCGGCGGCGGGGCCCGCAACCCGACGCTGATGAAAATGCTGGCGGATTCCCTCGCCTGCCCGGTGGACGCGGCGCGGAGCTGCGGCTGGGATGGAGACGCCATGGAGGCGCAAGCCTTCGCCTACCTTGCGGTCCGCGCGCTGGAAGGCTTGCCGCTCACCTATCCCACCACCACCGGCGCGCCGGCGCCGATGACGGGCGGCGTCGTCAGTCGTCCTCGCCTGGGCCTGCCAGGTTAACCATTTGTAAACCATTCGCTAGAGCGGCTTGGGCTTTACCAGTAAGGTGCGCGGCGTTCAAGGAGACGCGCCGTGGCCCCCATCAATCGCCGGTTTTTCCTGCTTGCGCCCCCCGCTGCCGCTGTCGCCGCGGCGTCCTGGTTCAGTGACCCTATCGACGGGCTGGAGGCGCTGGACGTTCCTCCGTTGGCGGGCGCGTTCCATGCTTCAGGGGCGCCTGTGAAAGGCTTTCGCTTCGCGCAACTGGAGGGGTCGGTGACCGTGATCCACGCGCTCGCCAGTTGGCGACCCGAATGCGCGGACGAGGTCGCCATGTGGCTCGAGTTGAGGGGTGACCCGCGATTCCAGATCGCCGGCGTCTTCGTGCGGGACAGCGAGGCCGCGGCCCGGGATTTCATCGCCCGGGTAGGCAATCCCTACGACGCGCTGGGGTTTGATCCCGACGGCCGGGTGGAGCGCCAGCTCGGCGTGCGCGAGGCGCCGAGCACGGTCGTGCTGGACCCGGGGCGCCAGATCATTCACGTGGTGCGCGGGCCGCTCACCCGCGAACACCTCAAGCGCACGGTGCTCCCGATTATCGACGGCGCGTCGCCCGTCACCGCGCTGATGGCGTGACGACGGGCGTTGGTTGCACCGGTCTGGACGTCAAGCGTCCGTGGCCGGTCCCTTGAGGGCTTTCGCAGGGGTTGGGCGCTTGGGCGGATTGTCGAGGCGGCGATCAAGGTAGGCCCCAACCTCCGCGATCAGGTCGTCGATGCAGTTCTCGAAGAAGTGGTTGGCGCCGGGAATCACCGCGTGCTCGATCACGATGCCCCTCTGGGTCTTCAGCTTTTCAATGAGACCCATAACCTCCTTCAGCGGCGCCACGCGGTCCTGATCGCCGTGGACGAACAGACCGGATGACGGGCAGGGCGCGAGGAACGAGAAGTCAAAGCGGTTCGCCGGCGGCGCAATGGAGATGAAGCCCTCGATCTCCGGGCGGCGCATGAGCAGCTGCATGCCAATCCACGACCCGAAGGATGCGCCGGCGATCCAGCAGGCGCGCGCGTCCGGACTGATGGACTGCACCCAGTCGAGTGCGGCTGCCGCGTCCGAGAGTTCGCCGGCGCCATGGTCGAACGACCCCTGACTGCGGCCCACGCCGCGGAAATTGAAGCGCAGCACCGAGAACCCGCGCTCCGCAAAGGCGTAATAGAGCTGATAGACGATCTGGTTGTTCATCGTCCCGCCAAATTGCGGGTGCGGATGCAGGATGACCGCAATCGGCGCGCCGCGCTGCTTCGACGGATGGAAGCGGCCTTCGAGGCGTCCCGCAGGTCCGGCGAAGATGACTTCAGGCATCGTGACTCCCAAGAGTTTGGCGCAAACACCGTGTCGCGCGCGAGCCGTTCGCCCCGTGAAAAGAGCCGCTTTCCTTGACTTGGGGGCCGCGACGGTTCAGAATAACTGTTAGAATTATTCTAAACTAGAAGAGCCGGGCGTGTCCCGGCTCGAACGTTGCGGCGTCTATGAGGAACGCGTTCAAAGGGCCGCGAGGCTTCTAGCATGCGGGGCGCCCGCGAGCGCAAGGATTTTCAGGCGGTCCGGCTTATCGCCGGGTGAAAGGTGCGGCCATGGCGCGCGAGCGCGTCTATCTCGACTGGAACGCCACGTCGCCGCTTCTGCCGGCGGCGCGCGATGCGTTGGTCGAGGCTATGGAGGCGTTCGGGAACCCCTCGTCGGTCCATGCGGAAGGCCGCCGCGCCCGCGCCCTGGTGGAGGAGGCGCGCGCCAGCATCGCCTCGCTGGTCGGCGTTTCCCCAGGCGGGGTCACGTTTACGTCCGGCGGCACCGAGGCGGCCAATCTCGCGCTTTCGCCCACGTTCGCGCGGGCCGGGGAACGGCCTCTCGACCTGCTGTTCATCAGCGCCGGCGAGCATGCATGCGTGCTTGAAGGCCACCGGTTTCGGGCGGAACAGACGCGCGTCGTCCCGCTGACGCCATCTGGCGTGGTTGACCTGTGTGCGTTGGCCGCGATGCTGGATGAGGCGGGCGACGCCCGGGTGATGCTTGCGCTTCAGGCCGCCAACAACGAGACCGGCGCCATCCAGCCCGTGCGGGCCGCTGCGGACATGGTCCATGCGAAGGGCGGCGTGGTGGTGTGCGACGCCGTGCAGGCGGCCGGGCGCATGAGCTGCCTGGCAGGTCCGCTCGGCGCGGACGCGATTATTCTCTCCGCCCACAAGATTGGTGGGCCAAAAGGCGTGGGAGCACTTGCGCTTGCGTCGGGGGATGCAGATATCGAAGAACGTCTCGTCCGCGGCGGCGGGCAGGAGCGCGGCATGCGGGCCGGCACGGAGAATGTGGCCGGGATCGTCGCGTTTGGTGTCGCCGCTGAGTGGGCGGCCCGAAACTGCGGCGTTGAGGCGGTTCGGCTGGCGGCGCTTCGGGATGATCTGGAAGCGCGGCTGGTCCGGGTCGTTCCGGGCCTGACCGTGTTCTCGGCGGACGTCGAGCGGCTGCCGAACACCAGCGCTGTCGCTGCGCCGGGAGCGGCTGCTGCGACCATGCTGATAGGTCTGGATCTTGAGGGATTTGCGGTGTCGTCGGGCTCCGCATGTTCGTCGGGCAAGGTGAAGACGTCGCACGTCCTCGCCGCGATGGGGGTAGCGCCCGATATAGCGACTGGCGCGGTGCGCGTGAGTCTGGGCCGCACGACCGGCGCCGCGGACGTGGAGCGGTTCGCGGATGCGTTCGCCCGGGTTGCGGGCCGGGTGTTGGAGCGGCGCAGGGCCGCCGCGTGAGATTTGGGTTTGCGCGCCTTGTGGCGCGCGGGTGATCGGGCCGGGCGACCGGCGCGTAGGAGTTGGTCCAACCAGCGGTCCTTGAAACCGCCAAGGGGGAGAAGGTTATGCCGGCAGTCCAGGAGACCGTCGACCGGGTCAAGTCCGTCGACGTCGACGCCTACAAGTATGGCTTCGTCACGGACATCGAGTCCGAGAAGGCCCCCAAGGGCCTGAACGAAGATATTGTGCGGTTCATTTCCGCGAAAAAGAACGAGCCCGCGTGGATGACGGAATGGCGCCTCGACGCCTTTCGCCGCTGGCTCACCATGACCGAGCCGAAGTGGGCGCGGGTGGACCATCCCCCCATCGACTTTCAGGATCTGCATTACTACTCGGCGCCGAAGTCCATGGAGGGACCGAAGTCCCTCGACGAGGTGGATCCGGAGCTGCTGCGCACCTACGAGAAGCTTGGCATTCCGCTGCGCGAGCGCGAGGTGCTGGCAGGCGTGAAGGGCGCGAGGGTCGCCGTGGACGCGGTGTTCGACTCCGTGTCGGTCGCCACCACCTTCAAGGATGAGCTGGCCAAGGTCGGCGTGATCTTTTGCCCGATTTCGGAGGCCGTGCATTCGCACCCGGAGTTGGTGCGCCAGTATCTTGGCTCCGTGGTGCCGGTGACCGACAACTTTTATGCGACGCTGAACTCGGCCGTGTTTTCCGACGGCTCGTTCGTGTACATCCCGCCGGGCGTGCGATGCCCCATGGAGTTGTCCACCTACTTCCGCATCAACGAGCGCAACACAGGCCAGTTCGAGCGCACGCTCATCATCGCCGACAAGGGTTCCTACGTCAGCTATCTCGAAGGCTGCACGGCGCCCATGCGCGATGAAAACCAGCTGCACGCGGCGGTTGTCGAGCTGGTGACACTGGATGACGCCGAGATCAAATACTCGACGGTTCAGAACTGGTACCCCGGCGACAGCGAAGGCAAGGGCGGCATCTACAACTTCGTGACCAAGCGCGGCGACTGTCGCGGCGCCCGCTCGAAGATCTCGTGGACGCAGGTCGAGACCGGCTCCGCCATCACGTGGAAGTATCCCTCCTGCATCCTGCGCGGCGACGAGTCCCGCGGCGAGTTCTATTCGATCGCGATCTCGAACGGGAAGCAGCAGGTCGATAGCGGCACCAAGATGATGCATCTGGGCAAGAACACGTCGAGCCGCATCATCTCCAAGGGCATCTCGGCTGGCCGCTCCAACAACACGTATCGCGGCCAGGTGTTCGCCCACCGCAAGGCGGAAGGCGCGCGCAACTTCACCAACTGCGACTCGCTGCTTATCGGCCAGGACTGCGGCGCGCACACGATTCCCTACATCGAGTCGCGCAACGTCAGCGCGGTGTTCGAGCATGAAGCGACCACGTCGAAGATCTCCGAAGACCAGCTGTTCTACTGCATGCAGCGCGGGCTTTCGGGTGAGGAGGCGACGGCGCTCATCGTGAATGGTTTCGTGCGCGACGTGCTGCAGCAACTCCCCATGGAGTTCGCCGTCGAAGCGCAGAAACTCATTGCCGTGAGCCTTGAGGGGAGCGTGGGGTGATGGGCGGCGCTGTCGTCCCGAATCTCAGCGGCTTCAAGACGCAAGAGGACGCGCTCGGCGCACTCGTCGAGCGCCTTGTTGCTGGGCTTGATCCTCAGTCCGTCTGGCTGTTCGGAAGTCGTGCGCGCGGCAATGCGCGTCCCGACAGCGATTTCGACATCCTTGTCGTTGCGAAGCCTGAAGGCCATTTTGGGTCCGACGACTACGAAGTAGCCGACAAGTGCGTGCGCGACCTGCGCATTGGTTGCGATATCGTTCCCTGCGCCGCGGCTGACTTTCAGGATGGGTTGGCGTTGGCGACGTCGTTCATCGCGCAGATCGTGCGCGAGGGCCGGCGTGTCTATATGGCGGGCCAGTCATGACCGCGGAATCGCAGCAGCGCGCGCGGATCGCCTCCTTTCTGCAACTCGCGCAGGAAGAGTTCGAGGCCGCGGATAAGCTGTCGGGGCCACTTCCGAGGCAAGCAGCGTATTTTGTTCAGCAGTCAGTAGAGAAACTGTTGCGCGCCGTGCTGGAGAAAGAGGGAATCGCCGCTGGTCCGAGCCATAACATTCGCTATTTGTGCGAATTGTTGCCGGATCACCATCTCCTGAAATCCTCCTTCGTCGCCTTCGATCCGCTGAGCGCTGCATCGACGCGATACCGGTATCCCAATCCGAGCGGCGGCCTCTCATCGCCGGCTGCCGCTGATGTCCACGACTGGCTTGTTCGGCTGCGCGCCCTGCGAGAGCAGGTCAAAGCGCACATTCAAATCTAGATCTCAGCGCCGGTGCGGCGCATTACATAATCGGAACATGGGTTATAAGATGCTCTCCATCAACGACCTCCACGCGAACGTGGACGACAAGAAGATCATCAAGGGCCTTTCGCTCAACGTGAAGCCGGGCGAAGTGGCGGCCATCATGGGGCCGAACGGCGCGGGCAAGTCCACGCTGTCGTATGTGCTCGCAGGGCGCGAGGGCTATGACGTGACGGGCGGCGACGTGACGCTAGGCGGCGAGAGCCTGATGGGCCTCGAGGCTAACGAGCGCGCGGCCAAGGGCCTGTTCCTTGCGTTCCAGTATCCGCTCGAAATTCCCGGCGTCACCACGATGACGTTCCTCAAGGCCGCCATGAACGCGCAGCGCAAGCAGCGCGGCGAGGAAGAGCTTTCCACGCCGGATTTCATGAAGCGCGTGCGCGTCGCCGCCGACAAGCTCGGCATCAAGCAGGACATGCTGCGCCGGCCGCTCAATGTCGGTTTCTCCGGCGGCGAGAAGAAGCGCATGGAAGTGCTGCAGATGGTGCTGCTGGAGCCGAAGTTCGCCATTCTGGACGAGACCGACTCCGGCCTCGATATCGATGCGCTGCGCATCGTTGCGGAAGGCGTGAACGCATTGCGCTCGCCTGATCGCGGGTTCCTTGTCATCACGCACTATCAGCGACTGCTCGATTACATCAAGCCGGACACCGTGCACGTGCTCGCTGATGGACGCATCGTGAAGTCGGGCGGCCCGGAACTGGCGCTCGAACTCGAAAAGAACGGCTACCGCGATTACGTCGCGCACGCCGCGTGAGGATGCAATGAACGCAACCCTCAGACCAGCCCGCCCGCCCGCCGAGGCGGCTCTGATCGACTCTTTCGAGGCGCTGCGCAACAGGGGCGTCTCGCCGTCGCGCGAGGCGGCTTTCGCCCGCTTCGTCGAGCGCGGCTTGCCGAGCCGCCGCATCGAGGCGTGGCACTATACGGATCTCCGCACGCTTCTGAAGAGTGCTCCGCCTGCGCTCGTTGAGCCCGCGCCTGCGTCCCTCGCAGGTGCGCTGTTCGAACTCGGGGGCGGTCGCGATCTTCTCTTTTCCGGCGGTGCGCTCGTGGGCGATGTTAGCGCCCCCGCTGGCGTCAGCATCGCGCGTCGCGACGTTTCACCCCCGGCTGCGAGCGCGATCATTGATGAACACGATGGCGCCGTGAGCCTCGCCCGTGCGTTTGCGCGCGAGACGGTGGTCATCAGCATTGCGGCGGGCGTTGACGCTGGCGCTCTCCACCTGGCTTTCCGCAATGCGGGGCCGGCGGCTGTCAGCGCAGCCCATGTGGTCGTCAGCGTTGAACCCGGCGCCTCTGTCACGATCCTTGAGAGCCATACAAGCGCTGCGGGCGAGGCGCATCTGGCGCAGGCGCTGGTTGAGTTCGACGTGCGCGATGGCGCGAACGTGCGCCATGTGCGTGTAAACGATCTTGCTCCCGAGGCTTCATCGCTCTCCACACTGGGAGTCGAGATTGGCGCCGGCGCTGCATTCGATACGTGTTCGTTGACCATGGGCGCAGGGGTGTCCCGGCACCAGGTGTTCCTGCGCTTTTCCGGCGAGAACGCCAACGCCGCCATTCGCGGCGCGACGCTCGTGCGCGGGCGCCAGCACGCGGACACGACGCTTGTCGTCACCCACGCGGCGGCCCATTGCGAGAGCCGCGAGATGTTCAAGAACATCATCGACGAGGACGCCACCGGCGTGTTTCAGGGCCGCATCAACGTGGCCCAGGGCGCGCAGAAGACCGATGCGCGCATGTCTTCGAACGCGCTGCTGCTTTCCGACGGCGCGGCGATGTACAACAAGCCAGAGCTGGAGATTTTCGCCGACGACGTGCAGTGCGCCCACGGCGCAACGTGCGGCGAACTCGACCAGAACCTGCTGTTCTACATCATGGCGCGCGGGCTCCCGCGCCGGGAGGCCGAGGCGCTGTTGCTCGAGGCGTTCGTGGCGGGCGCCTTCGAGGATATGGACGAAACGCTATTTGAATCCCTCATGGAGAAGGTGCGCGGCTGGCTCGCGCAGCGCAATCGATGACCGACGCTCTGACAACTGCGACGGCGGCGCCGTATGACGTCATGAAGGTGCGCGAGGATTTCCCGATCCTCGCCGAGCGCCCGTACGGCAAAAAGCTCGTGTATCTCGACAACGCCGCATCCTCGCAGAAGCCGAGGCAGGTGATCGAGCGCGTGAAGCATGCGTACGAGCACGAGTATGCGAACGTGCATCGCGGCCTGCATTATCTCGCCAACGCCGCGACGGATGCTTACGAAGCGGCGCGCGAAAAGGTGAGGGCGTTCCTGAACGCAGCTTCTACCGACGAGATCATCTTTACACGCGGCGCCACCGAGGCGCTGAACATCGTCGCCGCGTCCTACGGCCGCGCCCACATCGGGCCGGGCGATGAGATCGTGCTCACCATCATGGAGCATCACTCCAACATTGTGCCGTGGCATTTCCATCGGGAGCGCAACGGCGCGGTCCTGAAGTGGGTTGGCGTCGACGAGGATGGTAACTTCTCGCTTGAGGAGTTCGAGAAGGCGCTGTCGCCGCGCACGAAGATCGTCGCCATCACGCACATGTCGAACGTGCTCGGCACTGTCGTGCCCATCGACAAGGTGATTGAGATCGCCCACGCGCGCGGCATCCCTGTGTGCGTCGACGGCTCTCAAGGCGCGGTGCATCTGGACGTGGACGTGCGCAAGCTCGATGTCGATTTCTACATCGCCACCGGTCACAAGCTCTACGGCCCCACGGGCATTGGCGTCCTGTACGGCAAGCGCAAGTGGCTCGAGAGCCTGCCGCCATACGCTGGCGGCGGCGAGATGATCGAACACGTGACCATGGACACAGTCACCTACAACGAGCCGCCGCACCGCTTCGAGGCTGGCACGCCGCCCATCGTTCAGGCGATCGGCCTCGGCGCCGCGCTCGATTACATGGAAGGGCTCGGCCGTGAGGGCATCCGCGCGCACGAGCACGCGCTTGGCGTCTATGCCCACGAGCGTCTGTCGCGCATCAACTCGCTGCGCATCATCGGCGCGGCGAAGGACAAGGGCGCCATTGTCTCGTTCGAGATGAAGGGCGCCCATGCGCATGATGTGGCGACAGTGATTGACCGTTCGGGCGTCGCGGTGCGCGCCGGCACCCACTGCGCCATGCCGCTGATGCAGCGTTTCGGCGTGACATCCACGTGCCGCGCCTCATTCGCCCTGTACAACACCATGGATGAAGTGGATGCTCTGGCGGACGCACTCACGCGCGCCGAAGCTCTGTTCTCGTGAGGAACGACATGTCTGAGACCACGAGCCCGCCCGACGCCGCAGAGGTTCAGCCCAACAGGCCGGATCTTGATCTCGCGCCGGGCATCCCGCCGGAGGAGATGGATGATCTCACCGAGAAGATCATCACGGCCCTGAAGACGGTGTTTGATCCGGAAATCCCGGTCGATATTTACGAGCTTGGGCTGATCTATAAGGTGGCTGTGGACGATTCGCGGCTGGTCGACATCGAGATGACGTTGACCGCGCCCGGCTGCCCCGTCGCCGGCGACATGCCCAGGTGGGTCGAGAACGCTGTCAGCGCGGTCCAGGGCATTTCAGGCGTCAACGTGCGGCTCGTTTTCGAGCCGGCGTGGAACCATGGCCGCATGTCGGATGTTGCGCGAGTCGCGCTCGACATGTGGTGAGGATGTAAACGCGCATGCGTGCGCTTACGTGACTGAGTTGCGATGCTCTTGCTTCGCCGGACCTTGAACCCGGCCGGAGGATGAAGATGGAAGCCAACAAGCCAGCGCGGCGACCGCGACCGCAGGTCATGCGCATCACCGATGCCGCGGCCCAGCGTGTGCGCGAGATCATCGAGAACTCCGAGAAGCCCATTGTCGGCGTGCGCGTCGGGGTGAAGAACGCTGGCTGCGCCGGCATGTCCTACACCATGGACTTCGCGGAGGATGTGGGCCGCTTCGACGAGGTGGTGGACGACAAGGGCGTGAAGATCCTTGTTGACCCCAAGGCGGTGATGTTCCTGCTCGGCACGGAGATGGATTACCGCATCGAGAAGATGTCGGCGGGATTCGTCTTCAACAACCCGAACCAGACGTCGGCCTGCGGCTGCGGCGAAAGCGTGGCGATTACGCCCGCGAGCCTCGACGAGGGGCAGGGCGCGCAGGCCTGAGGCGCGCACGGTCCTGATGGCGGGCGACCCACGCCCGTCTGGCCCTTCCCGCGCCCATGCTCTACACAGGCGGCGACTCCACGACAGGACGACTCCGCATGTACGACATCCGCTGGATCCGCGAGAACGCCGAGACCTTTGACGAGGGCCGCCGCCGCCGCGGGCTGGAGCCCCTGTCGCAAAAGCTCTTCGAGCTTGATGACGTGCGCCGCGCGGCCATCGCGAAGTTGCAGGCCGCGCAGGAACGCCGCAACGCCGCCTCGAAAGAAATCGGCCAGGCGATGAAGGAGAAGGACGCCGCCCGCGCCGACGCGCTGAAGGCCGAGGTGTCCGCCCTCAAGGATCAGATGACCGCCTTCGAGGAGGAAGAGCGCACGGCCGTGCGCGCCCTCGATGAGGCGCTGGCGAAGGAGCCCAATACGCCGCTGGCCGAAGTTCCCGTCGGCAAGGACGAGCACGACAACGTCGAGACGCGCGTGGTCGGCGCCAAGCCAGTCATGGACTTCGCGCCGAGCGAGCATTTCGACATCGGCGAAAAGCTCGGGCTCATGGATTTTGAGACGGCGGGGAAAATCTCCGGCGCGCGGTTCGTGATCCTGAAGGGCGCGCTGGCGCGCATGGAGCGCGCGCTGATGCAGTTCATGCTCGACCTGCACACGGACGAGCACGGCTACACGGAGATCGATCCGCCGCTTCTCGTGCGCGACGACGCCATGTTCGGCACGGCGCAGCTGCCGAAGTTCCGTGAGGATCAGTTCGCCGCGGGCGACGGTTTCTGGCTCATCCCCACCGCCGAAGTCCCGCTCACCAACACCGTGCGCGAGAGCATACTGGACGAGAAGCAGCTCCCTATCCGTCTCACGGCCGGGACAGCCTGTTTCCGCGCGGAGGCTGGCGCGGCCGGCCGCGACACGCGCGGCATGATCCGCCAGCATCAGTTCCAGAAGGTGGAGCTGGTCTCCATCACCACGCCTGAGCAATCGCTGGAAGAGCACGAGCGCATGACCGCGTGCGCGGAAGAGGTGTTGAAGCGGCTGGGCCTGCATTATCGCGTTGTCACGCTGTGCACCGGCGACATGGGCTTTGCGTCGCAGAAGACCTACGACATCGAAGTCTGGCTGCCGGGGCAGGGCAAGTTCCGCGAGATTTCCTCATGCTCCGTGTGCGGCGATTTTCAGGCCCGGCGCATGAATGCGCGCTATCGCTCCGCTGACAGCAAGAGCCCCCGCTTTGTGCATACGCTCAACGGCTCGGGCGTTGCGGTTGGTCGCGCGCTTGTGGCTGTGCTGGAGAACTACCAGCAGGCCGACGGCTCCGTCATCGTGCCGGAGGCGCTGCGCAAGTACATGGGCGGGCTTGAGGTTATCCGTCCTCGCTGAGCGGATTGGCGCAACCCGCACGCTCACTCAGTCGTTTCGAGTGCGATCCCGTTGGAATCAACTGGCGGGGCTTCGAATATCTGAGGAGCTTCGCCATGTCCGCCAACCGCTGTTCAGCGCGCATAGGGATCGCGCTTGCTTTTATAGCCGTTGCGCCGGTGTCCGCTTTTGCGCAGGGGCGCCCGGACTCAACCGCCATGTCTTGCGCGCAGGCGCGGGGCGTGGTGACGCGGGCTGGCGCCATTGTTCTGGGAACCGGCGGCCCCACCTTCGAGCGTGTCGTCAACAGCGCGCAATTCTGCACGCCTGATGAGTTCACGCAGCCATTCTGGGCGCCCACGGCGGATGCGCGGCAATGCATGGTGGGTTACACCTGCGAGCCTCGGGCCGGGCGCTCTCCGACCGCCCGGTGATCGCAGGCGAACGGCGCGTCATGTCGCCGCCGCACAGGTGATGCCGGGCTGCGCGCGCCCTATGTTCTGAATCGTCGTTCCAGAAAACAGGAGCAGACCGAATGTCCGTGCGCCGCTTCGCTATCGCTGTCACCGTTTCCACCGTTTTCACCGCCGCGCTCGCCAGCGGCGCCCTGGCGCAGGGTCGCCCCTCGACGCTCGCCATGTCCTGCGCGCAGGCCAAGGCGCTGGTGACGCAATCGGGCGCGGTGGTGCTCACCACCGGCCCCTACACATTCGACCGCTTCGTTCGCGACCGGAGCTTCTGCACCCCGGACGAGAACCTTGAGCCCACATGGGCGCCCACGCGTGACGCTGCCCAGTGCCTGGTGGGCCACCGCTGCGAACGCACCCGCGATCGTGTGTTCGACCGCTGATCGCGCCCGCGACCGGTCGTGCGCCCACGCCGCACTGGCGCCGCGGCGGCCAAGCCGCTAGAGGTCGCCGCTCGCAACCTGCGGTGTGGTGATGCAGCTTTTTGGCGCCTTGTTCGATGTCGTTGGGCCGGTGTTTCTCATCATAGCCGTTGGCTATGCGTGGGGGCGCGCCGGCAAGCCGTTTGAGTCCAATTTCGTTGGCCTCATCGTCAATGGCGTGTCGACCCCGTGTCTGGTCATCGACATGTTGACGCGTCCGGGGCTCACCATTCCCGCGCTCAGCCAGATGTGGCTTGCGGCGGTTCTTTGTCTCGCGCTTACCGCTGCAGGAGCGTGGGGCATGGCGCGCGCCATGGGCGTTTCGCTGCGCGCCTATGCGCCGCCACTGATCTGGTCGAATGGCGGCAACATGGGCCTGCCGCTGTGCCTCTTCGCGTTCGGTGAGGTGGGCCTTGGGTTGTCGATCGCGTTCTTCGCTGTCTCCAGCATCACCAACTACACATTCGGGCAGGCTATCGCCGCCGGCGGCATCACGTTTCGGGAAGTGATCCGTATGCCGATGACCTGGGCCATCGTCGGCGCCGTGGCGATGATAGCCACGGAAACGCGGCTGCCCACGGTGGCGCAGCGTGCGGTGAGCCTGCTTGGGGGCCTCACCGTGCCGCTGATGCTGCTGTCACTGGGTTACGCGCTCTCATCGCTGCGCATTACGTCATACGGGCGCAGCGTCGCCTTCTCGGCCGCGCGTTTGATCGGCGGTTTTGCGATTGGCTGGCTCGTCGCCTTGATCCTCCAACTGGATCCTGTCGCGCGTGGCGTCGTCGTGATCCAGAGCGGCATGCCCTCGGCGGTGCTCAACTACCTGTGGGCGGTGCGCTACAACAACGACCCACAGGAAGCTGCCAGCATCGTGGTCATTTCCACGATCATGTCGATCCCTGCGCTGCCGCTGTTCCTGCTCACCATCATGTGAGCCTCCCGCGCGCGGCGGGAGGCCAATGGCGCGACATCTTCGGCGTTACATCTTCAGCAGCGCTTTTGCGTTGCCGCTGGCCAGCGCGGCTTTCTCAGCTTCCGGCAGGGCGAGCCCGTCAAGCCACTCCACGCCGGGACCGTTGGCGACGAACGGCCAGTCAATGGAGAACATGATCCGGTCGAGCCCGATTTCCTTGATCGCGCACTCAAGCGCTGGCGTGGAGAAGTTGCCGCTCGTGGTGATCCAGAAATGCTTGCGGAAGGTCGCCGCGAAATCCAGCGGCCTGTGACCGGGGCGCGAGAGCGCCTGATTGATGCGCCACAGCAGGTAGGGCAGCGTCTCTCCCATGTGGCCGATGACGATCTTGAGGTTCGGGTGCTGCTCGAACACGCCTGACAGCACAAGACGGATCGCCTGCGTCGCGGTTTCCACCGTGTAGCCCCATGCGGCGCGGATCACCATGGGGAAGTCGTCCATGTAATCCTTGTAATAGGCCGCCGTGACGTCCGGGTGCGGGAACGAGGGGTGGAAGTAGATCGGCACGTCGAGCGCTTCGGCGCGCGCGAAGATCGGCCAGTATTTTGGCAGATCCAGAAACTCACCGTTGGTGAGGCCATGCACCATGGCGCCCTTGAAGCCGAGTTCGCGCACGCAGCGTTCCAGCTCGTCGGCCGCTGCTTCGGGCGCAGCCGTCGGAAGGGCCGCAAATCCAGCAAACCGCGAGGGATTAAGCGCGATGGCTTGCGCGAGCCGGTCGTTGACGCCGCGGATCAGCGCGGGGCCGACATCTGCCGCAAGCTTCTGGCCCGAGGGCGCGCCATGGGAGAGCACCTGCACATCCACGCCGGCCTCGTCCATCTCGCGCAGGCGCAAGTCGCCAAGATCATACAGCCTGTCGAGCAGGGGCTTCGAGCGGCTGCCTTCGGCGCCGGAGAGATGGGAGACGAGTTCGCGATCCCAGTAGTGTTCTTCAAGGGCGATGACGGGATAAGGCCTGCGCGCCATGGACGTTTCCTCATGTTGTAGAGGGCGCGACCTTATCACGGAGGAAAACTTCGGCCAGACGGGGATTTCGCGCGTGGTTCACGCTGGGGGCCAGCCGCCGCCTTATCGAGCGACGAAGTCGGGCTTGCCCGACATCGCAAGTTGGCAAGAGTGGTGCGCCCGGCAAGTCACGAGCGGGGCGTTCGCAAAACGCCCCGGCCGAGCAGGCCCGCCGCGCGCCAGTCTCAGCTCTTGGGCTCGGTGGTCACGTCATTGAGCGTCCACGCCATCTGGTCGATGTCGTTCTGGGAGAGCTTGAACTCGAAGCCGTGCATCTTCGGCGCAAGGTCGGCGGCCTGCTTTTTCGCGGCGTCGCTCGCCTCCGGCGTCGTTTCGACCGCCATGCGCACCCAGCCATCCTTTTGCTCACCCACGCTGGTGACAGTGACGCGCAGGCCCTCATGGCTGGTGGCGATGTACTGGCGCGCGTCCGGCTTCGGCTCGCCCTTCGGCGCGCGCACGTCCTGAAACGAGATCGGATCCACCATGAACGACAGGCGCAGAACCTTGCCCGAGTCCGGCTGGCGGCCCTCGACGACCGTTTGCAGCTTCAGGTCCGTGCCTTTCGGTTCCGACACCATGACGTAATCGCCCTGGCCGGCGCCGCGCACCTCAAGACGTGCGAGCATGTCGCGGGTGAAATTGATGAGGTTGATCTCGAACCACGCGGCGTGAGGCACGGGCACCCGCAGCTCGCCGCGCGCGAGATACGTCTGGTTCATGCCCGGCGGGCGGATGAACGTGCCCCCGCGTGCGCCGCCGACTGTGTTGTCGCGGTTGCCCACAACGACGGAGGCCAGCGCCACGCCCTTGGCGTCGCGCATGATGACCTCGCGCCCGGCCTTGTCGCCCAGGCCCTTGCCGGGCTCGGCGAGACCAAGGTCTGCGTGGCGCGCTGCGTCCGCTGTCTTGCTCTCCTCGAAGGTGAGCGACGCGGCGCCGGCGACGAGATCGCGGAAGGATTCTCCGCGGGCCACGTAACCGGAGTCCTTGTCAAAGAAGCCGTCGCCGCGACGCTCCACCGTGAAGGTGCGGTCATCGTCGCGGATCGAGATCGTGGTGACGTCGTTCGCCCGCGCCAGAAGGTCCGGGAAAACGCGCTCGCCGCGCCGGTCGGAGGCGATGTTCTGCGGCGATGTGCGCAGCGTCACGGCGGTGGCGCCGATGGCGATCACTGCGGCGGCTGCGAGGACGACAAGTTGCTTCGCGTTCATGGGCAACCTCAGGCGATCTTGTCGAGTGACTTTTGCGGCGGCGTGCGACGGCCGCGGCGCAAAGCGAAGAACAGCGCGATGAGACCGACAAGGATCGGCACGCCCGCGACGTTGAGCGCCGTGATCGTGTTTTTCAGGCGGTCCACGTCGCTGCGCAGCGCGAACTGGGTCTGGCGCAGTTCCTCACGGGTGGCGAGCAACTCGCTCTTGAACTTCTCGATGGTCTCCATCTGCTGGGGCGTCAGCACTTCGCTGCCGCCCTGCTGTCCGCGACCGAGTTCGGTGAGCTTCTGCTCCGTGGTCTTCAGCTTCTCCTGGAGCGCCTGTTCCTTGGCGCGGAAGCGCCGGTCAGCGTCCGTCTCCATTTTCTGGATCAGCTCGAAGGGCCGCCACGACACGCCGCGACCGCGCAGGTCAGCAAGCGCGGCGCCGCCGGTCATCTGCTCGATGGCGTTGATGACGAAGTCGCCGTTGTTGGCGAACGCCTGCGCCACTTCGGTGCCAAGAACGTTGCGGCGCTGCACCCAGTTGCGATCCATCAGCATGTCCGCGTCACCGACAAGGATGACGTTTGCAGGCCTCTGGCCGCGGGAGATGTGATCCTCCTTGCGCGACGAGCCCTCGGGCTTCGCCTCGTAGGCGCTCGCCAGCGTTCCTGTAAGCCGACCGGCGATCACGAGCGCGCGCGGCTGCTTCTCGATGGAGTTGAGCAGCGTGCGCAGGTCGGTGGTGCGGTCTTTGGTGGAGGAGACCGGCAGCGTGCCGCCATCGGGCGAGGCCACGAGCAGCGGGCGGATGCTCACGCCTTCCTTCTTCGCGTCGAACGCGCCGGCGGTCGTCACGACAATCGCCGACAGCTGCGCGAGGATCGCCTCATCCTTGCGCAGGCCCTCGTTGCGGATTGCGAGCCACGGCAGGTTGATCATGGGCGTCGGGCGCCCGTTGATGTTGCGTTCGGTCTGCAACGCGAAGCCGGGATCGGCCACGGTCTTCGTCGCGTCGAAGCCGACGCCCCATGCCGCGAACAGCTTCTCGAGGTTCGAGGAGGCTTCCGGCGGCGGCGCGCCGCGCGGCCCGAGCTGGTTCTCCGCGTTCGGATCGACGAAGACGAGGGTCGCGCCGCCCGACAGCGCCCACTGGTCGAGGGCGTAGAGAACCTTGTCGCCAAGGTTCTGGGGATGCACCACCATGGCGACGCGGGTGTTCTCCGGCAGCGCTTCGGCGTCCGGCTGGACGACGCGCACCTCGAAGAATTGCTTCATCTGCGTGAGCACCTGCTGCTCGCGCTGGCCCATCTGCGGATTGCCGCTGAGGCCGAGCCCATCGAACAGGGCGACGACAGGCTTGCCGCGACGGCCGAGTTCGGCGACGAGGCGCGTCAGGTCGTACTCGAGAAAAGCCTCGCGCTCAGGCGAAAACGAGCCGATGACGGCCTTGCCGTCGGTCGAGTTCGTCGCCGCGAGACCGAAGAACATGCGGTCGCCGGATTGGGAGCGGATGGGGCTCACGCCGAACGCGACGGCGCGGTCCTCTTCCTCCGAGTAGGGCTTGGGATCAATCACCTCGATGATAATCTTTCCACGCGAGCCCGCCACGTAGGCGTCCAGCATGGAGCGCAGGCGCTGGCTGAACGCGGCGAGCTGCGGCGCTTCCTTGGTGAGGCCCGACGACATGAAGAAGCGGAACCGCACTGGCTCGGTGATTTCGCCCAGCAGTTGCTTCGTGCCCTGGCTCAGCGAGTAGAGGTTCTGCTGCGTCAGGTCGATGCGCGCCGAACGAAAGAGCTGCGCGCTGATGATGTTGACGCATCCGAAGATGACCGCGGCGAGAATGGCGCTGACGATCACCATGCGTCCGGTGGTGAATTTGCTTGCGTTCATGGTCGCCTCAAGCCGCTTTGCGCGCTTCGAGCGCCTGGACATTGAGCCACAGGGCGAAGACGATCAGGGAGGTGAAGAAGATAAGGGCAGGGGCTTCCAGAACGCCGTCCGTGATGCGCTGGAAGTGGCCGATGAACGACATCGACGCGATGGCCTGCACGATGATGTCCGGCGCCCACGGGCGCACGGCGGAGAGCACGAGGTCGAACCCCGCCATCACGAAGACGAACCCCGCCACGACTGCGCCGATGAAGGCCAGCACCTGGTTCTTGGTCAGCGCCGAGATGCAGGCCGCAATCGCGAGGAAGGAGCCCGCCATCAGCCACGAGCCGATGTAGGACGCGAGGATCACGCCGTTGTCGGGCGAGCCCAGATAGTTGACCGTGATCCACAGCGGCGCGGTGAGCGCAAGCGCGAGCCCGGCGAAAGCCCATGCGGCTAGCCACTTGCCGACCACAAGCTGCCACGGGCGAACGGGCAGTGTCATCAGCAGCTCGATGGTGCCGGAGCGGCGTTCCTCAGCCCACAGGCGCATGCCGATAGCGGGCATGAGCACCAGATAAAGCCACGGATGCCAGAGGAAAAACGCGGTGAGGTCCGCCTGTCCGCGGTCGAAGAAGCTCGCCACGAAAAAGGTCATGCCGGTGGAGACCGCGAGAAACACCACGAGAAACACGGCGGCGAGAGGAGTCGCGAAATAGCCGGCGAACTCCCGCCGGAACACGAGAAGCGTCTTGTTCATGGCTCAGGAACCTGCGGTTTCGAGCGTGATATGGCGGAAAGCGTCCTCAAGGCGGGTGGTCCGCACCAGCCGCTGGCGTTCCGGGTCGGGCTCGGGCGCGCGCGCAAGAAGCTCCGCCGGCGTCGCGTCAGCGAGTAGCTTGCCCCGGGCGATGACGATCGCGCGGGTGCAGATCGCCTCTACTTCTTCGAGAATGTGCGTGGACACCACGATGGCCTTGTTGGGCGCCAGCGTGCGGATCAACTCGCGCATCTCGTGCTTCTGGTTGGGATCGAGGCCGTCGGTCGGCTCGTCGAGGATCAGCACGTCGGGATCGTGGACGAGAGCCTGAGCGATGCCAACGCGGCGCTTGAAGCCCTTCGACAGCGCCTCGAAACGGCGGTTCCACACCTCGGCGAGATCGACCCGCTCCACCAGCTCCGCGAGCCTGTTTCGGGCGTCAGCCCGCGAGAGGCCGCGCATGGCGGCGACGAATTCCAGAAAAGCGCCAACCGTCATGTCGGGGTAGGCCGGCGCGCCCTCGGGCAGGTAGCCGAGGCGACGCCGGGCCGCGACCGGATCGGTCTGGCTGTCGTGGCCGGCCACGAAAGCCTCGCCCGATGTGGGCTCAAGGAACCCGGCGATGATCTTCATCGTCGTCGATTTGCCCGCGCCGTTGGGCCCGAGAAATCCGACGACCTCGCCGCGGTTCACCTTGAAGGTTACGCCGTCGACGGCGGTGAAAGCCCCGAACCGTTTCACGAGGGCGCGCGTCTCGACGAGCACCATGCCTGATCTCCCCCTGGATCGACCCCGCCTTGGATAGGCGGCGCGGGCCTCTTTGGCGCGCCAGCTTTATCCACGCCGACGCTGCTCGTCCAGTTACGCACGATTGGAGCAATTTCAAGAGCGCAGGCGTAACGGCTGGCGGTCACCCCGGGCGATCAGCCCGTGGAGGTGTTGCGCGCCCGCGACAATTCGGCCCGGCGCCTGTCGATAAGGCGGGAAAACAGCGCGATCAGGGGCGCCGGATCCTCCGCCGGGCGATTGGGCGCGCCGCTGGCGTAGTCGCGCACGAGCACCTTGAGGAGGGCGTCGAAATCGTCCTCGACGCGGTCAACCTCGTTCAGCGAGCGGGCCGCATCGAGACGCGCCAGAAGCTGGGCCATGCCTGCGCCAAACGAGGCGCTGTCGGGCTCCTCCCGCAGGCCAGCCCAGCCGAGGAAGCCCGTTATTGACGACCCCACAATCGAAAGTCCGAATAATGTCAGCCAGATATACTCGCTGTACGTTTCAAGGAAGCCCATGGCCTGATCGTTGACGTACGCGGCGGTCCCCGGGTGCGGGGCGTAGCGCCGGGGTCGCTCAACCGGGGGCGGCTCCACGTTGAAGGCGTTGTCCTCCAGCTGGCGGATGCGGGTCGCGCTGTCGCGCAGCGCGCGGGTGAGGTCGGTGGCTGTACTCTCGCTCATGTCCGCGCTGGCCACGATCTCGTGGGTGATGGCCACCGTGTTGATCGCCTGGGGCGGCTGGGGCGGCGACCCGCTGAATACGCCTGCCGGCAACTCCGTGTGCTCAAGGTCGCGGTAGCGGAAGGCGAGCGCGCTCGCCGCCGAAACGCCAAGCACCGTGACCGGCGTCTTGCGCCAGTCCGTCACCTCGCCGACGAGCCGGCGCACGCGCTGGCCGGGGAAACCGAGAAACACCAGCGCGTCCATGGCGCCGTCGGCGAGAACGGCGCCGGCGATCTGGATCGGGGTCTCCTGAAGCGTCACCTCGGCCAGTTTCACGCCATACTGGTTGAGGATGCGCTCCACCAGCGGGCCTGTTTCGTCGAACTCGCTGCGCACAAGCCCGATGCGTTTGCCGCGCAGGTCCGTCCAGTCAGAGATGGCGCGGTCCTGCCGCGCGACCACGAACACATGGCGCTTTTGCAGAACAACAATCGAGCGGCCGTCCACGGAGGTTGGATCGTCGCTGCGCAACAGGGCGAGGTCGACCTTGCCGGCGTCGAGCGCGGCCGCGGCGCTCGCTGAGGACTCCGCAGGCGTAATCTCAAGACGGAAGGGCTCTCTATTCTCCGAAAGCGCGCGCGCCATGGATTGAAGGTAACGAAGCTGCTGCGACCCCTGCGGGCCGGCTGCAATGCGCAGCGTCTTGGGAGCGGTGGCGAGATACCATGCCGCCAGCGAAAGCGCTGCGAGCGCAAAAACGGTTGCGGTCCAACGAAGAACGACTCTTTGCGTCATCGCCGCTCCTGCAAGCTTGGGCGCTCGTTCCATGGCCCTTGCATCATCTGTAACAACATAGGCGCTCGCGCCTCGTTGGCGAATGAAAGATCCGTCATGAAACGTCTGGACGCAGAGCGGGAGTAGGCGCAGTATGGTTTTTGTAGCGACCGCTGAACGGGCGCACGCAAGGGAGGAGTTCTGGCTTCGTCGCGACACTGCTGCGATGTTCTTGTTTTTCGCGGCGAGATAACCGCCAAGCCTGTAGACGGGGCCTTGCGCCACGCTTGTCGCGCGCTTGAGAAGTCCCCGTCCTGTCACTGTTTCCAGCGCCACTCCTTATGGCGCGCCCCGCATCCTCCCGCGCCTTTTGGCGCCGCCTTGCCGAAGCAGCAATGCTTCGGTGTTTTTTGTTGCTCGCAGCTTCTTCAGGCCTTGAAGCGCGCCACGATCGGCGCGTGCAGCGAGCCGATCACAGGCGCCTGCGCCGTGAGTTCATCAACAAGATCATCATTGAAGATCTCGACGCTTTCACAGCGGCGTGAAAGCGCGCGGGAGGCGAGGATATGGTCGAGAAGCACCGGTCTGCCGCCATGAATCACGGTGTATCTGCGCTGCGCGGGCGCGCGGGCCTCAAGGCGCTCAAGGTAGCGCGCTGCGAAGGCGGCCCCATCGCGTTCTTCCGGTGATCCGCACAAAATCCGCGTGGGCGTTTCGTACGAGTCCGCGTTGAAGTCGCCGCAGACGATGACGCGCGCGTCGGGGTCCGCGTCGAACAGCGTTTCGACAAAGAGCCGCGCCTCAAGCGCTTGCGCCTGCCGCAATTGCGCGGCCAGAAACAGGCCCTGCGCCCACCCCGCGCTGGTCTTCCAGCGCCCCTCGCTTTTCTCGCCCGGCAGATGCGCGGCGCGCGGCGCGCGCAGGTGGAGATTGAGCACGTGCAGCGGACCGCCGGGCGCAGCGATACGCGCATAGAGGATCGGTCTGTCGAAGACGGCGGAGACTGTTTCGTCTTCGCCCGCCATGGGCGGGCGCCACTCCCACGACGGCACGAAGTCGTGGTGGATCTGGCGCCGCTCCATGATCGGAAGCCGGCTCAGGATCGCGAGGTTATGCACATCCGCGGGCTCGTCCCCACCGGGGCGCAGACTCGTCGCGCGCTCATATCCGGCGTAGGGCGTGAGGGACAGCAGATCATCGAGGGGCGCGAAATCGCGCACAGCATTTGCGTCCCGCCGGGGCGCGTTCACTTCCTGAAGACACAAAACGTCTGCGCGAAGCTGCGAAAGCAGCGGCGCAAGCGCGGCCTTGCGGGCTTCGAAAATCGCCTCGTCCGCCTCGAAGTCGAGGTTTTCGGCGTTGAACGTCGCTACCGACAGGGCCATTTCGCCTCCTCCGGCGTCCCCCAGCCCAAAGGCCCGCCTTCGCGACAATCGTTTGGCCCGCGCCTCGTTGCAATAATGTTGCTGCCTGGAAGTTGCGGCCCGTGCGGGCGTGGCGCTATTCCCCATTGACGCGGCGGCGTAACCGGGGCGCAATGGCCCCGTTTGGGAGTGATCGGTATGGCCTATGGGCGGAACGAGGCGAAGGACTGGGCGCGGGAGCACATGCGCGGCATCTGGGCCGCGGCGCTGACGCCGTTCAACCCGGATATGTCCATCGACGAGGCCGGGCTGCGCTCCAACCTGCGCCACTGGTTCCGCGATCTTGGCGTTGACGGGGTGTTCATCGCGGGCAAGCAGGGCGAGTTTTTCTCGCTCACCCTCGATGAGCGCAAGCTGTTGTTCCGGATCGCCCTTGAGGAAAGCCGCGCGGCTGGCAAGCGGGCGATCATGTCCTGCTCGGACCAGAACATGGACGTGGTGATCGAGCTTGCGAAGTACGCCGAAGCGATTGGCGCCGAGAGCATCGTCGTTCATGCGCCGGTCCTGCATTTTCTGAAGGCGCACGACGAGACAGTCTACGAGTATTACAAGTACATCAGCGAGCAGGTGAATCTGGGCATCGCCCTGTGGAGCCACCCCGATTCCGGTTACCTGCTGAGCCCGGAGCTGTGCGCCCGTCTCGCCGACATCCCGAACGTGGTCGCGATCAAGTATTCGGTCCCGCGCGAGATGTACACGAAGCTCACCCGCCTCGCCGGCGACCGGCTCATCGTCTCCACTGCCTCTGAGGAAGAGTGGTTCGACAACATCGTCGAGCTGGGCTGGAAGCTGTATCTGTGCTCCTCGCCGCCCTATCTGCTGCAGACCGCTGCGGACCGGCGTATGCGCGAGTACACGGACCTCGCGTTCGCTGGCCGCATCGAGGAGGCGCGGCGCATCCGTGACAGCCTTGATCCGGTGCGTCACGCCATCAAGTCGACCACGCCGAAGGAGAAGCCGCAGGCGGCCTCAAAATATTGGCAGGATCTGCTGGGGCAGGCAGGTGGCGGCGTGCGCCGGCCCATGTTGCAGCTCACCAGCGCCGAGAAGGATGCGATCCGGACCGCGTTCGGGAGTTGCGGTCTTCGCCTTGCGTCGGCGGGAACGAACGCGGCATGATGAAAGGCCGAACGGCCGCAGGAGAGACGAAGATGCAGACCGGTCGCCTGAAGGCGTTCAACTTCCAGAAATGGATAGACGAGCACAAGCACCTGCTGAAGCCGCCCGTGGGCAACAAGCTCGTCTTCGAGGGGGCGGATACAGTTGTGCAGGTTGTCGGCGGCCCGAATGCGCGCGCCGATTACCATGACGATCCGGTGGAAGAATTCTTCTATCAGCTCAAGGGCGACATGGTCCTGAAGGTCCATGACGAGGGCAAGTTCTACGATGTGCCGATTCGCGAGGGCGAGGTGTTCCTGCTGCCAGCCCACGTGCGCCATTCGCCGCAGCGCCCGCAGGAAGGCTCCATCGGCCTGGTCGTCGAGCCCGCGCGCCCGCCCGGCGCTATCGACGGCTTCGAGTGGTTCTGCTTTGAGTGCGGCACGAAGCTGCACCGGGTGGAGGTGACGGTTGAGAACATCGTGCGCGATCTGCCGCCGCTCTTCGAGGCGTTCTTCGCGGACGAGAAAAAGCGCACCTGCACGAACTGCGGCGCGCTGCATCCGGGCAAGAAGCCGCCCGAGGGCTGGGTGAAGCTCTGACGGTTCCAAAGAGGGGGGGCCCGGCGTCGCCGGTCCCGAAAGCATGGTCTGGAGGGTTTGAGATGAATTTGAAGGGGTGCATTTCCGCCGCGGCGCTGTCGCTGTTCGCGGCCTTTCCGGCGCTGGCGCAACAGCCGGTGAAGATCGGCATGATTACGACGCTGTCCGGGCCTGGCGGTTATCTGGGGCAGGATGTGCGCGACGCGTTCAACCTCGCCATCGAGATGGAGGGCGGCAGGCTCGGCGGCGCGCCGGTGCAACTCCTCGTGGAGGATGACGCTCTGAAGCCCGGCCAGGGCAAGGAGATCGCCGAGCGCTTCATGAAGACGGAGCGGGTGAAGCTTCTCACCGGCATCATCTTCTCGAACGTGGCGGGCGCGACCGTTCCCGACGTCCTCGACAACGGCGGCGTGTACGTGAGCCCCAACGCTGGCCCGTCCAACTTCGCTGGCCGCGAGTGCCACAAGAACTACTTCGTCGTCTCGTGGCAGAACGACACGCTGCACGAGAGCGCGGGCCAGAACGCCACCAACCTCGGCTTCAAGCGCGCGTTCGTGCTGGCGCCGAACTATCAGGCCGGCAAGGACGCGATCGCGGGCTTCAAGCGCTTCTTCAAGGGCCAGGTCGTGGGTGAAATCTACACCCGTCTCGACCAGACGGATTACGCGGCCGAAATGGCGCAGATCCGCGCGGCCAACCCCGACGTGGTCTTCCAGTTCCATCCGGGCGGCCTCGGCATTGCGTTCGCGCGTCAGTATCAGCAGGCCGGTCTGCTCCAGAACGTGCCGATGGTTGTTGCGGCGCCGTCGCTCGACAGCGTGATCCTGAAGGCCATCGGCGACGCCGCGCTGGGCGTTCACATCTCGAGCCACTGGAACTCGGATCTGCCGAACGAGGCCAACAAGGCGTTTGTCGCAGCCTTCCAGAAGAAGTACGGCCGCATGCCGACGTACTACGCCGCGCAGGGCTATGACACGGCGCTCGCAATCGCTGCGGCGCTGAAGGAGACCGGCGGCAAGGTTGATGACGTGAACGCTTTCAGCGCCGCGATGCGCAAGGCGAACTTCCAGTCCGTGCGCGGCTCGTTCAGGTTCGGGCCGAACCAGCATCCGGTGCATGACTGGTATTCCCTGCGCGTCGAGCGTGGCGCCGACGGCAACCTTGGCATCGTCACAAAGGGCAAGGTGCTTGAGTCCCACAGCGACATCTACGCCAGGGATTGCAAGCTCTAGTCTACGCCCGCGCTGCGCGCTGACAGGCGCGCGGTCCGGTGAACGTCATCCCGGCGAAGGCCGGGACCACGGCAGGCCATCGTGCTCGTGGCCTGCCGTGGATGCTCGCCGTCGCGAGCATGACGGCGTTTGAGCCCTCGCAACCCTTCGTCTTCCAACAGGCCCACGCGTAAATGCCTCTACTCATCGAACAGGCGTTGAACGGTCTCCAGCTCGGCGTGATGCTGTTTCTGCTCGCGGCGGGACTGACGCTGATCTTCGGCATCATGGGCGTCATCAATCTGGCACAGGGCTCGCTGTACATGGTCGGCGCCTACGCCATGGCGGCGGTGGCGGCGAAGACGGGCTCGTTCTGGCTCGCCGCGCCGGCTGGTCTTCTGGCGGCGGCCGTCGCCGGCATGGCGATGGAATATCTCGTTATCCGAAAACTTTACGCGCGCGATCACCTCGATCAGGTGCTCGCGACCTTCGGGCTGATACTCTTCTTCAATCAGATGACGACGCTCATCTTCGGCCGGCAGCCCCTGTTTGTAGAAATTCCTGACTTCCTTGAAGGCTCAGTGCCCATCGTCGCGGGCGTGCGCTATCCGCTCTACCGACTGGCGATCATCGCCGTCGGCCTTGCGACGGCGGTTGGCCTCTACGTGCTGATCGCGCGCACGCGCCTTGGGATGCTGATCCGCGCCGGCGCCACCAATCGCGACATGGTGCGTGCGCTGGGCGTCGATATTCGCCTGCTCTACACGGTGCTCTTCGGCCTGGGCGCCATGCTGGCGGGGCTCGCGGGCGTCATGGCCGGGCCCATTCTCTCGGTGCAGGTTGGCATGGGCGAGCAGGTGCTCATTCTCACCTTCGTCGTCGTCGTCATCGGTGGCGTGGGCTCGATCCGCGGCGCGTTCGCGGGCGCGATGATCGTTGGCATCGTGGACACGGTCCTGCGCGCGTTCCTGCCCGGCCTCCTGCGTCAGGTGATGATGGGGCCGGAGGCTGACGCGCTCGCCGCAGGCCTCTCCGCCATGGGCGTCTATCTGCTCATGGCCATTGTTCTCCTCGTGCGGCCGAAAGGGCTGTTGCCCGCCCATGGTTGATCCCCTGAAGACTGGCGGGGCGCAGCGCTCCGCGCTGAAGCTCCTCGCGCTTGCTGTGCTGCTGGCGCTGCTCGCGGCCCTGCCGTTCATCGCAACCGCGACGGGCCAGCCCGCGATGACCTCGCTGGCGACCCGCATCGTGATCCTTGCGATTGCCGCGGCGAGCCTGAACCTCGCGCTCGGTTACTGCGGCTTGGTCAGTTTCGGTCATGCGGCGTGGTACGGCGTCGGCGGGTATGTCGTCGGCATACTCTGGCGCCACCACGTGAGTGGAGAGCCGCTGTTCGGGTTCATTCCCGGAAGCGACCAACTGCTGGTGACCCTGCCGCTGGCGATCCTTGTTGCGGGGCTCTTCTCCGCAGTGCTGGGGGCGCTGTCGCTGCGCACATCCGGCGTGCAGTTCATCATGATTACGCTGGCGTTCGCGCAGATGCTGTTCTTCTTCTTCGTCGCGCTGAAGGCCTACGGCGGGGATGACGGGCTCATCGTGCGGCGGCGCAACGCGCTTCCCTTCATCGATACGCGCGACGGCCCGACGTTCTACTGGGTGTGCCTTGCGTTCGCGGTCGCATGGTTTCTGCTCATGTGGCGCATCGTCAATTCGCGCTTCGGCAAGGTGCTGGCGGGCATTCGCCAGAGCGAGCGGCGCATGGCGGCCATCGGGGTCGCAACGTATCGCTACAAGCTGGTGTGCTTCATCATTTCCGGCATGGGCGCGGGCCTCGCCGGCGCGCTGATGGCCAACCACGCCCGGTTTGTGAGCCCGGACATGCTGCATTGGACGCAATCCGGCGAACTCATGATCATGGTCATTCTCGGCGGCGCGGGAACGTTGCTGGGGCCGGCCGCGGGCGCTGCCGTCCTCATCGGCCTCGAAACCCAGCTGGCCGCGTGGACCGAGCACTGGCAGGCGATCCTCGGGCCGCTGCTGGTGCTGATGATCCTCTTCACGCGCGGGGGCTTAAGCGGCCTTGCGCGGCTTGTGCGGGGAGGGCGCAATGACTGAGCGAACCGCGGAGCCGTTGCTGCGCGTGACGCGCCTGTTCAAGCGCTTCGGCGGCGTCACCGCCACGGATGATCTGTCGCTCGACGTGTTTGCGGGCGAGGTCCATGCGCTGATCGGCCCCAACGGCGCTGGCAAAACCACGTTCATCGGTCAGCTCATGGGCGAGATCGCACCGGATGCTGGCGAGATCAGCTTCGCAGGCGAGCGGATCGACCGTCTGTCGACGCCTGCGCGCGTTCGCCGGGGGCTCGCGCGCACGTTCCAGATCACAGAGCTTCTGACCGAGGAGACCGCGCTCGACAACGTGGCGCTGGCCGTGCAGGCGGGGCAGGGGCACTCGTTCCGCTTTTTTCGCGACGCTCGTCGCGACCGCAGCCTTCTTGAGCCGGCGCATGAGCACCTTGCGGCGGCCGGGCTCGCGGAGCGCGGGGGCGTGCGTGTCTCGGCGCTCTCCCACGGCGAGCGCAAACAGCTTGAGCTGGCGATCGTGCTTGCGGCAAGGCCGCGCCTTCTGCTGCTGGACGAGCCCATGGCGGGGCTCGGCGCGGCGGAAAGCCGGCGCATGGTGGACGCGCTCGCCCGGATGAAGGGCGGCGTCGGGATCTTGCTTGTGGAGCATGACATGGACGTCGTGTTCGCGCTCGCGGACCGTATCTCGGTGCTCGTTTACGGTCGCATTATCGCATCCGGAACGCCGGCGCAGATTCAGGCGGACCCGCAGGTCCGCGCCGCCTATCTGGGCGAGGGGGACGCCTGATGCTGGAGGTTTCCAACCTGCAGGCCTCGTACGGGTCTAGCCAGGTGCTGTTCGACGTGTCGTTCGAGATCCCCGAGGGCGAGGTCGCGACCTTGCTCGGGCGAAACGGCATGGGCAAGACCACGACGATCAAGACCATCATGGGCCTTGTGCCGGCGCAGGCCGGGCGCGTGCGCTTTCAGGGGCGCGACATCACCGGCCGCATGCCGGAGGCCGTGGCGCGCTTGGGCGTCGGCCTCGTGCCGGAGGGGCGGCAGATCTTCCCCACGCTCACCGTGCGGGAAAATCTCGTGGCCACAGCGGCCAATCGCTTCGCCCGCGCGGAGCCCTGGACTCTGGAGCGGGTGTACGCGCTTTTTCCCCGGCTCGGCGAGCGCCAGAACCAGTGGGCGCGCACGCTCTCGGGCGGTGAGCAGCAAATGCTGGCCATTGGCCGCGCGCTGATGACCAATCCGCTGCTGCTGATCCTGGACGAGGCGACAGAGGGCCTGGCGCCGGTCATCCGCGCCGAGATCTGGAGTTGTCTGGCGGCCCTCAAGCAGCAGAAGCAATCGATCCTCGTGGTCGACAAGAACATCGATGTGCTGCGTCGGCTCGCAAACCGCCACGCGGTGATCGAGAAAGGGCGGATTGTGTGGACCGGCGGGCCGTTCGATCTCGACCGGGACAGGAGCAAGGTCAATGGCTGGGTCGGGCTCTGATGTGATTGTGGTTGAGGGACTCGCCGTCGGCGGCGACGTCGGGGCGCTGGCTCTCGCCCTCTCCAAGGCCGCCGCCGCTCTGGCCCCCGCAGGCGCTGCGCCGGGGACCATGACGCAGATGGTCTGGGCCGGTCCGGATCCGGCCGCCATCCACCCCGCCCGCCGCGAGGTGGACCGGGCGCGTCGGGAGATTTTCGCAGGCTTCCGCCCCCCGGTGCGTGTGGAGCGCGCGCAGGCTGACGAGGTCCGCGTGCGCATCCATGCGCGGCCGGCGTCGGCTCCCTCCGCTGAGCCCGTGTATCGCGGCTACGCGCCCGCCCAGCTTGCGGGGCAGATGAGCCCGCGCGGGCAGGTTCCCGACATGGGCGCCGTGTTCGCGGCCTGGACCCGCGACGGCGCAGCCGCGCGCGCCCGGCTCGGCGGCGGGCTGGATATCGCCTATGGCCCCGCGCGCGACCAGACGCTGGATCTGTACCGCCCGCAGGGCGCGGAGCGTCCGCCTGTGTGGGTGTTCATCCACGGCGGTTACTGGCAGGCCTCCAGCAAGGATCAGCACGCCCAGTTCTGCGCCGGAATGCTGGCGGCTGGTTACGCGGTGGCGAATATCGACTACGGGCTGGCGCCGGAAACGCCGCTGGCGCAGATCGTCGCGCAGGTGCGCGCCGCGCTGTGTTTTCTCGCGCGGGAGGCGGACAACCTCGCCATCGACGCCGGACGTATGCATGTCTGCGGGCACTCGGCGGGCGGGCACCTAGCAGCGATGATGGCCTGCGATCCGCACGCGCCGCCGCTCGTCTCGGCGCATCCGCTATCGGGCGTGCTCGACCTTGAGCCGCTGATGCATTTGCCCATGGGGGCTATTCTCGGACTTGCTTGCGCGGACGACGCCGCGCGCCTGTCGCCCATGTGGCTGCGTCCGCGCGCCGGTGTGCGCGTAGCGCTGGTGGTGGGCGGCGCCGAAAGCGACGAGTTCAAGCGTCAAAGCGCAGAGCTTGCGCGCCTGTGGGGCGCACCGGCGCCGCTTGTCGTGGCGGGCGCGAACCATTTCTCGCTGCTCGACGGGCTCAACGGCGGCGCGCTACTGGATCAGGCGCGGGCTGTGTGCGGCGGCTGATTACACGGTCAACACCTGCATGCGCTCAGCGGCGGCGCCGGGCTGTGATCTGGCGCTTGGGCTCGAGACCGAGGCCGCAATAAGGGCGCCCATAACCTGAACAAAAACAGAAACAGTTGGTTATGACGCCATTGGCGGCGCTAATGGATGTCCGGGCAGGAACGCGGCGCCCATGCCCGCAACTCTCGCGCCTTCCATTTGATCCGCATCGCCAGCGAGGTCGTAAAAGAAGCATGATCCGGAGCAAACCAATGAAATTCTGGCTGGTGTCCTACCTCGGGACCGGCGTTGTCATGCTCGTTATTGACGCCGTGTGGCTGAGCACAATGGGCAAACTTCTCTATCGGCCGATCCTGGGCGACATTCTTCTCGACGGATTCCGCCTTGCGCCCGCCGCCGTTTTCTACTTCCTCTATGTGGCGGCGATCGTCGTTTTCGCTGTGGCTCCGGCCGCGAGTTCAGGCAAGTGGACGTCGGCGCTGATGTACGGGGCTTTTCTGGGCCTCGTCTGCTACGGCACTTATGATCTGACAAACCACGCGACCCTGAAGGCGTGGACGACCACGCTGACGGTGATCGATATGGCTTGGGGCGCGTTTCTAACGTCCGCCAGCGCCACCGCGGGCTACCTCATCGCGCGGGCGGTCACGAACGGTCCCTGACGCCCTGCCAGCCCCTGAACGAGGGCGGGCTTGAATGCAATTAAGGCGGCGCTTCCACGCCGCCTTTTTTAGTTTGTTTCGGGTGGTTCAGGCCACCGGCCGCAGCCGGTAATGGCTGACGCCCCATTCATCGCCGCCGCCGTACCCGAACAGCCCCGCAGTCGCGAGGAAGAACAGCCGCCAGCGGCGCGTCCACACCGATGCGTCAGGTCCATAAGTCTCGCGCATGAGCTGCGCGATCTGATCCGCGTTCGCGTCGAAGTTTTCCAGCCAGTCCATGGCGGTGAGGCGATAGTGCTCGCCGCTCCACCGCCAATCTTCCTCCACCTCGAAGAGGTCGCTGAACTGGCGAATGAGCGCATGGCTGGGCATGATTCCGCCCGTGAAGAAGTGCTGGGCGATCCAGTCCGCCTGATCGTTCACGTTGAAGCGATAAGGCTGGGTGCGGTGGCTGAACACGTGCATGAACAAGCGGCCGTCGGGCGACAACCACCCGCGCACCCGTGACAACAGTTCGCGCCAGTTCGACATATGCTCGAACATTTCCACAGAGACGACGCGATCAAACGTTCCCGCAGGTTCGAAGGCGTTCATGTCGGCCGTGATGACCTCCACGTTGCCCAAGCCACGCACGCGCGCCTGCTCCATGATGTGGGCGCGTTGGGAATGCGAGTTCGACACCGCCGTGATGGAGGCGCGCGGAAAGCGTTCCGCCATGGCGAGCGTGAGCGAGCCCCAGCCGCATCCCAGTTCAAGAATGCGGGCGCCGTCTTCGAGCGCCGCGTGCGCAATGGTTTCCTCCAGGGCGCGGTCCTCCGCCACGGCGAGGGTCTGTGCGCCGCCGGTGTACAGGCAGCTTGAGTACTTGCGGCGCGGACCCAGAACGAGGCCGAAGAATGCGGGCGGAAGCTCGTAATGCTGATCGTTCGCGGCCTTCGTGTGCTCGGCGATGGCGAAGCTGGCCATGTCGCGCGCGAAAGCGGCGTCGGCGTCCGGCGCGGGCTCGCGCAACGAGCGGCTCGTGCGGCCGCAGAGGTAGTCTATGGCGCGCAGGGTGAGCGCGTCCGGAATGGGCGCGCGCTCGGCGAACCGGGCAGCCGCGGCGATCATGTTCATTTTCGTCTGGCTCCAGTGATGACGATCACACGGTGTTTGCGTGATCCGGGGGCGCGCCCGTGGCCTTGCGCGCTGGCCCCGGGAAGAAGGCGTTGACCCGCGCCTTGTAAGCAGCGAATGCGGCGCCGCGTGAGCGTTCCATGTGGGCTTCCAGCGGCGGTATGCCGGAAACATGGGCGAGTAGGACGTACATCAGCGCCGGCGCCGCGAAGGCGAGGGCGCCCCAGAGGTTCCCGCCGGCGAGGGCGATCAGCGGGAAAGCAACCCAACCAAGCCACTCGAAAAAGTAGTTCGGGTGACGCGAGAGGCCCCAGAGCCCAACGTCGCACACCTTGCCCTTGTTCGCAGGATTGGCCCGGAAGCGGCGGAGTTGTTCATCGGAGATGGCCGCTCCCACGAGCGCGATCACGAACACCGCCGCGCCAGCGAAGTCGAGGACGCGCAAGCCGGGGGCGGGGTTCATCGCCGCGGCGTAAACGGAAAGAGCGAGCACAAGGCCCGCGATCGCCTGCACCTGCAGAAACTTGAAAAGTTGCTTCCCCGCGTCCGCGCCCCATTCCCTCATGAGCCACGCATAACGGGGATCCTCGCCCGCGCCGGCGCTGCGCGCAGCGATGTAGCCGCCGAGCCGCAGGGACCAGAGCCCGACCAGCGTCGCCACGAGGAACTGGCGTCCGCCGTCGCCGGAAGATGTCAGCGCCAGGCCGAACGCGCACGCGCCCACTGCGAACGACCACGTTGCGTCGATCCAGCCGGAATTGTCCGTCCGTCGCTGGATGGCCCACGCCAAGGCCATGGCCACACTCATGAAAACGGCTGCTATCAGAATGGGCGCGATCATGTCCCGAACCCTTGGTTTAGCGGAGATGCGCGACGAACGATTTGCAGTCATGATGCTGTACGACGCGAGTAGCATTGCGGATCACGCCCGCGCGTGTGATCTGTTTGGGTTCAGCTGGCGTAAATTCTCCGGTCGTGACTCGGGAGCGGTCGCGACGGGCCGCGCAACGTTCCCCATGAGGTCCACGTGAATTTCGTCCCCCGGCCGCTCCGGATCGCCGTGATCGGCTCCGGCATTACCGGCCTTTCCGCCGCATGGCTCCTCGCCACCCGGCACCGCGTGACCCTCTACGAGTCCGGCCCGCGCCTTGGCGGCCACAGCAACACGCTTACCGTCGATCTCGGTGGTATGCGGACCCCCGTGGATACAGGCTTCATCGTCTACAACGAAGACACGTATCCAAATCTGGTCGCCATGTTCGACCATCTTGGCGTCCCGACGAAGCATTCGGACATGTCGTTCTCGGTTTCGCTCGACGGCGGCGGACTGGAGTATTGCGGATCCGGCATCGGCGGGGTTTTCGCCCAACGGCGCAATGCGTTGCGTCCGCGTTTCTGGTCGATGCTGTCGAGCCTCGTGCGGTTCTACCGCGCTGCTCGGGCCCAGACGCAGGACATCGGTGAGATCACGCTCGACGAATATCTCGACCGTGGCGGTTATTCGCAGGCTTTCCGTGAGCTTCACCTGTATCCCATGGCCGCCGCGATCTGGTCGACGCCCGCGGGTCGGGTCGGTGATTACCCGGCCGCCGCCTTCATTCGTTTCTGCCAGAACCACAAGCTTCTCGAGCTGGGCGACCGGCCGCAGTGGCGCACCGTGGACGGCGGCAGCAGGGTCTATGTGGAGATGCTCGCCCGTATGATCGGCGAGGATGTGCGCCTTGCGACGCCGGTGCGCGAAATCCGTCGCGGCGAAGACGGAGGCGTGACAGTGTTCGACGGCCTCGGCGGGTCGGACACGTTCGACCACGTGGTGCTGGCCACCCACGCCGACCAGTCGCTGGCCATGCTCGGCGACGCGGATGCGGAGGAGGAGCGCGTTCTTGGCGCGTTCAAGTACTCGAAGAACCTGGCGGTTCTCCACACCGATCAGCGCCTTATGCCAATGCGCCGCTCGGTATGGTCGAGCTGGAACTACATCGCCGACGGTGGCGCGGACAAGCGCCCCCCGTCCATCACCTACTGGATGAACCGTCTGCAGGGCCTCCCCCTGCGGGAGGATGTCTTCGTGTCGCTCAACAGCGTGCGGGCGCCGCGGGACGAAGCGATCATCCGGGAAATCCCCTACGAACATCCCTTGTTCGACTCGCGCGCACTTGCCGCGCAGCCGCAGGTCTGGTCTCTTCAGGGCCGACGAAACACTTGGTTCTGCGGAGCTTGGATGGGCGCTGGCTTCCACGAGGATGGTCTCCAATCGGGCCTTGCTGTCGCCGAGGCGTTGGGCGGCGTCCGGCGGCCATGGCTCGTGCCGGGTGAATCGAGCCGCGTGTTTGTCGGACCTCCGCCGGTGGTCGCCGGCGCGGAGCTTGCCTGATGCAGGGTTCGGCGATCTACGCCGGGTCGGTTATGCACAGGCGGATGCGCCCGCGGCGCCACCGTTTGCGGTATGGAATTTTTTCGCTGCTGATCGATCTCGACGAGCTGGACGAGCTGGATCGCGGCCTTCGCCTGTTCTCGCGCAACAGGTTCAACCTCTTTTCCTTCCGCGACCGGGACTACGGTCACTCAGGTGAAGGATCTCTCAAGTCCCAGGTGGAGGCGCTTCTTGTGGAGGGCGGCCTTTCGCCGGACGGTGGCGCGGTGCGCCTTCTGACAATCCCGCGCATCTTGGGCTACGCATTCAACCCGTTGAATGTCTACTTCTGCCACCGCGCGAGCGGCGAGCTGCTGGGCGTGGTTTGCGAGGTCAACAACACGTTCGGTGAGCGCCATTCCTATGTGCTTGGCGCGTCCGGCGCTGGGCTGGTCCGCAGCGCTTGTGCGAAGACGTTTTATGTCTCACCCTTCGCCGGCATGGATCTCACATACGATTTTCGTCTGGCGCCGCCGGGGGATACCGTCACGGTCGCCATTAACGCCAGCGACGCGCAGGGCTCCTTGATCGCGGCTGTGCATACCGCGAGGCGTATACCGCTCACCGACGGGTCTCTCTTGCGCGCGCTGTTCACCCATCCGCTTATGGCGTTGAAGGTGATTGGCGGCATCCACTGGGAGGCTCTCAAGATTTGGCTCAAGGGCGTTCGCTTGCACCCGAGACCGTCGCCGCCCGAGCGGCCGGCGACGGTGGCTCCGCGTTTGGAAAGTTGAGGTGTATGTATGGGGAGGGAGTCGAACGAAGGCTTGCGGGAAGGGAGCAGCGGCGGGGCCGAGGAGGCGTTCGCCGCCGTGCTTCGCCCGCTCATCGCGCGGATCCGCTGCGGCGGACTGACCGTTGTCACGCCGTCTGGTGGGCGCATTCTGCACCATGGGGCGACTGCGGGGCCTGAGGCGACGGTCATCCTTCATCGTTGGCGGCCGATCCGTCGTCTGATGATTGGCGGCGACGTGGCCTTCGCAGAATCCTACATGGACGGCGACTGGTCGACCCCGGATCTGACCGCCGTCATCGAACTGGCCGCGCGCAACGCTGAGACGCTGGATCCCGCGATCAGCGGCGGTTTTCTCGCACGGGTGGCCAACCGCATACTCCACCTTTTGCGCGCCAACACGAAGCGCGGCAGCCGGCGCAACATCGAGGCGCACTACGACCTCGGCAACGATTTCTACAAGTTCTGGCTCGACGAGAGCATGATGTACTCTGCCGCGCTGTACCGCAGCCCGCAGGATACGCTCGAAGAGGCGCAGCGGGCCAAGCTTGCGCGCATCGCCGACATGCTGGAGGTGTCCGGCGGCGAAAAGATCCTCGAGATCGGCTGCGGCTGGGGCGGGCTGGCCCGCTCTCTCGCCAAGCGCGACGCTCATGTCACCGGGCTGACGCTCTCTCCGTCGCAGCTTCAGTGGGCGCAACGGGCGGGCGAAGCCGACGGACTGGCGGACCGCCTCGACCTGCGCCTGGAGGATTACCGCGACGTGCGCGGCGATTTCGACCGCATCGTTTCGGTTGAGATGATCGAGGCGGTCGGTGAGCGCTACTGGCCGCAATACTTCGGCGTCATCAGCGATCGCCTGAAGCGCGGCGGCTGCGCGGTGCTGCAGGCGATCACTATCGCTGACGACCGGTTCGACGCGTATCGCCGCGCGGCCGACTTCATCCAGCGCTATGTGTTTCCGGGCGGGATGCTGCCATCCAAGACAATCCTCGCCGAGAGCGCGCGGAAGGCCGGGCTCCAGATCGTCGAGACCGAGTGCTTCGCCGATGGTTACGCGCTGACCCTCGCGGAGTGGCGTCGGCGGATGCTGCTGGCCTGGCCGCAGATCGCCGCTCAGGGCTTCGACGCCCGGTTCCGGCGCCTGTGGGAGTACTACCTCTGCTACTGCGAGGCGGGGTTCCGCGTTCGCACCATCGATGTGGGGCTCTACAAACTCGTCCACATCCGCTGATCCGCCATGGGAGAGAACGCCGCGGTCACTGCGGCGTTTGAGAGTTTTCCGTCCAAGTGGATGCCGGTCGGGCGCAAGACAACGCGTAAAAGACAAGAAGCCAGAGCGGACGACCTGATGCAGTCAGGTCGGTTTCCGCTCTAGCTCCGCTTCCCGCGCAGCGCATCCTTCAGACCGCCAATGGCGCTCTGGATCTTGCCCTTGGCCGTATCGATCTTGCCTTCCGCGCGCAGCTTCTCGTCGCCGGTGAGCTTTCCAACGGCCTCCTTGATGTGGCCCTTGGTCTGGTCGATTGACCCTTGAACCCTGTCCTTGTCGATGGTCATGGCGGCCTCCCGCTGTTGCTCTGGCGTGCTGTGGCGCCCTGAGCGTCTGCGCAGAGCCCCTGCGCAACGCCAAATACAACGGCGCGCGCAAGTGATTGTTCCGCCGCGATCAGGGCGCTGGGCGGGAGCCTTCCCAGGGCCGGCGCAGGGACGGGGGCGTGGCGTGGGAAAGCCGTCCCACTCCATCGCAAAAGGCGAAAACCCGTGACATCTCTGCGGGCTTGAGCAGCCATTCGACATTCGCGAACTCGGGTGGCGGGGCAGGGGTCGTGAGCCCGGAAACGACGATGAACGGGATACCGCCGTCCTGCAGCAGGCCGGCCAGGCGCGTGCTGGCGCCATCGGCGAGCTCCACATCGAGGATCACGCCATCGACGGGCTCCAGCTCAAGCGCCCGGATGGCGTCCCGCTGGAATCCGAAGGGGCCGACGACGTAAAAGCCCTTCGCCTGCAGCTTGTCGCAAAGATCGGCTGCGAGCAGGGGTTCATCCTCGCAGACCATGATCCTCGGTCTCAAGGGGAGCGCATGACTGAATGACATGGGTAATGGCGCGCTTTCGTTGTCGTTTTCGGTGACGTTGCCGCTGGTTGCGACCGGCCGACAACGTGGGCGAAGCCTTTGGGTTCCGGGCTCGCGCGGCCAAAAACGTCGCAGGCGAAATTTGTCCTTGCAAAGGTTCGGGAAGGCGACTAGAACCCGCTCACCGACGGCGACGCTGCTGCGATGCGGCGCGGTTGCTTCGGACTTCTCGAGCTTCTCGGGGCGTTTTCAACCTGATTGGTCATTGATCGATCAGGGCGGCGAGTTTCGCTGTT
>JAIXSM010000038.1 GCA_027484655.1 Hyphomicrobiales bacterium | reverse complement strand
CCCGTCTCCGCAAGGATCTTCGTGATCGCCGCCGTCAGCGACGTCTTGCCGTGGTCAACGTGCCCGATCGTGCCGATGTTGCAGTGCGGCTTGTTGCGTTCGAATTTTTCCTTCGCCATAGCAAGGCTCCTTCAAACTCTGAAAACGTTTCGTATGTGGGTCCAGCGAGATTACGCGTACTTGGCCTGAATCTTCTCGGCCTCGTTGCGCGGAACCTCTGAGTAGTGATCGAACTGCATGGTGTAGCTCGCGCGACCCTGCGTGAACGAACGCAGGTTGCTCACGTAGCCGAACATGTTGGCGAGCGGCACCATCGCGTTGATGACGACCGCGTTGCCGCGCATGTCCTGTCCCTGGATCTGGCCGCGGCGTGAGTTCAGGTCGCCGATGACCGAACCGGTGTAGTCTTCCGGCGTCACCACCTCGACCTTCATCACCGGCTCAAGCAGCACGGAACCGCCCTTCTGCAGCGCCTCGCGGAAAGCCGACCTGGAGGCGATTTCGAAGGCGAGCGCAGACGAGTCGACCTCGTGGTACGCGCCGTCAACTAGAGCGACCTTCACGTCAACAACCGGGAAGCCAGCGAGCACGCCAGCGCCAAGAACCGACTCAAGGCCCTTGTTCACGCCGGGGATGTACTCCTTCGGCACAGTGCCGCCAACAATCTTGGAGTCAAACTGGAAGCCCTGGCCGGGCTCATTCGGCTCGACCTGGATCTTCACGCGGGCGAACTGGCCCGTGCCGCCGGTCTGCTTCTTGTGGGTGTAGTCGATCTCGACCGGACGCGTGATCTTCTCGCGATACGCAACCTGCGGCGCGCCGACGTTCACTTCCACCTTGTGGGTGCGCTTGAGAATGTCGACCTTGATCTCGAGATGAAGCTCGCCCATGCCCTTGATGATGGTCTGGCCGGACTCCTGATCGGTCGAGACGCGGAACGAAGGATCTTCGTTCGCGAGTTTGACGAGAGCAGTGGTCATCTTTTCCTGGTCGGCCTTCGTCTTCGGCTCAACAGCCTGCTCGATGACCGGATCAGGGAACTCCATCTTCTCAAGGATGACGGGCTTCAGCGGATCGCAAAGCGTCTCGCCTGTGCGCGTATCTTTCATGCCGACCAGCGCGACGATGTCGCCAGCATAGGCCTCGGAGATTTCCTCGCGATTGTTGGCGTGCATGAGAACCATGCGCCCAACGCGCTCGTTCTTCTCGCGGCTCGAGTTCAGCAGGGCCTGACCCTTGGCCAGGGTGCCCGAGTAGATGCGGGCGAACGTGAGAATGCCGTACGGGTCGTCCATGATCTTGAACGCGAGAACCGACAGCGGCTGGTCGTCGCCCGGCTTGCGGTCGGTCTCATCGCCAGTCTTGTAGTCGACGCCCTTGATGGCGCCGCGATCAACAGGAGACGGCAGATAAGCGACGACAGCGTCGAGGAGCGGCTGCACGCCCTTGTTCTTGAACGCCGAGCCGCAGAACACCGGATAGAACGCGCCCGTGATGACGGCCTTACGGATGCAGGCCTGCAGCGTCTCCACGTCGGGCTCTGTGCCGTCGAGATAAGCGCCCATGGCGTCGTCGTCGAGCTCAACCGCAGCCTCGATCATCGCCGTGCGGTATTCCTCGGCCTGATCCTGCAGATCGGCGGGAATGTCGCCCTCGACGAACTCGGCGCCGAGCGCCTCGCCCGACCACGTGATCGCCTTCATGCGGACGAGATCGATCACGCCCTGAAAATTGTTTTCCGCGCCAATCGGCAGCTGGACAGCAACGGGACGCGCGCCGAGGCGAACCTTGATGTCCTCGAGGCAGCGGAAGAAGTCCGCGCCGGTCTTGTCCATCTTGTTGCAGAAGACGATGCGCGGAACTTTGTACTTGTCGCCCTGACGCCACACCGTCTCGGTCTGCGGCTCGACGCCCTGGTTGGAGTCAAGCACGCACACGGCGCCGTCAAGCACGCGCAGCGAACGCTCGACCTCGATCGTGAAGT
The DNA here is from genome assembly GCA_027484655.1 of Hyphomicrobiales bacterium. Lineage (GTDB taxonomy): Bacteria > Pseudomonadota > Alphaproteobacteria > Rhizobiales > Beijerinckiaceae > Terripilifer. The sequence goes on along the minus strand of JAIXSM010000038.1, from coordinate 3,666 downwards.
CGACGTGGCCGGGCGTGTCGATGATGTTGAGGCGCTTGCCCTTCCAGAACGCGGTCGTCGCGGCAGAGGTGATCGTGATGCCGCGCTCCTGCTCCTGCTCCATGAAGTCCATGGTGGCAGCGCCTTCGTGCACTTCGCCGATCTTGTGGCTCTTGCCCGTGTAGTAGAGGATCCGCTCCGTAGTCGTCGTCTTGCCCGCATCGATGTGGGCCATGATGCCGAAGTTACGGTAGTCCTCGAGAGCGTATTGGCGGGGCATCGTCGTGTCCTCTTGGCGCCGCGGCGCCGCTTTCCAATTACCAGCGATAATGCGCGAACGCGCGGTTGGCCTCAGCCATGCGGTGCGTGTCTTCGCGCTTCTTCACGGCGTTGCCGCGGTTGTTGGCAGCGTCCATCAGCTCGGCTGACAGGCGGTCCACCATGGTCTTGTCGTTGCGGCCACGGGCGGCGGCGATAATCCAGCGGATCGCCAGCGCCTGGCGACGCTCGGGACGCACTTCGACAGGCACCTGGTACGTCGCGCCGCCAACACGGCGGGAACGGACTTCAATCGCCGGAGCGACGTTCTCAAGCGCCTGCTTGAAGAGCGGCAGCGGCTCCTGCTTCGACTTCGACTCGATGGCGTCGAACGCGCCGTACACGATCGCCTCAGCGACCGACTTCTTGCCCTCGTACATGATCGAGTTCATGAACTTGGCGAGAACGACATCCCCGTACTTTGCGTCCGGGATGACCTCACGCTTTTCTGCCTTGTGGCGACGCGACATCGATTGGCTCCGTCGAACTTCGTGCGGGCGCGTTCAGCGCCCTGCAAACTGATTTCTGATTACTTCGGACGCTTCGCGCCGTACTTCGAACGACGCTGCTTGCGGTCCTTGACGCCCTGCGTATCGAGCACGCCGCGAAGGATGTGATAACGCACGCCCGGAAGATCCTTCACGCGGCCGCCGCGGATCATCACCACGGAGTGCTCCTGAAGGTTGTGGCCCTCGCCCGGGATGTACCCGATGACCTCGAAGCCATTCGTCAGGCGCACCTTGGCGACCTTACGGAGAGCCGAGTTCGGCTTCTTCGGAGTTGTCGTGTAGACGCGGGTGCACACGCCACGCTTCTGCGGGCACTGGCCCAGATGGCGGGCCTTTTCGCGGTAGGTCTTCTGTTGCCGCGGCTTGCGGATCAACTGGCTAATCGTCGGCATTCTTCGCCCTTCCAGACAAGCGAACCGTTGGACCTTCACAGAAGCCCCGCCACGAGCGGCGGACCTCCTTCCGCACGGGCGAACCCGCACGCAAAACAAATCGGCGCCGGGGGCAAATTCTGCCCTGGCGCTCGCATCCGCAGAGGACCAAGGCGCGAGCCCCGGTCTTGCCTCCTGTACCGGACCCCTCTTGAGAGGGCTCTCCGGTTGTGACGTGCACATCGCGGTTGAGGCCGACAGCGTTTAGATCCAATGGGTTCCAGACGCGGCGTCCGGAAGCGGCAGGATCTACGGCCTGTCGAGAGTGGGCGGAAACTATGCGGAACCTTTCGGCGCGTCAACCCCTTCTTTGCCGTTTCCAGGCGGTATTCCGTGGGGAAACAGCTTCAAAATGAGTCTGTTGCCACGGCCGGGGCGACAGTTTCGCCGCGCCGGGGTCTCATACGGGGTCCGGCGCGGGTTGTTCGTGGTCCGAATCGTTAACCGAGTCGTGTGCGGGAGACGACGTTCAGGGTCGCCTGACGGCCCTGCGCCACCTGATCCAGCGCCCGCTCAATGGCGCCCTTGAGTTTGGCCGGATCGTCCACCCGCTCGCCATAGCCCCCGAACGCCTCGGCGATCTTGTGGTAGTCGGGCGACGGCGACAGATCGACGATCGGCAGGCTGTTTGCCTGGGATGCGAGGCCGTTGGGGTACATGGAGACCGTGGCGCGGCGAACGGCGAACCACTGGGAGTTGTTCATGACCATGGTCAGGGTCGGCAGATTCTCCGCCTGGGCGACGAAGTGCGCCGCGGTGGGGCACCCGAACATGTAGGAGCCGTCGCCCAGGGTGCAGATGACCTGCCGGGACGGGTCGGCGCACCGGGCGCCCAGCGCCATGCCCAGTCCCATGCCGAGGGCGCCGGAAGATGTCGCCATGAAGTCGCGATGGTCCTCCACGCGGGTGAAGGCGAACGGAACCCCCAGTTCCTCGACGATGGTGGAGTTGGCGCTGCGCACCTCGTTGAGGCAATGGGCGGCCCAGATATAGCTGATCGGGCTTTGGGTTGAGGCGGCCTCAATGGCGGCCTTGCGCTGGTCCAGAAGCGCTGCGCGCTTCTCCGCATTGCGGGCGCGGCGGCGGTCGGTGACGGCCTCCCTGCCCTTCAGCTTGAGCTTCAGGGCCTCGTTCAGCATCGTCAGTGCGGCGGCGGGATCGCCGGCGACCGCCAGATCCATCTCGAAGCCGCGGAACGGATAGCGCGCGAAGTGCGGATCGGGCGCGATGTGGACGAGCTTCACGTCCGGGGACGGCTGAACCGCGTGGGGAACCCACGGCACCGGAGAGTTGAGGACGACGATCAGGTCGGCGGCCTTGAGCGCAGGTCCGTTCACGAGGCCGAGGTTCATCGGGTTCGATGACGACAGCGCCGCCTGCGGTCCGGTGAGCACGCCAATGGCGTGCGCCTCGGCCAACGCGCCGAGGGCTGCGAAGCTGTCCGCGTTCGCGGCGCTGGTGATGACGATCACCGGGTTCTCGGCAGCTGCGATCATGTCCGCTGCCCGCTCAATGGCATCCATCGACGGCACGGCGGAGACGGCCCCGAACGGGCGGTTGCGCGGGGCGGGCCCCGGATCAATCGACGGGTTGCCGAGCACCTCGCGCGGGAGGGTCAGGTAAACCGGGCCTCTCGGCTCGGTCATGGCGATGTCCACCGCGCGGCCGACCAGCGTGTTGATCGGCTGGCCGTCGCGAAGCTCGTAATCCCACTTCACGTGCTCGCGCACGATGGCCGCCTGATCGAAATTCTCCTGCGCCCAGTGGATCGGCACGTCGCGCGAACCCGGGTGTCCAGTCTCCGTCAAAGGCGTGCGCCCGGCTGCAAGCAGGATCGGCACGTTGTCGCGGGCGGCGTTCATCAGGGCGCAGATGGTGTTCGCAGTGCCGACGTTCACGTGCACCATAACGCCGGCCATGTCGCCGCTGGCCTTGTAGTAGCCCTGCGCCATCGCCACCGCGACGTTCTCATGGGGAACGGTGACGAACTCCGGCATGTCGCCGCCCGCCACCCGGTTCTGGAGAATGCCCTCGATGATCGGCGCAAAGTCGGTGCCGCCGTTGGCGAAGACGTGACGGATGCCGCATGCTTTCAGAGCGGACATGTAGGATTGCGCGACGGTCGCTCCGCCGGTGGGTTCAGTCATCGATTTCCTCCTCGAGGCCCGCGTGGGCGGGCTTGTTGGTCTGCGCCGGACGCGCGGTCGCAGCCAGAGGTAAACCATCGGCTTGCGCCGTCAAGCGCACGGCTTTGCGCACGGCTTTGGGCACGGCTTTGGGCACGGCTTTGGGCACGGTTGGACCCGCGCCCCGCGGCTGCTGTAGAAGCTATCGCTGACAGGGAGTTTGCCAATGAGCGAGTTCGACCGCTGGGAAGGACGCTACAGCGCGCCCGGATACATTTTTGGGGAAGAGCCGAACTATTTTCT
>JAIXSM010000078.1 GCA_027484655.1 Hyphomicrobiales bacterium | reverse complement strand
CGCGCATGATGGCCGCAGGCGCGGGGGGGACGCGCGGTCCACAACGACGCCCGAAGTTCATGGAGCGTCATGCCGGCGACGGCCGGCATCCACGACAGGCCACGAGCACGGCGGCCTGCCGTGGATTCCGACCTTCGTCGGAATGACGGAGACGTTGGCGCCAAGTGGACCGCGCGCCACTTCCCCGGACGCCGCAGGCGATCCGGGGTCCAGCCTCAGACAGCATTCAGTGGCTCCCGGGTTCGGGCTTATGCCCGCCCCGGGAAAGTGGCCGAGCTGGCGCGAGGGACATTGAGCCCTTGGCCTGTCGGGGATGCCGGCCGTCGCCGGCATGACGGAGCCGTTGGCGCCGAAGGCGATCCGGCCCCGCGGAAAGTGGCAAGGCGGGCGCTTTTCTCCTGGGCATCAGCCTGCGTCCGCCGAGGCGTTTGTCACGGCCGCTATGGTGCAGAATTGCTCCGCGTCACATTGGGGCAGCGCACAATGTCCTTCTCGTACGCTACTCTCCAGTAGTTGTTGCGTTGGCACGCCGTCCACCTTGCGCCGGGCTTCACACCCTCAGGAAGGTTCTTTTTCACGACACGCCCTCCACCCTTGTTCGGATGTCCGCCTGGTTTGACCCACTTCCCTTTTCGCAGGACCGGCTTGTGCTTGCCAACACCCGGCTTGTGCCTGCCCATGCCCGGCGCGTGTCTGCCCACTGTGGGAACCCACTGCCCTTGCGAGTTGGGCTTCCAGGGGTGGCTCGCGATCTTGGGCGCAGGCGCAGCGGATGTTTTCGCCTTTACCGCCGCCAGCGCTTCTCCGCCCGAGGTGGCGACAAACGCCAGCGCCGACGCGGCGATGGCGGCCCGAAACAGGCGATTGAACAAAGTGCTTATCAATCATCTCCTGAAAAAACAAAAACCGGACGCGTAACCGCGCCTCTCCGGCTCCCGGTGGCCGCGAAACCTGATTGCCCTCTAAGCCCGCGATTGCGGGCCTCCTTCTCCCACAAAGGAGCAGGCGGTTCGCCGAGCAAACCGGAGGAGGGATCTGACGACCGATGAGCTAAAGCTCGTAAAACTTGGGCGAGACTATTACCGTGCCGCGCGTCAGTCAATGCCGGTAACGGAGCCGCCCCAGCAGCATGACTTACCGGGCTCGCCCGGCGCGCGCGAGCGCCGGCGGGATCGACACCAGCAGCCCAAGCACCGAGCTGAGCATTGTCGCGATGACGATGGGCCACACTGTGCCGTCGGCGATCAGGCCGAAAAACTGCGCGAACAGCGCGCCCACGATGTTTTGCACGAACACGCCGATGCCGGCTGCAGTGCCTGCGATCCGCGGAATCGTCGCCATCGCGCCGGATTGTCCGTAAGGCAGGGAGACCCCTTGCGCGAACGTGATGAGGAAGCCGGGCGCGAAAATCGCGAGCGGTGTGATGAAGCCCGTCAGCAGCAGGGTGGACTGCATGGACACCGCGAGCAGCGCGAGCACGGCGCCGGTCAGAACCATCGTCTCGTTGGAGGCGCGCGTCCCGACCCGGCTGGCGACAAAGTTTCCTGCAAAGAAGCCCAAGGGAAACAGCACAAACCAGAAGCCGAACTCAGCGGCGGGGCGTTGCAGCGTCTCTTTCATGAGGAATGAGGCGGCGCTCGCGGCCACGAAAAACGCGCCGGTGTTGAAGCCTGTCTGCAACACAAAGCAGGTGAAGCGCATGTTGGAGAACAGGTCGAGGAAGTCTCGCGCCACGCCGTTGCGGATCGCGCCCGTGACGGGGCGCGGCCGCGTTTCAAAAATCACCAGATACGCGCCCGCCGCAATGACGCCGCCGGCCGCCAGCGAGAACCAGAACACCGCGCGCCAGCCGAACAGATCGATGAGAAGGCCGCCGGCGATGGGCGAGATCATCGGGCCGATCGTGTAAAACATCGTCAGATACGCAATGGCGCGCACGAGTTTGTCGGCGCCGTAGGCGTCCCGCGCGATGGTGCGCGCGAGCGCGCCGCCAACGCCCGCGCCAAACGCCTGCACCACGCGCCCAACCAGCAGCGTGCCGACGCCCTGCGCCGACGCGCAAGCCAGCGAACCGACGAGGAACACAACGAGCCCCGCCAGCAGGACCGGGCGGCGCCCGTAGCGGTCTGACAGCGACCCCCAGAACAGCGTCGAGATCGCCATGGTGGCGAGGCCGAGGCTGAACGTGCTCTGCGCCAGCGCATCGGTCAGGTCGAGCGCGGCTTTGACGGCCGGAATCACCGGCAGGTAAATGTGGATCGCCAGCGGCCCGATGAGTGAGATCGACGCGAGCGCCAGTGCGAAAGCGGGGCCGGGCTGGCGCATCGAATGGTTGATCCTGAAGCTGGACGGCGGAAAACGCGCCGCGCGCCACTCTGTAGCAGACGCTCCCGCGCCGCGCATAGCTGCGCCGGCGGCTGTGGCTTCGCCCCTGTGAAACGCCGGCGCGTCTTGTTAGATTGCGCAAACAAGGGCGCCGGCGGATCCGGCGCAGGAGCCGCCGCCATGAGATGGGAAGATTTCCGAACCTCTGAGAACGTCGAGGATCGTCGCGGCGACGGTGGCGGCGGCATGGGGCTGCCGATCCCCGGCGGCGGCGGCGGGGGGCTCGGCATTGGCGCGATCATTGTGCTGGGCATTCTGGGCTGGGCGATTGGCGTTGATCCGCGCATGCTGATCTCGGGCGCCGAGATGGCGACGGGCGCGCGGGCGCCCACCAGCGGCTACACCGAGCAGCAGCGCCCGCGTCAGTCTGCGCCGCCAACCGACAACACCGGTCGCTTTGTTTCGGCGGTTGTGGCGATGAACGAGGATGTCTGGAAGGATCTTCTGCCGCAGCAGGCGGGCGTGCGCTGGCGCGCGCCCACGCTTGTGATGTTTGACCGCGTGACCACATCGGCGTGCGGCACGGCGCAGTCCGCCATGGGTCCGTTCTATTGCCCTGCGGACCAGAAGATCTATCTCGACACGTCCTTCTTCCGCGACATGCAGCGCAAGTTCGGCGGCGGCGGCGACTTCGCTTACGCCTACGTCATCGCCCACGAGATGGGGCACCACATCGAGCATCTCATGGGCATTCTCGGCCGCGTGCAGCAGGCGCAGCGCGCCGCGGGCTCCAAGGCCGAGGCGAACAATCTGTCCGTGCGCGTGGAGTTGATGGCGGATTGCCTCGCCGGCGTCTGGGCGCACCACGCCAACCAGCGCTGGAAAGTGCTGGAGCCCGGCGATGTTGAGAAAGCGATCCGCACGGCGCAGGCCATTGGCGACGACCGCCTCCAGCAGGCCGGCGGCGGGCGCGTGGTGCCGGATTCCTTCACCCACGGTTCGGCCGCGCAACGCGCGGAATGGCTGAACCGCGGGCTCAAAAGCGGGCGCGTGGACGTCTGCAATACGTTCTCGAACACGGCGCGGAGGTAAGTCGCCAATGCCGGGCATCGACGAAAGCAGAACTTTCATCCCCCTCAACATCGCGGTGCTGACAGTGTCCGACACGCGAAGCCTGTCGGAGGATCGTTCCGGCGACACGCTGGTGGACCGGCTCACAAAGGCCGGGCACAGGCTGGCGGACAGGGCTATCGTCATCGACGACGTGGAGGAGATCCGCAAGCAGGTGCGCGCATGGATCGCGAGCCCCGGCGTGGACGCCATCATCACCACGGGCGGCACAGGTTTTACAGGGCGCGACGTGACGCCCGAGGCCATCGAGCCGCTGTTTGAAAAGCGCATGGAGGGCTTTTCGACGGTGTTCCACACGATCTCGTTCCCGAAGATCGGCACGTCCACCATCCAGTCGCGCGCGACCGCAGGCGTGGCGGGCGCCACGTACATCTTTGTGCTGCCGGGGTCGCCCGGCGCCTGCAAGGACGCGTGGGACGGGATTCTCGCCCAGCAGCTCGATTACCGCTACCGGCCGTGTAACTTTGTCGAGATCATGCCGCGGCTGGATGAGCACATGCGGCGGGGCGCCGGAAAAGCCTGAGCCTCAGGCGTCTCCGATCATCCGCGCTTTCAGGATTGCGGGCGAGGGCAGAGCGCGGGCGATGCCGCGCACGCTTTCAGCATCGCTGCGCAGGAGGCTGCGCGGCGCCACCACCCCGGAGGGCCGCGCAAGCCCCGGCGCGATGCGGGTGAGCCATCCATCCGGGGCGTCGAGCAGCAGCGCGGACGCGCTCGCCCGGTAGGCGGCAAGGTCCGCAAGCTCGCCCACAAAGGCGCGCTCGGGCACGCGCCCGGCGCGAAGAACGACAAGGCGCGGCTCCTTCAGGGCGTCGAAGGACCGGCGCAACAGCTCGGTCTCGCCGGTCACCAGCGCACACCCCGCATGATCCGCAATCCGCACGAAATCGTCGGACGGTTGCCGCACGGCGAGGGCGACGTCGCGCACGACGCCTTCAATCGCGGCAGGCACAAGCGCGGCAAGCGTGCGCACGACTGCTTCGCTGGAGGGGACGCCGTTCTTTCCGGCCTCAATCAGAACAAGGGCTGAGTACATGCCCTGACTTTAGCATAGACGGAGCCGGCGGCGACCTCCCCGTGGCGCCATGCGCGCACCGTCGTGCAGGGGCGATTGACGGGCGGGTCATTGTTCCGTATTTGTTCCTTGTTCACATTTTGTACTTCTCGCCGGAGAGCCGCAATGGCGACCGCCACCGCAAAGAGCCGGACCTCCGGAGCAAAGACCCGGACCGCCAGCGCAAAGCCTCGCGCGGCAGGGGCGGCCACTGGCGCGACGCCCGCCGAGGTCGCCGGCGCAGGGAAGGCCCCGAGCAAGGGCGCGGGAAAAACCGCGAGCAAAAGCGCAGCCAAAGACGCGGCCAAGGCCCCGAGCAAAGTTGTCGCCAAAAGCGCGACGACTGGCGCGGCCAGAAAGAGCTTGGCCAGAAAAAGCCCGCAACGCGTGGAGGAGCCGGCCCCGGCGCCGGACGACGCGGTCATAACGTCCAGCCTGCGCCTGCCCGAAGCGCTCACGGACCGGGCGCGCGGACGGGGCGCGCGTTCCAACGCGAGCGGGCGCTATGAGCGCGAAGCGCGCGTGCTGGTGGACGACGGCTGGGAAAGCATCGCCGACCTGCCGCCGCTGAAGACGCAGATCACCCATGAGCGGCCGCGCACGATCATCACCCGCAATGATTCGCCCGATCTTTCCTTCGACCGCACCATCAATCCCTACCGTGGGTGCGAGCATGGCTGCGTGTACTGCTTCGCGCGGCCGACCCACGCATATATGGGTTTGTCCCCCGGTCTCGATTTCGAGACGCGCCTGTTCGTCAAGGACGGGGCTGCGGAGCTTCTGGAGCGCGAGCTGTCCGCGCCCAATTACCAGCCGAAAACCATCGCCATCGGCGCGAATACGGATCCCTATCAGCCGATCGAGAAACGCCATCGCGTCATGCGGTCGATCCTGGAGGTGTTGTCGCGCGCGAACCATCCGGTCGCCATCGTCACCAAGTCCACGCTCGTCCTGCGCGATCTCGATCTGCTCGCCCCCATGGCCGAGAAGGGGCTGGTGAAGGTGGCATTGTCTGTCACAAGCCTCGACGGCGACCTGTCGCGCACCATGGAGCCGCGCGCCGCCCAGCCAGCGAAGCGGCTGGAGGCGATCCGGGCCTTGTCGGAAGCGGGCGTGCCGACCAGCGTGATGGTGGCGCCGATCATCCCCACCATCAACGATCAGGAGATCGAGGCCATTCTGGAGGCGACGTGGGCGGCGGGCGCGCGGGAGGCCGGCTACGTCATGTTGCGCCTGCCGCTGGAGCTGGAGGACATTTTCTCCGAATGGCTCCTCGCGCACTTCCCGCACCGCTACCGGCATCTCATGACCCTCGTGCGCGGCATGAGGGGCGGGAAGGCTTATGATTCCACCTGGGGCAAGCGCATGTCCGGGGACGGCCCCTACGCCTCGATGACGGGCCGGCGATTTGAGCTGGCGGCGACCCGCCTCGGGCTCAACCTGCAGCGGCGAAAGCTGCGGACCGATCTATTCACCCGGCCGCGCAGGGCCGGAGAGCAATTGATGTTGTTTTGAAAGTCTTTGTTCAAGCGCTTTGGCGAGGCTTCCGCCAGCAAGCGAGAGTGGAGGGGCCATGCCAGTTTACCCCGGTGTTTCGATGATACGGCTCACCGTCGCGGATCTCGCGCGCGCGCGGGCGTTTTATGAGCGGCTGGGCTGGCGCCTCTCCACGACCGCGAGTTCGAGCGATTACGCCTGTTTCGCGCTCAACAACATAGCGTTGACCCTGGAGGCGCGCCCTTTGCGCGGCGCGGCGGACACCCCGGCGCTCACGCTCATTCAATGCCACGGCGGCCCGCGCTCGGTCGCGGCAGCGCTGGAGCACGCGTTGTCCGCAGGCGCGACGCTGATCGAAGATTGCCGCCCTACGCTGTCGGGGGGCGTGTCGGCCCGGTTCGCGGATCTGGAGGGCCATGTGTGGGAGCTCGCATGCGATCCCCACCTCGAGCTTGGCCACGATGGCACAGTGTCTCTGCCGCCCTGAGATTGCGCGGCCTGCTGGCGGCGTCGCCTCACCGGGGGCGCGCGGCAGGGGCCGAATCTGCTAGACTGATAGTGCGTCCTTCCTCGATGGGCGCGCCGCCGTGACACGACCGGTCTGGATGATGCCTGCCGCGCCCGCCAAAGCCCACTTCCGCCGCGAACGCGCCCTCATGCGCGCTGGCGTCTGGCCCGTGGCCGGGGTGGACGAGGCGGGCCGCGGCCCGCTGGCGGGCCCGGTGGTCGCCGCCGCCGTCATTCTCGACCCGGAGCGACTGCCGAAGGGACTCGCGGACTCAAAGGCGTTGAGCGCGGATGCGCGCGAGGCGCTGTATGAACATATTCTCTCCCACGCGCTGGCGGTGGCCGTGGGCTTTGCGCCGGCGGGCGAGATTGACCGCATCAACATCCGCCAGGCCACTTTCGCGGCGATGCGCCGTGCGGCGTGCGCGCTGCCGCTGCGCGCCGCCCATGCGCTCGTGGATGGAAACGACTTGCCGCCACGGCTCCCTAGCCCGGGCGAGACCATCGTGAAGGGCGACGCCTCGTCCCTCTCCATTGCCGCCGCCTCCATCATCGCGAAGGTCACGCGCGACCGGCTCATGCGGCGGATGGATTCTGTATACCCGGAGTATGGGTTCGCCGCCCACATGGGCTATGGCACGCGCGCGCACCTCGACGCCATTCGCGCTCACGGGCCTTGCCCGCTGCATCGGATGAGTTTTTCGCCGCTCAAGGCGACGCCGTTGCTTGATGGGCTGACCTAGGCAGCGGGCAGTCACGCAACAAGATTTCGAGAAGACGCTGCGCCCCAGCAACAACTTTGCGCGATCCAGAGCAGCACTCGCCTTCGTCATGAGCGTGGCTGCAACGAATACCCCTCGTTGTTTAACGAAGGTGTCCAGAAAAGGGACACGCGACAGGCCGCTTCGCTACACCCGCTCTTTACCATCGCATGCGCATAGTCGCGTGGTCAGTTGAGTAACCGGTAAGTGTCCATGCGTATCGCACGAGCCGGAGCGGCCGGTCCGAAATCCCGTATTCAGGTATCGCGTAACGGGATTTCGTCCGGCGGCGTTCCCGCCCCCCTCAAGCTTCCACTCGATGAGATCATGGTCGGCGACAGCATCGAATCGATGCGCCGATTGCCGCCTGACTCCATCGATCTCGTGTTCGCCGATCCGCCCTACAATCTGCAACTTGAAGGCGCGCTGTCGCGGCCGGACCAGAGCATGGTCGATGCTGTCGATGACGCGTGGGACAAGTTCGACAGCTTCGCTGATTACGACGCGTTCACCCGCGCGTGGTTGCTGGAGGCGCGGCGCGTCATGAAGCGCGACGCCACGATCTTCGTGATCGGCTCGTATCACAACATTTTCCGCGTCGGCGCCATCATGCAGGATCTCGGCTTCTGGATCCTCAACGACATCGTGTGGCGCAAGGCCAACCCGATGCCCAACTTCCGCGGGCGCCGTTTCACCAACGCTCATGAAACGATGATCTGGGCCGCGCGCAGCGCGCAGGGCAAGAGCTACACGTTCAACTACGAAGCGCTGAAGGCCGGCAACGAGGATTGCCAGGTTCGCTCCGACTGGTTCCTGCCGATTTGCACTGGCGCCGAGCGTCTCAAGGATGAGAACGGCCGCAAGACGCATCCGACGCAAAAGCCCGAGGCGCTGCTTGCGCGCGCGCTGATGGCGGCGTCAAAGCCCGGCGACGTGGTACTGGATCCGTTCTTCGGCTCGGGCACGACAGGCGCAGTCGCCAGGCGGCTGGGACGTCACTTCGTCGGTCTTGAGCGCGATGAAACCTACGCGCGCGCCGCTCGCGCGCGCATCGCCGCCGTGGAGCCGCTGCCGCTCGAGGCTGTGTCCATCGCCCCCACCAAGCGTTCCGAGCCGCGCGTGGCGTTCGCCAGCGTGGTGGAGGCGGGCCTCATTCCGCCGGGCTCCGTGCTCACCGACGAGAAGCGCCGCCACCGCGCTGTGGTGCGTGCCGATGGGTCGCTGGCTTTGGGCGCGATCATCGGATCCATCCACAAGGTTGGCGCGCTGGCGCAGGGCCTTCCCGCCTGCAACGGCTGGACGTTCTGGCGTATGGAAGCCGGCGACCGGCTCGTCTGCATTGACGACATGCGCTCGGCGATCCGCGCGCAGATGAAGGACGCGGCGGAATAGGGGCCCACGTGGACCGGGCGCGTCCTCGCGCGCAATGGTTCTCGCGCCCTCATCCGGTTTGCACAGCAAACCACCTTCTCCCGCGCGCGGGAGAAGGACGCGCCCGGTCATTCCGCTTCGATGAAACGAGACTGGCGAAACCCTCTCCTGCTTGCGGGAGAGGGTCGGCCCCGGATGGCGCCGGGGTGAGGGTGCGCGCGGTCCAGAGGCGTGTGCGCGCGAGGACGCGCGCGGTCCAAAGGGGGATGCGCGCGGCCTGCGCTCTCAGGCGATCATGCCCCGCGTTTCGTCCGCCCGCCCCAGCGTTTCCATGACCTTGCGCACGATGCCCTTCGCGTCGAGGCCGGCCTTCGCGTACATGCGCTCCGGCTTGTCCTGCTCCAGATACACGTCCGGCAGGATCATGGAGCGGAACTTGAGCGCGCCCGTGTCGAGCAGGCCCTCGTCCGACAGGAACTGCGCGACGAAGGATCCGAAGCCGCCGACCGATCCCTCCTCAATCGTGATGAGCACCTGATGGCCGTGCGCGAGATCGCGCACCAGATCCGTGTCGATGGGCTTGGCGAACCGCGCGTCGGCGACCGTCGTCGACAATCCGAACGCGGCGAGGTCTTCCGCAGCTTTCAGCGCGTCGGCCAGACGCGTGCCCAGCGACAAAATCGCGATCTGCGACCCGCGGCGCATCACGCGCCCCTTGCCGATGGGCAGCAACTCGCCCTTTTCGGGCATCTCGACGCCGACGCCCTCGCCGCGGGGGTAGCGCAGCGCGATGGGGCCGGCGTCATAGGCGGCGGCGGTCGCCACCATGTGGACAAGCTCGGCCTCATCGGCGGCGGCCATGATGGCCATGTTCGGCAGGCAGCCCAGATACGCCACGTCGAACGAGCCCGCGTGGGTGGGGCCGTCGGCGCCTACAAGGCCGGCGCGGTCAATGGCGAAGCGCACCGGCAGGTTCTGGATCGCCACGTCGTGGACCACCTGATCATAGCCGCGCTGCAGGAACGTCGAATAAATCGCGCAGAAGGGGCGATAGCCCTCCGACGCCAGGCCCGCGGCGAAGGTGACCGCGTGCTGCTCTGCGATGCCGACGTCGAATGTGCGCTTGGGGAACGCCTGCCCGAATAGATCGAGCCCGGTGCCCGATGGCATGGCTGCGGTAACTGCCACCACCTTTTCGTCCGCCTGCGCCGCCGCGATCAGGCTGTCGGCGAACACGCGGGTGTAGGCGGGGGCGTTGGCCTTCGGCTTCGCCTGGGCGCCGGTCACCACGTCGAAGGTGTTGACGCCGTGGTATTTGTCGGCGGACGCCTCCGCGGGCGGATAGCCCTTGCCCTTCTTCGTCACCACGTGAATGAGCACCGGGCCGGGCTGCTTGTCGCGCACGTTCTTGAGCACGGGCAGCAGGTGGTCGAGGTTATGCCCATCCACCGGGCCGACGTAGTAAAAGCCCAGCTCCTCGAACAGGGTGCCGCCTGTCCAGAAGCCCCGTGCGTACTCTTCCGTGCGGCGGGCTTTTTCGTAGAGCGTCTTGGGCAGCAGCGCGGCGAGCTGTTTTCCCGCCTCGCGGATGGTGCGGTATGCGTTGCCTGAGACGAGGCGGGCCAGATACGCCGACATGGCGCCTGTGGGGGGCGCAATCGACATGTCGTTGTCGTTCAGGATGACGATCAGCCGCGAGTGCAGGTGGCCCGCGTTGTTCATGGCCTCGTAGGCCATGCCGGCCGACATGGCGCCGTCGCCAATCACCGCGATCACGTTGTTGTGGCCGCCCGACAGGTCGCGCGCCACCGCCATGCCGAGGCCAGCCGAAATCGAGGTGGACGAGTGCGCGGCGCCGAACGGGTCGTACTCGCTCTCCGCACGGCGGGTGAAGCCGGACAGTCCGCCGCCCTGGCGCAGGGTGCGGATGCGATCCTTCCGCCCGGTGAGAATCTTGTGGGGATAGGCCTGATGGCCGACATCCCAGATCAGCCGGTCGCGGGGGGTGTCGAACACATAATGGAGCGCCACCGTCAGTTCGATAACGCCCAGCCCCGCGCCCAAATGCCCGCCCGTGACAGACACCGCGTCGATGGTCTCGCGGCGCAGATCGTCCGCAACGCGCCGCAGGTCGCTTTCGGGAAGCTTGCGGAGATCCTCCGGCGTCGAAATCCGGTCGATGAGCGAAACTGTGTTTTTGTCGGTCAAGTCGGTTTCTCGAAACTGGCGCCGGAGGCTGGGGCGACCGCCCGGTGTCTAATGTAGGGCTCAAGGGCGATTACACCAGAACTGCCCCGCTCGCCAGTTGACCTTGGGAGGCGCCGGGGCACGGCCCCGGATGCAATTGGCGGGGACAATGGTTATCCCGCGCACGCTACAACGCTTTACCCGGGCAAGAGAAGGCTTTACCCCATCCTTGCGGCCATACCCCAGCGCCGCGTCCGGCAGATGCGAACCGAACCATGACGAATCAGGACGCTCAGACCCCGCCCGAGCCGCCCCAGGCCCCGCAGGCGGATGAGGAGACCATCGCGGCGCTTGAGCGGCTTGCGCCCCGCGCCCGTCAGGTGCTGGTGACGGGGGTCACCCTCATCGTGCTCGGCACGGCGGCGCTGACCATCATGGCGGTGTCCACCGTGGTTTCCATTGTCCCCATCGGCATCGTACTGATTCTTGGGGCTATTTTCGAAATGGGCGTCGGGCATCACGCCCAGGGCGGGCCCGATGGTCCGGTCAACGCCTGGCACAAGGCCGGGAGCATGCTCGCGTTCACGGGGCTTGTTGCGGCGCTCGCGCCGGTGCTTCCCTCGATTGTGTTCACGACGCTTGCGGGCCTTGCGCTGATGGCGGCCGGCTGGATCCGCCTCCGGGCGACCTCCTTTACCCCGCTGCGCCAGAAAAGCGCGATCGTGCCGGTCGCTGCATCCGTATCAATCCTGATTGGCGTTCTGCTCGTAACACGGTGGAGCGGAGACAATCTCGTCGCCGCGGGCAATCTGCTCGCCCTCGAGTTGGTCGCCACAGGATGGGGCTTCGTCGGTCTGGGCTTGACCCTGTCCCGGCTCAGGCGCAACTGAAGCTTTACCTTGTGGCCCCATAGCCGCTGACGTAGCCGACTGGCCAATTGATTGGCCAGTGGGCGTTGTGTTCTTTGAAACGGGGCGACTGCGCGCTGCTCCTGTCTATAAAGGCGGTTCTCATGGCCAAATGGGTTTACAGCTTCGGTGATGGCGCTGCCGAGGGGCGCGGCGAGATGCGCAACCTGCTCGGGGGCAAGGGCGCCAAGCTGGCCGAGATGGCCAACCTCGGCCTGCCGGTGCCGCCGGGCTTCACCATCACCACGGAGCTGTGCGCGTGGTTCTACGCCAACGGCAAGGCGTACCCGGCTGAACTTGAGGCGCAGGTGGACGCCGCCATGGACCGCGTGGGCAAGATTGCGGACCGGGTGTTCGGCGACCTTGAGAATCCGCTGCTCGTATCCGTGCGCTCCGGCGCCCGCGCCTCCATGCCCGGCATGATGGACACAGTGCTGAACCTCGGCCTCAACGACCAGACTGTCGAGGCCGTGGCGAAGAACGCGGGCGACGAGCGCTTCGCGTGGGATTCCTACCGCCGCTTCATCCAGATGTACTCCAACGTCGTGCTCGACGTGGACAGCCACAACTTCGAGGAGATCCTCGAGGACTACAAGGACCGCAAGGGCTACATGCTCGACACCGACCTGTCCGCCGCGGACTGGAAGGTTGTCGTCGGGCACTACAAGGACCGCGTTGAGCAGGAGACCGGCAAGCCCTTCCCGCAGGATCCCCGCGCGCAGTTGTGGGGCGCGGTGGGCGCCGTGTTCTCGTCGTGGATGAATCAGCGCGCGATTACCTATCGCCGCCTCAACAACATCCCCGAGAGCTGGGGCACCGCCGTCAACGTGCAGGCGATGGTGTTCGGCAACATGGGCGAGACGTCGGCCACCGGCGTCGCGTTCACGCGCAACCCCGCCACTGGCGCGAAGGAGCTGTACGGCGAGTTCCTCATCAACGCCCAGGGCGAGGATGTGGTGGCCGGCATCCGCACGCCGCAGAACATCACGGAGGTTGCGCGCATCGCGGCCGGCTCCGACAAGCCATCCATGGAGAAGGCGCTGCCGGCCTGCTACGCCGAGTTCGTGCGCGTGTCCGACCTGCTGGAGAAGCACTACCGCGACATGCAGGACATGGAGTTCACCGTCGAGCGCGGCAAACTCTGGATGCTCCAGACCCGCAACGGCAAGCGCACGGCGAAGGCGGCCCTGCGCGTCGCCGTCGAAATGGCGCACGAAGGGCTCATCACCCAGGAAGAGGCGATCCTCAAGGTCGATCCCGCCGCTCTCGACCAGTTGCTGCATCCCACCATTGATCCCAAGGCCGAGCGCACCATCGTCGCCACCGGCTTGCCCGCGTCGCCGGGCGCGGCGCGCGGCGAGATTGTCTTCAACTCGGAGGACGCGGAGACCGCGAAAGCCGCTGGCCGCAATGTTATCCTTGTGCGCGTGGAGACGAGTCCGGAAGACATTCACGGCATGCACGCGGCCGAAGGCATTTTGACCACTCGCGGCGGTATGACCTCCCACGCAGCGGTGGTCGCCCGCGGCATGGGCAAGCCCTGCGTCTCGGGCGCGGGCTCCATCCGCATCGACTACAACGCCGGCGTCATGCTCGCCATGGGCAAGAAGTTCCGCGCTGGCGACGTCATCACCATCGACGGCTCTACAGGGCAGGTGCTGGAAGGCGCCGTCGCCATGTTGCAGCCCGAACTCTCCGGCGAGTTCGCGACCCTGATGACGTGGGCGGACAAGGCGCGCCGCATGAAGGTGCGCACCAACGCGGAGACGCCGGCTGACGCGCGCGCGGCGCGCAACTTCGGCGCCGACGGCATCGGCCTGTGCCGCACGGAGCATATGTTCTTCGAGGGTGATCGCATCGTCGCGGTGCGCGAGATGATCCTCGCCGACGACGAGGCCGGCCGCCGCCACGCGCTCGCCAAGCTGCTGCCCATGCAGCGGAAGGATTTTGCAGAACTGTTCGAGATCATGTCGGGCCTGCCCGTCACGATCCGCCTGCTTGATCCGCCGCTGCACGAGTTCCTGCCCCATACGGAGGAGGAAATCGCCGAGGTCGCCAAGGCGATGAGCGCCGACCCCGCGAAGCTGAAGCGCCGCGCCGACGAGCTGCATGAGTTCAACCCGATGCTCGGCTTCCGCGGCGTGCGTATCGCCATCGCATACCCGGAAATCGCCGAAATGCAGGCGCGCGCCATTTTTGAAGGCGCCGTGCAGGCCGGACGCAAGACCGGCAAGCCCGTGACGGCGGAAATCATGGTGCCGCTGGTGATGACGCTCGCCGAGCTGGATCTCATAAAGGCGCGCATTGACGCCATGGCGCAGGCCGTGCGGCAGGAGACCGGCGTCGATGTGCCCTATCAGGTGGGCACCATGATCGAACTGCCGCGCGCTGCGCTGCGCGCCGCCGAGATCGCGAAGAGCGCGCAGTTCTTCTCGTTCGGCACCAACGATCTCACCCAGACGACGCTCGGCATCTCGCGCGACGACGCGGCCTCGTTCCTCGGGCCGTACACGGCGAAGGGCATTCTGCCGGCCGATCCGTTCGTGACGCTGGATCAGGAGGGCGTGGGCGAGCTGGTGAAGATCGCCGCCGAGCGCGGCCGCGCCACCCGCCCCGACATCAAGCTCGGCATCTGCGGTGAGCATGGCGGCGATCCCGCCTCCATCCACTTCTGCGAGGGCGCGGGGCTCGACTACGTGTCTTGCTCGCCGTTCCGCGTGCCCATCGCCCGTCTCGCCGCCGCGCAGGCGGCGCTGGGCAAGGCGGCTGCGAGCACGGCGTAACCATGCTTGCGCCGTAGTTGTCCGTTGGAGCGCGAGCGTCCCCGCTCGCATGGGTTTGCAAGAGCGCGCGAGGACGCGCGCGGTCCATTGCAGGCGCCGCATCCGTCTCATTTCGGGACGGCGCGCTGTGGGGGCCGCGTAACGCGGCATAAAGCATGATGGGGGATTATCCGAAGCTGTAGCGCGCGACCTGTCGCGCGGGTTCAGTTTGGGTAAGCGTATGGGTCGTTCCCGTGTCGGTTGGGCGTTTGGCGCAGTCGCACCCTGGTGCCTGGGGGTAGGCCTCGCCGTTTCGATGCCGGCAAGCGCCGGCATCGACGCCTCGCTGGGGGGCAGCCTTGGGCCGGGCCTCCACCTGCCGCCGCCGATCCCTGTTGATCTGATCCTGCCCGAGCCGGGCGCTGGGCCACTCTCCCTCACCTATGCGGGCGTTGCGCCGCCGATCCGCGAGGCGCGGCTTGCGACCGGCCGCACCGAGGATCTGACGCGCGAGCGCACCGTCCCCGAGCAGCCGCCGCGCGGCGACCTCAAGCCCCGCGCGGGCGCCTTTCCCGAGCCTGACCGCACCCGCAGGGGCGATCCGTTTGTGGGACTGCGCCCCACGTTCGCTTCCCGCCTGCGCGCCATTGGCGTGGAGGGCTTTCGCCAGTCCGCCCTCGTCACCGGCGGCCGTTATCTCGCCTTTGAGGCGTTGCAGGAGGGGCGCAGCGCAGAGGAGGAACTGGAGACAGCGCGGTCGCTCGTCGAGTTGTCCCGGGACGGCGCCACATCGCGGGCCCAGAGCGGGGCCCAGCCCGGCGTATCGCCACGCGGCGCCGGCGCGCCCTTGCGGGGCGCCACCCGGCGATTCCTCGACGGCGCGACGCCCCATGTGTCGCGCGCCATGGCGATGACCTCCACGACGCCGGCGCCGTTCGACCATCGCCTCGACGTTATTCGCGCGCCCGCCATCGTGCTGCACGAGGCGCGCACGAGCGCGCCTGCGCCCGCCCCAGCCGTGGGCGTCAACAGGCCCGACTATGCGTCCCTCATCGACCAGTCCAAGGCGCGGCGCGAGGAGCGCTGCCTTGCGGAAGCCATCTACTTCGAAGCCCGCAGCGAGCCCGAAGAAGGGCAGGCGGCCGTGGCGCAGGTGGTGCTCAATCGCGTCAGGAGCGGCTTGTATCCCGCCAGCGTGTGCGGCGTGGTCTACCAGAACCGCCATCGCTATCTCGGCTGCCAGTTCACCTTCGCCTGCGAGGGCAAATCGCTGCGCATCACCGAGCCCGAGCCGTGGCGGACGGCGGTGCGCATCGCCCGCGATGTGCTGGAGGGCAAGACGTTCCTTGAGGACGTGGGCGGCTCCACGCACTACCACGCCAATTACGTGCGGCCCTCGTGGGCGAAGCGCCTGAAGAAAATGGACACCATCGGCACGCACATCTTCTACAAGCTGCGGCCCGGCCAGACGTGAGAAGATGTGGAGGGCGTCGGCTTTGGACCGCGGCGTCCCCGCTCCCATTGTGGCAAGCCACCCCGCCACTTTCCCGGGGCGGGCGTAAGCCCGAACCCGGGAGCCAGAGTTGAATACCGCGCTGGACCCCGGATCGCCTGCGGCGTCCGGGGAAGTGGAAAGAGGGAAGCGTCCGGGGATGTGGCGCGCGGTCCATTTGGCGCCAACGTCTCCGTCATTCCGACGAAGGTCGGAATCCACGGCAGGCCGCCGTGCTCGTGGCCTGTCGTGGATGCCGGCCGTCGCCGGCATGACGCTGCGGGGAGGCGCGCGTTGAACTCCTCCAGCAGGCGCTCGGCTGCTTCCGCCACCGGCGCGCCCGGCGGGAAGATCGCGGCCGCGCCGGCCTGGGCGCTGC
Source organism: Hyphomicrobiales bacterium (assembly GCA_027484655.1). Classification (GTDB taxonomy): domain Bacteria; phylum Pseudomonadota; class Alphaproteobacteria; order Rhizobiales; family Beijerinckiaceae; genus Terripilifer. Next base: position 9,484 of record JAIXSM010000078.1, on the reverse strand, counting down.
GCCGTTGTGGGAATAGAGGCGCCAACGTCTCCGTCATTCCGACGAAGGTCGGAATCCACGGCAGGCCGTCGTGCTCGTGGCCTGTCGTGGATGGCGGCCTTCGCCGCCATGACGCTGCGGGAACCATCGCGCCAATCGCCTCATCATAATGTGGACCGCGCCAGCGTTGACGCAGATCATGTCGCCGCTCGCATCGTCCGATTGATGCTGCCGCGATGTGACCATCGCAACCGGAGGGCGCGCACATGGAAGCCCAATCACAAACAGACGCCGCGCCAGCGTTCCCCGTCATTCGCGCGGCGACGTTTGAGGATATCGGAGCAGCGCTGGCGCAAGGCTGGCGCGATTTTCTCGCCGCGCCCCTTTATGGCCTCGCCTTCGGCGGGGTGTATGCGCTGGGCGGGATGCTGATCGTCGCCACGGTGGCGTGGTTTGGAAAGGGCTACCTCGCCTATCCGCTGGCGGCGGGATTCGTGCTCATTGGCCCCTTTATCGCCGCTGGCCTGTACGAGGTGAGCCGCAGGCTGGAGAGCGGCCAGCCGCTCACTTGGCGCGGCGTTCTGGGCGTTATCTTCGCGCAACGCGGGCGTGAGTTCGCGTGGATGGCGTTCGTCTCCATCTTCGCGTTCATGGTGTGGATGTATCAGGTGCGGCTGCTGCTGGCGCTGTTTCTCGGCTTCCAGTCATTCACCAGCTTCGGCGCCTTCCTTGAGGTGGTCTTCACCACGCAGGATGGTCTTGTGTTCCTGGCTGTCGGCCATGTTGTCGGCGCGGCGATGGCGACGCTTGTCGTCTCGCTGACTGTCGTCTCGTTTCCGCTGCTGCTCGACCGGGATGTGGATTTCATCACCGCCATGATCGCGAGCGTGAAGGCGGTGACGCTGAGCCCCGCGCCCATGCTGGCGTGGGCGCTGCTGATCGTCGCGCTCACGGCGCTGTCGATTGCAACGGGTTTTCTCGGCCTGTTCGTCGCGCTTCCCGTGCTGGGCCACGCGACGTGGCGTCTCTATCGGCGGATTGTGGCGCCGGCCTGAGCCGGCGCCCTCTGGTTTAGTTCGAGCCCTTCAGCACTTCCTTCAGTCGTGCAATGACCGCAGGCGGCGTGGCGTAGATCTCATTGAGCAGCTTCTGCATGTCCTCGCCCGATGTCGGCGTGGGCTCGTCGCCCATGAGCTTGATGAATTCGGCGCGATAACCCTCGTCCTTCATGGTCGCCATGAACGCGGCGCGCACCTCGCGCACGCGGTCCGCCGGCATGCCGGGAGGCGCAAGGTAAGGACGCGTGATGTCCTGCGGCGCAACGAGAACCTTCATCATCTGCTTGCCGGCCTCATCGGGAATGAGATCGATGGCCAGCGGCACGTCCATGGCTTCAGGATGCTTGGTGAGGCTCAGCTGCACCAGCATGTTGAGCTTCTTGTCGCGCACCCAATCGGGCTTCGCCGACTTGAGGCTCGACCAGCCCCAGCCGCAGCGCCCGTCGGTCTCGCCGCGTTCGATGGCGATGATGGTTTCCTGCGTGCCCACATAGCCGGTGATGAGCTTGAACTTCGTGCCCAGCGTCGCATTCAGCGCCAGCGGGAAGATGTCGGTGGACGACGCCGCCCCCGTGCCAGCCACTGTGGCCTCGCGCTTCATCGCGTCCTGAATGGTCTTGATGGGCGAGGCGTGCCACGTGGCGCAGAAGCTCACGTCCTTCTCCAGCGCGCCGATGGCGGTGAAGTCGGATGTCTTGTAGGCGACGGGACGCGTCGAGATCAGCGGCTCGATGATCGGCCCCGTGGCGAACGCGCCGATGTAGGTGCCATCCTTCGGCGCCACCTGCCGCAGGTGCTCCAGCAGACGAACGCCGCCAGCGCCGGGCATCAGCGCGGGGGTGACGTTGGGCCTGCCGGGCAGATGATTGCCGATGTAGCGCGCCACCATGCGCGCGCCGATATCGATGCCGCCGCCTGCGGTGCCGCCAACCGCGATGGTCACCGTCTTGCCCTTGAAATAGCCGTCGTCGGACTGGGCCATTGCTGCGGTCGCGAGCGTGGTCGCGGCGACGCCGAGCAGCAATGTGCGAACGAACGTGGTCATGTGTCCTCCCCTCTTGTTTGGCGCGTTGTCGTCGGCGCTCATCATGCACAGGCGGCGGCCCGCGCCAAGGCCCCGCATCACGCCCCGCCTGCAGAGATGCCTATCCCCGCGCCGCGACGAGGGCCTTGCGCATCACTGTCGGCAGCGCCTCCAGCGCCTCGAGCTTGTCCTCGGGCGTCCACCGTCCGGCCTCGGGCGTTGGCGCATCGCAGGGAACATCGGCTGTGAAGACCGTCAGCGACAGCGCGAAGTGCGTGAACACGTGCTCGACGGACCCTGCAAGCCGGCGCCAGTCCGCCGGAAACGGCGCGTGATCGCGGGCGCTCGCCACGTCGAAATCCGCGCTCCATGGCGAGCCGGGAAACTCGCTCATGCCGCCGAGCAGGCCCTTGGGCGGACGCGCGCGCACCAGCACGCAGCCGTCCGCACGGCGCGCATAGAAAATCGCGCCGGCTCGCGTCGGCCGTTCGGCCTTGGGCGCCTTCACCGGAAAGCGCTCCGCATCGCCGTTGGCGCGGGCGGAGCAGCCGTCCGTCAACGGGCAAATGGCGCAGGCGGGTTTGCGCGGCGTGCAGATGGTGGCGCCCAGATCCATCATCGCCTGGGCGAAATCTCCGGCGCGCATGTCGGGCGTCAGGTCGTCGGCGCGGGCGCGGATGAGCGGCTTGGCGCCGGGCATCGCGTCTTCGATGGAGAACAGCCGCGTGACCACGCGCTCCACGTTGCCATCCACCACCACCGCGCGTTTGCCGAACGCGATCGCCGCGATGGCCGCCGCCGTGTAGGGGCCGACGCCGGGCAGTTCGCGCAAACCGGCCTCCGTATCCGGAAAGCGCCCGCCCAGCCGCTGCGCGACGGTTTGCGCGCAGGCGTGCAGATTGCGCGCGCGGCTGTAGTAGCCAAGCCCCGCCCACTCCTTCATCACCGCCTCGATGGGCGCGGCGGCGAGTTCGTTCACCGTGGGCCAAAGCGCGAGAAAGCGAGCGAAATAGGGCTTCACCGCCTGCACGGTGGTCTGCTGCAGCATGATTTCCGACAGCCAGACGGCGTAGGGATCAGCCGTCGCGCCGGGCTCCGCGCGCCACGGCAGGCGGCGGCGCGAGCGGTCGTACCAGGCCAGCAGCGTCGCGGCGGCCCCGCCTCCCCCATGGCCGCTTGCGGCATGCGCGGCCCGCGTTAGCATGGGCCCGCCTCCGGGCAGTCAGGGACAAACGAGAGCAGGGCCAACAGGATGCACAACAGCCATATCCCCCAGGAGGTCGTCGAGCGCGTCATCAAGCGGCGCGGTCGAGAGCATATTCACGACGATCTCACGCCGAGCAAGACCGCGCTCGTCGTCATCGACATGCAGAACGCGTTCATGCCCGGCCCCCTCGCCCATGCGCCGTGCGATATGGCGCCCAGCATCATTCCGCAGATCAACGCGCTCGCGCAGACGGTTCGCGACACCGGCGGCGTGGTGGTGTGGATTCAGACCGCCTGCACCGCGGGCGACAAGATCACGTGGTCGAACGCGCACAAGATCACCCGGCCCGAACGCGCCGAAATGCGCTACAAGGCGCTGGCGCGCGGCTCGGAAGGGTACGCCCTGCACCCGGAGATGGACGCCCGCACAGATGATCTCTACGTCGAGAAGCATCGCTTCTCCGCCTTCATCCAGGGCTCGTCGGACCTCGACGGGATTTTGCGCGAGCAGGGCGTGGATACGGTTCTCATCGCGGGCACAGTGACGAACGTGTGCTGCGAGTCCACCGCCCGCGACGCCATGATGCTCAACTACAAGGTCGTGATGGTGAGCGATTGCAACGCCGCCGACAACGACGAGGAGCACAACGCGAGCTTGCGCGCGATTTACCTCACCTTCGGCGACGTGATGGACTCTGGCATGGTGAGCGACATTTTGCACCGGCGCTCCAACGCCCGCAGCGCGGCGGAGTGAGACGCGTGCGCGCAGCCGCCGCCCATGGTAGGCTGCGCTCATGGCTGTCCCGCCCCAACGCCACCGCCCCCGTCCGCGCGCGCTCGCCGATCTGGTGAACGCTGCGATCAACCCTGTCATCGCAAAGCAGGGTTTTGGCGAAAGCGACGTCATTCTGCACTGGCGCGACATCGTTGGGCCGCGGCTGGGCGACGTGAGCGAGCCCATTCGCATGCAGTGGCCCGTGCGCCCGCCGGGCCGCTCGCCCGACGCCGCCCCGGAGCCAGCGACGCTCGTGGTGCGCATCGAGGGCGCATTCGCCATCGAGCTTCAGCATGTGGCGCCGCTGGTCATCGAGCGGGTGAACGCGCGGCTGGGCTGGCGCTGCGTGGGGCGCATCGCCGTGCGTCAGGGCCCCGTCCGCCGGGCCGCCCCCAGGCGCAAGCCGGCGCCGGTTGATCCCGAAGCCGCGCGCGTGGCGCAGGAGGCTGCGCGCGACATCGCGGACGATGGCCTGCGCGACGCCCTCGCCCGCCTCGGCGCGGCCGCCTTGTCGGCGAACCGGCGGGGAACGTGACCCATGCCGTCCGTTCAACCCTCGACTTGCCACATTCGCGACCTTAATCAGGTTCGCAGGCCTCCGTTCGCACGGGGGAATCAGCCAACGCCGGTCGCCAGCCCGGCCAGACACGGAATGCACCCATGACGCTCTCGCCCCCGACACGCCGCCGCGCTCTCCAGATCGCCGGTTCCGGCCTGGCGCTCGCCGCCGCGGGACTGCCCGCCGCCGCGCTCGCCCAGAACGCCGGAGTGTCGCGCGAGGCGCTCATGAAGGAAGGGCCGCTCCCTGACCTGTGGATGGGCTCGAAGGACGCCGCCGTCACCATTGTCGAGTACGCGTCCACCACCTGCTCGCACTGCGCGGCGTTCCACACGGGAACGTTCAAGGAGTTGAAGACGAAGTACATCGACACCGGCAAGGTGCGGTTCGTGCTGCGGGAATTCCCGCTCAACGCGGTGGACATGGGCGCCTACATGCTGGCCCGCTGCTCCGGCGAACGCCGCGACGCAGTGGTGGAGCTGCTGTTCGCCCAGCAGAAGAACTGGGCCAACGACAAGCCGCTGGCGGGCCTGAGCCAGTTGCTGCGCCAGATCGGCATGTCCCAGGAGCGGTTCGAAAGCTGCCTGAAGGATCAGGAGCTTTACAACAAGATTTCCGAGGTGCGCGATCTCGCCGCCAAGCAGTTCGGCGTAAACTCCACCCCCACGTTCTTCGTCAACGGCGTGCGCATGGCCGGCAACGTGACGCTGGAGGAGATGGAGAAAGTTTTCCTGCCCTTCCTGAAGTGAGGATAGGGTCGGCGCCGTTTCGCACAGGAAATTCCACAGTCTGGCTTGCGTCGCCGCGCGGTTTGTGACGCGTTAGAAGCAGGCGTCTGCGCGGGCGCCTGCACCCGATGCGCCGCCTGGCGGCGGTCCGGCGCCCTGCTTCGCCCGCGCCGGTCGTCGCTCATGCTCCCGCTCGCAAGTTTCGGCCTTGGGGCCCGCGTGGGGGCGCGCGTGGGGATTTCAGTATGAAGTTCAATCGTCTGAGGCTCGTCGGCTTCAAGAGCTTCTGTGAAGCGACGGATTTCCAGATCGAGCCCGGCCTGACGGGCGTCGTGGGGCCGAACGGGTGCGGCAAGTCCAACCTCGTCGAAGCCCTTCGCTGGGTGATGGGTGAAAATTCCTATAAGTCCATGCGCGCATCCGGCATGGACGACGTGATCTTTTCGGGCTCCGGCAACCGGCCCGGCCGCAACATGGCGGAAGTCGCCCTGCTGCTGGACAACGCCGACCGCACCGCGCCTGCCGCCTTCAACGACGCCGACCAGCTTGAGGTGAGCCGCCGCATCGAGCGCGGCGACGGCTCCGTTTACCGCGTCAACGGCAAGGAGGTGCGCGCCCGCGACATCCAGCTTCTGTTCGCAGACGCGTCCACCGGCGCGCGGTCGCCCGCCATGGTGCGCCAGGGCATGATCGGCGAGATCATCTCCGCCAAGCCGCAGCAGCGCCGGCGCATTCTGGAAGAGGCCGCCGGCGTGGCGGGCTTGCATTCGCGCCGTCACGAGGCGGAGCTGCGCCTGAAGGGCGCTGAGGACAACCTCAACCGCCTCGAAGACGTGATGAAGCAGCTCGACTCCCAGATCGACAGCCTTCGCCGTCAGGCGCGGCAGGCAAGCCGCTACAAGACGCTGGCCGCCGACATCCGCCGCAACGAGGCGCTGCTCGCATTCCTGTCCCACCGCGATGTGACGCGGCAGCTCAAAGAGGCGGAAGCCAAGCTCGAACAGGATGTTCGCGCCGTCGAGGACCGCACGCTCGGGCAGGCGGAGGCCGCCAAGGCGCAGGCCATCGCAGCCTATGAACTCCCGCCTCTGCGTGACGCCGAGGCGAAGGCCGGCGCGGCGCTCCAGCGGCTTGTGCTGGCGCGCGAGCAGCTTGAGGGCGAGGAGCAGCGCGCCAAGCAACGCGGCGCAGAGCTTGAGCGCCGCCTCGCCCAGCTCGATCGCGATTTGTCGCGCGAAAAGTCGATGATCAACGACGCCGCCGGGATGCTGGCGCGCCTCGACGCCGAGCGCGAGGATCTGGACGCCGCCGCGGAGGCGTCCGAGGAAAGCGACTGGGCCGCCAAGGAGAAACTCGCCGACGCCGAGGGGCGTTTGGCCGAGTGCGAGCAGGCGCTGGCCGCCGCGCAGGCCGCCCTGTCTGACCTGAACGCCCGCCGCAGCGCCCTCGAGCAATCGCTGGCCGGGGAAGACCAGCGCCTGCGCCGCTTCGAGGCCGATCTCGCGCAGGTGGAGCGCGAGCTGGAAGACCTGCGCGCCCAGGCCGGCTCCGACGATGAGTATGTGGAGGCCGCCGAGCGACTGGAGGATGCGCAAGCGGGGCTTGAGGCCGCCGAGGACGGCGCCATGGCCGCCGAGGAGGCTCTCGCCGCCGCCCGGACCCGCGAGGCGACGAGCCGGGCGCCCCACGCCGAGGCGGAGCGCAAGGCCCAGCGGCTGGAGACGGAGGCGCGCACCCTGTCCAAGCTGCTCGCCAGCGCAGGGGGCGACGAATGGCCTCCGGTGGTTGACGAAATCGCCGTGGACAAGGGCTATGAGGCGGCCCTGGGCTCGGCGCTCGGCGATGATCTGGACGCGCCGACGAACGTTGCTGCGGCGGCCCACTGGGGGCCCATGGGGCCGAAGGCGGATGACCCCGCCCTGCCCGCCGGCGTCGCCCCGCTCGCGGACATGGTGCGCGCGCCGGCGCAGCTCGCCCGGCGTCTGGCGCAGATCGGCGTCGTCCCGCGCGCCGAAGGCCCGGCCCTTCAGGCAGCGCTGAGGCCCGGGCAGCGGCTTGTCTCAAAAGAGGGCGACCTGTGGCGCTGGGACGGGTTCACCGCCGCCGCCGAGGCCCCCACCCCGGCCGCCCGGCGTCTCGCCGAAAAAAACCGGCTCGGCGACCTCATCGCCGAGGGTGAGGAAGCCCGCGCCGCCGCCGATATTCTGAAGCGCGAGAACGAGGTCGCAGCCGCAGCCGTGCGCAGCGCCGAAATGGCGGAGACGCAGGCCCGCGCGAACTTGCGCAACGCCCAGAAGGCGGTGAGCGACGCCCGCGAGGCGGTGAGCGCGGCGGAACGCCGGCGCTCGGTCGCCGCCACCCGCATCTCGGCGCTGCAAGAGGCGGCGAGCCGTCTCACCGTCAGCCGCGACGAGGCCGCCCGCGCGCGCGCCGAGGCCGAGGAGGCGCTGTCCACGCTGGCGCCCGCCCACACGTTACAAACGAAACTGGAACGCGCCCGCGCCTCAGCCGCCCACGCCCGCGCGGAGGCCAGCGAGGCCCGCTCCGCCGTGCAGGGTCTCGCCCGTGAGGCGCAAATCCGCGCCCAGCGCCGAGGCGCCATAGAGACCGAGCGCCAGTCCTGGGAGAGCCGCCGCGACGGCGCCACCCGGCAGATCGAGGATTTTGAGGAGCGCATCGCGGAGGCCCGCGAGGAGCAGGCGGAGCTTGCAGACGCGCCCGACCTCTTCATGCAGCGCCGCCGCGCGCTCATGGATGAGATCGCCCAGGCCGAGGAGGCCCGCAAGGCCGCGTCAGACCGGCGCGCCGAAGCGGAGACGCGGTTGGCCGAAAGCGACCGGCTCGCCCGCTCGGCGCTGGACGCCATGGCCACCGTGCGCGAGGAGCGCGCACGCTCGGAGCAGCGCGTGGAAGGGCTGCGCCAGCGCCTCGACGATATCGTGCGCGCGATTCTGAACGACCTCGACTGCGAGCCGCACCAGCTCGCGGAACTCGCGGGCGTGACGGATGTCGCCAAACTCCCTGAAGCGGAGGGCGTCGCCCGCAAGCTCGACGAACTGAAGCAGGATCGCGAACGACTTGGCGCCGTGAACCTGCGCGCCGACGACGAACTCACCGAGATCGAGCAGCGGCGCGACGCCATGGCCGCCGAACAGGAGGATCTCACCGAGGCTATCCGCAAGCTGCGCCTCGCTATCCAGAACCTGAACAAGGAGGGCCGTGAGAGGCTCATCGCCGCGTTCGATGTGGTGAACGGCCATTTCAAGGAGCTGTTCACAACGCTCTTTGGTGGCGGCGCCGCGGAGCTGCAGCTGGTGGAGAGCGACGATCCGCTCGAAGCCGGCCTCGAAATTCTCGCGCGTCCGCCCGGCAAGAAGCCGCAGACGATGACGCTGCTGTCGGGCGGCGAGCAGGCGCTCACCGCCATGTCGCTCATCTTCGCGGTGTTCCTCACCAACCCGTCGCCCATCTGCGTGCTCGACGAGGTGGACGCGCCGCTCGACGACGCCAACGTGGAGCGCTTCTGCGATCTGCTGGAAGAGATGCGCAAGAAAACCGACACGCGCTTCGTCACCATCACCCACAACCCGATCACCATGGCGCGCATGGACCGGCTGTTCGGGGTGACCATGGCCGAACGGGGCGTCTCGCAACTCGTCAGCGTCGATCTCGGCCAGGCCGAGCGCATGGTGGAAGCCGCGGAGTGAGGCCGTCATGCCGGCGAAGGTCGGCATGACGCGGCGGGAACGTGGACCGCGGGCGTCCTCGCCCGCAGGTGGAGAGCGCGCGGGGCCGTCCACGGTCCAGCTGGCGCCCACCTTTCCGTCATTCCGGCGACAAGCCGGAAACCACGACAGGCCGCAGGGCCGAAGCGTTTGCCTATCGCGGATGCAAGGGGCGCTTGTTGCCTTCGTCGGCATGACGCTCGGGGGACGTGGGCGCCCATTTGGCCGTCATCCGCGTCCCCGGACTTGATCCGGGGCCTGACCCGCGGATCCAAACTCGCGGCTCCTTGTCTGGGTGGCCGGATCAAGTCCGGCCACGACGTTGTTGCACGGTTGGCGCCCACATTGCCGTCATTCCGGCGAAGGCCGGAAACCACGACAGGCCGCAGGGCCGAAGCGTTTGCCTATCGTGGATGCAAGGGGCGCTTGT
>JAIXSM010000075.1 GCA_027484655.1 Hyphomicrobiales bacterium | reverse complement strand
CGTCGGACGCGTGGGGCGCGCGGTTTCGCGCAGCGCTGCTTGCTGCGGGCGTGGAGTGCGGCGCGCTTGTTACGTGCGATGCGCCCATGCCGCTGGCGCTCGTGTCGCCGGAAAGCGAAGAGGGCGTGTCGTTCACGCTCTATCTGCACGGCACAGCGCACGAGCGCTCAGGCCCGCCCGCGCTCCTGCCGCCGGATGCGTCCCACCTGCACGTTTCCTCATTTCACGCGATGACGCCGCCCACCGGCGAGCCCGTGCTCGCCCTGATGCGCGCGGCGCGCGGGCGCGCGTCCATCAGTTTTGATCCCAACGTGCGGCCCGGCGTACTGCCGCCCCGCGAGGAGGCCGTGCGTCTGGTGGAGGCGCGCGTGGCGCTCTGCGATGTGGTGAAGGCCAGCGCGCAGGATCTGGCGTGGCTTTATCCGGGGCGTGACCCCCGCGATGTGATCGCGCACTGGGCCGCCGCGGGGCCCCGCCTCGCCGTGCTGACGCTGGGGCCGCAGGGCGCGCTCGCCATGTCTGGCGCAGGCTGGGTCGCTGTTCCCGCGCCGCCTGTGGCGGTGGTCGACACGGTCGGCGCCGGCGACGCCTTCACCGCCGGCCTGCTCTCGGCCATGGAGGCGGACGGCGCGTTGGGGCCGCAATCCACGCCTTGCGCCGCAGCGGATGTCGCCCGCTGGATGGCGCGCGCGGTCGCGGCTGGCGCGTGGACCTGCGCCCGGCGGGGCGCCCAGGCGCCGACCCTTGCCGATCTCGCCGTGTGAGAAAGCTTGTCGGGGCGCGCGTTTGCCTCTACGAACCGCCGACCTTTTTCAGGAGCCGTTCCCATGCGTCCATCCAAACGCGCCGCCGACGAAATGCGCCCCGTCTCCATCGAGCGCAACGTCGCCCGGTTCGCCGAAGGCTCCTGCCTTGTGAAGTTCGGCGAAACCCATGTGTTGTGCGCCGCCTCTCTGGAGGACAAGCCGCCGCAGTGGCTGCGCGGGCAGGGGCGCGGCTGGGTGACGGCCGAATACTCCATGCTGCCGCGCGCCACGCAAACGCGCACGCGCCGCGAGGTTTCTTCCGGCAAGCCGTCCGGTCGCACGCAGGAAATCCAGCGTCTCATCGGCCGCTCCCTGCGCGCGGTGGTGGATCTTCAGGCGCTGGGCGAGCGCCAGATCGTGATTGATTGCGACGTGCTCCAGGCTGATGGCGGCACGCGCACGGCGGCCATCACCGGCGCCTGGGTTGCGCTGCACGATTGCCTCAAGTGGATGCACGGCCGCTCCATGATCCGCGATCTGCCGCTGCGCGACCACGTGGCCGCCGTCTCCTGCGGCGTCTATCAGGGCGTGAGCGTGCTTGACCTTGATTACATCGAGGATTCCGCCGCCCACACCGACGGCAACTTCGTGATGACGGGCGGCGGCGCGCTGGTGGAGATTCAGGCCACCGCCGAGGGCGCGACCTTCACCGACGCGCAACTCGCGGAAATGATGGCGCTGGCGCGCAAGGGCGTCACCGATCTCGTCGCGTTGCAGAAGCAGGCGGTGGCATGAGCGAACGCCCCCACCGCAAGCTCGAAGGTCGCGTGGTCATCGCCACGCACAACGCCGGCAAACTGCGCGAGATGCGCGAGCTGCTGGAGCCCTACGGCGTCGCGCTCGTTTCCGCTGGCGAGTTGGGCCTGCCCGAGCCCGAGGAGACGGGAACCACGTTCCTCGCCAACGCCGAGATCAAGGCGCGCGCGGCGGCTGACGCGACGGGCCTGCCGGCGTTCGCGGATGATTCCGGCCTGTGCGTCGATGCGCTGGGCGGCGAGCCCGGCGTCACCTCCGCCCGCTTCGCCAAGGATGCGGGAGATTTTCCCGCCGCCATGGCGCTTATTGAGGCGATGCTGACCGAGCGCGGCGCGCGGGCGCCGGAGCAGCGGCGCGCGCACTTTGTGTCCGCGCTGGCGGTGGCCTGGCCCGATGGGCATCTTGAGCTGTTTGAAGGCAAGGTTTTTGGCGTGATCGACCGTCCGCGCGGCGAGGCCGGTTTCGGCTACGATCCCTTCTTCCTGCCGGATGAGCACACGCGCACGTTTGGCGAAATGACCTCGCAGGAGAAGCACGGCATTCCGGCCGACGGCTCGCAGGCGCTCTCCCACCGCGCCCGCGCGTTCCAGATGCTGGCGCGGGCGTGCCTGGGGTGAGGGGATCAGCGCTCCGCTGCTCCACCTCCCCGGACGCCGAAGGCGATCCGGGGCCCAGAGGCTGCGCTTCAAGGCTGGATCCCGGGTTCGCGCGTCGCGCGCCCCGGGAATGTGGAGAGAGGCGCGAGGTTGCGCGCGTTCTCGCCTCCCTCATCCGGTTTGCTCCGCAAACCACCTTCTCCCGCGCGCGGGAGAAGGGCGCGCCCGTTGGTTTGTGCTTGAATGGAATGACGTTGGCGAATCCCTCTCCCGCTTGCGGGAGAGGGTCGGCGCCGGATGGCGCCGGGGTGAGGGCAGCGCCCCCGCGCGCATGTTGTGCGGGCGAGGACGCCCGCGGTCCGGCGGCGGCTCACAGCCTCAGCTTGGCCTCAAGCTGCTGGCGCATGTCGAGGCCGTGCTTCATCTTCTCGACCATGAGGAACAGGCCGCCGCCGGCTTTTTCCCAAACTTCGCCGATGGCGCGCTTGGCGCGTGACTCATCGTTGGTCAAGTATCCGGCCCCCTTGTACTCGACGATGAAGATGCGGCCATCTTTCAGTCTGGCGACGAAGTCCGGGTAAAAATTCTGCGTCGCAAGCGGCAGGCGAAACGCGTCCCTGTGCTGGGATGCGTTGCGAACCCAGAACTCCACCTCGTCGAGGGCGTCGAGCGCCAGCGCGCATTGCGTCTCCTCCCCCTCCGGGGCGCCGTCCAGCGCCGGAACCCTGTCGGGGCCGAGAAAATGTTTTTGAAATCGCCACCGGCCGGGCGGCTGCAGGCGCGCGGTCTCGAACATCCGCGCGTGAAACCGAAAGCCCTCGTCGTGCGAGATTGCGACGCGCGCCTCCGGGGCGAGCAGAAAAAGCTGGTGCGCATCCTTGCGCGCCTCTTCACGCTGGCGCGCGAGCTTGCCGCGCAGCGCCTCCAGCAGGCGATACTTGTCGCCCCAGAGCGCAGTCATCGAAAGGCCGCGGTCCCCGCCCAGATGCGCCAGCGCGCGCAGCACATAATCGCGCACATCGTGCGCCTTGAGGTAGGGGTCGCGCAACCGCGCCTCAAGCCACGTGGCGAAATTGACGTTCGCAAAGCCCGCAACCGGCGGGTTGAGCACCATCAGATCCTGGTCGCTCAGGCGCGACAGCGACAGGCGCGCGCCGATAATGTCGATTTCGAAGCGCTCGGATGTTTCGCCGGGCAGATAATCCTGCGGCGTCAGCGCGGCGTCGCAGGCGCGCGGCGACCACTCGAACGCCGCCGCGACCGTTTCCGGTTCGGCGAAGACGAACGCACCCTGAACGAACGCCATCAGCGCCGGCACTACAAAACTCTCGCCGCGCGCGGCGGGCGGAAGGCGCGGATGGGCCTGCGCCTGATAGCTTGCAGCCGCTTCGTGAAAACCCGCGCGCGCCGCTTCCGGCAGCGCCGCAGCGATTTCGCCCACGAGTTCGGGCGCCAGATAGCCCTTCACCTGAAGGATCGCTGCGCCGTCCTTCACCTCGACGCTCACGCGGTCATCCTTCAACGCGCGAAGGGCCGCGACGCTCGCCTCGGGCGCGGGCGCGCTGAAGACCGGCGGCGGCTCGGCGCGCGGCGCGAACAGCCCGTCTGCATCCAGTTCGTACTGGTCGTTCTCGATGAGCTGTCGCGAGTCCTGCTCCTCAAAGCCCATTTTTTCGAGGCTTTTGGCGATGGACTCGGCCGCAGCCCTGAAATTGGGCTCGGAGAGGTGCGCGTACGCCCTGTTGAGGTCGGGATCGGCGCGCCGCTTCACGTAGGGCATGCGCAGAACGCGCCCCAGCAACTGCTCCACCGAGACCTCGCTGTTCACGCTCGCCACCGAGCAAAGAACATAGGCGAACGAGCAGTCCCAGCCTTCCTTCAGCGCTTCCACCGTGATGACGTACTCGACCTCGCAATCGCGGGCGAACAGATCGACGCCCTCCAGTTCGCGCTGGTCGCCAGTCGCCACCTTTATCTTTTGCGGCGCGAGGCCTTCATTTTCCTCAAGGTGCTTGCGCAGCGCCTCCACCGTCACCTCGCGGTTCGCCGCCTGCGCTTGAAGCAGCACGATGGGGCGGATGAAATCCTTGTCGGCGCGCGCCTTCTCTGCCAGCCGGTCGCGCTCGATCCGCGCGGCGGCCACCGCCGAGCGCCAGTCGTTGCGGTGTTCGGTCAGGCGGATCGGAAGCTTGATCATCTCCGCTTCCTTCAGCTCCCAGCCCGTGACCGAGTACAACAGGTTGGAGTTGAAGCGCGGCGTCGCCGTGAATTCCACGATGGCGCACGGGTTGACGCGGCCCTGCATCTCGCGTGTGAGGCCGGTGACGGCGTTGTGCGCCTCGTCCACGATCATCAGCGGCCGCAGCGCGTGCATGAGATTGGCGAAGGAATATTTTGGCCCGCCCTCGGGGCGAGCTTCGTAGCCGGGCAAATCGCGCGGCAGTAACGCGAAGTGCGACTCAAGGTGCTCGTTGTGGGCGTAGACCTTTCGCCCTGCGGTGTTGCTCACGCGCAGCGTCTGGATCGTGCCGACAACGATGCAGCAGTTGTCGCGCAGGTCGTGCGGGCGCAGCAGCGTGAAATCCTCGATGTCGAACACCCGCACGCGGCCGTTGAAATCGGCGTCGAGCGATTGGCGGTACAGGTGGCGGCGGTCGTTCAGCGCGGCGAGCGTCTGGCGGCGGATCATGTCCGTGGGCGCGAGCCACAGCACGAGGGGGTAATCGCGCTCGATCCAGCAGTCGCGGGCGACGCCGATGGTGTTGGCGGCGAGCAGCGTCTTGCCGCCGCCTGTGGGCACGCGCAGGCACACGTAGGGAACGTCCGGCAGGGCGTCGAGCCGGCGGTAGCCGTTCGCCCACGCGCCCAGACGCCGTGCGCGCTCGGGGTCTTGCAGCGCGGCGGCGTAGGCGAGGGCGGGGTCGCTGCGCCGCGCGCTCGACAGGAACGCGCGCAGGGCGTCGAGGGTGTCTTCCTGATAGCGTTTCAGCTGCATCGCAGCGCCCCTCACTTTCGCGCCGTCACGTCGTAGGGCGTCTGTCGGAAGATGATGCGCTCGCGCTCGAACGTGCGCGGGCCAAGGCTCGACGCCTCGGCGTAGACGATCAGCTCGCCGTCAAAACCCGGCGCCTTGCGGGCGAGCTTGTCCTTGATGATGGCCAGCGTCTCGCGGTTGAGCACGTTGCCGCCGTTGGGCGTCTTGTCGCCCAGAATGCCGTTGTAGAGCAGCGCCACGGCGCGCTCGTCCTGCACGCCCAGCAGCGGCGACTTGCCCTTGCCCGTCCACGGGCGTCCGGTTTCGGAAAACCACACGTGGGCGGCGAGCACGGGAAAGCGGATGTTGGGATCAATCCGCCCGTCCGCATCGAACGCGGGCGGGCCCAGCCGATAGAAGCGGAAGCCCGAGCCGCCCGTCCAGCCGACGCTTTCCGATATGCCGCCCTGCTCGCCGTCGATGACCTTTTGCAGGCGCGGCACGCAGTGGGTGACGGCGTGGTCGCCCATCTCCACGCCGATGAACCGTCGGCCCATTTTGGCCGCGACGGCGGCGGTGGTGCCGGAGCCGAGAAAGGAATCGAGCACAAGGTCGCCGGGGTTGGTGGCGATGTGCAGAATGCGCTGGATCAGGCGTTCGGGTTTGGGGGTGGAGAATACGGAATCCATGCCGAATAAGCTAATTAGCTCGCGTTTAGACTCTTGCGTGCTACCAACTTCAGCATGAGGCCACCACGACCAAGACTGCAACCCAAGTGTCTCTGAAAGATACTTCTTCCGCCTCGGCACGCCTTTGCCATCTTGGCCGAACCAGAACCGGCCTTCCGCCTTTTGTGACAGAAAAACTTCTTCGATGTTCTTCCAACAGGAGCCCGACGGCGGTTCATAAACAGTCCCACCCGGTGTTTTGATCTTATACATCTGGTTTGGCCGGAACCCTTGTGCCGTGAAATCGCGAGAAACCCAAGCGCCTCGTGGATCGTTATCTGGATTCTTGAATTCAGCGCGTTGTTTATCAGTGAGAGGCAAGAAGTTTAGTTGGGAGCGAATTGTTCTTTCGCATCTTGACGCAACAATGATGTGCTCATGGCCGTCACCCAAGGCGTTTCTGAAATCCGGCGAAGTCCTCTTCTGCCAAACCACATTCGCGACAAAATTCTTCCGCCCAAAAACCTCGTCCATAATGACTTTCAAATAGTGCGCCTCGTTGTCGTCGATGGACACCCAGATGGACCCGTCCTCGCTCAACAACTCGCGCAGCAGTTCGAGGCGCGGCCACATCATGGCGAGCCATTGGGAGTGTTCGAGGTTGTCGTCGTAGTGCTCGAAGGCGGAGCGCGTGTTGTAGGGCGGGTCGATGTACACGCACTTCACGCGGCCCGCGTAGAACGGCAGCAGCGCCTTCAGCGCGTCGAGGTTGTCGCCCTGGATGAGCATGTTGCCCGCATCCCTGTCGCCCGCGCCAAGGTCGGGCGCCTCCTCCAGCAGGCGGTAGGGCGCGCGGCCTGCGGCGCGCAGATCCTCGTCGCGGGTGAGCCAGGACAGAATGGGCATGGCGTGCGGCGGCCTCTCTCGATGCGGCCGCACGCTACGCTATGGTTCAGCTCAAGTGGAGTCTGCTCAGGCTCAAGCCTGTGGATGGAGGGCCCTGGACCGCGCCCCCCTCATCCGGTTTGCTCCGCAAACCACCTTCTCCCGCGCGCGGGAGAAGGGCGCGCGCGGTCCGGCAGAGCGCGGTGTCCCACAGCGTCATGCCGACGAAGGCAAGAACGCCCTTGCATCCACGGCAGGCAAACGCTTCGGCCCTGCGGCCTATCGTGGATCCCGGCCGTCGCCGGGATGACGGGGTCGCGCCAACCCGGACCGCGCGCGCCCCGGAATGATGGAAGGAGAGGCGCCCATCTCCCCACAGCGTCATCCCCGGGCATGACCCGGGGATCCAACACCGCAGCCGCTTGTGTGGGTGGCCGGGTCAAGCCCGGCCATGACGGCCAAGTGGGCGCCTATCGTCCCACAGCGTCATGCCGACGAAGGCAAGAACGTCCT